>NZ_JBNPXO010000006.1:0-364030 GCF_050433265.1 Allobosea sp. OAE752
AAGAACTCCAGCGTCTCGTCATAGTTCGTGCTGGCGACGCTGTAGGCCCGCAGCAAGGGCTTCTCGCCGACCTTCAGCCCGATCATCGTGAACTGCCCGTTCTTGAACCGGAACGTCGTGTCGCGCGTCGTCGTGAAGCTGAACAGCGTGTCCGTCCAGTGATGCACGCTCAGGACCTGTTCCTCGTAGAAATGGCTCATCGCATCGTCCTTGAAAGTCCGGCGGCGGGCTGTTTAGCGGGTTTGAGCGTCGGCCGCCAGCAGCGGATAAGCAGAAAACGCGAGCGAAATCAAAATCTTCTCTTTCTTTCTAGCCAGCGGCCCCTGATCGGAACAATCTGGCGCGCGCAGAGCTTTCCGGAGAATTTTCTTCCTGCCCGAAAAGCCCTCGATCGGCACGGGCAGCGAGACGGCCATCCATCACGGTCGAGGCCTGAGCGGCGGCAGGGGCAAAGCCCGGCGCCGGCAGCGCCGAGACGGGCGCGGGTTTCGCCATGCGGCCGGTGCAGGATCCTTTTCCGGAAAGCCGGGTGGACGTTCGCCCGGACTCAGGCTCAATTGCGGCCATGAATGCTCCCGTCTCCGTTCCCCGCATCGCCGATTTCACCTGCGAGAAAAGGCCCGCCACCGGCTCGCGCGGCATGGTCGTCACCAACCATCCGCTGGCCTCGGCGGCGGGCTCGCAGATGCTGCTGGCGGGCGGCAATGCCGTCGATGCGGCGGTCGCGGCGCTCTTCGCGCTGACGGTGGCCGAGCCGATGATGGTCGGCATCCTCGGCGGGGGCTTGAGCCATATCCGGCTCGCCGATGGCAGCCATCGCGTCATCGACAACCTCTCGACCGCGCCGGGCCGCGCCACGCCCGACATGTATGACTGCCTCTCCGACGAGATCGGCAAGCAGCGCGACACGCGCGACCGCGAGAACGTCGTCGGTGCGAAGGCGGTCGCGGTTCCCGGCGCGCTCAAGGGCTGGTGCGAGGCGTTGGAGCGCTTCGGCAGCCTGCCGCTGGCGGATGTGTTGCAGCCGGCGATCGCGCTCGCCGCGCGCGGCTTCACCGTCACGCCCTATCTCTCGAACTGCATCACGGACAATGCCGGCGACCTCGCCCGCGATCCCGGCCTCGCCGCGATGTTGCTGCCGGGCGGAACCCCGCTCCAGCCCGGCGCGAAGCTGGTCCAGGGCGATTATGCGGAAAGCCTGCAACTCATCGCCAAGGAAGGGCCGGCGGCGCTCTATGGTGGCGCGCTGGGAGCGGCGCTGACCGGCTACATGGCTGAGCAGGGCGGCCTGATCGATGCGGACGACCTCGCCGGCTACAGGACGCAGACGCGCGAGCCGATCCGGGGCTCCTATCGCGGCTATGAGATCATCGGCCCGCCGCCGCCTTCCTCGTCGGGCGTGCATATCGCCGAGATGCTCAACATCCTCGAGGGCTACGACATCGGCGCGCTCGGCTTCGGCTCGACCGACGCGGTGCATCTGCTGGCGGAGGCGCTGAAGATCGCCTTCGCCGACCGCGCCGTGGCGACGGCCGATCCCGCCTTCGTCAAGGTTCCCGTCGAGAGGCTGATCGACAAGGGCTATGCGGCCGAGCGGCGCGCGCTGATCGAGATGGGCCGGGCGAAAAGCTGGACGGCCGGGCTCTCGGGCGGGGAATCTGCCGACACCACCCATGTCACCGTGGCGGATGCGCAGGGCAATGTCGTCAGCGCGACGCAGACGATCAACGGGCTGTTCGGCGCCTGCGTCCAGATCCCCGGCACGGGGATGATCGCCAACAACTACATGTACAATTTCGATCCCCATCCCGGCCGGGCGCTCTCGATCGCACCCGGCAAGCGCGTCTTCACCTCGATGGCGCCGATGATGGTGCTACGGGAGGGCCGGATCGCCTATGCGCTCGGCTTGCCCGGCGCGCTGCGCATCTTCCCCTCGGCCCTGCAAGCGATCGTCAACCTGATCGACCATCGCATGAGCCTGCAAGAGGCGGTCGAGGCGCCGCGCGTCTGGACCGAGGGCGGCGTGCTCGAACTGGAAGAAGCGATCCCCGAAGCGGTGGCGCAGGCGCTGATCGCGCGCGGCCACAAGGTCGTGCGTTCGCCGCGCGTCGCCGGCGGCATGAACGCCATCGCCTTCAATGCGGACGGCACGCTGACCGGCGCCGCCTGCTGGCGGGCCGACGGCACGCCGGTCGCGATCTCGGGCGGGCTGGCGCGCGCGGGAGCGCGTTTCAGTATCTAGAATTTCTGCTTTGGGAGCAGGTCATCCCGGGTGAAGCCCGGGATGACGGCGCGGTTCCGCGCGACATCTACACGGTCAGTGCAGCCCACCGACGCCGACATAGCGTTCGAGGACATCGCCATCGGCCCGCAAAGCGGCTGAAGTTCCCGACCAGACGATCCGGCCGCGTTCGAGGATGATGACGTCCTCGGCGAAGTCGAGCGCGCTCTCGAGCCGCTGCTCGACGAAGAGGATCGTCATTGCGCCGCTGGCCGCGAGCTGCGTGAAGGCCGCCATCAGCATGTCGCAGATCACCGGGGCGAGGCCCTCCAGCGGCTCGTCGAGCAGCAGGATCGAGGGCTGGCCGAGGATGGTGCGGGCTGTCGCCAGCATCTGCTGCTCGCCGCCGGAGAGCTGCGAGCCGAGATTGCGGCGGCGCTCCTGCAGGCGCGGAAACAGCGCATAGGCTTCCTCGATCGCCTGTCGCGGGCGGCCCTTGAGGCCGACGAAGAGGTTCTCCTCGACGGTGAGGCCCTTGAAGATCTCGCGGGTCTGCGGCACCAGCCCGATGCCGCCGAGTGCGCGGCCCGTGGTGCGCAGGGCCGTCACGTCCTGGCCCGCCAGGCTGATGCTGCCGGCGTAGTGGCGGGTGAGCCCCATCAGCGTCGCCAGCAGCGTGGTCTTGCCCATGCCGTTGCGACCGAGGATCGAGAGGCGCCCGCCGGCCGGCACGGAGAAGGACACATCCTCCAGCACATGGGTCTGGCCGTAGCCGGCGTTGAGATTCCGGACCTCGAGCTCAGCGGCCGGCATGGGCGTAGCTCCCCAGATAGGCTTCGCGGACTTTCTCGTCCCTGGCGACATCGGCCGGCAGGCCCTGGAAGATCAATTCGCCTGCCGCCAGCACCACCACGCGCCGGGCGAAGCGGAAGACCAGATCCATATCGTGCTCGATCATCAGCACGGCAAGCGAGGCCGGCAGCCGCTCCAGCGCCCGCTCGATCAATGGCGTGTCGGAGGAGGGCACGCCGGCAGCGGGCTCGTCGAGCAGCAGCACCTTCGGGCGCTGCGCCATGGCGATGGCGATCTCGAGCAGGCGCTGCTGGCCATAGGCGATCTCGACAACCTTGCGGCGCGCGACATCGGTCAGGCCGAGCGTGGCGAGGATGTCGGCGGCTTCGTCCATGGCCGCACGGTTGCCGTGGAAGCGCGCGAGGATGCGGGTCGCATGTCCCTGCCTTTGCAGGATGGCCATGACGACATGCTCTTCCGGGGTCATGTCGGGGAAGAGACGCGTCACCTGGAAGGTGCGCACCAGCCCGCGCCTGACCCGCGCGACGGCGCCGAGGCGCGTGATGTCCTCGCCCATCAGATGGACCGTGCCGGCACTCGGAGGGATGCGCCCGGTGACGAGGTTGACGAAGGTGGTCTTGCCCGCACCGTTGGGGCCGATCAAGGCGAGCCGCTCGCCCTCGGTCATGGCGATGGAGAGGTCGTGATTGACCTTGAGCCCGCCAAAGGATTTCGACAGATGGTCGACCGCGAAGACCGTGCTCATGGCCCGGCCCTCCGCTGGCCACGCGTCAGGATGCGGGCGGCCTCGTCGAGCGTGCCGGAGAGGCCGCGGGGGGCGAAGAGCACGATGGCGATCAGCAGCGCGCCGACCAGCGTCATCCAGTGGAACGGATTGATCGCCGCGACGACATGCTCGACCGCCATGAAGACGACGGTGCCGATCAGCGCGCCATAGAGATTGCCGAGCCCGCCGAGCACCAACATGACCAGCGCATTGGCGGATAATTCGAAGCTCAGGCTGTCCAGCCCCACCACCTGGGTCGCGATGGCGCCGAGCGCCCCGCCCGCGCCGGCGACGGCGCCGGAGATCACGAACATCCTGAGCAGAACCGGGAAGGCGGAGATGCCGAGCGCGCTGATCCGCAGCGGATCTTCCTTGAGGCCGCGGCAGACCATGCCGAAGGGCGAGCGGACGATGAGCTTCAGCGCGACGAAGACGACCAGCAGCAGGCCGAGCCCGAAGAGATAGGCGGCGCGGCCCCAGAGATCGAATTCGAACAGGCCGAAGAGCGGGGCGGGGACCATGCCGGCGAGGCCGTCGCTGCCGCCGGTCAGCCAAGCGAGCTTGTTCGCCGCCTCGTGCAGGAGCTGGACGATGGCGATGGAGAGGACGAGCTGCGGCAGGCCGTGCGCCCGCAGCATCACCGCGCCCATGAGCAGGCCGGTGACGGCGCCGGCCGCGGCCCCGACCAGGATCAGCAGGAAAGGCTCGGTCACGCCGTTGAGGCAGGCGATGCCGGCGGCATAGGCGCCGGCGCCGTAGAGCGCGGCCTGGCCGAGCGAGGCGATGCCGCAATAGCCGACGATGAGGTCGAGCGAGAGCACGAGCAGGGCGACCGAGATGACGCGGGTCAGGAAGGCGAGATTGTCGGGGAAGAGCCAGTAGCCCGCGAGCCCGGCAAGCGCGATCAGGGCGAAGCCGGCGAGATCGCGGACGAGGCTGCGGGCGGGGGGAGCGGCAGCGGATGGGGCGGGAGCCTGTGCCATCACTGGGCCCGTCCCATCAGGCCGCGGGGGAAGGCACAGACCACGAGGATCACCGCGAGATAGAAGAAGAAATTGCCGAAATCCGGCATGAGATAGCGGCCGGTGACGTCGATGGCGCCGAGCAGCAGGCAGGCGACGAGCGCGCCGGGAATCGAGCCGGCGCCGCCGACGGAGACCACGACCAGGAAGGTCACCATGTAGCGCAGGGCGTAATAGGGCTCGATCGGCAGGAATTCGGCGCCGACCATCCCGCCGAAGGCGGCAAGCCCGATGGCGAGCGCGAAACTCGCCGCATAGATCAATTCGGTGCGGACGCCGAGTGCGCGCGACATCGGCGCGTTCTCGACGGCGGCGCGCAGGTGGATGCCGAAGCCGGTGCGCTCGATCAGGAACCAGAGCCCGCCCGCGACGACAAGCCCGCTCGCGATGACGAAGAGCCGGTGGCCGGCGATGCTGCGGAAGCCGAGATCGACGGGCTGCGCCAGTTCCGCCGGCAGGGGAATCGTCTTCAGCGTCGGGCCGAAGAAGTAATTGGTGATGCCGATGACGCAGAAGGTGATGCCGATCGTCATCAGCACCTGCGAGAGCTCGCTGCGGTCATAGATGCGGCGGAAGAGCAGCCGTTCGAGCGGCACCGCGATCAGCACCGTGCCGACGACCGCCAGCACGATGCCGAAGCCGTAGCCCAGGCCGAGATTGCGCACGGCATAGGAGGCGATGTAGCCGCCGATCATGGCGAAGGCGCCATGGGCGAGATTGACCAGCCGCATCAGCCCCATCGTCAGCGACAGGCCGATGCAGATGATGAACAGCGCCATGCCATAGGCGAAGGCGTCCAGGGCGATGCTCAGCGCGGTCTGCATGCGGGTTGCGGGCCTCGTCGAAGTTCAGTCGGAACGCACCGTCATTCCGGACAAGCCGCAAAGCGGCGCCGATCCGGAATCCATCATCGCGCTGAGCGCCCTCCGATGGATTCCGGGTCTCCGCTTCGCTGCGCCCGGAATGACGGCGCAGCAGACGAGGAGACGTTGGCTCTACTTCGCCAGCCCGGGGTCCTTCTGCTCGGGGAAGCTCTGGATCTCCTTGTTGATCCAGTTGCCCTTGGCGTCCTTGGCGACCTCGCGCAGATAGATCGTCTGGGTGATGTGGCGGGTCTCGGGGTCGATCTTGACCGGCCCGCGCGGGCTTTCCCAGGCGAGGCCCTTGACCGCCTCGACCGCCTTCTCGGCATCCTGCTTGCCGGCGGTGGCGGCGATCATCTTCGCGATGACATACATGCCGTCATACGCGCCGACCGCCGGGAAGGTGAGCTGCCCGGGGCCGCCGATCGCCTTTTCGCCGGCCTCCACGAACTTCCGGTTGGCCCCGGAATCGTGCGAGGTGGCGTAGTGGAAACCGGTGATCATCCCGGCAGCGGCTTCGCCCAGCGCCGGCAGATCGGATTCCTGCGTCAGGTCGCCGGTGGCGAAGAGCTTGACGCCGGCCTGCTTCAGCCCGGTGTCGTTGAAGGACTTGACGAAGCCGAGCGTCGGCGGGCCCGAGGGCAGGAAGGCGAAGACGCCCTGCGCGCCGGCATCGCGGATGCGCTGCATGATCGGGCTGAACTCGGTGGTGTTGAGCGGCATGCGGATGGTCTCGACGACCTGCCCGCCAGCCGCCTCGACCGCCTTCTTGAACGCTCCCTCGGCATCGACGCCGGGGCCGTAATCGGTGACGGCGGAGACGAATTTCTTGATGCCGCGATCGACGGCGGCCTTGCCGAGCGGCGTCGTGGTCTGCCCGGTGGTGAAGGAGGTCCGCACGACCAGCGGCGAGGAGGTCATGATCGCAGAGGTCGCGGCGTTGAAGATCACCAGCGGCACATTGCCCTGCTTCAGCAACGGCGTGATCGCCAGCGCATCCGGCGTGAAATAGACGCCGCCGAGATATTGCACCTTGTCCTTGACGATCAGCTCCTGCGCCAGGGCGCGGGCCTGCTGCGGGTTGGCGGTGGGCAGGTCGCGATAGATGATTTCGATCTCGTTGCCGGCGACCGACTTGCCGTTCTGGGCGAGCCAGGCCTCGACGCCGGCCTGGAAGTTCTTGCCCTGCAGGGCGAAGGGGCCGGAGAACGGCCCGATGATCCCGATCTTGATCGTTTCGGCAGCGGCCGCGCCGCCAAGGCCGAACGTACCGGCCAGTGCCAGCGCGCCCGCCAGCCCGGTGAAATTCCGTCTGCTGATCTTCATCGTCATCCCTCCCGTATCCGTCCCCTGGACTTGACTGTCTCGATTGCCCCGGTTGGCTCCGGTGTCTTTCGTCTTGGCGGCCTTATGGGCGGTGGCCCTGTGGGCTAGGCCATGCCCGCTTCGGCCTAGTAAGGCAAGCCGACATAATTCTCCGCCATCGCGGTCGCGGCAGCGGGCGAACTCACGAGATAGTCGAGTTCCGCCTGCTGCATGCGCTCCTCGAAGGCGCTGCGCTCCGGAAAGCGATGCAGCAGCCCCGTCATCCACCAGGAGAAGCGCTCGGCCTTCCAGATGCGGGCGAGGGCGCGGGCGGAATAGGCTTCGATCCCGGCGTCCGAACCGTCATTGTAATGCTCGCGCAGGGCATCGAAGAGATAGCGCACGTCGCTGGCCGCGAGGTTGAGGCCCTTGGCGCCGGTCGGCGGGACGATATGGGCGGCATCGCCCGCGAGGAACAGGCGGCCGAAGCGCATGGGCTCGGCGACGAAGCTGCGCAGCGGCGCGATGCTCTTTTCCAGCGAGGGCCCGGTCTGCACGGCGTCCGCGACCTCGGCGGGAAGCCTGCGGCGCAATTCGTCGAAGAAGGCCTCGTCCGACCAGTTCTCGACACGCTCCTCCAGCGGCACCTGGACATAGTAGCGGCTGCGCTGCGCCGAGCGCATCGAACAGAGCGCGAAGCCGCGCTCGTGGCGGGCATAGACCAATTCATGCGCCGCCGGCGGGCGGTCGACGAGCAGGCCGAGCCATCCGAAGGGATAGACGCGCTCGAAGCTGGTCAGTGCGCCCTCTGGAATCGAGCGGCGGGAGACGCCATGATAGCCGTCGCAGCCGGCGATGAAGTCGCAACGTAATTCCTGCACCTCGCCATTCACCCGGAAGGTCACGCGGGGCGCGGCCGTGTCGATATCGTGCAGCGCGACGTCCTCGGCCTCGTAGATCGTCGTGCGGCCGAGGGCCTGGCGCGCCTCGGCGAGATCATGCGTGACCTCGGTCTGGCCATAGACCGTCACGGTCTTGCCGCCGCTCAGATGCTTGAGGTCGATGCGGTGGAGCGTGCCGTCGAAGGCGAAATTGACGCCGTCATGCACCTGCCCCTCGCGGTCGAGGCGGTCGGCGACGCCGGCCTCGCGCAGCATGTCGACCATGCCCTGTTCGAGGACGCCGGCGCGGATGCGGGAGAGCACATAGTCGAGGCTGCGGCGTTCCAGGATGACATTATCGATCCCGGCGCGCGACAGGAGCTGGCCGAGGAGAAGCCCGGCCGGGCCGGCGCCGATGATGGCGACCTGCGTGCGCATTTCCGCGTCCTCCCAAGGCGATGACGGTCTTGAGCCGACATTCCGCGCCCCAAGCTATGCGCCATGACGACACTTGACGGAATGGAGGATTCGCGCAGTGTCTTGGACAAATCGATCATGAGGACGCATGCCGGCCACGGTCCCCGCCTACTGGCTCTACGCCGAACGCCTGACGGATCGCTTTCCCGATGCGCTTCATATCGAGCCGATCGTCGCCCGCAGCGCGCTGCATGGCTGGACGATCCAGCCGCATTTCCACCACCAGCTCTTCCAGTTCTTCCTCGTCGTGGGCGGAGGCGGGCGGACCCGGATCGACGGGCGCGACCGCGAGCTCAAGCCGGGCTCGGCGCTGCTGCTGCCGCCGGCGACGATCCACGAGTTCCATTTCGTCGTCGACACGGAGGGTTTCGTCGCCAGCGTCGCCGAGACATCGCTGAAGCGGCTCTTCGACGCCGAGCCCGAGGCGCGCTCCCTCCTCGCCACGCCGGCGTTGCTGCAGGCCGAGCCGGAGAGCGTGGAGGCGCAGTCGCTGGAGACGCTGATGCGGCTGGCGATGAGCGAGTTCGGCGCCAACCGGCCGAACCGGGAGTTCGCGCTGGCGGCCTATGCCGATCTGCTCGCCTCCTGGTTTTCGCGCGCGGCGCGCGGCCTGCGGGCCGGCGGAGAGCCGGCGAAGGATCTGCGCGCCGGGCTGGTGCGGCGCTTCATCGAGCGGGTCGAAATCCGCTTCCAGAGCCATGAGCCGCTGACGGAACATGCCCGCGCGCTGGGCGTCTCCGTGCCGCATCTGTCGCGCAGCTGCCGCGAGGTGCTCGGCCATTCGGCGGCCCGCGTCATCCAGGACCGGCTGATGATCGAGGCGCGGCGCGACCTCGTCTACACCTCGCTGACGGTCGCGCAGATCTCGTTCCGGCTGGGGTTCTCCGACCCGGCCTATTTCTCGCGCTTCTTCGCCAAGCGGGCGGGGATTTCGCCGTCGGATTATCGGGCGAAGGCGTAACATTCTCTCCGCGCGTCATCCCGGACGCAGCGAAGCGGAGATCCGGGATCCATGCCTGAACCGTTCCGGCATGGATCCCGGGTCAAGCCCGGGATGACGGCGCAGTTCGGTGACGAAACAGGCGCCGTTCAGGAGGAAAGCTGCTTTTTCAGCAAGGCTTCGACCAAGTTCTCGCTCTCGCCGATATCGCCGCCGAGCGCGGCGGCCTCGAGATTGCGGGCGATGGCGGCCTCGTCGATCTCCAGCCCTTCCGCGACCGTGGCCATGGCTTCCGTGGCGCCGGCCGCCAGCAGGAAGAGTTCGGCCAGGGCCGGCCCCTCGGCCTGCCAGCCGCCCAGCCCGCGTTCCTCTTCGGCCGGCAGCCCCGCGAGGATGCCGGCGACGAGGCCGGGCGCACGCAGGCAAGCGGAGAGCACGATCTGGCAGCCGGTCGGGTTGCGCTTGTGAGCCATGGCGGAGGAGCCGCCGCGGCCGGGAACGGCCGGCTCGCGCGCTTCGCCGACGCCGTTCTGCGCCAGCAGGGAGACATCGCGCGCCATCTTGCCGAGCGCGCCGACGAGGATCGCCAGCGCTGCCGCGATCCCGGCGATGCCGCCGCGGCGCGCCTGCCAGGGGGGCGCATCCGGCAGGCCGAGCGCCGCGGCGAGACGTGCCGAGACCGCCGCGCCCCGGCCGGCGAGACCGGCGCGCGTGCCGGCGGCGCCACCGAACTGAAGGACGGCGCCTTGCTCGACCTCGTCTTGCAGCCGCGCCGCTGCCGCGACGATGCCGGCCTGCCATTGCGCGATGCGCAGGCCGAAGCCGATCGGCAAGGCATCCTGCAACAGGGTGCGGCCGATGGCGGGGGTTCCGGCGTGGCGGCGCGCCAGGGCGGCGAGGGCGCTCGCTGTTCGCGCGAGATCGGCTTGCAGCAGGGCATGGCCGTCGCGGATCTGGCGGACCAGGACGATATCGGCGATGTCCTGGCTGGTCGCGCCCTTGTGGAGGGCCTTGGCCGCGGTTTCGGGCAATTCCTTGCGCAGGCGCGCGACGAGCGGGATGGCGAGCGTGCCGGCGAGGGCGGCCTCGGTGGCGAGCGCGGCGGGGTCGATGGCGATGCCGCCGCACAGCATCGCGATGGCTTCCGCCTCGGCCTTGCCGATCAGCCCCTCGGCCGCCTCGGCGCGGGCAAGCTCGGCCTCGAAGGCCAGCGCGTGCCGCAGCGTCGCGGCATCCTCGAAGACGGCGAGCATCGCGTCGGTGGTCGCGGGACGGGTGCGCAGCAAATGACTCATGCGAGGCTTTTCCCTTTCGCGCGGCCATCGCGACCCGCGGCGGCCTTCTTGGCAGGGAGCGGCCGTTCGCTCAAGCGCCGGCATCTGCCGGCGTCCGCATCCACCTGCTCGCATTGGAAGACAGCTATTCGAAGAGATCGGGATTGAGCTGTTCGATCTCGGGCAGCGCCCGCAGCAATTCGTTGAGATGATGCCGCATCGCGGCCTCGCCCGCCGCAGCGTCGCGGTTGTCGATCGCGGCGACGATGGCCTGATGCTGCGCGATCAGCTCCTGCATCGCGTTGGGGCTCTGCAGGCTGAGATGGCAGGCGCGGTCCATATGGGCCTTGAGGTTGGAGACCAGCGTCCAGGCCATCGGGCAGCCCGCGCCTTCGGCGAGCGCCACGTGGAAACGCTCGTCGAAGCGCTGAAAGGCGGTGTGGTCGCCATTGGCGACCGCCCGCTGCTGCGCCTCCAGGCAATGATCGACGATCTGCCGGCTCGTCAGGTTGAAGCTGTCGCAGGCGCGCCGGACCACGGCGGTCTCGATCGCCTCGCGCAGGAAGCGGGCCTCCATCATCTTCTGGACCGAGATCTTGACGACGACCGTGCCGCGCTGCGGCAGGACCTCGACGAATTTCTGCCGGCTGAGCGCGATCAGCGCCTCGCGGACCGGCTGGCGGGAGACGCCGTAGCGGGTGGCGATCTCCTGCTCCGAGAGGCGCGAGCCCGGCTTCAGCTCGAGCGCGACGATGGCGCGCAGAAGCTCCTTCTCGAGCCGGTTGGCGCTCGACCCTGTCTGACCCTCGGCGAAACCCACGAAAGCAGCCTCCAAATCGCTTGCAATCGAAGCGACATGGGATAATCTACCATACCAGTGTCGGTAACGGTATCCCAAAGTATGAATTTTACCGCGACGATCGCACGATCATTCCACGAAGCGCGCCGCGAGGCACGGCCTCTCGCGGCTTTTCCCGGCGAATTGCCCGGCAATCTCGCGGAAGCCTATGCCGTGCAGGAGGCGGCGATCGCGCTGTGGCCCGAGCCCGTGCGCGGCTGGAAGGTCGCGGCGATCCATCCCGATTTGCGCGCCCGTTTCGGTGCCGCACGGATGGCGGGGCCGGCTTTTGGCGCTGGCGTCCACCGCGTCGCGCCGGGGGAGACGGCCGAGGTCGGCGTGATCCGCGGCGGCTTCATCGCGGTCGAGACCGAGATCGGCATCGTCCTCGGGGCGGATATCGCGCCGCGCCCGCAAACCTGGACAGCGGAAGAGCTGATGCCCTTCATCGGCGGGGTGCATGTCGCGATGGAGATCGCCGGCTCGCCGCTGCCGAGCATCAACGAGATCGGGCCGCAGGCCATCATCTCCGATTTCGGCAACAATACCGGCATCGCCGTCGGCGCCTCGCTGGGGATCGAGCAGGGTCTTTCCGATTTCGAGACGCAGATGCGGATCGATGGCGAGGTCATCGGCCGCGGCCGCAGCCACGGCCCGAATGGTGGGCCGCTCGATGCCCTGCTCTTCCTCGTCAACCATCTGGCGAGCCGTGGACGCGGCCTCGCCAAGGGCGATGTCGTCTCCGCCGGGGCGACGACGGGCGTCCATCCCATCGCCATCGGCCAGGTCGCGGAAGCGATCTGTGCCGGGGTTCCACCCCTGTCCGTCAGGCTGATCGAAAGGGAGCCGGCCAGCTAGCGGCAGTCCGCCTCAACCAAAGAAGAACCGGCCCGAAAACGGGCCTTGTCAGGGAGAGAACATCATGATCGCACGTCGCATCTTACTTGCCGGCGCCGCCGCGCTGGCGGTTTCGGTCGCAACCGCCACGGCGGCGCTCGCCCAGGGCGTGACGCTTCGTTCCGCCGACATCCATCCGACCGACTACCCGACCGTCGAGGCGGTCCGCTACATGGGCAAGCTGCTCGAGGAGCGCACCCAGGGGCGCATCAAGATCAACGTCTTCCACTCGGCCCAGCTCGGCCAGGAGAAGGACACGATCGACCAGACCCGCTTCGGCGTCATCGACATCAACCGCATCAACATGGCGCCGTTCAACAACCTGATCCCGGCGACCAACATTCCCTCCCTGCCCTTCATCTTCCGTTCGGTCGACCATATGCGGAAGGCGATGGACGGACCGATCGGCGACAACCTGCTGAAGGAGTTCGAGAAGCACGACTTGATCGGGCTCGCGCTCTACGATTCCGGCTCCCGCTCGTTCTATAATTCCAAGCGCCCGATCAACACGCCGGCTGACATGAAGGGCATGAAGATCCGCGTCCAGCAGTCCGACATGTTCGTCGCGCTGGTCTCGGCGCTCGGGGCCAACGCCACGCCGATGCCCTTCGGCGAGGTCTATTCCGCGCTCCAGACCGGCGTCATCGACGGCGCCGAGAACAACTGGCCGTCCTATGAATCGACCCGCCATTTCGAGGTCTCGAAGTTCTATTCCGTGACCGAGCACTCGCTCTCGCCGGAAGCGCTGGTGATGTCGAAGAAGAGCTTCGACAAGTTCAACGCGGCCGACCAGGCGATCATCAAGGCCGCCGCCAAGGAATCGGTGCTCAAGATGCGCGAGCTCTGGGATGCGCGGGAGAAGGCGTCCGAGGCCAAGGTCAAGGCCGGCGGAGCCCAGATCAATCAGGTCGAGAAGAAGCCCTTCATCGACGCGATGAAGCCGGTCTACGACAAGTTCGTCACCGATCCGAAGCTGAAGGAGATGGTGGCCGCGATCCAGGCGGTGAACTGAGCCTCGTTCAGACGGGGCGGCTTTCGGGCCGCTCCGTCTTCGGCCCCTTGCCAGCAGCCCGGGCAGATTTCATGCGCGCTTTCACCGCTTTCCTGACACGACTCGACGCCAAGCTCAGCCTGTTCGCGCTGATCGCGGCCGGGGCCGGCCTCGTCCTGATGACCGTGATGGTCGCCTGGGGCGTGTTCGGCCGCTATGTGCTCAACGACACGCCGATCTGGGTCGAGGCCGGATCGCTCTTCCTGATGTCCTGGTTCATCCTGCTCGGCGCCGCGGTCGGCGTGCGCGAGAGCGACCATCTCGGCTTCGAGGTCGGGCTGGTGATGTCGCCGCCGCCCTTGCGGGCCGCGCTGATCGTGCTGGGCGAGGGCCTGGTCTGCGCCTTCGGGCTCGCCATGCTCGGCTACGGCTGGCAGCTCGCCGCCGGCACCTGGGCCGATCGTATGCCGATCATCGGCATATCCCGCGGCTGGGACTATGTGCCGATCGCGGCAGGCGGCGCGCTGATCGCCCTGTTCGCGCTGGAGAAGCTCCTGCTCTTCACCACCGGCGAGGAACAGGCCCCGCTCGGCTTCGTGCATTTCGGCGAAAGCCAGGAGGCCTGAGCGATGGAACTCTGGATTCTCTTCGGCGTCTTCGCGGTTCTGCTGCTGATCGGCGTACCCGTGGCCTTCTGCCTCGGCATCGCCTCGGTCGCGACCGTCGCCTATATGGGCCTGCCGCCGGTCGTCGTCTTCCAGCAGATGAATTCCGGCATGAACGCCTTCGCCATGATGGCGATCCCGTTCTTCATCTATGCCGGCGATTTGATGATCCGCGGCGGCATCGCCGAGCGCCTGATCCAGATGGCGGCGAGCCTCGTCGGCCATCTGCGCGGCGGGCTCGGCCAGGTGAACGTTGTCACCTGCACGCTGTTCGGCGGCATCTCCGGCTCGGCCGTGGCCGATGCTTCCGCCGTCGGCGGGCTGATGATCCCGCAGATGAAGAAGCGCGGCTACGACGCCGACTATGCCGTCAACGTCACCGCGAATGCGGCGATCATTGCCCTGCTGATCCCGCCCTCGCACAATATGATCATCTATTCGCTTTCGGCCGGCGGCAATCTTTCGATTGCGGACCTCTTCACGGCCGGTGTCGTGCCGGGCCTGCTGCTTTGCGCCGCGCTGATGGTCGCGGCCTGGGCGGTCGCGGTGAAGCGCGGCTATCCGCGCGAGCCCTTCCCCGGCTTCGCGACGGTCGGGCGCTATGTCGTGCTGGCTCTGCCCGGCATCCTGCTGATCGGCATTATCTTCGGCGGCGTCCGCTCCGGCGTCTTCACCGCGACGGAATCCTCCTGCGTCGCCGTCGTCTACGCGATCCTCGTCACCATCTTCGTCTATCGCCAGTTGACCTGGACCGCCTTCGTCGAGGCGACCTTGGGCGCGGTGCGGACCACGGCGATGGTGCTTCTGGTCATCGGCACGGCCGGCGCCTTCGGCTGGCTGATGGCGTTCCTCGAGGTGCCGCAAGCGACGATCGCCGCGATGAAGGCAGTGTCGGACAACCCGATCACCATCCTGCTGATGGTCAACCTGATCCTGCTGGTGCTCGGCACCTTCATGGACATGGCGCCGATGATCATCATCTGCACGCCGATCTTCCTGCCGGTGGTGAAGGCCTTCGGCGTCGATCCCGTGCATTTCGGGGTGATCCTGATCCTCAACGCCGGCATCGGGCTCAATACCCCGCCGGTCGGCTCGGTGCAGTTCGTCGCCTGCGCCATCGGCCGCATTTCCATCGGCGAGTCCATGCGCACGATCTGGCCGTTCTACGGCGCCAGCATCGCCGTGCTCCTGCTCGTCACCTATGTGCCCGGCCTGTCGCTCTGGCTGCCGCGCCTGTTCCACTGAAGGACCGACCATGACCATCGAGATTCGCCAGGTTTCCCACCCCGAGGCCGTCAAGGGCTTCGACACGGCGGAGCTGCGGCGCCACTTCCTGATCGAGACGCTGTTCGTTCCCGGCGAGATCAAGCTGACCTACAGCCATCTCGACCGCGTCATCGTCGGCGGCGCCATGCCGGTGGGCAAAGCCGTCGTGCTGCCGACGCCCAAGGCGGTCGGCACCGATGCCTTCCTGAAGCGGCGCGAGCTCGGCATCGTCAATGTCGGCGGCCCCGGCAAGGTCTCTGTCGGCGGCAAGGACTACCTGCTCGCCAAGCGCGATGCGCTCTATGTCGGCAAGGAAGCGGGCGAGGTCGCCTTCGCCAGCGACGATGTCGGCAATCCCGCCAAGTTCTACCTGCTTTCGACCCCGGCCCATGCCGTGCACCCGACCAAGGTGATCCGGGAGGCTGATGCCAAGACCATCGCGCTCGGCGAGCAGGCAACGGCCAACAAGCGCGTCATCCGCCAGTACATCATCCCTGGCGTCTGCGAGACCTGCCAGCTCGTGATGGGCGTGACCACCCTCGACGAAGGCAGCATCTGGAACACCATGCCGGCGCATGTCCATGACCGGCGCTGCGAGATCTATCTCTATTTCGACGTTCCCACGGATGCCCGCGTCTTCCATCTGATGGGCGAGCCGCAGGAGACGCGCCATCTCGTCGTCGCCAACGAGCAGGCGATCCTGTCGCCCGGCTGGTCGATCCATTCCGGCGTCGGCACGAAGGCCTATTCCTTCATCTGGGGCATGGGCGGCGACAATGTCGACTATACCGACATGGACATGGTCGCGACCGGAGATCTGCGCTGATGCGCTCACCGTTTGATTTGGGCGGCCGGACCGCGATCGTCACCGGGGCCAATACGGGCCTCGGCCAGGCGATCGCGGTCGCGCTCGCCCAGGCCGGCGCCGGCATCGTCGCGGTCGGCCGCTCGAGCATGGCGGAGACGAAGGTGCTGGTCGGGGCGACCGGTCAGCCCTTCCACGAGATCGCCGCCGACCTCGCGACGCTGGAGCCGATTGCGCGGATCGTGGAAGAGGCCGAGGCGGCAGCGAAGGCCGACGGCTCGCGCCTCGACATCCTCGTCAACAATGCCGGCATCATCCGCCGTGCCGACGCCCTCGATTTCACCGAGGCCGATTGGGACGCGGTGATGGATGTGAACCTCAAGTCGACCTTCTTCCTGACTCAAGGGGTGGCGAAACGCATGCTCGCCGACGGCAAGGGCGGCAAGGTCATCAACATCGCCTCGCTGCTCTCCTTCCAGGGTGGCATCCGCATCCCCTCCTATACGGCGTCGAAGAGCGGGCTTGCGGGGCTGACGCGGTTGCTCGCCTGCGAATGGGCGGGCAAGGGCATCAACGTCAACGCCATCGCACCGGGCTATTTCGTGACGAACAACACGGAGGCGCTGCGGGCCGATCCGGTACGCAACGAGGCGATCCTGGCCCGCATTCCGGCCGGCCATTGGGGGCAGCCGCAGGAACTCGGCGGAGCGGCGGTGTTCCTCGCCTCGGACGCCGCGGCCTATGTCCATGGCGTCGTCCTACCCGTCGATGGCGGCTGGCTGGCGCGCTGACGCGATGGACGGATACCGCGAGTCGCTCAACGCGTTCCACGGAACCCGCGCCCGTCTTGATCGATGACGGGCATCGCGACATGCTCCGCTTCCTTGTCCCATCGCATCGTCTTGACGCGAGCCGGTGTCCGCTTCGCCGCGACGATGCTTCGGGATCGGTTGGCGGGGCTCCGGAGATGGCGATGAGAGGGACGACGATGCGCGGGCTGGTGCTGGCCGCGATCCTGGCAACGGGTGCGCCATCGCCCGCATGGCCGGCGGAGCCGGGCAAGGGCGAGTTCCTGCAGGACTACATCACCTGCGAGCTCTGGATGAAGCGGGAGGCGACGGATGCGGAGATGCATGCCGCCATCGGCCGCTGGCTGGTCGATGCCCTGCGCCAGCAATCGCCCAGGCGGCTGCCTCATCTCTCGGACGAGGTCATCATCGACGCCGTCGAGCGGCACTGCGCCGCCCAGCCCGGTCACAAGCTGAGCGTCGCTGCCTTCCTGGCAGGCCATCGCCTGCCCGACTAGATCGCCGCGCGTCCTGACGGGCGTGACGTGGCGATCGATCTTCTCGTCATCGCATCGGATTCTGCCGGAGAGCGGACACCGCTTTCCGGTCCGGTGCGACAGAGGCCGTGACGAAGGGACTCTGCGGGCATCTCACCAGCGATCGTCGTAATAATGACGGCGATAGCCATAGGCGGGCGCCCAGGGCGGCGGGCCGCCATAGCGTCGACCATAGCCATAGCCGCGGCCATAGCCATAGCCGTCGCCACGGCCATAATAGCGCTGGCGCGCCATGGTCTCCTGCATGATCATCAACCGCTCGCGCTTCGCCTCGGTCATCGCGAAGTGAAGCGGCTGCTGGTCGAGCTGCTGGGCCAGGACCTGCGGCAGCGCTTCGCCTGCCCGGGCCATCGGCGCCACCGCCATGACCGAAGCGGCGCCAAGGATGGCCGCTGCCAAAACTGAATACCGACGCATGGGAATCTCCCTTTCTGCTGTCGGGCATTAAAGCCCTCGGTATTGGAACGCAGGCTGAACGAAATCGTTCGCCTTCGTTCATCTGCCATGATGCGACGCCAGGGCGCTCGGCGCCGCGTGGAGGGGCGAGGGCGGGGCTTCCCGGAGCGCGGCAAACGCCTTCAGCCGCTGTTGTCGGTCCCGCCGGTGCGGCTGGTGGCGGACTGGCTTCTGGCGGCGTTGTCGAGGCACTGCGCCATCTCGGAGGTGCCCCATTTGAACTTCGAGCACTGGGCGGTTCCCACGGTGAGGTCGCGGGCGGGGTGATCGGACTGGGGCGTGCTGTTGCAGCCGGTCAGAGCCAAGGTGATGATGGCGAGCGCCAGTCGCATTGGATTCCTCCTTGCCGTTAGGGCCGGCGATTAGGCCGCCTGCGCCGGATCGATTCAACCCCCGTCGATTGTCGCAGGGGTGCGCTGGCTTCGATCCTTGTCGCGATCTAGGCCGCCGAGCGCCTCCGCCCGTCCCTGAGCAGCGCCAGCGCGGCATCGACCAGCGCGTCGCCATATCCGGCGCGGGCGTGGTCCTCGGTCATGATCTCGTTGAGCAGATCGGTCGCGATCAGGGCGGCCGGCCGCTGCGCCGGATCGCCGAAGCCGCCGCCGCCGGGCGTCGCGATGCGAATGGTCTCGCCGGCATCGACGAGAAGCTGGGCGATCTTCGAGGGCAGCGCCTGCTCGCGCCCGGTTCCGGGGTTGCGGGTGACGCGGCCCTTTCCGCCGGTCAGGCCGCCCTCCGCGCCGGGCGCTCCGGCCTTGTGCCGGTCGGAGCGGGCTTCGAGATTCGTCCTGTCGTGCAGGGCGCGCACGGTGCGGGCAATACCCATGCCGCCACGCCACCGGCCGCAGCCGGCCGAGTCCCGCACGAAGGCGTATTCCTCGACATGGAGCGGGAACTCGTTCTCCAGCGCCTCGGTCGGGAGATTGAGCGAATTGGTCACGTGGACATGGATTCCGTCCATGCCGTCGCCGTCGCAGCGGGCGCCGCCGCCGCCGCCGACCGTCTCGCCGCAGATGTAGAAGCTGCCGTTCTCGGGGCGGTGGCCGGAGACGCTGAAGGAGGGCAGCACGTCATAGGCCGAGGCGATGCGGGTGCCCGGATCGACGAGCGGCTGGAAGGCCCCGAAGATCGCGCCGGCCAGGCGCTGGCAGGCGATGGTGCGCGAGCCCACCGGGGCCGGCGAGCGCGGATTGACGATGCTGCCTTCCGGCGCGCGCAGGACGATCGAATCCATCATGCCGGAATTCGCCATCAGCTCGGGATCGAGCAGCGCCTTGACGCAGTAATAGGCCGTGGCCCGCAGGGCGTTCGGGGCAATGTTGATCGCTCCGCGCGCCTCCGGCCCGCTGCCGGCGAAGTCGATCACCAGCTTGCCGTTCTCGACGCTGACGGCGGCGCAAAGCGGCACCATCTCGCCATCGGGCAGGCCGTCATCGTCGAGCCAGGCGGTGAAGCGGCTGGGCGGGCCTTCCGCGAGGCCGGCGATGCGCAGGTCCAGCCGCCGCTTGGTATAGGCGAGCAGGTCGCGGATGCGCGCCTTGAAACCGTCGACGCCCATGCGGCGCACCAGTTCCAGCGCGGCGTCGCAGCCGCGCTCATTGGTGGCGACCTGGACGCGCAGATCGAGCAGGCGCTCCTCCGGCAGGCGCGAATTCAGCGCGATCAGGTTGAGGAGGTCCTCGTCGACCTCGCCCTGGCGGCTGACCCGCATCGCCGGGATGCGCAGGCCCTCCTCGAAGATCGAGCGCGCCGTCGGCGAGACCGAGCCGGGCACGGCGCCGCCGACATCGGTATGGTGGCCGATATTGACCACGAAGGCGATCAGCTCCTCGCCGTGGAACACCGGCGTCGCGATGGCGATGTCGGGGAGATGCGTGCCGCCGGCCGCGTAGGGGTCGTTCGAGATGAAGGCGTCGCCCGGGCGGATTTCGGCGCGCGGATAGCGCGCCAGCAAGGCTTCGACGACGCCCATCAGCGAGCCGAGATGGACCGGGATATGCGTCCCCTGTGCGACCAGCCGGCCCTGCCCGTCGAACAGCCCGACGGAGAAGTCCCGGCGTTCCTTGATCTGCGCCGAGAAGGACGAGCGCATCATGTTGATCGCCATGGTCTCGGTGATCGAGAGCAGGCGATTGGCGAAGACCTCCATCGCGATCGCATCGAAACCCGCGATCGACGGGGCGGCTTTGACGGGCATCGGCATGGTCGGATCCTCAACGCTCGAGCGCGATATGGATATTGCCGAGGCCGTCGACCTCGGCTCTCTGGCTGGGGAGGATGACCGTCGTGCCGCTCATCTCCTCGACGATCGCCGGCCCCGCGAACGGGATGCCGGCGGGCAGGAGCGCGCGCCGGTAGATCGGCGTCTCGACCCAGCCGCGATCAGGACCGAAATAGACCTGGCGCGTCTCGATCCGCGCGGCGTCGAGCGAGGTGCCGGTCGCTGGTGCCGCGCTTTCGCCCTTCCTGACATGGCAGACCGCCTTGAGCCGGACATTGACCACCTCGATGTCGCGCCCGTCCAGGCTGTAGCCGAACTGGTCGGCATGGGCGCGGTGGAACCGGCCGACGAAATCGTCGAGCAGGTCGCTCCGCAGATCGTCGAGCGGCACGGGGATGTAGTGGCTCTGGCCGCGATAGCGCGCATCGAGCGTGAAGAGCAGCTCCTGGCCGGAATGCGGGATCGCCTCCGTCGCCAGCCAGGCGCGGCCGACCTCGGAGAGTTCGGCGCCGAGCGCGACGAGGTCGGCCCAGCTCTCCGAGCTCACGCGGATCAGGGCCGTGCGCACATAGTCGCGGCTGAGATCGGAGAGCAGGACGCCGCGCGCGCAAAGCGTGCCGGGCTCCTGCGGAACGACGATCTTGTCGAGTCCGCATTCCTCCGCGACGTCAGCGGCATGCAAGGGCCCCGCGCCACCGAAGGCGAAGAGCGTGAAGGCGCCGAGATCATGCCCGTGCTCGATCGAGACGGAGCGGATCGCCCGGCTCATATTGGCGGTGGCGATGCTGACGATGCCGTAGGCGGCTTCCTCGACCGAAAGCCCGAGCGGGTCGGCGATCTGGCTGCGGATCGCCGCATAGGCGAGGCCGCGATCGACCTTCATCCGCCCTTCCAGCAGGGCGACCGGGTTCAGCCGGCCGAGCACGATATTGGCGTCGGTCAGCGTGACCTCGGTGCCCCCACGCAGATAGGAGATCGGCCCCGGCATGGCGCCCGCGCTCATCGGCCCGACCTTCAGCGCCCCGGCATCGTCCAGCCGCGCGATGCTGCCGCCGCCGGCGCCGATGACATGGATGTCGACCATCGGCATCCGCACCGGGTGGCCGGCGACAAGCCGGCTCGAGGTGAACTGCGCCCGGCCGCCGGTGATCAGCGACACGTCGGTGCTGGTGCCGCCGACATCGAAGGTGATGATCTCGCTCTCGCCGATCTCGGCGCCGATCCGGGCCGAGCCGATCACGCCTGCCGCCGGCCCCGACAGGCAGGTGAGCACCGGCAATTCCTCGACGGTCTGCACCGGCAGGAGCCCGCCATTGGAATGGAAGGTCAGCGGCTCGACGCGGATGCCGCAGGCCGCGATCTTCTCGCGCAGGCGGTGCAGGTATTTCTGGGTGCGCGGGCCGACATAGGCGTTCAGGACCGTGGTCGAGAAGCGCTCATATTCGCGGAACTCGGCGACGACCTCGGAGGAGATGCTGACGTAGAGATCCGGCGCGACGCGTGCGATCAGGTCGCGGACCGCGCGCTCATGCGCCGGGTTGCGGTAGGAGTGCAGAAAGCCGACGGCGATGGCCTTCACGCCGCTGTCCCGCAGCTGGACGACGAGTGTCTCCACCGCCTCGAGATCGGGCGCGGTCAGTGGCGTTCCGGTCTTGTCGAGGCGTTCCTCGACCTCGACCCGGCGATGCCTCTCGACCAGCTCCTCGGGCTTGCGCACCGACCAGTCGAAGAGCGAGGGCCGGGTCTGGCGCCCGATGGCCAGGACGTCGCGGAAACCCCGGGTGGTCAGGAGCCCGGTCGGCACGCCGCGGCGCTCGATCACCATGTTCGTGGCGACGGTCGTGCCATGGCCGACATAGCCGACATCGTCCGGCGAGACCGCGTTGAGCTCCAACATCTCGACGATGCCCGAGGCGATGGCGCGCGAAGGATCGTCCGGCGTCGAAGGCACCTTGTGGAAGGCGGTCGGGCCGCCTTCGGTATCGACCATCACGAAGTCGGTGAAGGTTCCGCCCACATCCACGCCGATGCGATACATGCCGCCATTACCCCTCATGGTCATCCGGTCGGCCCGACGGTGTCGCGGGCCGGAGCGCTTTCGCGCCGAGATCGGCGATTGCGGCGGCGAGCGCGAGGCGGCCGCCAAGGGGCCGGTCTTTCCGGAATTGGCCCTGCAACGTCCCAGCCATCTGTTCCGCCGTGTTGACGACGCTAGGGACGGGTATGGTATTATGTCCAATAGAAATTCGGCAGCACTCTATTCCCAAGGTTATAGCATGCCGCGCGCGATCAATCTTCGTCAGATCGAGATCTTCAAGGCGCTGATCGAGCACGGCACGGTCAGCCGGGCCGCCGAGGCGCTCTATATCTCGCAGCCGGCTGCGAGCAAGCTCTTGATGCAGCTCGAAAAAGACAACGGCCTCAAGCTCTTCGACCGCTACAAGGGGCGGCTGTTCCCGACGGCGCAGGGCTTGCGCCTGCATGAGGAGGTCGCGCGGATCTTCGTGGGGATGCGCCAGGTCGAAAGCGCGATCGGTCTGATCAAGCGCGAGGATCAGGGGCGGCTGGTGATCGGGGCCATCCCCGCTTTGAGCGGCGCCTATATGCAGCGCACGACGATGAGCTTCCTCAAGCGCAATCCCAATGTCTATTGCATGGTCAAGTCGCCGAGCTCGCAATGGATTCCCGAATACGTGCTGACGCGCGTGCTGGACATCGGGATCGTCACGGCCCGCGCCGCGAACCCCTACATCGTCACCGAACCGCTCTTCGAGCATCCGCTGCTCTGCATCATGCCGATGGACCATCCGCTCGCGGCGCTGAAGGTCATCCGGCCGGAGAACCTGCACGACGTTCCCTTCGTCGCCTTCAACACCGAGACCTATACCGGGCAGAAGGTCGCGAGCATGTTCGAGAGCTACAATGTCCGGACCCATGTCGTCCTGACTGCCGACTCCAATTCGACGCTCTGCCATTTCGTCGCAGCGGGGCTCGGGGTCTCGCTGGTGCATCCGCTCTTCATCGCGGGCGTGGAGAAGCAGGTCGTGGTGCGTCCGTTCGAGCCGACCATCCCGCTGGATTTTCTGGTCTGCTTCGCGCGCGACGCCCGCAACGTCCCGCTGATCGCGGACTTCGCCAACGAAGCCAAGGCGACGGCGACGAGCTTCATCGACGATCTGGCGAAGAGCTGGGCCTGACGCCGGCCTTCGGTTGCCGCGGCGGCGCGCGCCGCATGCGGTCAGTGCCGGTCGGCGCGCGGATCGAGCCAGTCGCGCAGCCAGTCGCCCAAGAGATTGACGCTGAGCACGGTGAGCATCAGGGCGAGGCCGGGCAGGGTGATGATCCACCAGGCGCTGGCGATATAGGTGCGCCCGTCGGCGAGCATCCGGCCCCAGCTCGGCGAGGGCGGCTGGATGCCGAGGCCGAGGAAGCTCAGGCCGGCTTCGAGCACGATGGTGCGCGCGAGTTCCAGCGTCGCGACGACGAAGACCGGCGTCAGGACGTTGGGCAGGATGTGGCGCAAGAGCAGGCGGGCATGGCCTGCGCCCATGGCGAGCGCCGCCTGGACGAATTCGCGCTCCCGGACGGTCAGGACCTGCGCCCGGACGATGCGGGCATAGCGGACCCAGCTGGTCAGGGCGAGCACGGCGATCAGGTTGTGCAGGCTGGGGCCGAGCGCGGCGACGACCAGAAGCGCCAGCAACATCAGCGGGAAGGCGAGCTGAATGTCGACCAGCCGCATCAGGATGCGGTCGTACCAGCCACCGAAATAGCCGGCGACGAGGCCCAGAAACACGCCGACGATGCCGCCGAGGATCACGGCCGAGCCCGCGATGGTCAGGGTGACGCGGCTGCCGGCGATGATGCGGCTCAGGATGTCGCGGCCGAGCTGGTCGGTGCCGAAGGGGTGGGCGCCCAGCCCGGCCCAGGAGAGCGTCGGCGCCATCATCCGGGCCTTCAGATCGCCGCGCGTCGGGTCGGGCAGGCCGAGCCAGGGCCCGGCGAGCGCCAGCACCAGCAGGAGCACCAGCAAGGCGGCGCCGAGCAGGCCCAGCCAGTTCGCGCGCTGGCGATGCAGGAACGAGAGCAGCCTCATGATTCCTGCCGGATGCGCGGGTCGATCAGGGTGTAGAGCAGGTCGACCAGGAGATTGACCAGGACGAAGATGGTGGCGACCACGGCGACGCCGGCCTGCACGACCGGGAAATCCTTGGTCTCGATCGCCTGCACGATCAATCGCCCGACGCCCGGCCAGGCGAAGACGGTCTCGGTCACGGCGGCGCCGCCGAGAAGCTCGCCTGCGAGGATGCCGGTCATGGTGATGACCGGGATCAGCGAGTTGCGGCCGACATGCCAGATATAGACGCGGCGGGGGGCGAGGCCCTTCGCATAGGCCGTGCGGACATAGTCGTCGCGCATCACGTCGAGCATGGAGGAGCGCAGCAGGCGCGCGATGCTGGCCGTGGTGAAGCAGGCCAATGTCACCGAGGGCAGGACAAGGTTCTGCCATTCGCCGTAGCCGCCTGTCGGGAACCAGCCGAGCTGCACCGCGAAGAGCAGGATCAGCATGATGCCGAGCCAGAAGGAGGGCGTCGCCTGGCCGAGCAGCGCCACGAGCAGGACCAGCCCCTCGATCGCGGATCCCCGATAGATCGCGGCGAGCGCGCCGGCCATGCCGCCGATCAGCACGCCGATCGCCAGCGCGCAGCCGGCGAGCAGGGCCGTGGCCGGCAGCCTTTCGAGTACGACGTCGAGCGCCGGGCGCGCGAACTGGAAGGACTGGCCGAAATCGCCCTTCAGCGCATGGAGGAGGAAGGTCAGATATTGCTGGAGCAGTGGCTGGTCGAGCCCGAGCTGCGTGCGCAGCTCCTGCATTTGCGCTTCCGTCGCGCCGATCGGCAGCAGCAGCACGGCGGGGTCGCCGAGCAGCCGCGAGACGACGAAGACGATCGTGACCACGCCCCAGATCGCGATCAGGCCTTCGCCGAGGCGGGAGGTCAGGTGGCGCGGCATCCGGCGGCCTCCATCGTCAGACGATCCTCAGAGCTTCAGCCCGTAGATTTCCACGGCCGCCTCGCGCGAGATCCGCTCCTCGCGCAGGTCGCGCTCGACCAGCGCGCGGTCGCGCTTTTTCGGGTCGCCGAAGCCGCCGCCGCCAGCCGCCACCATCCCGACCCATTCGCCCGGCTGCAGGATGCCGGCGCGGCGGTCGAGCGGCTTGGCGCCGGGCGAGAGCTCGACGCGCGCGGTCAGGCCGTCCTGGCCGCCCTTGAGGCCGAAGGGCGGCACGATGCTGTTGGTGCCGCCGGCCGAGATGCGGGCGGTGTGGTCGAGCATCTCGACGCGCCGCCTGAGCGTCATGCCGCCGCGATACTCGCCCGCGCCGCCGGAATCCTGCACCAGCTCGTAGCACTTCACCATGACGGGGTGCTCGATCTCGAGCGCCTCGATCGGCAGGTTGGCCGTGTTGGTCGTGTTCACCTGCACGCCGTCGAGCCCGTCCTTGTCGGCGCGCGCGCCCATGCCGCCGCCATGCATCTCGTTATAGACGTAGAAGCGGCCGGTGCGCGGATGGATTCCGCTGGTGGTCAGGAGCGTGCCGCCGGTCGAGGCCGCGGCGATCCGCTCGGGCACGACATCGGCGAGCGCGGCGAAGATCATGTCGACGAGGCGCTGGCCGATATCGGTGCGGCTGTAGACGGCGGCCGGCGGCGTCGAGTTCAGCACCGAGCCCAGCGGCGCAGAGACATGGATCGGCCGGTGGAAGCCGGAATTGGCCGGCAGATCGGGATCGACGATCGCCTTCACGGCGAAATACACCGTCGCCAGCAGCGCCGTATAGACCATGTTGATGGGGGCGCGGACCTGTTCGGGCGCATCGGGGAAGTCGATGAAGATCTCGTCGCCCTTGACCTCGATCACCACCTTCAGGTCCATCACGCCATCGATCAGGTTGCTGTCGAAGTCGTGGCGGAAGCTGTAGGTGCCGTCCGGAATCTGGGCGATGCCGGCGCGGGTGCGCCGCTCGGTATAGTCCAGCACCTGCGCGCCGGCGGCGCGCACCGTCTCGGCGCCGTATTTGTCGCAGAGCGCCTGGTAGCGCTGCACGCCGAGGCGATTGGCCGCCATCTGGGCGCGGAAGTCGTTGATGCGCTCGCGCGGAACCTGGCAGTTCAGCAGGATGAGCTGCATCAGGTCTTCCTGGAGCACGCCCTCGCGATAGAGCCTGACCGGCGGGATGCGCAGGCCCTCCTGGAAGATATGGGCGTGGCCGCGATCGACGAAATCGGAATGGTGGGCGAGGTTCGTCACCCAGGCGACGAGCTTGTCGCCATGGAAGATCGGCTCCAGGAAGACGATGTCGTTGAGATGGGTGCCGCCGCCGGTATAGGCGTCGTTGCCGACGAAGACGTCTCCCGGGCGCACGGTCGAGAGATCGTGGTTCTTGAAGACGTGCTCGGCGATGCCGAGCAGCGAGCCGAGATGCACCGGGATATGCTCGGCCTGGGCAATGGTGCGTCCGGCGGCGTCGAACAGCGCGGTCGAGCAGTCCTGCCGCTCCTTGATGTTGGTCGAGTAGGCTGCGCGGATGATCGCCTTGCCCATCTCCTCGACGATGGTGGTGAGCGCGCTGCCGATGACCTCGACGGTGATCGGGTCGAGCTGCGTCTTGGCTTTGTCCAGCATGGTCAGCCCTCGATGATGAGGTTGAGATGGGCATCGACCGTCGCGACCTGTCCGGGCAGGACGAGCGTGGTCGAATCCATCTGGTCGATGATGGCGGGACCGGTCATCTCATGGCCCGGGCCGAGCAAGGCGCGGTCATAGATCGGGCAGTTGGTGAAGCCGCCGGCTTCCGGCAGCCAGACCTCGCGCCAGCCGGTGATCGCGACATTGCTCGTGCCGGAGGCCGGGGGATAGGCCTTGAGGTCGGCCTTGGGCACGAGGCCGACCGCCTCGATGCGCAGCGTCGTGACCTGCACCGGCTCCTCGGCGGCGACATAGCCATAGACCTGCTTGTGGATGCGCTCGAACTCCGCGCGCAGCGTGACGAGGGCGGCCGCGTCGATCGGGCCGGCGGGGCAGGGCACGGTGAGCTCGTAGCCCTGGCCGCCATAGCGCATGTCGACCGAGCGGATCAGCGAGCGGCGCTCCTCGGGGATCGCCTCCTGCGCGAACCAGTCCTGCCCGCGCTCCTCGAGGCCGGCGAAGCCGCTCTCCATGCCCGGCGCACCGGCCTCGCTCAGAGGCAGGAGCCGCGTCAGCGAGAGATTGGTCCGCAAATCGGTGAGCAGCAGGCCGAGCGCGCACATGATGCCCGGATATTTCGGGACGACGAGGCGCGGGATCTCCAGCTCGCGGGCGAGCCGGGCGGCATGGATCGGGCCGGCGCCGCCGAAGCCGAGCATGACATAGTCGCGCGGATCATAGCCGCGCTCGACCGAGATCACGCGGATGGCCTTGGCCATATTGGCGATGACGACGCTGATGATGCCCTGGGCCGTCTCCATGACGCCGAGGCCGAGCTGGTCGGCGAGGCGCCCGATCGCCGCCTTGGCGCGGGCCTGGTCGATCTTCATGCGGCCATTCAGGAGATGCGTCGGGTTCAGCACCTGCAGCACGACATTGGCGTCGGTGACCGTCGGCTCCTCGTTGCCGCGCCCGTAGCAGACCGGGCCGGGATCGGCGGCGGCCGAACGCGGGCCGACCTTGAGCAGGCCGCCGGCATCGATATGGGCGATCGAGCCGCCGCCAGCGCCGACGGTGTGGATGTCGAGCATCGGCAGCTTCAGCGGATAGCCGTGAACGACGGCATCGTTCGACATTTGCGGCCGGCCGCGGTCGATCAGCGAGACGTCGGTCGAGGTGCCGCCCATGTCGAAGGTGATGATGTTGTCGAAGCCGGAAAGGCCGCCAACGGACAAAGCGCCGATGACGCCGGCCGCCGGCCCCGAGAGCACGGTGCGCGCCGGGAAGTTCTGCGCCACCTCCGACGAGATCACGCCGCCATTCGACTGGGTCAGATGCGGATGGGCGTCGATGCCGATCTCGGCCAGCCGCGGCTGCAGCTTCGAGAGATAGGATTTCATGATCGGGCCGAGATAGGCGTTCACGACCGTGGTCGAGAGCCGCTCGTACTCGCGGAACTCGGGGGCGACCTCATGCGAGATCGAGACGA
The DNA here is from genome assembly GCF_050433265.1 of Allobosea sp. OAE752. Lineage (NCBI taxonomy): Bacteria > Pseudomonadati > Pseudomonadota > Alphaproteobacteria > Hyphomicrobiales > Alloboseaceae > Allobosea > Allobosea sp. OAE752. The sequence goes on from NZ_JBNPXO010000006.1 coordinate 28,226, forward strand.
AGGCGCCCGGCATCTCCTCGGCCAGGATCTCCTTGACGCGCTTCTCATGCGCCGGCTCGACGAAGGAGAACAGGAAGCAGACGGCGACCGTGGTGATGCCATCGGCCTTCAGCTTGCGGGCGGCGGCACGGACCTCCTCCTCGTCGAGCGGGGTGTGGATGCTGCCGTCGAAGCGCACGCGCTCGCTGACTTCGAGACGCTTGTCGCGCGACACCAGGATGCGCGGCTTCTGCGTCTGGATGTCGTAGAGGGAATCGCGCTTCTGCCGGCGCAATTCCAGCACGTCGCGGAAGCCCTTGGTGGTGATGAGGCCCGTCTCGGCGCCGCGCCCGACGATCAGCGCATTGGTCGCGACCGTCGTGCCATGGCCGAAATAGACGACGTCGACCTTCTGCCCCGTCGCCTTGGCGACCTCTGCGACGCCCTGCTCGATGCCGCCGGCGATGCCCAGCGAAGGGTCCTGCGGCGTGCTCGACACCTTCCAGACATGGATCTCGCCATGCGTCTCGTCGAACATGCAGACATCGGTGAAGGTGCCGCCGGAATCGACGCCGACGCGCAGCTTCAGGGTGGTTTCGTCTTGAACGGTCATGACTTTGTCGCGATCCGGTTGATCGGAAATTCAGGCAAGGCTCCGCTGCCGGCGAGCCGATGAGGCCCGCCGCTCGGGTCGTTCGAGGGGCGCTCAGCGCGTCTTGATGTCGATCGCGCGGACCCAGTCGTCGCCGCGCGCCTGCCAGGCGATGCTCTTGGACTGGGCGTAGGTGATCGGCGTGAAGAACATGAAGATCGAGGGCGAATCCTCGCAAAGCTGCTTGGTCAGCTTGCGATAGAGTCCCAGACGCCTGATCGGATTATTGGTCGAACGGGCTGCCTTCGCATCCTCGTTGAAGCTGTCGTTCTCCCAGTAGGATTGCGGGTTCTCCTTCTCCCAGAAGTTCAGGAGCCCGCCTGCGTCGAGCGTCGGCCACCCCAGGCCGAAATAGGCGGAGTCGCCGAGATTCTTGCCGACGATGTACTTGTTCATGAAGGCGCCGAATTCCATCTCGCGCAGCTTCACGGTGACGCCGATCTCGCCGAGCTGGGAGGCGACGACCTGGGCGATGTCGGAAGCCTGGATGTAGCGCCCGGTCGGCACTTCCAGATCCATGGTCAGGCCGTTGGCGAAGCCGGCCTCGGCCAAGAGCTTCTTGGCCTCGGCGGGATCGTAGGGGACGGGCTTCAGATCGGGGTTGTAGCCGAAATAGACCGGGGACAGCGGCTGGCAGGCGCTGATCTGAGCCAGGCCGTCGAGTAGCCCGTCATTGATCGCCTTGCGGTCGATGCCGAGATTGAGCGCGCGCCAGAGCTTCGGGTTGTCCTTGAACGGCGCCTTCAGCCCGTTGAGCTTGATGAACATGCCGCGCGTGCCGGCGACCGAGGAGGCCTCGGCCTTGCCGCCTGCCTTGATGCGCGCGATCTCGGAGGTCGGGAAGCCGGTGATGAGATCGACATCGCCGGCCTGGAGCGCGGCGATGCGCGAGGAATCCTCGGGGATGATGCGGAAGGTGACGTTGTCGAAGGCCGGCTTCTCGCCCCAGTAGTCCTGGCGCGCCTTCAGCACGATGCGGTCGCCGCTGGCGAAACGGACGAGCTCATAGGGGCCGCTGCCGAGCGCCGCCACGGAGGGGTTGTTCTGCTGCGTCCATTTCGGCGGCATCAGCAGGAACATCGACATCTGGTCGGGCAGGTCGGGATAGGCGCCCTTGGTGACGAATTCGACGGTGGTCGGGGAGATGACCCGGACCTCGTTGATCGCGGCGAACCAGGGCTTGTTGCGCGCGCCGGTCTTGGGGTCGAGCACGCGCTCGACATTCCATTTCACGGCCTCCGCATCGAGCTTCTCGCCGTTCGAGAAGGTCACGCCCTCGCGCAGGGTAAACTGCCAGGCGGTGTCGCCGATCGCCTGCCATTTGGTGGCGAGGCCCGGTCGCAGCTTCAGGTCGGGGCCGCGGTCGACCAGCGGGGTGTAGATATGCGCGGCGACGCTGAGGTCGGTACCGACCGTCGTCGACTTGTCGGGATCGAGCGTGTTGACGTTGCTCGACAGCGCGATCGTCAGGTCGCGCGCCAAGGCGGGGGAGAGAAGGGCGGTTGAGCTCATCGCGAAAGCGAGAGCGGCGGCGAGGCTGTGGGCCCGGTTGCGCATGACGATCCCCTGTGCTTGACTTTGGCGCCAATCTTGAATTCACGATTGGCATCTGTCAATCTCGGTCTATGGATGTTTTTGCTCAATCGGCGGGCACGGGCAGTGAGCTTCACCTCCGGACCCCTGCAGGCGAATTGCGGTCCGGCGGCAAAGCGGGTGATGATGGCCGGGAACATGCTCGGATTCGTCTTTGGAACACGGCGCGATGGTTTTGGTGACTGAGCAGGGCGGCAGGACGGCTGGCGAGGCGGGCGGCAAGCGCGCCGCCGGCGGCAGCGCCTCGCGGGCGCGCGAACTCGCAAAGCTGATCGAGAAGGACATCAGCACGGGCCGGCTCAGCGCCGGCTCCTGGCTGAAGCAGGTCGATCTCGAAGCGCAGTACAGCGCCTCACGGCTCGACATCCGCCAGGCGCTGGACCGGCTCGAGGAGAAGGGCTTCGTCAAGCTGGAGGCCAATCGCGGCTACCGCGTCGAGAGTTTCGACAAGGAGCGCTTCCGCAATGTGGTGACGATCCGCGCGATCCTGGAGGTCGCGGCCGCCGCGGAGGTGCTGAAGCATATCGATGAGGCGGGGCTGCAACGCTTGCTGCTGCGCGCCGACGCCTTCGCCGAAGCCGTCAATGCCGGGACCGTGGTCGCGCAGGAGGAGGCGAACTACGCCTTCCATGCCGTGATGCTGGAATTCTGCCCGAACCGCGACCTCGTCTCGATGATCTTCGATTTGCGCAGCCGGGTGCCCGTCACGTTGACGCGCGAGAAGAACACCGCCGCCCTGCTCGCCAATACGGTGAGCGAGCACTACGAGATCGTCGAACGCCTGCGCGAGCGCGACAAGCCCGGGCTGGAGGCCGTCGTCCACAAGCATGTGATGGGCGGTCTCGAAGTCGTCTGACATCACCCGAGGGAATTGAGCCATGCGCGTCGCCATCATCGGCTTCGGCGGAATCGGGCGCGGCTATGCCGCCTACCTGACCGCCCAGGGGCATGAGCCCGTGATCTGGTCGCCGAGCGGAGCGGCCCTGGCCGATTTTGCCGGGGATGCATCGCTGACCGTCACCGGCAAGCTCGAAACCGCCGTGCCGTTGCGCGTCGCCCGCGATTGCGCCGAGGCCGTCGCGGGGACCGAGGTGGTCATCGTCGCGGTGCAGGCGAATGGCTTCAAGACGGTGCTCGATGCGCTCGCACCACATCTTGTCGCCGGGCAGAGCGTCATCATCAGCGCCCATTGCTCCTTCGCGGCGCTCCATCTGCACCGCCTGCTGCAGGAGCGGGGCGTCGACGTCCCGATCGCGGCCTGGGCGACGACGGCGCTGACTGCGCGCAAGAGCGGGCCGCGCAGCGTCCATGTCTCGGGCATCCGGGCGAAGCTCGACGTTGCCACCTTGCCGGTTCGCCATGCGCAGGCGGGCCTCGATGCCTGCCGCGCCCTGTTCGGCGATCGCTTCGAGCCGCGCGAGGATGTGCTCGCGATCATGCTCAGCAACCTCAACCCGCCGGCCCATGTCGCGAACATGCTGGGTAACCTGACCCGTGCCGAGCGCGGCGAGGACTGGCCCAATTACGGCTCGATCACCCAGGGCGTCGGCCGCATCGTCGATGCCATGGATGTCGAGCGCCTGGCGCTGGCCGGGGCCTTCGGCCTGTCGGTCCGCAGCGTGCAGGACCACTATGTGCATTCCTTCGGCGTGGCGCCGGGCCCGGTCGGCGAGATGGCGGCGGCCGTCTACAGGAACCGCCCGGAGCTGCTCGGCCCCAAGACGCTGGACACCCGCTTCATTACCGAGGACGTGCCCTTCGGCCTGGTGCCGCTCGAGGCCTTGGGGCAGGTCGCCGGCGTGGCGCTGCCGCTGCATCAGGCCGGCATCGCCCTGTTCGACGCGATCTGCGCCCGGAATTTCCGCGCCGAGAACGATCTGCTGCCGGCGCTCGACCTTGGCCGGCTTTCCGCCGTGCAGCTCCAGCGGGAGCTGCGCGGGGACTGATCCGGCTCTAGTCCGCCACCGGCTCTCCGAGCGTGTGCATCAGCCGGTTGGCCCAGCCGAAGATCGAGGCAGAGAGGATGAGGTCGAGGATCTCGACCTCGGACAGGCCGACCTCGCGCAATGCCGCAAGCTCCGCCGCGCCGGCCGCGGGCGGCGATTGCGAGAGCTTCACGGCGAAGTCGAAGATCGCCTGATGCTGCTCCTCGAGCTCGGCCTGCGTGCCCGCCGCGAAGATCGTCTCCATCACCTCCGGGCGCTTGGTGAGCTGGTTGAAGCGCGAGGCGTGGACCGCGGCGCAGTAGACGCAGGCATTGACGATCGAGGCCGCCACGGCGCCGAGCTCGCGCTCCGCCGAGGACAGGCCGCCCTTGCCGTACATGATCGCGTTGAAGAGTGGCGAGCGCACCTTGAGCGATTCCGGATCATGCGCCAGCGTCAGCACATAGGCCGAGATCTTCTTGTTCGACGGCGTCACCTGCATCGCCTCGAGCTGCTCGGGCGTCGCCTTGTCGATCTCGACGGGCGTGACATAGGGCTGCCAGCGCGGAACCGTCGCGGTGAATTCGTGGACGACCTTGCTCATCGGGAGGCTCCCAGCAGGCGCAGCCCGGCGATGACGCGGGCCTGATAGTTGACGAAGGCGGCCAGTTCCGCGAGCCGGACGACATCGGGTTCAGTGATGCCGGCGGCGACGAGCGCGGCGACATCTCCCTTCGTCGCCTCCCGCGTCCGGGCGGTGAGGATGTCGATGTGGCGGACCAAAGCGGCGAGCCGGGCATCGGCGCCGGCCCGGCTCGCGTCCTCGCCGGCAGCGATCGCGGCGAGGACCGGCGTTTCGCCGGCATCCGCCAGCAAGGCGCGGTAATGCGCCGCCAGGGCGTCGTCGCGATTGACGGAGGCCATGCGCGTCGCCAGCGCGGCCCGCTCGGCATGGCTGAGGCCGCCCGGCTCGCGCGGCAGCAGCACCGCATCGTGGCTGGCCTGACTCAATTCCATGATTTGCGCCCGCTGTGCCAGCGCCTCGGCGAGGGGCGAGCCTGCCCCGACGCCGGCCAGGGTCTCGATCAAAGTCATTCCATCCTCCGCGCAAGGCGGGCGTCTCGTCGCCCGATCGAATAATGCTTGACGCGTATCATGATGTCCATATCATTCGGATTTGGAATTATGGATGCCATGGATCTGCGCCAGCTCGAAGCCTTCGCCGCCGTCATGTCCGCCGGGAGCATCACCGGCGCGGCGCGGCTGCTCGGGCGCTCGCAACCGGCTCTGACCCGCCTGATCCAGGATCTCGAAGCCTCGCTCGGCTTTGGCCTGCTGCATCGCGCCGGGCCGCGCGTCACCCCGACCGGGCAGGGCCTGCGCTTCTACCAGGAGGTCGAGCCAGTGATCGCCTGGCTGCGGCTGCTGCGCGAGCGGGCCGACGCCATCGCGCAGGAGCGGCCGCCTTCGCTGTCCGTCGCCGCCATCGCCGCCTTCTCCGGCATGCTGCCGGCTGCGCTTGCGCGGCTGGACGGAGACAGCCTTCCCGACCGGATCCATGTCCGGACGGCCATTGCCGAGCAGGTCGTGGAGGCCGTCGCGACGCAGGGCTGCGAAATCGGCATCGCCAGCCTGCCGGTCGAGCATCCGGCGATCGACATTCACTGGATCGGCGAGGCGCCCTGCGTCGCTGTCGTCGCGGCGGACGATCCGCTCGCCGGCAGCGACCGCATTCCGCTCGCGAGCCTGGCGGGTCGCCGGCTGATCACCATGGCGAATCCGTTCCGCTGGCGCCGCCGCCTCGATACGGCGCTGGCGGAGCGCGGCATCGTGCCGGCCGCGATCCTCGACAGCAACACCGCGCAGACCGCCATCATGTCGGCGCGGGCGGGCCTCGGCATTGCGATCGTCGAGCCGGTCATGGCCCATGGCGTGCCGGTGGAGGGAGTGGCGATCCGCCCGCTCGACCTGTCGATCCCCTTCTTCTGGGCGGTCTTCTCGCCTTATGGCCGGCCGTTGAGCGGCCTGGCCTCGGGCCTTGTCGAGGCGCTCGAGACGATTTCACGTGAGACGCTGCCGGGCTTCGTCCGGCACGCCGCGACGGCCCGCGACCGGCTGATGGCCGACGCCCTGGGCTCTTCCCCCCATCCGAAAGACCTTGCGCCATGAACGCCAACACGCCGCCGGCCATCGGCCTGCGCCAGCTCGAATTGCGGTTGCGACAGGACCTCTTCTGGCTGGAATGGCCGGCCAAGAGCTGGGTGCCGCCGCGTACCTTCGCCGGAGAGCCCGTCACCGACGTCGTGATCGTCGGGGCCGGGATGTGCGGGCTCGCCGCGGCGGCGGCGCTGAAGGGGCTCGGCATCGCGAATCTGCTGGTGCTCGACAAGGCGCCCGCCGGCCGCGAAGGGCCCTGGGTGACCTTCGCGCGCATGGAAACGCTGCGCTCGCCCAAGCAGCTCACGGGCCCGGCCCTCGGCCTGCCGGCCCTGACCTTCCGCGCCTGGTACGAGGCACAGTTCGGCCAGGACGCCTGGGACGCGCTGGGCAAGATCCCCCGGCGGCAATGGATGGAATACCTCACCTGGTATCGCCGCGTGCTCGACCTGCCGGTCCGCAACGAGGTCGAGCTTCTCGCCGTGGAGCCCGGCCCCGAGGAGCTGCTGACGCTGCGCCTGCGCGAAGCCGGCGCCGAGCGCGTCATCCGCGCCCGCCACCTCGTGCTGGCGACCGGCCGCGACGGGCTCGGCGGCCCCTTCGTGCCGGAAATTGTCTCCGGTATCGACCGCAAGCTCTGGGCCCATAGCTCGGAGGAGGTCGATTTCGAGGCTCTCAGAGGCAAGCGCATCGGGGTCGTCGGCGCCGGCGCCTCCGCCATGGACAATGCGGCCGAGGCTCTCGAACAGGGGGCTGGCAGCCTCGACCTCTTCGTTCGCCGCAAGGACCTGCCGCGCGTCAACAAGTTCACGGGCATCGGCAGCCAGGGCGTGGTCCATGGTTTCGCTGCCCTGCCGGATGAGTGGAAATGGCGCTTCCTCGACCATGCGATGAAGGCGCAGACGCCGCCGCCGCGCGATTCGACGCTGCGCGTCTCGCGCCATCCGCAGGCGCGCTTCCATCTCGGCAGCCCGATCCTGAGCCTGGAGGAGCGCGACGGTCATCTCGTCCTGACCACGCCGAGCGGTGCCTATCCGCTCGATTTCCTGATCCTGGCGACGGGGTTCCAGGTCGATCTCGGCCTGCGGCCGGAGCTTGCGGCCTTCGCGCCCTTCATCCGCTTCTGGAAGCACCGCTATACGCCGCCGACCGGCCTCGACAATGCGGAGCTTGCCAATGCCCCGGATCTCGGGCCCGGCTTCGAGTTCCAGGAACGCGAGCCCGGCTCCTGCCCGGCGCTGTCGCGGATCCACTGCTTCAACTATCCGGCGATGCTCTCCCACGGGAAGCTCTCGGGCGACATCCCGGCCGTCAGCGACGGCGCGGATCGCCTTGCGCGCAGCATCACCGCCGGGCTGTTCAGCGAGGATCGCGAGACGCATTACGCCGCGCTCGTCGCCTATGATACGCCGGAGCTGCTGGGTGACGAGTGGACGGTCGCGCCGCACTCGGCGGCTTCGGGCTGACAATTTAGATGGTGCTCTTCATTTTGCTTTAGCTGGATAACCAATGCGTCGGGGCGGCCTCGGGACAGGTAGGGACGGATGAATTACCGCTGGGACTGGTCGGTCCTGATCAGGGAGCCCTATATCGACTGGCTGTGGAGCGGCCTGCTCCTGACGCTGGCGATCAGCATCCTGAGCTGGGCCGTCGCGCTGACGATCGGCATCGTCGTCGGCGTCGCCCGCAGCGCCCCGTCTCGCGTGGCGCGCCTGCTGGCCGGCATCTATATCGACGTGTTCCGCAGCGTGCCGCCGCTCGTCCAGCTGTTCCTCTGGTATTTCGTCCTGCCCGAGATCGTTCCCGACGGGGTCGGCCTCTGGCTGAAGCGGGACCTGCCTTATCCGGAGATCGTCACCGCGGTGGTCGCCATCGGCCTGTTCGCCGGGGCGCGCGTCGCCGAGCAGGTTCGCGCCGGCATCGAGGCCGTCGGCGCGCCGTTGCTGCCAGCGGCGCTCGCCACAGGCCTGCGCCCGCTGCAGGCCTTCCGGCTGATCGCCCTGCCGCTGGGCCTGCGCGCCATCGTCGGGCCGCTGACCTCCGAGTTCCTGATCACGATCAAACTGTCCTCGCTCAGCCTGACGATCGGCGTGCTCGAACTGACCGCGCAAAGCCGGCATGTCGAGAACTACACCTTCCAGGGCTTCGAGGCCTTCACCTTCGCGACGGTGGGCTATCTGGTGATCGGCCTGTGCGCGACGGGGCTGATGCGCCTCATCGATGGCCGGATCGGCGGAGCCTCGCTGCGAAAGGCCACGACGTGAGCGATTTCGACTGGGGCGTGATCGCCCGCTCGTATGGATTCCTCGCCGAAGGGATGGCGCTCAGCGCGCTGCTGGTTCTGGTCGCGACGCTGGGCGGCCTCGTCGTCGGCTTCGGGCTGGCGCTGATGCGGCTGTCCACGCACCGGCTGATCTCGGTCCCGGCGGCGGCTTACGTCACGGTGATGCGCTCGCTGCCGCTGGTGCTGGTGCTGTTCTGGTTCTATTTCCTGATGCCGCTCGCCATCGGGCGGCCGGTCGGCTCGCTGACCTCGGCCCTGATCGCCTTCGTCCTGTTCGAGGCGGCGTTCTATTGCGAGATCATCCGCGCCGGCATCGGCAGCGTCCGCTCCGGGCAGAGCGATGCCGGGCTGGCGACGGGCCTGCGCCGCTGGCAGGTGCTGCGGCTGATCGTGATGCCGCAGGCGATGCGGGCGATGGGGCCGCTGATCCTCAACCAGATCGTGATCGTGTTCCAGGACACCTCGCTGGTCTATGTCGTGTCGCTGCACGACTTCCTCACCGCCGCGAGCGTGGTCGCCGCCCGCGACGGGCGTTCCACCGAAATGTATACGCTGGTCGCCGTCGTCTATCTGGTGATCTGCCTCTCCGTCACGAAGCTTGCCGAATTCTACAGGAAGGGGCGCCCGTCATGATCGTTCTGGACGACGTGCACAAATCCTACGGCCCCCAGCACATCCTGCGCGGCTGCTCGGCCGAGATCCGTCTCGGCGAGGTCGTGGTGGTCTGCGGGCCGTCGGGCTCCGGCAAGAGCACGCTGATCAAATGCATCAACGGGCTGGTGCCGTTCGAGCGGGGCACGATCACGGTCGACGGCGTCTCGGTCTCGTCGCCGAAGACCGACCTGCCGGCCCTGCGCTCGCGCATCGGCATGGTCTTCCAGAGTTTCGAGCTCTACCCGCACATGACCGCGCTGCAGAATGTCAGCCTGGCGCAGATCCATGTGCTCAGGCGCTCGCAGAAGGAGGCCGATGAGCGCTCGGCGAAGATCCTGACGCGGGTCGGCCTGGGCGACAAGCTGGGACAACGCCCGTCGCAACTCTCCGGCGGGCAGCAGCAGCGCGTGTCGATCGCACGCGCCCTGGCGATGAACCCGCAGGCGATGCTGTTCGACGAGCCGACCTCGGCGCTCGACCCCGAGATGATCAACGAGGTGCTGGAGGTGATGCAGGAGCTCGCCCTCGAAGGCATGACCATGATCGTCGTCACCCATGAGATGGGCTTCGCCCAACGCGTTGCGGATCGCGTCCTGTTCATGGATCGTGGCGAGATCGTCGAGGACACGCCCAAGGAGCAGTTCTTCACAGCCCCTGCCTCGGAGAGGGCGCGGCAATTCCTGAAGCAGGTCCTGACGCATTGAGCGGTCATGGGCGTTTCCAGCGGCCAGCCATGGTCACGCGAGCGACAACAAGCCGGCGGTCCCGTCGGGAGAGGCGATTCCACGATGCGCGTTAGTATTCTCGGTGCGGGAGCGGCGGCCTGCGGCGCCGCGGCTCAATTGTCGGCCATGGGGCATGACCCGATGCTGTGGTCGCCCTCCGGCCGGAGCACGGAGCAGCTTGCTGCGGGAGCGCCGCTGCGCGCGACGGGAGCGATCGAAGCCAGCTTCCACCCGCGCATCGCGGGAAGCGCCGCGGAAGCCGTCGCCAGCGCCGACGTCGTGATGCTGGCGATGCCGGGCTACGCCCACAAGATGGCGTTCGATGCGATCGCCCCTCATCTGAGGGAGGGGCAGTCCGTCATCGTCAGCTCGCATGCCTCCTTCGGCGCGCTCTACCTTTCGCAGCTGCTGGCGGCGCGGGAGCTGTCTGTGCCCATCGTCGTATGGGGGACGACCCTGACGACCGGCCGCAAGGCATCGCCGACCGAGGTCGCGGTGAATTCGCTGCGCTCCAAGATCGACATCGCGGCCTTGCCGCAGGAAGCTGCGGCCGAAGCGCTGGCGCTGTGCAACGCCCTGTTCGGCGAGCGCTTTGTCGTCCGCGAGGGACTGCTGGCGATCGCCCTGAGCAATCTCAACCCGCAGAACCATCTCGCCATCGCCCTGTTCAACCTGACGCGGATGGAGCGGGGCGAAAGCTGGGGCCAGGCCGAGAACGTCACCACCGCCGTCGGGCGCGTGATGGAAGCGCTCGATGCGGAGCGGCTCGCCATCGCCGAGGCCTTCGGCGTCTCGGTCCGGACGATCCGCGAGCATTATGCCTATTCCTACCAGCTTCCGGTCGCCAGCATCGCGGAGATGAACGCCGAGCTGCATGGCCGCGGCAAGGGCGGTTTCGGCCCGACGACGCTGGAGAGCCGCTACGTTCTCGAAGATGCACCTTACGGATTATGGCCCACCGTGCTGCTCGGCCGGCTCGCCGGGAAACCGGCGACCTTGCACGAGGCGGGGCTGACGATGCTGTCGGCCGCCTATGGGCGGGATTTCGCGGGCGAGAACGAGTTGCTGCCGGCGCTCGGCTTCGCGGCGATGGCGCGCGACGAGCTGGAGGCGCGGGCGCGGGATGGATTTTAGACACCGTCCTCCGGCGAGGGCGGCCATGCGAGCGATCGCGATAACCGGGAGAGAGCCATGAGATTCCATCTTGCTGCAGCCGCGGGCGCATGTCTGGCGCTGAACCTGGCGAGTTCGGCCGCCGGAGCCCAGGAGGTCGACGGCATCGTCAAGAAGCTGAAAGAGACACAGACCATCACCATGGGCGTCCGCGAGGCGCTGTTTCCGTTCAGCTATCTCGACGACAACAAGAATCCGACGGGCTATGCGGTCGAGTTCTGCAAGCGCATCATCGAGGACATCAAGACCGAGCTGAACCTGCCCGAGATCAAGATCAAATACGTGCCGATGACGATCCAGAACCGGCAGGCGCTCGTTGCCAACGGGACGATCGACCTCGAATGCGAGGGGACGGTCAACACCTTCGGTCGCAACAAGCAGGTCGATTTCTCGTCGGTCAGCCACGTCTCGGCGAGCCAGCTTCTGGTCCTCAAGAGCACCGGCATCAAGAATTACGACGACCTCAACGGCAAGATCGTTGCGGTGGCGACGGGCGGCACCAGCGAGCCCGACCTCAAGAAGCTCGTGGCCGAGCGCAAGCTCAATCTGCGCGTCATCAATGTCGACGACCACGCCGCCGCCCTGATCGCGGTCGAGACCCGGCGCGCCGATGCCTATTTCAGCGACAACGGCGCCTTCTACGGGCTGATCAAGCAGTCGAAGAAGCCCGATGCGCTGGAGATCGTCGGCGACGAATATGGCTATGCGCCGCAAGGCTTCATGGTGCCCAAGCTCAACCCGACCATTCTCTGGATCGTCAATCACACGATGGGCAAGATGTTCAAATCGGGCGAGGCCGAGGCCTTGTACATGAAGTGGTTCGGGCCGCTCGGCGCCCATGTCGGGCCGAAGCTGCGGGCGGCCTGGGCGACGCAATCCTACGCCGAATGAGCCTGCGCCGCCGTCACGGCGCTTGAGAACCGGACCCGCCGCGCTCCGCGCGGCGGCAGGGCCTGTCGGTCGCTTGCGGTCAGGCACCTGAGGGGGCGAGCCGGAGATCGCGGAGCGCGGGAGCGCCCAGCATCCCCATCGTGGTCCTGAGTTCATTGGCGAGGATGTCGAGGATGCGGCCAGCGCCTTCCGCGCCGCCGATCGCCACGCCATAGAGCGGCGCGCGGCCGATCAGGACGCCGTTCGCGCCCAAAGCGAGAAAGCGGGCGATGTCGGCGCCGCGGCGCACGCCGCTATCGGCCAGGATCTCGAGACGGCCGGCGACGGCGTCGGCGATCGCCGGCAGCACCTGGGTCGGGCCGGGCGCGCAGTCGAGATTGCGCGCGCCATGGTTCGACACGACGATGGCGTCGACGCCGTGCGATAAAGCCGCCTGCGCATCCTCCACCCGCAGGACGCCCTTGAGCACGAGCTTGCCGCGCCAGTGCCGGCGCAGCAGCTTCACATCCTCCCAGGTCACGTCCGCCGCCAGGCTGAGCTCGTCGGAGAGCGCGGCGCGGCCGAGCTTGGTGCGGAACCCGTCGGGGTAGTGCGCATAGGTCGGCACGCCGCCCGTCGCCAGCGCCCGCAACATGACCGAGGCCGTCCAGCGCGGATGCAGGGCTACGTCGAGCCCCGCCCGCCACGAGGCCTTCAGCGGAATGCCGAAGCCGTTGCGGAGATTGTATTCGCGGTTGGGGCCGACGGCGGTGTCGACGGTCAGGACGAGGGTTTCGGCCCCGGCCGCCCAGGCGCGGTCGAGCAGGGCGAGCATGCGCTGGCGGTTCTTCCAGACATAGAGCTGGAACCAGAGCCGCGCGCCGGATTCCGCCGCGATGCGCTCGATGGCGGTGATCGACTGCGTCGAGACGCAGAAGGGAATGCCGGCCGCTGCCGCCGCTTTGGCGATGGCGATCTCGCCATCGTGCCAGACGAGGCCGGCGACGGCGGTAGGCGCGATCACCAGCGGGAGCGGCTGGCGCTGGCCGAGGATCTCGGCCTCGGTCGAGCGCCGGGAGACATCGACCAGCACGGCCGGCGAAAGCCGGATCGCGTCGAGCTCACTGCGGTTGGTGGCGATGGAGACTTCGTCCTCGCTGCCGCGATCGACATATTCGAACAGGCCGCGCGGCAGACGGCGCGAAGCGGCGCGGCGCGCATCGGCGACGTTGAGGATATGGGAGAAGGCGGTCATCGCGGCGGCGTCATCGTGGCAGGTCGATGCCGATGCCGCGTTCGCGGGCGCGGCCGATGACGAGATGCGCCAGCGCGAGATCTGCGAGGGCGAAGCCGCGGAAGCAGAAGAAGGAGCGGGCGCCCGGCGCGGTCGGGTGGGCGTCGTTCGCCATCTCGACGAGATCGTGGCCGAAGCGGACCGTCGTCACTGGGTTGCCGTCGATATCGTAGGGCGCCTGCGACTGTTCGAGGCTGTCTGTCGCCAGCACGTCGAAGGCCGGCAGGCTCTCGGGGATCCAGCTCCGGCCGATGTCGACGGCGGCGGCGAAGGCGTTCGGCTTCATCAGGCTCGCATCGAGGAACGGCTTCAGCCCCGGCGCGCCCGGCACCATCGAGATGACGATGTCGCTGCGCGCCAGCAGGGCGTCGGCATCGGCGACGATCTCGGTCGCGAGTCCGTGCTTCGAAGCCGCCTGCGCGAGACGCTCCGCCGAGGAGCGGCTGCGGCTCAGGGCCAGCGCCGTGGTCAGGTCGGGATAGAGGGCGAGGAAGGCGTCGAGATGGGCATGGGCCTGGAGGCCGCAGCCGACGAAACCGATGGTCCTGGGGGCGGGCGGCGCCATCCGCGCGGCGGCGGCGGCCGAGAGCGCGGCGGTGCGGATCAGCGTGATCTCGTCACCGTCGAGCACGGCCAGCGGCGCGCCGCTGCGATAGTCGCTGACGCAGATCAGGGCGTTGATCCCGGGCACCGGGCTGTCGGGGCCGACGGGCGCCATCGAGACCCATTTCAGCGTCGCGATCCCCTGCGCCTGCGAGGCTGCCGTCATGGCCTGGAAGCCATGGCCGGGACCGAGCCCGAGCGCGCTTTTCGGCAGGCTGCGGTTGAGGCCGGCGGCATGGTCGCGGAAGGCCTGGAGCACGGCCTCGCGCGCCTTGCCGGGCGGGATGGCGAGGGCCTTGACGTCGCTGCGCGAGAGATAGAGCAGGCGCTCGCTCATCGGGCGAACCTCCGGGCGGAATAGGGGGTGGGATCGAAGGGCGGCTCGCGCCCGTCGATCAGCGCGGCGACGAGCCTGCCCGTCGCCGGCGCCTGGGTCAGCCCGGTATGGGCATGGCCGAAAGCATGCACGATATCGGCCGAGCCGGAAGCGATGCCGATGCAGGGCAGGCCATCCGGCGTCGAGGGGCGGTTGCCCATCCAGCGGTCGATCCGGGCGGTCTCGAAGCGCTTCGCCTGCCCGGGAAACATCCTGCGGGCATAGCCGAGCAGGATGTCGGCGCGGCGCCAGTCAGGATCTGCGTCGGGATCGGCGAGCTCGACCTGCCCGGCGAGCCTCAGCCCTTGCGGCGTCGAGACGACGCCCATCTGGCCGTCCGAGGGCATCAGCCCGGCACCGAGCGCCACGCCCGGCTCGGGGATGACGACATGGTAGCCGCGCTCGGAGATCAGGGGCACGCGGTCTCCGGCAAGCTTCGCCAGCCCGGCCGAGCCGATGCCCGCCGCGATGACGGCGCGGTCGCAGGCGAGGGGGCCCCGGTCGGTCACGACGGCGCTCAGCCTGCCGTCGTCGATGACGAACCCCGTGGCGCGCGCCGTGATGCGTTGCGCGCCGCGCGCCTCCAGCAGCCGGGCAAGCGCCGCGCAATAGGCGCCGGGATCGGCGATCTGGCCGGCATCGTCGAGCCGGGCGCCGAAGCGGTAGGCCGGCGACAGCTCCGGCTGCAGGCGGCGCAGTTCGGGCTCCTCGATCTCGCTGAAGCGGATTCCGAGCTCGCGGCGCATCGCCCAGATGCGGCTTTCGGCGGCGAAGGCGGTGCGGTCCGGATAGACATAGACCAGCCCTTCCTGCCGGATCAGGTGGCCGACGCCAGCCTCGTCGGCATAGGCGCGGTGATCGGTCACTGTGTGCTTGCAGAGCGGGTAGCGCCGGCGTGCGCAGATCCCGATGCGCTCCCAGTCGCGGCCGGCGGCGATGAAGCGGGCGAGCCAGCCGGCATGGCGGGGCAGGTCGCGCCAGCGCAACGTGAACGGCCCGGTCCGGTCGAGCAGGAAGCCCGGCACCTTGCGCCAGAGACCCGGCAGGGAGATCGGCATGATCGCGCCGGGGTTGATCCAGGTCGCATTGCCGTAGGAGGCGGCCTGACGGCCGCCGGGCTCGCCCGGCTCGACCAGCAGGACATGGTGGCCGGCGCGCTGGACCTCGAGGGCTGCACACAGGCCGACGATTCCGGCGCCGATCACGGCGACGGTCAATGGCGCGTCCCCCGGCATCGCCCGGCCTCAGCCGCGATTGTGGAAGTGGCTGAGGAAAGCCCGGGTCGCTTCCTGCTTGGGTTCGCCGATCACCTCGCGCGCCGGCCCCTCCTCGACGATGACGCCGTCGCGCATGAAGACGACGCGGTCGGCGACCTCGCGGGCGAAGCCGATCTCATGGGTGACGATGATCATCGTCATGCCCTCGGCGGCGAGGTCGCGCATCACGCCGAGCACCTCCCCGACGAGTTCGGGGTCGAGCGCGGAAGTCGCCTCGTCGAAGAGCATCACCTCCGGCTCCATCGCCAGCGCGCGTGCGATGGCGACGCGCTGCTTCTGCCCGCCCGAGAGCTTGTTGGGGAAGACGTCGACCTTGTCGCTGAGGCCGACCTTGGCGAGGAGCTTGCGGGCGAGCGCCTCCGCCTGCGGCTTCGGCATCGCCTTCACCGAGACCGGGCCCTCCATGACGTTCTGGACCACCGTCATGTGCGGGAACAGGTTGAAGTGCTGGAAGACCATGCCGGTGTTCGAGCGGAAGCGCGCCTGCTCGCGGGTGGCCGGCAGCTTCGAGCCGTCGCCGAAGGAGAAGCTGTCCTCGCCGATGCGGATGCGGCCGCCCTCGGGCATGACGAGCAGGTTGAGGCAGCGCAGCAGGGTCGACTTGCCGGAGCCGGACGGGCCGATCAGCGCGACGACCTGGCCGGTCTCGACCTTGAGATTGATGTCCTTCAGCACGACGAGCGCGCCGAAGCTCTTGCGAAGGCCGGAGACCTCGATCCTGTAGCTCATCGCCCGGCCCTCAATTGCTGTGCGCCAGCCGCTTTTCGGCCAGCTTGACGATCGCGGTCAGCGGCAGCAGCACGACCACGTAGATCGCGGCGACCACCGTGTAGACCTCGAGCGCGCGGTAGGTGTCCATGGCGGCAACCTGGCCCTGATAGAGCAGGTCGGGCACGGCGAGGACGGAGACGAGCGAGGTGTTCTTGAACTGGATGATCGACTGGTTCATCAGCGGCGGGATCATCCGCTTGATCGCCTGCGGCAGCACGATCCGGCGCATCACCCGCGCCGGGGTCATGCCCAGCGCCAGCCCGGCCTCGCTTTGCCCCGGCTCGATCGAGATGATGCCGCCGCGGATCACCTCCGCATAGAACGAGCCGCCATAGAGCGTCAGCGTCACGACCGAGGCGGTGATCGCGTCGAGCTTGATGCCGGTCAGGATCGGCAGCGCGTAATAGAACCACAGCAGCAGCACGAGCAGCGGCGTCAGCCGGAACATCTCGATATAGGCCCAGGACAGCCAGCGCAGGGCCGGCGAGCGCGAGAGCTGGGCGATGCCGGCGATGAGGCCGACGACCAGGCCGAGCAGGACGACGGCGATGGTGATGCCGATCGTCACGCCGGTTCCGGTCAGGAAGATCCAGCGATAGCTCCAGACGATGTCGAAATTCCAAGTGTAGGACATGTCCAACCCTGCCCGCGCGCGGCGCGGCCCTCGCGCATGAGAGCGTGTTGCCGGAGGCGGCCCGCAAAAAGCGATCTGCACGAAAGAGCGTGCAGGAAACGAAGCGGCTTCCCGCGATGGACGCGGGAAGCCGGAGAACCCTCAGAGGGTGATGCCCGCCGGAATGTCCTCGGAGGTGACGCCGACCTGCTCCAGGCTTTCGACGACGGCGCTGCGGACGAGGCCGAGGCCGCGCGCATAGACGATCCAGGTGTTGACGAAATCGCGCCAGGTCTTGTCCGATTCGCGGCGGAAGGCCGCGTTCGAGGTCGAGCCGAAGAAGGGCTGGGGCACGACGACCTTGCCGAGGCTGGGGTCGGCCTTCACGGCGCGCACGCCGCCCATCCAGAAGATGCACTGCGCATCGACGCGGCCGGTGCGCAGCGCCAGCATCGCCTCGTTGATGGTCTTGAAGCGCGTGATCTGGGCCTTCGGGCACAAAAGCGTGGCGATCTGGTCATGGGCCGAGCCGACATCGACCGAGATCTTGACCTCGGGCTTGTTCATGTCGGCCCAGCTCTTGGGCTCGAAGCCCGGCTTGGCGATGACGACCAGCGCGCTGTCATAGGCGCCGACCGAGAAATCGACCGCCATCGCGCGCTTCGGCGTCGGGTTGAGCCCGAACATGATGTCGATCTTGTCGGCCTGGAGATCGAGCACCGCATTGCCCCAGGTCGTCTCGACCAGCTCGAGCTCGACCTCCATGTCCTTCGCGAGTGCGGCGCCGATCGTGTAGAAATGGCCGCTCCACTTGCCGCTGGCCGGGTCCTTGACGAACCAGGGCGCGCTCGAGGTCACGGCGCCGAGCCTGAGCTTCTTGCTGGCGATGATGCGGTCGAAGGTGTTCTTCGCCGCGCTCTGCGCGCTCGCTCCGTTGGAGGCCAGCGTGAGCGCGCCGGCTGCCACCGCGCCAGCGCCGATGAGGCCTGCCAGATCCCTGCGTGTCGTCATGTTCATTCTCCCGGCGTTATGAGGCGAACCCCGTCATGGCTGGTGAGGCAGGCTCCCGCTTCCCCTGCGGGCTTCCGTGACCTGCGCCCCCTCACCGAAGGCCGCAGCGGATTTTTCGGTCGTCTTCAGGCCGTGCCCGGCGCCAGCAGAACGCCCGGATTCATCAGGTTCTGCGGATCGAACAGCGTCTTGACCTTGTTCATCAGCTCGTAGCGCAGCGGATCGGCGAGGCGCGCGAGCTCTTCGGTCAGCTTGCGCCCCACGCCGTGCTCGGCGCTGAAGGTTCCGCCGAAACGGGCGGCGACGTCGTGGATGGCTCGCTCGACTTCGAGCGCGAAGGCTTCCGCATCGGGCAGGGCCGCCCAGAATTCGTGCGTGAACATCAGGATGTAGTGCACATTGCCGTCGCCGAGATGGCAGACCACTTCCTTGATCGCCTGCGGGTAGCGCTCGGCCGCGACCTTGTCGGCCGCCGCGATGAAGGGGGCGACGTGGGAGGAGCGCACGGCGACATCATGGGTGATGCTCATGCCTTCCTTCCTGTTGGCCTCGGAGACCGAATGGCGGAGGTGCCAGAACTCGGCCGCCTGCTGCTCGGAGGTCGCGATGACGGCATCGAGCACCTCGCCGGCTTCGAGCGCGGCGCCGACGACCTCCTCGAGGATCGCGGGGAGGGCGGTGGTCGCGTCCTCGCTGCCGAGCTCGATCAGGACGGACCAGGCCGGAATCTCGGGGAAGGGGAAGCGGGCCCGCTCGGCATGCTTGCGCACCAGCTCGAATTGCGAGGCGGAGACCATCTCGAAGGCCTGGATATAGGAGCCGGCGCGGTCCTGCAGCGCGGCCAGCAGCGCGACTGCGGCCGCGGGTTCGGCGACGGCGACCCAGGCATGGGCGGTGTTCGGCGTCTGCGGATGCAGCCGCAGCGCCGCGCCCGTGACGATGCCGAGCGTCCCTTCCGCGCCGATGAAGAGATGGCGCAGCATGTAGCCGGTATTGTCCTTGCGCAGCGCCGCGAGGTCCGAGAGCACGCGCCCGTCCGGCAGCACCACTTCCAGGCCGGCGACGAGATCGCGCATCGGCCCGTAGCGGACGACGCCGGTGCCGCCGGCATTGGTCGAGATCAGCCCGCCGATCTGGGCGCTGCCCTCGCTGCCGAGATGGAGCGGAAACTGCCGCCCGGCCTCGATGGCGGCGTTGTGCAGATCGCCGAGCACGACGCCGGCATCGACGGTCGCGACGCCGGTGGCCCGGTCGACGGAGCGGATGCGGTTCATGCGGCGCAGCGACAGCACGATGCCGGGCTTGTCGCTCCGGCCGCTGTCCGGCACGGCGCCGAAGCACAGGCCGGTATTGCCGCCGACCGGGAAGACCGGCTGGCCTTCGGCCGCGCAGAGCGCGACGACGGCGGACACCTCCGCCGTGGAAGCCGGCTGGACGATGGCGAGCGCCCGGCCGCGCCGGCGCTGGCGCCAGTCGACGAGCCAGGGCTCCATCTCGGCCGGATCGGTGATCAGGCCCTTGTCGCCGACGATGCCGCGAAGCCGCTCGATCACGATCCGCTCTCCGCTCAGGCCAGGCTGATGGCTTTGGCCTGCGCCGCGGCGACCTTGAGCCCGGCCAGCGTCTGGTCGCTCGGTCCGAGCAGCGGCAGACGCACGCCGCCGACCGGCATGCCGGCAAGTGCCATATACTCCTTCAGCGGTCCCGGATTCGTCTCGACATAGATGGCGTCGACCACCGGATCGATCTTGTCCTGCAGCTTCAGCGCCTCCTTGAGCTTGCCCTGGCGGGCAAGCGCGAAGATCTCGAGCCAGATCTTCGGATAGATGGTCGCCGACGCCAGCACGCCGCCCCGCGCGCCGAGCGCGACATGGGTGGCGAAGAGCGGCTCCTCGCCCGACAGGATCGCGATCTTGTCGCCGGCATATTTCACCGTGCGGATGAAATCGGGCATGTCGTAGGACGAGTACTTCATGCCGATGATCGAACCGTCCTCGGCCATGGCCTGCACCGTGTCGGCGAAGGCGGAGACCGTCGTGCGGCGCGGAATCTGGTAGAGCATGACCGGCAGGTCGAGCGCATCGCGGTAGCGCCGGAAATAGGCGCGCATGCCGTCCTGCGTGCCGGGGGCGTAATAGGGCGTGACGGTCATGACCGCGGCGGCGCCGGCAGCGGCGAAGTCGCGGCCCGCTTCGAGCGCATCCTCGAAACCGGTGGAGAGCACGCCGGGAATGACCGGCTTGCCGTCGGCCGCCTCGACGCAGGCGGCGACGATGGCGCGGCGCTCGTCGCGGGAGAAGGCCGGATATTCGCCTGTGCCGCCGATCGGCACGATGCCGGCCGCGCCGGCCGCGAGCTGGAACCGCACCAAAGCCTGGAGGCCCTTGATGTCGACCGCGCCGTCTGCGGCGAGCGGCGTGACGATCGCGGTGTAGAGGCCGCCAAGTGTGTCGTGCGTGAGTGTCATGCGAAACGTCCCTGCCGCGATGTCGCCTGGCCGCGCCGGCCCCTCGCCGAACGCCTCCGGACCGGTTGCCGGCGCACCATTTGCGGAAAATTGTTGCAGCCGGGACCAACTGTCAACACAAAAATATAAAAATGTCGGATACGAAATTTATTCGCCCATGAGCGGTGACGTTCCCTTTTCTTCCCTGCGGCCGGCGATTATGACAGGAGGCGCCATTGGGCTGGAACGAGGAGAATGGGCATGCCGGAAATCTCGCTGGCGGAACGGGGGGAATCGCCCGAGCCGCCTGAGGCCTGGCAGTCCGGCGACGAGGCGCGCGGCGGGATCGATATCGGCGCGCGGCTGCTCAAGCTGCGCAAGAGTCGCGGCCTGACCCTGCAGGACGTCAGCGCGATGACGGGCGTATCGGCCTCGGCCTTCTCCAAGATCGAGCGCAACGAGCTTTCGCCGACGATCTCGACGATGCAGCGCATCGCCCATGGGCTCGAGGTCGAGCTGGTGACGCTGTTGTCGAGCGGCGAGCAGGGCGGCGCGGTGAGCTTCGCCGGGCGCCGCAGCATCAGCCGGGCGGGCGGCGGCAGCAAGCACACCACCGGGACCTGCAACAACGTCCTGCTCTGCGCCGATCTCAAGAACAAGCGCGCCACGCCGATCCTGACCACGGTGACGGCCCGCTCGCCGGACGAATACGCAGCCTGGGCCAAATCCGAGGCGGAGATCTTCGTGATGGTGATGGAAGGCACGCTCATCGTGCATAGCCGCCTCTACGAGCCGCTCGAGCTCAACAAGGGCGATTCCGTCTATTACGACGCCACCACCGAGCATACCTGGACCTCGAAGGGGCCGACCGATGCGGTCGTGCTCTGGGTGCTCGTCGACCTCTGACGGCGCCGCCGCCGCGACAGCGCCCGATTCCGTCTCGGAGCAGGGCGCGGTTGCGGTCCCGGCACGATCGTTGCACGATCCCGGCTTGTCCGACGATCGGATCGCATCTTGGCCCGTATCGACCTGCGCAACTCGTCCCGCTACTGGCACGACCCTCGGGTTCCGGGCCTGAGTTGCCTCGTCGCCGATTTCACCAGCCACGATTACGCCCCTCACAGCCACGAGGCCTTCGTCGTGGCGGTGACGGAGGCCGGCGGCGCCGAGTTCAAGAGCCGGGGGCGGACCGACGAGGCGGGAACCTCGACCCTGCTCGTGTTCAATCCCGACGAGCCGCATTCCGGGCGCATGGGCTGGAGCCCGCGCTGGCGCTATCGCGGCCTCTATCTGACCCGCCCGGCGATCGAGACGCTCAATGCCGCGCTCGGGCTGGACGCGACGGCCTATTTCTGCCGGAACAGCTTTCACGACGCCGATCTGATCGAGGCCTTCCTCGGGCTGCATCGCATTCTCGACGACGGCAACGACCCGTTCGAGGAGCGCGAATTGCTGCTGCGCAGCTTCGGCGCCCTGATCCGGCGCCATGCCGCGGGCGAGCCCAGGCTGTCGCCGCCGGCGCGCGACGCGCAGCGGGCGGCCCGCGTCCGCGAGATCATGCGCGAACGCCATGCGGAGGAGCTGACGCTGGAGGAGCTCGGCGCCGCCGTCGGGCTCACGCCGTTCCAGTTGATCGCCCTGTTCAAGCGCAGCACGGGGCTCACCCCGCATGCTTATCTCACGCAATTGCGCCTGAAGGCCGCGATCGCTGCGCTCGGTCGCGGCACGAGCATCGCTGCCGCCGCGCTGGATGCCGGCTTCTACGACCAGAGCGCGCTGACGCGGCATTTCAAGCGCAGCTACGGCATCACCCCGCTGCAATGGGTGCAGGCGACCGCCGGCTGAGCGGTTTTCTCAATTTCCGCCAATAGCGGCGCGGCAAGGCGCGCCAATCTCGCCTCCATGCGGATGCCCTGTCGGCACTGCGGAAAGGATGAGATTCATGTCCCGCTATTTCTGCCTCGACAATCCGGAGGTCCCGACGCTCGCGACTGAGGTCGTCGAGGCGGGGCCGGGCTGGGTCGTTCTCGCGGAAAGCCCGTTCTATCCGGGCGGCGGCGGACAATTGCCCGATCGCGGCTCCCTGGAATGGGCCGGCGGCGAGGTCGCGGTCGCCGGTTTCGAGAATGAGGGGGGCCGGCTCCGGCATCTGCTTGCCGACCCCATCGAACTCCCGGCCGGCACCGTGGAAGCCAGGGTCGACCCGGCGTTTCGCGGGCTGATGCGCGCGCTCCACACCGATCTGCACATCGTCAACGCCGTCGTCTTCCAGGGCTTCGACGGCGCGCTCGTCACCGGCGTGCAGATGAACGAGGACGGCACCGCGCGCATCGATTTCGACCTGCCGGACGCCGATAATGACCGCCTGCGCGCGATCGAGGAACCGGTCAACGCGCTCATCCGGCAAGACCTCGCCGTCCGGCAGGACTATCTCCCCGAGGCCGCGGCCTTCGCAGAGCCGGGGCTGATCCGCTCGCGCTCGGTCGCCCCACCGCCGACTGCGGACGGGCAGGTGCGCGTCGTCGAGATCGTCGGCCTCGACCGTCAGGCCTGCGGCGGCACCCATCTCGCCTCGACCGGCGGCTCGCCGCCGATCCGCATCCTGAAGATCGACAACAAGGGCCGGCACAACCGCCGCCTGCGGATCGGCCTCGCGGGCGCGCTGTGAGGCCGGCAATGTCGATCCTCCAGCGTCTCTGGGACCAGCCGTTGCTGCTGCTCCCGCTGCCGCCCCTGTTCTGGGCCGGCAACCTCGTGCTCGGACGGGCGCTTGCCGACACGTTTCCGCCGGTCTCGCTCGCAGTCGGGCGCTGGCTCGTCGCGCTCGCCTGCCTCGCGCCCTTCGTGCTCGGCGCGCTCAGTGCGCAGCGGCAGGCGCTGTTTCGCGCCCGCTGGATCGTCCTGGCCTGCGGCGCCTTCGGCATCGCCGGCTATAATGCGCTCGGCTATCTCGCCTTGCAGAGCGCGCCCGCCGCCAGCGTCGCCTTCCTCAACTCGACCTTGCCGCTGATGGTGCCGCTCGCGGCCTTCGCGCTCGGGGTCGAGCGCGTCTCGGTCCGCACGCTTGCCGGAATCGCCATTTCCTTCGTGGGCGTGGCCTGGATCGTGGCGCGCGGCGAGCCCGCGAGCCTGTCGCGGCTGGGCATCGGCGGCGGCGAGCCGCTGGTCCTGCTCGCGGTCGCCAATTACGCGGTTTATTCGGTGCTGTTGCGCCGCCGGCCCGCCGATCTCGATCCGCTCCTCTTCCTGGCGGCGACGATGGTGGCGGGGCTCTTCGTGCTGCTGCCGTTCTGGATCTGGGAACTGGCGCGCGGCGCGACGATCCCGACCGCGCCCGGCCCGCTCGCGTCCGTGCTCTATATCGGCGTCTTCGCCTCGCTGCTCGCCTTCGTCATCTGGAACCGCTGCGTCGCGACACTGGGGCCGAGCGTCACCGGGGCCTCCTTCCATCTCGTCGCCCTGTTCACCGCCGTGCTCG
This sequence comes from Allobosea sp. OAE752, assembly GCF_050433265.1. NCBI lineage: Bacteria > Pseudomonadati > Pseudomonadota > Alphaproteobacteria > Hyphomicrobiales > Alloboseaceae > Allobosea > Allobosea sp. OAE752. The sequence continues at coordinate 52,107 of NZ_JBNPXO010000006.1, forward strand.
CATTCCTGCTGCTGGGCGAGCCGGTGCGCCCGTTCCACCTCGTCGGCGCCGCGCTCATCCTGTGCGGCTTCGGCCTCGCGGCGAGCAGCGGCCGCCCCTCTCCAGCCCGAGCCGCGGGAGCGCTCAAGCCATGACCGTGTTTTCCCACGCCTTCGCGGCGTCGCGGGCATCGGCGACACGCTGCGGGCGATCTTCGAGAGCGCGGAGCCCGACCCGGATGGCTGCGCTGCGCCTCGCCCAGGCCCGGCGCGCCCGCGCCGGGCGGCACGCGCTGGCGGCCTGAGCGATGAGCGCGACGGTCTCCCTGCTCGAGGAACTCGTCGGCTTCGACACCACGTCGAGCCGCTCGAACCTGGCTCTCGTCGGCCGCGTCGCCGACCGGCTCGACAGCCTCGGTGCCCGCATCCGGCTGAGCTATGACGACGACCGGGCCAAGGCGAATCTGCTCGCCAGCTTCGGGCCGCGCGGGCCGGGCGGCGTCGTCCTGTCGGGGCATACCGACGTCGTCCCGGTCGCCGACCAGGACTGGACCTCCGATCCGTTTCGCCTGGCCGAGCGCGACGGCAAGCTGCATGGCCGCGGCGCCGTCGACATGAAGGGCTTCGTCGCGGCCTGTCTTTCGGCGGCCGAGGGCTTTGCCGGCACCGGTCTCGCCCGGCCGGTCCATCTCGCGCTGTCCTATGACGAGGAGGTCGGCTGCCTCGGGGTTCCCCGCCTCATCGACGACCTGCTCGCCCATGAGGAGAAGCCGGAGCTCGCGATCATCGGCGAGCCGACCGGCATGCGGATCGGCGACAGCCATCGCGGCTTCCTCGGCTTCCGCGCCCGCTTCGAGGGCAGGGCCGCGCATTCGAGCGACCCCGGTGCCGGCGCGAGCGCGATCTATCCGGCCGCCGATTTCATCGGCTTCCTGAAGACCATCGGGCACCGCACCGGCGTGGGCGCCAGCGCGACCACGGTCAATATCGGCCGGATCGAGGGTGGAACCGCGATCAATATCGTGCCGTCCCTCTGCGAGGTGCTCTGGGAGTTCAGGCCGGTCACGGCCGGCGATGCCGCCGAGATCGAGGTGCTCGCCCGCGCCTATCTCGCCCGCGCGGTGCCGGACGATATCCGCCCGTCGCTGCTGCGGGAGATCCATGTCCCGCCGCTCAGCGCGGAAGGCGAGGCGGGGGCGCTCGCTGTCGCGGCCGCGCTCGGCGGCATCGTGCCGCCCTTCCCGATGGCCTTCGGCACGGAGGCCGGCTTCTTCCAGGCGGCGGGCATCTCCGCCGTGGTCTGCGGGCCGGGCTCGATCGCGCAGGCTCACCAGCCCGACGAATGGATCGCGCGCGCCGAACTCGATGCCGCCGACGCCTTTCTCGCCCGCCTCACCGGCTGGGCCCGACGCCAGCACGCCTGAACGCCCGCAGCCTCGACGCCAAGGGCCTGTTTTCCAAAGAGGGGATCACCATGACAGAACTCGCCGCCACGCATGCCATGTCCGAATCCGGAGCCGGGAAGACGGCCAGCAGGTTTTCGAGCCGACGGGCGGTGATCGCCGCCGTCGCCGGCAACACGCTGGAATGGTACGACTTCGCCGTCTACGGCTTCTTCGCGCTGACGCTCGCCAAGCTCTTCTTTCCCGCGGGCGACGCCACGGTCTCGCTTCTGCTCACCGTCGCCACCTTCGGCGTCGGCTTCGTGATGCGCCCGGTCGGGGCGCTCGTGCTCGGCACGCTCGCCGACCGGCGCGGCCGCAAGGTGGCGCTTTCGCTGACGATCCTGCTGATGGCACTCGGCACCGCGATGATCGCTTTTGCGCCGACCTACGCAACAGCCGGCGCCTGGGCGCCGGCGATCATCGTGCTCGCGCGGCTGATCCAGGGCTTCTCCGCCGGCGGCGAGATCGGCGGCGCCACCGCCTTCCTGGTCGAGCATGCCCCGCCCGCGCGCCGCGGGCTCTATGCGAGCTGGCAGCAGGCGAGCCAGGCCGGCGCCCTGCTGCTGGGCTCCCTGACGGGGGCGCTGCTCACCGGCCTGCTCCCGCAGGCCGAGCTCGAGGCCTGGGGTTGGCGCGTGCCGTTCCTGATCGGGCTCCTGATCGCGCCGGTCGGTCTCTACATCCGCTCGCGCGTCGACGAGACCGAGGCCTTCAAGGCCATCCTGCGCGAGCGTACCGCGCGGCCTGAGACCGATTTCTCGCCTTTGCGCGACACGCTCGGCCAGCATCGGGCCGCCGTGATCACAGGCTTCGGCATCACCATCGCCTGGACGGTCTGCACCTATTTCTTCCTGGTCACCATGCCGACCTATGCGGTGCGCCAGCTCGGCGTGCCGCAGAGCGCGAGCCTTCTCGCCAACAGCGTCGGGCTCGCGCTGATCGTCGTGCTGGCGCCCGTCTTCGGCGCCTGGTCCGACAAGGTGGGCCGGCGCCCGATCATGCTGGCTTCGGTGGTGGGGCTCTTTCTGCTGAGCTGGCCGATGCTGCTTTGGCTGACGGGCCAGCCCAGCGCGTTCAACCTCATGCTCGCGCAGATCGTCTTCGCCGTGCTGATCGCGGGCTTCAGCGGCCCCGCGCCGGCGGCGATGGCCGAGCTCTATCCGCCCGCCATGCGCTCGACCGGCCTGTCCATCGCCTATAATTTCGCGGTCACGCTTTTCGGCGGCTTCGCGCCCTTCATCACCACCTGGCTGATCGTGCAGACCGGGAGCGCGCTCGCACCGGCCTGGTACGTCATGCTGGCGGCGGCCTTCAGCCTGACGGCCCTGCTCATGGGCGGCAAGCTGATGCGGATGTCCGCCGGGCGCTGAGGGAGGCGGGCGGCGCCGCGGCATCCGCATCTTCGCTGGACAGGATTGCGTGCCTGCCCAGCGGGACGCCTCGGCAGCCTTACGGATGCGATCCGGCTTTGGCCGTCCGAGATCGCATGCCGTTCACCCTCACGCCACGGCGGCCGACATCGCGGCAACCGGGATGTCTGCCGGCGATTGAGCGTCGGCCAGCCGGTCGATCTGCTGCTGGACCTGGGCCATCACCTGCCGGGAGAACGGCCCGAGATGGAGATAGAGCGCGACCATCATCATCACATAGGGCAGCGCCTGGCGATTATGCGTGAGGCAATCGATCACGGTTTTCCAGAACTCGCGCCGCACGCCGCCTTTCGCCGTCGTCATGCGCCAGATCAGGCGCCATGACGATCTCATCTCCTCCCACTCCATCGACTTCGGCAGCTCCAGCTGGCGATTGGTGCAGTCGAGCATGCGGCCGACCCGCCGGACGCGCCCGAAGAAGGCGCCGGGTGCATAGACCGCCTCGAGCACCGCCCTGTAGTCGTCGAGGATGGCGCGGCGCGGGCGGCTGGTGACGAAGTTGAGCCCGGCGGTGCACTGATCGCCCAGCCCTTGCGTATGGTCGGCGTCGTCGGGAATGGACAGGCGGCCTTCGCGATCGAGACGCCGCGTCAATTGGGTGTTGGGCAGCGCATAGAGCAGGCCGACCATGCAGACAGGGATCGCGGTATCCTCGATGCAGTCGATCATGCCGCGCGCGACGCTGCCCTTCTCGCTGTCGAAGCCGAGGATGAAGCCGGCATTCACGAAAAGCCCGGCCTTGTAGATGCGATGGACGCTCTCCTGGAGGCTGCGGCGGGTGTTCTGCTTCTTCTGCATCGAGACCAGCGTGTCGGTATCCGGGCTTTCGATGCCGACAAAGATCGTGAAGAAGTTGGCCTCGCTCATGGACTGCATCAGAGCGGCGTCGTCGGCGAGATTGATCGACGCCTCGGTCGAGAACTCGAAAGGAAAGTTCCTGTCCCTGATCCATTGCGTCAGGGCGGGCAGGAATTGCTTCAACGCCTTCTTGTTGCCGATCAGGTTGTCGTCGACGAAATCGACATGGCCGCGATATCCGAGCGCGTGGAGGGTATCCAGCTCGGTCAGGATCTGCGCGTTCGTCTTCGTGCGCGGCACGCGGCCATAGAGCTCGATGATGTCGCAGAATTCGCAATTGAACGGGCAGCCGCGTGAGAACTGCACGCCGACATGCAGGTAATGCGCGAATTTCAGGAGGTCGAAGCGCGGTGTCGGGCTCCTGGTGACGTCGGTCTTGCCCATCTCGGAGCGGAAGTCCCCGCTTCTCGCCCCCGCGTTCCAGGCATCGACGAAGCCGGCCATGATCTCCTCGGCCTCGCCCAGCACCCGAAAATCGGCGGCCTCGTAGATCTCGGGCGTCGATGTCGCATCGGGACCGCCGACCACGACCGGCTTTCCCCGGGAGCGGCACTGCGCGATGACGGCCAGCGTTCCGTCCTGCTGCGGCAGCATGCCCCCGGTCATGACGAGATCCGCCCAGGCGAAGTCCCGTTCGTCGAGCTCCTCCGCATTCAGGTCGAGGAGCCGGATCTCCCATGTCGCGGGCAGCAGCGCCGCAACGGTGATCAATCCGAGTGGCGCGGCGGGGTGGCGCGCTCCGGCCAGTTCGCAGGTCGCCTTGTAGTTCCAGAAGGATCCCGGGTTGAACCGCGGATAGATCATCAGCACCCGGCAGCGGTCGATCGACATCTCATCTTCCTTGTTCGCGCTTGGTGAGCCGGGGAGGAAGCGGGAGCGGCAAGATCGCGGCGGCCATTCGGGGCACGATCCAGAATGGCTCCGGGCAGTTCCCACCCATAGCACCATTGCTCCAGCCGTTCGAGGACGGATAAGCGAGGGTCGGTCGCCCTTATCCGGAGAGAGCAAGGCCGGTGCCGCGGCGTGGCGCGCGCAATTCGCCTTTCAAATCAGAGCGCTGCGCATTCTCGGATGGTTGCGGGGCCACCGGGACAGCTCCAGAAACTGCCGCAAGCGACAAAGCTTGGAGGCGGCAGCGGCTCAGGCACATGTTCGCGCCCTCCGCGCCTGAGGAGCTTGAGATACGACAGCGACGACGCTCCGATCGATCGTGATCGACACCTCCTGAAACGGCGATAAGATCGCAGGGCATGGTCCTGTTCGAGTCGATCCTCGCCATCATGTTCGGGGCTGTCCTTCTCGCAGCGGGGTCGCGGCGGGCCGGTATCCCCTACCCCGTCGTGCTCGCCATCGGCGGGACGGCGCTCGCCTTCATTCCCAATGCGCCGCGCATCACGCTGGATCCGGAGCTCGTGCTCGCCCTGTTCGTCGCGCCGATCCTGCTCGATGCGGCCTTCGACAGCTCGCCGCGCGATCTGCGCCGGAACTGGCTGCCGGTGACCAGCCTGGTGTTCATCGCCGTCGGCGTCACGACCGCTGCCGTCGCCCTGGTGGCGCGGTGGTTCGTGCCCGAACTGCCCTGGGGGGCTGCGATCGCGCTGGGAGCGATCGTCGCGCCGCCGGACGCCGTCGCGGCGACGGCGATCCTGCGCAGGGTGCGGCCGCCCCATCGCATCGTCGTGATCCTCGAGGGCGAGAGCCTGCTGAACGATGCGACCGCGCTGCTGATCTACCGCCTGGCGCTGGGAGCCGTCGCGGCCGGCAGCTTCAGCGTGACGAGCGCCTTGCCGGCCTTCGCCCTCGTCACGGTGGGCAGCATCATTCTCGGCGCGCTGCTCGGCTGGGTTTCGGTGCGGCTGCTCGCGCTGTTCGGCGACCCGCCAAGCGCCATCATCCTGCAGTTCATCTCGACCTTCGGCGTCTGGATCCTGGCGGAGCGGCTGCATCTGTCCGGGATCATCACCATCGTCGTCTATGGCATCGTTCTCGCGCGGACAGCACCGGCCCGGACGAGCGCGCGGCTGCGCATCCCCTCCTATGCCGTGTGGGAGACCACGGTCTTCGTGCTCCAGGTCCTCGCCTTCGTGCTGGTCGGCTTGCAGTTGCGGCCGATCCTCGAGGGTTTCGACGCCGCGCAGCGCGTCGAAAATGCCTGGATCGCGTTCGCGGTTCTCGCAACCGTCATCGTGGTCAGGCTGACATGGGTGGCGACCTACAGGACGCTCGCCCTCCTGCGTCCGGGCCGAACCTCCGGCGCGAGCGACAAGGCGGCCTCGCTCCGGAACATCAAAGGCAGCGCTGTCGTCGCCTGGAGCGGCATGCGCGGCATCGTCACGCTCGCCGCCGCCTACGCCCTTCCCGCCGGTTTCCCCCATCGGGACATGATCCTGCTCTGCGCCTTCACCGTCGTGGTCGGCACGCTGCTGATCCAGGGGCTGACGCTTGCGCCGCTGCTGCGCTATCTCGCCATCAGCGACGATCACCCGGTCGACCGCGAGTTCGCCCTGGCGCGGAAGGCGGCGCTTGAGGCGGCGATCGGATCGCTCGAAGGCGCGCTTCCGGCGGCTGCGGCGCCGATCCGGCAGGAGTATCGCGACATGCTGGAGCAGACCGGGCGGACCGCGCAGCTCGACACCGACCATAACGCCCTGCGGCGGACGGCGCTCGCGGTTGCGCGCAAGACCGCATTCGATCTGCGGCAGCGCGGCACCATCGGCGACGACGCCTTCCACCGACTCGAGGAGGAACTCGACTGGCTGGAGCTCGGCGCTTCCCCCCGGGAGGGCACCGCATGAAGCCGCTCGATGTCGCGATCGTCGGGGCCGGAGCGGCCGGCGTGGCCGCAGGCCGGCATCTCGTCGCCTCCGGGCTCGACGTGCTTCTGATCGAGGCGACCGACAGGATCGGCGGGCGGGCGCATACCGCTTTCGGCGACGGCCTGCATTTCGACCTCGGCTGCGGCTGGCTCCATTCGGCGGATCGAAACCCCTGGGCCGCGCTGGCACCGGAGCTCGGCTTCGAGCTCGACCGAACCACGCCGCCATGGGGCGTCCAGTTTCGCGATCTCGGCTTTCCCGCGGCCGACCAGCACGCCGCGCGCGCGGCCTTCGCCCGCTTCGAGCAGCGCCTGCGTGAGGCGCCGCCCGGCAGCGATCGCGCCTCGGATCGTCTCGATGCCCACGACCGCTGGACGCCCTATCTCGAGGCGCTCAGCACCTATATCAACGGCACGGAGCTGGAGCAGCTTTCGATCCGCGACTATCTCGCCTATGCCGATGCCGACAGCGGCGTGAACTGGCGCGTGAGCGAGGGCTATGGCCGCCTCATTGCCGCCGCGGCGAAGGACGTTCCGGTCGCGTTGAGCACGCCGGTCTCGGGCATCGACGCATCGGGACGCGCGTTGAGGCTGACCACCGCCAGAGGCGAGATCGAGGCGGCGCGCGTCATCGTCACCGTCCCGACCGAGGTGCTCGCCTCCGGCGGGATACGTCTGCCGCCGCGGGCTTCGGATCACATCGATGCCGCCAGTGCGCTGCCTCTCGGCCTGGCCGACAAGATCATCTTCAAATTGTCCGATTGCGACGGCTTCGAACCGGACACGCAGGTCCTGGGCAATCCGTATGTGGCGCGAACGGCAAGTTACCACCTGAGGCCGTTCGGCCGGCCGCTGATCGAAGGCTTCGTCGGCGGCGCGGCTGCACGCGAGCTCGAAGCCGATGGCGGCGCTTTCGCCGCTTTCGCGCTCGATGAGCTGGCCGGGCTTTTCGGCTCGGGGATCCGGAGCCGGCTGAAGCCGATCGCGCAATCGCGCTGGGGCCGCCAGCCTTTTGCGCGAGGCTCCTACAGCCACGCCTTGCCAGGCCATGCCGAAGCCCGGGCCATTCTCGCCGGGGATGTCGATGGCAGGCTCTTCTTTGCCGGCGAGGCCTGCTCGACGCAGGATTTCTCGACCGCGCATGGCGCCTTTCAAACCGGCCTTGCTGCCGCACGAGCCGTTCTGGCAACGCGGAAGGCTCATTTGCAGGTCTAGAGACCTGAGGAGCGTTGTCGCGGGTGTCATGCGCTCCGGCCTCACCCCGCCCGGCCTTCGTCACGCGCGCGGCGCGGAGCTGGCAATGGCCGGCGCGCGCGATGCCGAGGTCATGGCCCAGATCGAGCACGCCACCGACAAGGAGGCCAAAATCTATCGCCGGCAGGCAGAGCGCCGCAGCCTCACAGGCAATGGACGAGCGAAGATCGACAACGTCATCGACCTGCGTGCCAAGCGCCGAGCCCAGAATCAAGGGTGAGTTTGTGTTTGTAAGCGGCCCTGTAACCGGGCTGCAAACGGCGCCCTCGAAAGAGAGCTAAGTAATGGCGCGCCCGAAAGGATTCGAACCTCTGACCCTCAGATTCGTAGTCTGATGCTCTATCCAGCTGAGCTACGGGCGCGTCTTCAGTGCGTCAAGACGCTTGCGCGTCTGGCCTGATGCGGCGGATGTAGCCGCTCGCTTTCGTCTTGGCAACCCAGAAAATGACGGTGCCTTGCAAAGGGACTCGGCTGTGGACAGCGCTGGGCGTCACCTGGCTGGACAAGCGGGCCGAGACGCCGAGGCGGCGTCCTACAATGCCGCGGCGAGCCGAGCCCGGTGACCGGAAAGCAGATCGCCGGATCGGGTTCGATGCCGCCGAGCCATCAGCCGACAGGCGAGCCGATGGCGAGTTTCGGGCGCGGTTCGCGCTTGGGCCGGGCAGGGGGGCGGCCCTTCGGGAGCTTCTCCGCGATCCCGTACAGCCGCTCGCGGCGCTCGAGTTCGCCCCAGATCTCGTTCGGCTCGATGCCCATGGCCGCCCAGAGGGCGACGAGATTGTAGATCAGGTCGGCGCTTTCCAGGATCGTCTCGCGACGCTGGCCCTGAAGTGCGGCGATGCCGGTCTCGACCGCCTCCTCCGCCACCTTCTTCGCCATCTTGGCCATGCCGCCGGCGAAGAGCTTGGCCGTGCGCGAGCGGCTGGGGTCGCCTCCGCGGGTCCGCCCGATGGCAGCGTGAAGTCTCTGGACCGAATCACTCATCATCCGACCCTCAAGCGGCCAAATGTGAGTTTGATGACAGCGGCAGGCGAGGGCTTGCCGCGGAGGGATTGCGGGTATATACCCCGGAAATGCCTTCCCGCTGCTATTGCACCGTCCTGAGAACCGTGACCCGTCGGGTGGCCGGGATCTATGATCGCGCGCTCGCGCCGCTCGGCATCAATATCGCCCAGTACAGCCTGATGCGGAACATCGAGCGGAACGCCCCGCTGACATTGACGCAGCTCGCCCGCCTGACCGAGCTCGACCGTTCGACCATCGGGCGCAATGTCCGCGTGCTGCAGCGCATGGGGCTGGTGGAGCTCGGCCGTGGCGATGACCAGCGCGAGGCCATGGTCGAGCTGAGCGAACGCGGCCAAGCGCTCCTGAACGAGGCTGGGCCGCTCTGGGACGGTATTCAGAGCCAGATGGAGCAGGAGCTCGGCCCCACCACCTTGGCGCTGCTGGAAGCCGTCGCGGCGAACTGACGAAGCCTTTGTTTCGGACATAATACGGGCATATGCCCTTAATGGAGATCACGATGGATCAGATCGTTCATCCGCCGTCCGGCCTTGCCGGCGCGCTGGGGCGCCGAGGCATTCACTATGGCTGGGTGGTCGCCGCCGTGACCTTCCTGACCATGCTGGTCACGGCCGGCGCGGTCGGCGCGCCGGGCGTTCTGATCGGTCCGCTGGAGCGGGAATTCGGCTGGGCGACGGCGGATATCTCCTCGGCGCTGGCGGTGCGGCTCGTGCTGTTTGGCCTGATGGGGCCCTTCGCGGCGGCCTTCATGAACCGGTTCGGGGTCCGGCGGGTCGCGAGCACCGCGCTCGTGCTGATCGCCAGCGGCATTCTCGGCTCCTTCGCGATGACCAAGATCTGGCATCTCGTGCTGCTCTGGGGCGTCGTCGTCGGGCTGGGCACGGGGCTGACCGCGATGGTGCTGGGCGCGACCGTGGCGACGCGCTGGTTCCAGCACAGGCGGGGGCTGGTGATCGGCCTGCTGACGGCGAGCACCGCGACCGGGCAGCTCGTCTTCCTGCCGCTGCTGGCCGGGCTGGCGGACAGTGTCGGCTGGCGCGGCGCGCTCGTCTTCGTGCTCGGGATGCTGCTGTTCGCGGCTTTGATGGTGCTGCTGCTGATGCGGGACCGGCCGTCCGATCTTGGCCTCGCGCCTTATGGTGGCGACCGGATCGTGCCGGCACCGGCGCAGCCCGTCGGTTTCGGGGCGATGCTGATGTCGCCGTTGCTGGCGCTGCGCGAGGCGGCCGGGACGGGCGCCTTCTGGCTGCTCTTCGGCACCTTCTTCGTCTGCGGGGCGAGCACCAACGGCCTCGTCCAGACGCATTTCGTCTCGCTCTGCGGCGATTTCGGCATGGCGGCGGTGACGGCGGCGAGCGTGCTGGCGATGATCGGCGTCTTCGACTTCATCGGCACGGTCGGCTCGGGCTGGCTGTCCGACCGCTATGACAGCCGCTGGCTGCTGTTCTGGTATTATGGCCTGCGCGGGCTGTCGCTGCTCTACCTGCCCTTCACCGATTTCTCGTTCTACGGCTTGTCGCTCTTTGCCGTGTTCTACGGGCTCGACTGGGTCGCGACCGTGCCGCCGACGGTGAAGATCACCGCCGACCGCTTCGGCGAGCGGGCCAATCTGGTCTTCGGCTGGATCTTCGCTGGCCACCAGCTCGGCGCCGCCTTCGCGGCCTATGGGGCGGGCTTCAGCCGCACGGCCTATGACAGCTACCTGCCGGCCTTCTTCATCGCCGGGGCGCTGTGCCTGATCGCCGCCGGCATGGCGGTCTGCCTCAAGGGCGGCAGCCTGCCGCTGCGGGGCCGGCAGGCCGCCGCAGCCTAGGAAATGCGGGTGGCCGAGCCTTGCGTCGCAGGCTCGGCCCTTCGCTCAGCGGGTGGCGCGGCGCGTGGCGCGCGCGACGGACGGCCCGGTGACGGCTCCGGCTGCACCGCCGACGACAGCGCCGACCGGTCCGGCCACGACGGCGCCCGTGCCGGCGCCGACAGCGGCGCCGCCGATGCGCTGCTCCACGGTGTTGCCGCAGGCGGCGAGCATGAGGGCGGCGGCGAGGGCGGAAGCGAGAAGGGGCAGGCGCATGGGCCGGGTCTCCGGTGAAGGCGAGGATGAGAACGCTGTCTTGTCGCCAAGGTTCCCGAGGATGGAAAGCGGATTTCCTGCCGGAGCGGTGGCGATCGCACTTGCGATCCACGGAAAAATCCGTATACAGCCGACATCGCAACAGTCGCACCGTTGTCATGGGCGATGAGGGCCGCGAGGCTCGCTTCGCAGACTGTGAGTTTTTTGACCGGCGCGCTCGCGAGGGCGGGCCGATGGAGTTGGTACAATGAAGATCCGCAATTCGCTGAAGTCGCTGCGTGCGCGCCATCGCGACAACCAGCTGGTGCGCCGCAAGGGCCGCGTCTACATCATCAACAAGGTCCAGAAGCGCTTCAAGGCGCGTCAGGGCTGAGCTTCCACGCGGCCTGCAAGGCCGCGCGGCGGAGCCAGGACTTTGCGAAGCGGGACGCCGATGGCGTGCCGCTTTTTTGCGTTGCCTCGCACAGGCGCCGTCCCGCCTCGCCGGTGCGTGATTTGACGTCCCGGACAGGGCGACTAAATTCTCCCTCATGAGCGCATCTCGCATCGGCACCGCCCTTCTGGCGCTGGCCCTGACATCGGCAGGCGCCATGGCGCAGGCCGTTCCGCCGCAGCGGCCGGGCTCGGTCGCGCCCTCCGACAAGATGGAAAACCCGGCCGCGCCGGAGGCTCCCGCGCCGCGCACGCCGGCGGCGACGCTCGACCGGCTGTTCCAGCGCCTCCATGACGCGAAAACGCCGGAAGAGGCGCAGGGCGTCGCCAACCTGATCCAGCGACGCTGGGCGCGCTCGGGCTCCGACACGGCGGACCTGCTGATGACGCGGGCGCAGGAGGCGCTCAAGGCCAAGCAGACGGATCTGGCGATCGAATTGCTCGACCGGGTCATCAGCCTGCAGCCGGACTGGGCCGAGGCCTGGAACCAGCGCGCCAACGCGCTCTACATCGCTGGCGACCCGATCCGCTCGCTGTTCGACATCGGCGAGACGCTGAAGCGCGAGCCGCGCCATTACGGCGCGATGATGGGGCTCGGCCTCATCCTGCGCCAGCAGGGCGACGACAAGGCGGCCATGGTCGCCTTCCGCCGGGCGCTGGATGTCTATCCGGAATTCGAGACGGTGAAGAAGGCCGTCGAGTCGCTCAAATTCGAGGTCGACGGGCGCGATACCTGAGCGCCCGGAAACCTCCCGTCATGCTCGGGCTTGACCCGAGCATCTCTCGCCGAAGCGGATTTCAGCGCTTTGTCGTCCCGAGATTCTCGGGTCTGCGCTTCGCTTCGCCCGAGAATGACGCTGAGCGATGGCCGGCTCACGCCTTCGCGACATGCTCCTGCGCGACGAAGGCGATGCGGACCATGTTGGTCGCGCCCGGCGTGCCGAAGGGAACGCCGGCGACGACGATCACCCGGTCGCCGATCTTGGCGTAATGCTCGCGCACCGCGAATTTGCAGGCGCGGAAGGCCATGTCGTCGGCGTCGCTGGCGTCCTTGGTGACGATGGCGTGGACACCCCAGACCAAGGTGAGGCGTCGCGCCGTGGCGCGGTTCGGCGTCAGGGCGATCACGGTCGAATTCGGGCGTTCGCGCGCAATGCGGAAGGCGGTGGAGCCGGACGAGGTCCAGGCGCAGATCGCCTTGAGGTTCAGCGTCTCGGCGATCTCGTGGGCCGCCTTGGCGATGGCGTCGGCGCCGGTGGCCTCCGGCTCGTTGCGCTGCGAATCGAGGATCGAGCGGTAGACCGCGTCGTTTTCGACCTCCTCGGCGATGCGGTTCATCATCGTCACCGCCTCGACCGGATACTGGCCGGCGGCGCTCTCGGCGGAGAGCATCACCGCGTCGGCGCCCTCGAAGACGGCGGTCGCGACGTCTGAGACCTCGGCGCGGGTCGGCACCGGGCTCGTGATCATGCTTTCGAGCATCTGGGTCGCGACCACGACCGGCTTGCCCTTGAGCCGGGCCATGCGGGTCAGCCGCTTCTGCGTGCCCGGCACCTTCTCCAGCGGCATCTCGACGCCGAGATCGCCGCGCGCGACCATGATGGCGTCGGAGGCGTCGATGATCTCCTCCATCCGCGCGACGGCCTGCGGCTTCTCGATCTTGGCGAGCGCCAGCGCCCGGCCGCGCACGATCTTGCGCAGCTCCGCCATGTCCTCCGGCCGCTGCACGAAGGAGAGCGCGATCCAGTCGACACCGACCTCGGCCGCGACCTCGGCGTCGGAGCGGTCCTTCTCCGTCAGCGCCGAAACCGGAATGACCGTGTCGGGCAGGCTGACGCCCTTGCGCGAGGAGAGCCGGCCGCCGATCAGCACCTTCGTCACGGCCTGCTCGGGCGTCGCCTGCTCGACGATGAGACGCAGCTTGCCGTCGTCGAGGATGAGATGGTGCCCGGGCTCGAGCGCGCTCAGGATTTCCGGATGGGGCAGGTAGACGCGGTTCACGTCGCCCGGAGCGGGGTCGGAATCGAGGATGAAGCGCGCGCCCTTCTCGAGCATGGCGCCGCCATCGCCGCCGAAGGAGCCGACGCGCAGCTTCGGCCCCTGCAGATCGGCGAGAATGCCGACCGGCCGGCGGAACTTCGCCTCCAGCCCGCGCAGCATCGCGACCTTGTCATGGAGCGTCTCGCGCTGGGTGTGGCTCATATTGATGCGGAAGACGTCGACGCCGGCCTCGAACAGCTTGGCGCACATCTCCTCGGTCGCGGAGGCGGGGCCCAGCGTGGCAATGATCTTGATCCGGCGTTCGCGCTTCATCGTCTTCCCCCGCGGCCGGCTCCAAGCCCGCCGCCATCTCTGTCGTTTCGTGCGGCCTGGTCCCGTTCGGCCCGGCCTCAGGGCCGGGGCGGGGCCCCGCCGGTGGTGTCGGTGAGCTGGATGGTCCAGCTCTTCTGCTCGCCCGTATCGACCTCGAAGAAACCGGCGCGATCATAGCCGCGCGCCAGGCAGTCCTCGATGCCGCGAATCGTGAATTCCTTGTTGCGCACGCACATGACGGATTTGCCCGTCCATTCGCCGCCCTTGTCGTAATCGACGGCGTGCACATAGTAATAACGCGCGGCCAGCGTGCCACGCAGCAGCGTCTCGCAGCCGCGCGGGCTGATGTTCCACCAGCCCTCGGTCGTCCAGCCCTGCGCGTCGCGATAGCCGATGGCGACGCCGATGCGGCTCGTGGTGGTGTTGCACATGCGCAGATCGGCCTTGGCCGGCAGCGCGCCCAGGAGCAGGAAGGCGGCGCCGACGGCCCATGCAAAGGCGGCCGTTCGAGGATGTCCGGGCATTCTCACGGTTCGATCAGGATCACGCGGCAGTCATTGACGTTCGTCAGGGTCGGTCCCGGCTGCAGCAAATCGCCGAGCGCTTCGAAGAAGCCGGTCGAATCGTTGTCGGCGAGGGATCGGGCAGGATCAAGGCCGATCGCGGCCGCGCGCGTCAATGTCTGGGGATCGATGACGGCGCCGGCCGGGTCGGTCGCCTCGCCGCCGCCGCCATCGGTGCCATCCGTATCGCCGGCGAGCGCGACGATGCCCGCCTCTCCGCCGAGCGCGATGGCGAGCGCCAGCGCATATTCCTGGCTCGGGCCGCCTCGGCCGGAGCCACGCAAGGTCACGGTCAATTCGCCGCCGGAGAGGATCGCGGCGCGCCGGCCCTCGGCCTTCAGGCGCCTGGCCATGTCGGCATGGGCGGCGGCGACCTCGCGGGCCTCGCCCTCCAGATCCGCGCCGAGATCGATCACCTCATAGCCGGCCGCCCCGGCGGCGGCGCGGGCAGCGCCGAGCGCATCGGCGGGGCGAGCGATGATGCGGAATTCGCTGTCGGCGAAGGCGGGGTGGCCGGGCTTCGGCGTCTCATTGGCGTCGTCGTCGATGAGGGCGCGGGCGGCCGGCGGCAGATCGAGCCCGTAGCGGGCGACGATGGCGCGGGCGTCCGCCATGGTGCTCGGATCGGGCACGGTGGGGCCCGAGGCGATGGCGGCAGGGTCGTCGCCGGGGACGTCGGAGATTGCGAGGGTCAGGAGCCGGGCCGGCGCGGCAGCGAGCGCGAGCCGGCCGCCCTTGATGCGCGAGAGCCGCTTGCGGACGATGTTCATCTCGCCGATCGGCGCGCCAGAGCGCAGCAGCGCCTTGGTCACGGCCCGCTTCTCGGCGAGCGTCAGCTGGCCGGCGGGCGCGACCCAATTGGCCGAGCCGCCGCCGGAAAGCAGGACGAGCACGAGGTCGTCGGCTGTCGCGGAGGCTGCGAGTTCGAGCGCGCGGCCGGCGCTGGCGACGCTGCCTTCGTCCGGCACCGGATGGCCGGCGGCCACCATCGGGATCAGCCGGGTCGGCGCGGTATAGCCGTGGCGGGCGACAGCGTGGCCGGTGAGACGCTCGGGCGGCAGGCCGGCCTCGAGGTAATGCGCCTCCGCCAGCGCCGTCATGCTGCCGGCGGCCTTGCCGGCGGCGAGCAGGATCAGGCGGCCCCGTTCCGGGGCGGGCGGCAGATGCTGCGGCAGGCAGCCCGAAGGATGCGCGCGCGCCACGGCGGCATCGTAGATCGTCCGCGCGGTCAGGCGCAGTTCGCTGATGTCGATCGATGATGGCCGCACGCCGCGCCTCGCCCCCGCGCCGCCCGTCGAGGGCGGTTGTTTATGGCCGAGTCTTAGGCCGGGCGCGCGCGCGCGTCATCTGCCTTTTGATGATGTAATCATACTTTTCAAGCGGCCGCGGCATCGGATCTGTTGAAGGACGCGCCGCTGCGAAGCGTTGCGGCTTGACGCCCGGACCCGTTCCGGGCGAACGCTGCCGGCCGAATTTTACGATCCCGGAAGGATATGACATGGACGATCCGGTTCAGGGCGATCAGCTCAAGAGCATCGTCGAGCGCATCGAGCGGCTCGAGGAAGAGAAGAAGACGATCGCCGACGACATCAAGGAGGTCTATGCCGAGGCCAAGGGCAACGGCTACGACGTCAAGGTGCTGCGCAAGGTCGTCGCGCTGCGCAAGCGCGACCTCGAGGAGCGCAAGGAGGAAGAGGCGATCCTCGACCTCTATCTCCAGGCGGTCGGCGAGACGGTCTGAGCCTCGACAGAGAATACTGAAACGCCGCTCGAGAGATCCCGAGCGGCGTTTGCTTTTCAAGCGGTTCGTTCAGGCGACGAAACGCAGCCCGGTCCGTCCGGCGCTGCCCGGTCGCGAGCGGGCCTCGTCAACGGTGGGTGCGGAACCGCAGCTCGTCGTCGATGAAGGTCTTCTCCGCAAAGCCGGCCTCATTGGAGCCGAAGGGCATCTGGGCCTTGAGCTCCCAGGAGGCCGGGATGTTCCATGTCTTGGCCACGTCGGCATCGACGAGCGGATGATAGTGCTGAAGGCTCGCGCCGATACCGGCGTCGGCAAGCGCCGTCCACACCGCCAACTGCGCCATGCCGGTCGAATGTTCGGACCAGATCGGGAAGTTGTGCGCGTAGAGCGGGAAATTGGCCTGGAGCGCCTTGACCGGCTCCTGATCCTCGTAGAACAGCACCGTCCCGGCGCCGCTGGCGAAGCTGTCGAGCTTCTTGCTCGTCGCCTGGAAATCAGCCGCCGGCACGACCGCACGAAGCGCCTCGCTGGCGATGTTCCAGAACTTGTCGCTTTCCTTGCCGAAAAGGACGACGGCGCGCGAGCTCTGCGAGTTGAAGCTGGAGGGGGACAGGCGGATCGCGTCCCTGATCAGGGCATCGACCTGCGTTTCGGAGATCGGCAGGTTCTTGCCGAGGGCATATTGCGTACGGCGCTTCTTAAGCTTGTCGAGCATGGCTTCCTCGTAGGTGAACGCGGATCACGCTGGCAGGCCGATGAGCCGGAATGGCTTTTCTCGGAACGCACCCTGGGGTGCCCTTCTGCGAAAGCGGGACCTGATGTTCGGTGGTGGAGAGGTAGCGGTTCACTTGCTGCACCGGAACACCCATAATAGGCACCAGACTGTTGCATCCGGAGGAACGCCCCATGGCGGAGCTCGACGATATCCGCAGCTTCATCGCCGTCGCCGAGACGGGCGGCTTCGGGCGCGCGGCCCAGATTCTCGGCCTGTCGAAATCCATCGTCAGCCGCCGCGTCAGCAAGCTGGAGGAGGAGCTCGGCACGCGCCTGCTCAGCCGCACGACGCGCGGAGTGAGCCCGACCGAGGCCGGCAACGAGTTCAAGGCCCGCAGCGAGCGCATCCTGGCGGAGCTGGAGGAGGCGCGCGAGGCGGTGGCGCAGCAGGCGGGCGGCGTCGCCGGCCGGTTGCGGCTCGCCATGCCGCTGACCTTCGGCAACCGCCATGTCGCGCCATTGCTGCGGGAGCTTGCGCTGAAATATCCCCGGCTCGAGATCGACGTGCATGCCAGCGATCAATATGTCGACCTGATCGGCGAGCGGTTCGATGCGGCGATCCGGGTCGGGACGCTGAAGGATTCGAGCCTGATCGCCCGGCGCATCGCGCCGGTTCACACTTCCGTTCTCGGCAGCCCCTCCTATTTCGCCCGCAAGGGCCGTCCCGCGACGCCGCACGATCTCGCCGAGCATGATTGCCTGCTCTACACCGGGACCGCCGAGCAGGAATGGACGTTCCGGATGGGCAAGCGCTGGGTTTCCGTCCGGCCGCCGGGCCGGTTGCGCTCGGATAGCGGCGAGACCTTGCTGGAATGGGCCGTGGCCGGGCTCGGCCTCGTCGTGCTGCCGAACTTCATCGCGTCGGACGCGATCCACTCGGGCGCGCTCAAGCACGCGCTGCTGGATTATCCGATGCCGACGCGCGGGCTCTATGTCGTGCGCCCGCCCGGCGCCTTCGTGCCGGGCAAGGTGCGCGTGCTGATCGACCTGCTCGTCGAGCGCTTCGGCGGCACGCCCTATTGGGACCCCTGCCAGATGGCGATGCAGGAGCGAGGCGTCTCCCGGGAGGCCCCGTGGGAAAGCGGCGAAGCGGTCGCCAGGGTTGCCGCCGCGCCGGAGCATCAGCCGGCGTGATCCCCGGCATCACGCGATTTCGCGTGGCTTTCGGCGCGGCTTCCGGCAGGCTCGCCTCGTTCCATGGGAGATCGCCTGATGCTGCTGGTCGGTATGCTCGACAGTCCTTATGTGCGCCGCGCCGCCATTATCGGCACGCTGCTCGACGTCGCCTTCGAGCATCGCTCGGTGTCGGTGTTCCGGCACATGGATGCGTTCCGCGCGATCAACCCGCTGATCAAGGCACCGAGCCTGGTCACCGAGGGCGGCGTGGTCATCAGCGAATCGCTGCTGATCATCCAGCATTTCGAGGATGTCGCCGGCCGCTCGCTCAGGCCGGTCGAGCCCGGCTCGCGCGAGCGCGACCTGTCGCTGACCGGGATCGGCATCGTCGCGGCCGACAAGGCCGTCGCGATCGAATATGAGCGCAAGCGGCCGGAGGCGCAGCGCTACGCGCCCTGGCAGGAGCGCATCGTCACGCAGCTCCACACCGCGCTCGATCTGCTCGACGCGGCCGCCCGCGACGGCGCCCTGACGGCAGGACCGGAGCTTCTGCCCAGCGACATCACCGCCGCCATCGCCTGGGGCTTCTGCCGCTTCGTGATCCCGGACTTCGCGCCGGAGGAGCGCTGGCCCCATCTCGCGAAGCAGGCCGCCGCCTGCGAGGCGCTGGACGTCTTCAAGGCCTGGCCAATCGACAGGGAGTGAGGGCGCGGCGTCACTCTCGGGCGACCGCAGGCGACCCGAGAGTCTCGGACCGAAGGAGGCTCCGGGACAAGCGCGTCCGGAGATGCTCGGGTCAAGCCCGAGCATGACGGTGAAACGGCGCTCAGTTCTGTACGAAATTCGTCGGCAGCGGGCGCACGGCCGGGCCGGTGAAGGCGCCGGGCTTGGCGTCGATCGGGTCGCCATGGCTGAAGCCGAGCGCCGCGGCGGGGCTTGGACCGGCGATCGGGGCGGCGGAGGGCGCCGCCGCGCGTGCACGCGCCGTCGCCACCGCGACCGGCTTGCCGGTGTTGCGGGCCGGCCGGACGACCGTGGCGAACAGCGAATCGAGACCCGAGCGGTCCATGCCGACCGGCTCTTCGGGATCGGCTGCGACCGGTACCGAGCGCTCCGTCGCAGTCACGTAGCTGACGCCGCCTTCGCGCGGGCGGACCGGCGGCAGGCTCGCGGTCACGAGCCTGCCCTCGATGGCGGGAGAGGCGGCGTTTCCGCCATCGGCCGGGCGCAGGGCGGCGAGCGCCGCATCGGCGAGGCCGGTCGGCCGGATCGGCGGCAAAGGCGCATTGGCCGGCGTCCCGGCGACGACGAGGCTCTCCGGGGCGGTCATCGCGTCCGGGCGGCGCGGCGGCAGTGAGGCGAGGACGAGCTTCTGCTCGGCGCCCGGGCCGGTCTGGGCGAAGGCGAGCGGGCCGGCGGCGCCGGGAAGCGATGCGACCTGCACCGCGGGCTCGTCAGGCGGTGCGCTCAACCCGCGCGGCCGGGCGAGCGGCAAGGGCGCGTCGATCAGTTGCGGACGATTCTGGGGGGCGGGCTGCGGCGGCGGGGCCGCGGCGGCGATCGCCGCACGAGCGGGTTCAGGCTGTGCCGGGGCTGCCTGCACCGGGGCCTGTTGCGGTGCGATGCGCTGCGAGCGTTCGCGCGTGAGCGCCTGCGCGGCCGGATTGGGCGCGGCGGCGACGGCGAAGCGGCCGCCATCGGCGGCATTGCTGTCGACATAGCCGGTATTGGCATAGGCCATGACGGCCGGCTGCTGGCGGGTGCCGCGGCGGCCACGCGCGGCGGGCCGGGCATCGGCCTCCTCGTCGTCACCGCCGAAGAGCGAGGCCCACAGGCTCTTGCCGCCGGAGGACTGGACGGCGCCCTCATCGGCATCGGCCACCGCATAGCCGCCGACCGAGCCGCCGCCCGACAGGATCTCGGCCCTGGCGAGCTCGTAGCCGGCGAGGGGCTGGCCGTCGGCCGGGATATGCACGGTCTTCTGGTCCGGGAAGAGCCGCACGAGCTGGTCGCGCGTCATGCGCGGCCAGGAGCGCACCGAGCCGACATCAAGATGGACGAAGGGGGTGTGGGCGTTCGGATAGAAGCCGACGCCGCCGCGCTGCAGCCGCATGCCGATCTCGCGAATGCGGGCCGTCGGCACGTCGGGCAGATAGAAGTCCATCGCCTTGCCGAGCATGTGCTGGCTGTGCTTGGCGACGGCGCGCGAGCGGCGGCGCAGCATGGCGTTGGTGTTGGGCGAGCGATAGGCGGAGACGACGTGGAAGGGCTGCTCGGAACCGAGCTGGCGCTGAACCTCCCAGACGACGTCGAACAGGCGCGGGTCCATCCGGATCGGCTCGTCGCTGCGCCAGTCGCGCAGGGCCCAGTTCAGCTTCTCGAGTGCGGAGGAAACGTAGCGACCATCCTGCTTGAAGGTGACGGTCGTCTCCTCCTTGGTATGCATGTGCAGGATGGTGATGGTGCGCGTGTCACCGTTGGCGACGGCGTTCTGCGTGCCGCGAATGCCGAGCAGGGATGCGGCGACTGCGAGGCAGACCATCGCGACGCGGCGGCGCGCTGGCTTCGAGCCGAAGCGCAACCAACCTGTAATCGTGGCGTCTGTCCTGCCCAATCTGTCTGACCCGTCTCGGTGCCCCCGCCGAAGCGGTATGGTGAACGTGAACGAACAGTTGCGGAGAAGCGTTAACGACCCGTTAGCAAGCCGCCCAGCGCCGCGCCAGGAATTTCTGGGAACGTTTGGCTAAAGACGGATCGTGGCGAAAAGGTGCCCAACCGGCGGCCGGGCCCCAATTCGGCCGGATTCTCCACAAACGGGAGTCGGTTCGATGATCTGCGCCCTCGTCCCGAGCGGCCGCGGCGCGGCTGCTCGCGACGGGCCCGAGAGATCCGGCGAGCCGTCAGCCCTGCTGCTCCAGCGCCTGCCGCACGAGACGGTGGAAGCCGTAGACGTCGTCGAAGCGGGTGATATGGCCGTCCGCGCCGATGACGATGGTGTTGTAGACGAGGTGGATCGGCAGCGGCTGCGGCAGGTTGATGCGGCGCTCACCCTTGCCGATCAGCTTCTTCAGGCGCTCGCTCGTCCATTCCGGCCCGAGCACCTGGTCGGCCAGCGCGAAGGGGTCGTCGACGCGCACGCAGCCATGGCTGAGGGCCCGCCGCTCGCCGGCGAAGAGCCGGCGGTTCGGCGTGTCGTGCAGATAGACCGCATGCTCGTTCGGGAACATGAATTTGATCCAGCCCAGCGCGTTGCGCTCGCCGGGCGGCTGGCGCACCGAGATGCCGCCGCCCTTGGTGCGGGTGACGACATAGCCGCGCTTGGCCGCATAGTCCGGATCGGCCGCCAGCCCCGGCAGGAACTCCTTCTTCAGGATCGAGGGCGGCACGTACCAGGACGGGTTGACGATGACGTGGTCCATCTTGTGCGAGAAGATCGGCGTCGCCGAATCCGGCTTGCCGATGATCGCGCGGGCCTCGTGGATCACCTGTCCGTCGCGGATGACGCGCACGCGCATCTCCGGCACGTTGACCATGATGTGCTTGGCGCCGAGATCCGGCGGCAGCCAGCGCCAGCGCTCCATCTGGGCGACAATGTCCTCCTCGCCCCTTGCCGTCGCGGGCTTGCCGAGTGCGGCGAGGGTGCGCTCGCTGAGGATGCCGTTGGCGGGCAGGCCGGCTTTCTTCTGGAAGTCGGCCAGGGCCAGCGAGGTCGAGCGGTCGAAGACCGAATCGTCGCTGGAGCCGAGGCCGAGGCGGGCGCGCACCAGCGGCACGCGCTCGTCGCGCATGCCGAGCTTGAGCGGCGGCCCGGCCGGGATGCGCACTAGCGGCGTGTCGTCGAGATGCTCGCGCAGTTCGGCGAGCTTGGCCTTGAGGCGGCGATATTGCTCGTGCGGCGGGTTGTAGGCGGCGAGCACCGCGCCGGCATCGGGAGCGCCGGCGAGCTCGGAGAGCACCTCCGTCGCCGAGGGCAGGTAGAGCGTCGGCGTGATCAGCTTGGAGAGGCGGCGCGGATCGAGGCGGCCGCCGCGCGCGTCGCGGGCATAGAGCACGGCGAGCGCCGAGAGCCGCACATCGGCCTCGGCGAGCTTGGCCTTGTCGCTCAGCTCGAAGACCGGAAGGGCGTAGTCGGTCGGGCGCAGGCCGTCATCGGCGGCGTGCTCGAGCTGGGCGACGATGCGCTTGCCGGCGGCGGTCCAGCCCTTGGCGTCGATCCAGAACGGCTTGTTCTCGTTCGCCTGATAGGCGGCGAGGATCTCGCCGCGCTCGCGCTCGCCGAGGCGGCGGACCGCGACGCCGTCATTGGCGCGCGCCGCGATATCGGCGGCGAAGGCGAGGCCCGGCGGCACGTCGACCACCACCTTCGGCATCTCGGGCGGCGGAACCAGTGACGGGATGGCTTCGAGCGGCCCGGCGGCCGGGGCGGCTGCGGGCGGCGCCACCGTCACCGAGGCCGTCACGGGCTTGTCCGGAGCCGGCAGGGCCGGGGCGGCCTGGACGGGCGCGGTCTCGGCGGGAGCAGGGGCGGGCGCCGGCTCGGAGGATTTCGAGGCCGGCACGAGCGCCGGGTCCAGCGCCGGCACCTCGACTTGCGGAATGTCGAGCGTGACCGGCTCGGTTTCCGTCTCGACGGGGGCCGTGGCATCGACCGAGGCGGCACCGCGCAAGGTTGCGCCGCTCTTCACGGTTCCGGTGACGATGTCGCTGTCGGAGGGGCGGTCCGTCGCCGTCTGGCCGGCAGGGGCCGGCTTCTCGGTGTCAAGCAG
This sequence comes from Allobosea sp. OAE752, assembly GCF_050433265.1. Lineage (NCBI taxonomy): Bacteria > Pseudomonadati > Pseudomonadota > Alphaproteobacteria > Hyphomicrobiales > Alloboseaceae > Allobosea > Allobosea sp. OAE752. Next base: position 74,683 of record NZ_JBNPXO010000006.1, read on the forward strand.
CTTGAGCTGGGGCGTCTCGGGCAGGGGCACGCCGGTCGCCGGATCGGTGGCGAGGGGGGCTTGGGCCGGAGGCGTTTGGGCAAGCACCGGAGCGCAGCTCAGCATGATGGCCAGGGCGGATGCCGAGGTCAGATTCGCCCAGTGGCGACGAGGCATAGTCGCTATCCCGATGAATGCCGGATCACGCCCATTCCTGCGTGACTCGGTTTGCTTCCACAAGATGCGGCGGCGCAACAGGCCGCCACTTTGATTCGTCGCGGCTCAGGCCGCGTCGGTTTCCTCAGGATGGCCGTCGCTCTCGATCAGCCCGTAATCCTTGAGCTTTCGGTAGAGCGTCGAGCGGCCGATGCCGAGCTTGCGCGAGACCTCGGACATGTGCCCGCGGTAATGCGCCAGCGCGAAAGTGATGATGTCGCGCTCGAGATCGTCGAGCTTGCGCATGTCGGAGCCGGAGACGAGCTCGAGCGAGTTCGGGTCGCGCACCGGCATGTGGATGATGCGGGGAGCGGCTTCGGCCTGCGCATCGGCCGGGCCGAGCTGGGCCGGCGCCGGCGGGATGCGGACGTCGTAACCATCCATCTGCGCCGCGATCTGCGGGAACTCGGCGACGCCGAGCTCGCCGCCATCGGCCAGGACGACGGCGCGGAACATGGCGTTCTCGAGCTGGCGGACATTGCCCGCCCAGTCATAGCTCGCGATCAGGGTCATCGCCTCGCTGGAGATGCCGCTGAGCTTCTTGCCCTCCTCGGCGGCGAAGCGGGCGAGGAAGCCGCGGGCAAGGTCGGGAATGTCCTCGCGGCGCTGGCGCAGCGGCGGCAGCGTGATCGGGAAGACGTTGAGGCGGTAGTAGAGATCCTCGCGGAACTCGCCGCGCTTCACCTGATCGAGCAGGCTCTTGTTGGTGGCGGAGATGACGCGGATGTCGACCCTGACCGACTTCTTGCCGCCGACGGGGTCGACCTCGCTCTCCTGGATGGCGCGCAGCAGCTTGACCTGGGCGTCGAGCGGCAATTCGCCGACCTCGTCGAGGAACAGCGTGCCGCCATTGGCCTCGACGAATTTGCCGAGATGGCGCTCGGTGGCACCGGTGAAGGCGCCCTTCTCATGGCCGAAGAGGATGGATTCGACGAGATTGTGCGGGATCGCCCCGCAATTGACCGTGACGAAGGGCTTGCCCTTGCGGTCGCTGGAGCCCTGGATGGCGCGGGCCAGCACCTCCTTGCCGACGCCGGATTCGCCCTCGATCAGGATCGGGATGTTCGATTTCGCCGCCCGTTCGGCCAGGCGCACGACGCGGGCCATGTCGGGGCTCTTGGTCGCGAGGTCGCGGAAGCCCAGCGTGTTGGAGGCGCGGCGCTTGATATGGCGCAATTCGTGTTCGAGGGCGCCGAGCTTCAGCGCGTTCTTGAGCGAAACCTGGAGGCGCTCGGCGCCGACGGGCTTGACCACGAAATCGACGGCGCCGGCGCGCATGGCCGTGACCACGGTCTCGATCGAGCCGTTCGCCGTCTGCACGATGACGGGCTTGTCGATCTCGCGTTCGCGCAGCGTGGCGAGCACGCCCATGCCGTCGAGGCCGGGCATGTTGAGGTCGAGCACGATCGCGTCGATCGCGTCGCCATCCGGGCCGGCGATCAGCGCGACGGCCGCCTCGCCATTCTCCGCAACCAGGACGCCGTAGCCGAAACGCTTGAGCATCGCGTCGAGCAGGCGGCGCTGGACGGGATCGTCGTCGACGACGAGAACGGTGGCGGTCATGACACCTCGAAAGACGGCGCAACAGGACGGAAAGGCTCGGCTCCGAAAGGAATCGCCTGTTCCGTTCTGGGGCATCGTCGGCCAGAAGAGTTAAGCGGAGTTTAAGCGCGCCGGCCGGGCCCGTCATCAGCGCTGCGGCAGAACGCCCGAGATTGATCCCCGGCCCCATGCTGGCCTAAGTGGGGGCATACCCGATGCCGCGAGACGGAGAGAGCATGTTCTTCCAGACGATGCGAGGCGAGACGGTTCACGGCCAGGCGGCGGCGCATGGCGGCGGCGTCGCCTCCGACAAAGCGCTCGGCGACCTGCCGGAATGGAACCTGGACGATCTCTATCCCGGGATCGATTCCGCCGCCTTCCGGACCGATCTCGACCGCGCCTTCACGCAGGCGCAGGCGCTGGCGGCGGGCTATCGCGGCAAGCTCGCGGAGCTGGCGGGGCAGCCCGATGGCAGCGCCCTGCTGGCCGAGGCGGTCAAGGCCTATGAAAGCCTGAGCGACCTGCTCGGGCGGATCGGCGCCTATGCGGGCCTGGTCTATTCCGGCGACACCACCGATCCGCAGCGCGCCAAATTCTATGGCGACACGCAGGACAGGCTGAACGCCGCCGTCACCGAATTGCTGTTCTTCGAGCTCGAGCTCAACCGGATCGAGCCGGACTTGCTGGCCAAGGTCGCCGGCGAGGCGCCGCTCTCGCATTGGAAGCCCTGGCTCGACGATCTCTCCAAGGACAAGCCGCACCAGCTCGACGACCGGCTGGAGGCGTTGTTCCACGAGAAGTCGATGACGGGCGCGGCCGCCTGGAACCGCCTCTTCGACGAGACCATTGCCTCGCTGCGTTTCGACGTCGATGGCGAGGAGCTGACGCTGGAGCTCACGCTCAACAAATTGCAGGACGCCGATGGCGAGGCGCGCCGCAAGGCGGCGGAGGCGCTGAGCAAGGTCTTCCGCAAGGAGCTGCGCACCTTCGCGCTGATCACCAACACGCTGGCCAAGGACAAGGAAATCTCCGACCGCTGGCGCAAATTCGAGGATGTCGCGGATTCCCGCCATCTGGCGAACAGGGTCGAGCGCGAGGTCGTGGACGCTCTCGTTTCAGCGGTGCGCGAGGCCTATCCGCGGCTGTCGCACCGCTATTATCGCCTGAAGGCCAAATGGTTCGGCCGCGACGCGCTCGATTTCTGGGACCGCAACGCGCCGCTTCCGGAAATCGAGCAGCGCAGCATCCCCTGGACCGAGGCGCGCGACACCGTGCTTTCGGCCTATGGCGCCTTCTCGCCGAAGATGGCGGATATCGCCCGGCGCTTCTTCGACGAGCGCTGGATCGACGCGCCGCCGCGTCCCGGCAAGGCACCCGGCGCCTTCGCGCATCCCACCGTGCCGTCGGCGCACCCCTATGTGCTGCTGAACTACCAGGGCAAGCCGCGCGACGTGATGACGCTGGCGCATGAGTTGGGCCATGGCGTGCATCAGGTGCTGGCGGCACCCAACGGCGCCCTGATGGCGCCGACGCCATTGACGCTGGCGGAGACGGCGAGCGTCTTCGGCGAGATGCTGACCTTCCGGCGCCTGCTCGACACGACCAGCGACCCGAAGCAGCGCAAGGCGATGCTGGCGGCGAAGGTCGAGGACATGATCAACACGGTCGTGCGCCAGATCGCCTTCTACACCTTCGAGCGCAGGGTCCATGAGGCGCGTCGGCAAGGCGAGCTCACGGCCGAGGCGCTGTGCGATCTCTGGATGGGCGTTCAGGCGGAAAGTCTTGGGCCGGCGATCCGGCTGTCGAGCGGCTACGAGCCGTTCTGGTGCTACGTCCCGCACTTCATCCATTCGCCCTTCTACGTCTACGCCTATGCCTTCGGCGATTGCCTGGTGAACTCGCTCTACGGCGTCTACCAGAGCGCGGCGGAGGGCTTCCAGGACCGCTATTTCGCCCTGCTCGCGGCCGGCGGCAGCAAGCCCTATGGCGAATTGCTCAAGCCTTTCGGGCTCGATGCGAAGGATCCGGGCTTCTGGCAGATCGGGCTCAAGATGATCGAGGGGATGATCATCGAGCTGGAGGGGATGGAGTGAGGCTTGCCGTCATGGTCGGGCTTGCCCCGACCATCTCGGAAACCAGTGCCTTCTCGTCCTGAGATTCTCGGGTCTCCGCTACGCTTCGCCCGAGAGTGACGCCGCGGCGACTAGAACTGCACCCTCAAGCCCACCTGCGAGACATTCGCGGTGTAGTCCGATCCCACCGCCGTCGAGTTCAGCCGCTCATGGGTGAAGCTCGCGCGGATCGCGAAGGTGCGGGTCAGCTTGTATTCGATCCGCGCGCCGACATTCAGGTAGTCCTCGCGCAGGCCCTGGCCCTCATATTCCGTGCGGCTGAAATTGGTGAAGCCGGTGAGCGTGAGGTTGCGGCGCAGCGCGTGGGCGATCTCCAGCGTCGCGCGCCGCATCGTCGTGCCCGACGAGCCGGCGATGGTGGTGTCGCCGAGCTGGGCGGTGCCGCGCAGCGTCACCGTGGTCAGCGGGGTCGGCGACCAGAGGATCGAGGCGTCGCCGACGAAGCCGCGCAGGTCCTTCAGCCTGTTATCCTCGTAGCGTCGGTTCTGGTAGCCGCCCGAGACCTCGCCCTTGAGCTGCTGGCTGAACTCGAAGGTCGAGCCGATGCTGCCGGTGATGCCGTCGGAGGAGCGCATATAGCCGCTCGAATCGGTCTTCTCGTCGAAATCGCGCCGGTCGATCTCGGCCTGGACATAGGGCTTGAAGCCGGGCGTGACCTCATAGGCCGCGCGTAGGCGCAGGCCGTAATCGGTCATGTTGCGGTCCTTCTGGGAGAGGATCGCACCGCTCGTCAGCCTGGCATCCTCGAAGTCGCTGCGGTCGGCCGAGCCGCGCAAGGTGAGCTGCAGGCGGTTGAAGTCCTGCGTCACGCCGGCCGAGCCGCCATATTGCCAGACCTGCGGGCGGCCCTGGACATTGGCGTTCAGGTCCGGCGAGCCGGGGCGCTGGGTGTCGAGCTTGAGGCGCGATTCGAGGAGGATGTGGGTGTCGCGCGTGGCGTCGAGCCTGAGGTCGAGATTGCCCTCGGCATCGGGGCGCGAGGCGTTCCGGTCACTGAAGTAATCCATGTAGCCGGCGCGCAGCTTGCCCTTGAGCTCATGCACGTTCCAGTCGGACTGCACCTCCACTTCCGCGTCGTAGCGCTGGAAGACCGAGCCCTTGGTGCCGGGCGTGGCGCTGCGCTGCGGGTTGGTGTCGTAGCCGGTCGAGCCGGTGATCGCCGGCTTCAGCGTGACCGCGCCCAGCCGCAGGCCGAGCGGCGCCCAGGGATCGTCATCGGTGCTCGCGCGGCGCCGGCGCGGGGGAGGCGGCAAGGCCGCTTCCGGCGCGGGCAAGACCGCGACAGGCGGTTGCGGCGGGCGGAACTGGCGCTGCGTGGTGCCGCGCAGGGCCGGCGGCTGCAGCGGTCGGCTGGCACGCGGCGGCTGGCGCCCGGAGATGGCGGAAGGCTGGCCCTGGACGAGGGAGGCCGGATCGCGGATCGCCTGCGGATCGGGGGTGGCGGGCGTGAGCGGCTGTTCCGGCGGCGCGGGAGGCTGCGCGACATAAGCCGGCGTTCCCGTCCTGAGCCCGGCGCGCGGCGCCTGCTGCGCGCCCGCCGGCAGGCAGCCGAGCGCCAGGGCCGCCAGCGCGGAGCCGGACAGAAGCAGGATCTTGGCGCGGCCTGACACGGGCTTCGCGGGGCTCCAGGGCAGCAACAGGTGACAGCAATGGCTGGCGCGCCCGGCAGAGGGCGCATGGTTAACGCAGTTAGAACGAACAGGGTTAAGGAGCCGTCAACGCGCCGGCCGCGATCGCCGCGGCGGTGGAAATCCCGCATCGCCCCGTGCTAGAGCGCGCGCCATGACCGAAAACATCCGCGCCTCGGCGCTCCGCACCATCGCCACGGAACGGGCCGGGCTCGACACGCTCCATGCCGCCCTCGCCGACGGGCTCGGGCAGCCCTTCACCGAGGCCGTCGCGATGATCCTGGCCGCGAGCGGCCGCGTGATCGTCTCCGGCATGGGCAAGTCCGGCCATGTCGGGCGCAAGCTCGCCGCGACCCTGGCCTCGACCGGCACGCCCGCCCATTTCGTCCACCCGGCCGAGGCGAGTCATGGCGATCTCGGCATGGTCAGGCCGGAGGATGTGGTGATCGCGCTGTCCTGGTCGGGCGAGACGGCGGAGCTTGCCGCGCTCGTCGGCTATACCCGCCGCTTCCGCGTCGGGCTGATCGCCTTCACCGCGAATCCCGAGAGCACGCTCGGCAAGGAGGCGGATGTCGCGCTGATCCTGCCCAAGGCGACCGAGGCCTGCCCCAACGGGCTCGCGCCGACCACCTCGACCACCATGCAGATCGCACTCGGCGATGCGCTGGCGGTGGCGCTGCTGGAGGCGCGCGGCTTCTCGCGGCAGGATTTCTTCGTCTACCACCCCGGCGGCAAGCTCGGCGCGCAGCTCAAGACGGTCGAGAGCATCATGCATCGCGGCGCGGAGCTGTCGCTCGTGGGGCTCGATACCTTGCTGCCCGATGTCATCGCGATGATATCAGCCAAGGGCTTCGGCTGTGCGATCGTGATGGATATCGATGGCAAGCTTGCGGGCGTGGTCACCGATGGTGATCTGCGCCGCAAGGCGACGATGGCAGGTGGTGCCGCGCTCAGGGCGCGCGATATCATGACGCTGAATCCCCGTCGCATCGGCCCGGATGCGCTCGCCGTCGAAGCGTTGGAGCTGGTCAATCGCAGCCGGATCACCGCGCTGATCGTCGTGGACGAACAGGAGCGGCCGGTCGGGCTCGTCCATGTCCACGACCTGCTGGCGATGGGCGTCGCCTGAGCCGCGACGTCGTTCCGGGGCCGGGATGCCCTTGTCAGCGGCGCGCGGCCATCTATCTAAAGCTCCAGAAACTATAGCTTTGGAGGTTGCGATGGCTGCGACGGCACGACTCGAACGCGTGATGCCCATCGGCGCGCTGGCGGAGCGCACCGGCGTCAAGGTCGAGACCATCCGCTATTACGAGCAGGTCGGGCTTTTGCCGCCGCCGGAGCGTTCCGAGGGCAACCAGCGCCGTTATGGCCGGCGTCATGCCGAGCGGCTCGCCTTCATCAAGCATGCGCGCGATCTCGGCTTCGCGGTGGACAATATTCGCACGCTGCTCAGGCTCTCCGACACGCCCGGCATGGCCTGCGACGAGGCGCATGCGATCTCCGCCGGTCATCTCGAAGAGGTGCGCGACAAGATCGCCAGGCTGCGCTCGCTGGAAAAGGAGCTGGAGCGGATCGCGACCACCTGCTCGGGCGGCGTCGCCGCCTGCGATTGCGCCATCATCGAGGCGCTGGCCGATCACGGCCAATGCGATCACGCCCGCCATTGAGGCGGTCTGGCGATGTGAAGCTTCAGCCGGCCAGAACAGCGGCCGTCATCCCGGATCGGCGCGGCTTTGCCGCTTGTCGGGGATGACCGTGCGTTTTCATCGGGTGGAGCTCGATGTCGATTGCCTCTCGTTTCCGCGCCGGAAAGCCTTAAATAGGAACTGTGCCGGACGGCCTCGTCGTCCAGTTTTCGGGTTGGCAAGAGGGCGGGCGATGCCGGTATTGCGTTTGTCGGCGGGCTTCCGGCCCGGCGAGGGGAACAAACCCCGATTCTCCGGGAGTCAGCGATTCGGGCTTGCTTCGTTCCGGAGTCGTTCTTGCCGGAGTTCTTCCTGCCGGAGTCGTTCCGACGAGACCCGTTCCTGATTTCAGTTCACGCACCCGCCCGGACGGCTGAGGCTCGCGTCGAGCTGGTGTCGCCCGGATGGACGAGATGATCGGCCCTTCGCCTTGCAGCTCTTTCGTTCGTTGCCTCCCGCCGCCCGCGCCAACAGCGTCACCGCGGTGCTCGGACCCACCAATACCGGCAAGACCCATCTCGCCATCGAGCGCATGGTCGCCCATCCCACCGGGATGATCGGCCTGCCGCTGCGCCTGCTGGCGCGCGAGGTCTATCAACGGGTCGTCGACAAGGTCGGGCCGGAGGCCGTCGCCCTCGTCACCGGCGAGGAGAAGATCAAGCCGGAGCGGCCGCGCTTCTGGGTCTGCACCGTCGAGGCGATGCCGCGCGATCTCGCCGTCGATTTCGTCGCGATCGACGAGATCCAGCTCGCCGCCGATCTCGACCGCGGCCATGTCTTCACCGACAGGCTCCTGAACCGGCGCGGCCGGGCCGAGACGATGCTGATCGGTGCCGGGACGATGCGTCCGCTGATCGAGCAGCTCATGCCGGGCGTCAATGTCGTCACGCGCCCACGCCTGTCGCAGCTCACCTTCGCCGGCGACCGCAAGATCACCCGTCTGCCGCCGCGCTCGGCGATCGTCGCCTTCTCGGTGGAGGAGGTCTACGCCATCGCCGAATTGATCCGCCGGCAGAAGGGCGGGGCGGCGGTCGTGCTGGGGGCGTTGTCACCGCGTACGCGCAATGCCCAGGTCGAGATCTACCAGTCCGGCGATGTCGATTATCTCGTCGCCACCGACGCGATCGGCATGGGGCTCAATCTCGACGTCAACCACATCGCCTTCGCGGCGGACAAGAAATTCGACGGCCATCATTTCCGCAAGCTCAACCCGGCCGAGTTCGGCCAGATCGCCGGCCGGGCCGGGCGGCATCTGCGCGACGGCACCTTCGGCACCAGCGGGCGCTGCCCGCCCTTCGACGCTGAGCTGGTGGATGCGATCGAGAATCACCGCTTCGAGCCGATCCGCCAGATGCAGTGGCGCAATTCCGATCTCGACCTGCGCTCGGTCGGCGGCCTCCTAGACACGCTGAACATCCAGCCTTCCGAGCAGGGGCTGACGCGGGCGCTGATCGCCGAGGACATGACGACGCTGGAAATCCTGGCCAGGGACCCCGACATCGCGCCGCTGGCGCATGGCCGGGCTGCGGTGGAGCGGCTCTGGGAGGTCTGCGGCCTGCCCGATTACCGCAAGATCTCGCCGATGCAGCATGCCGATCTGGCGACGACGCTTTATCTCAGGCTGATGCGCCATGGCCGGCTCGATGCCGACTGGTATGCGGCGCAACTCGGCTCGCTCGACCGCACCGATGGCGAGATCGACACGCTCTCCGCCCGCATCGCGCAGGTCCGGACCTGGACCTATGTCGCCAACCGGCCCGACTGGTTACCTGATCCTGAGCATTGGCAGGGCATGGCGCGTCTTGTAGAGGACAAGCTGTCGGATGCTCTGCATGAGCGTCTGGCCCACCGATTTGTCGATCGGCGCACCAGTGTCCTGATGCGCCGCTTGCGGGAGAATGCGATGTTGGAGGCTGAGGTCACTGCGACGGGCGACGTGCTCGTCGAGGGCCAGCATGTGGGAATGCTGCAGGGCTTCCGCTTCACGGCGGACCCGAAGGCGGGCGGGTCGGAGGTCAAGGCTCTGAACCTCGCGGCCATGAAGGCGCTCGGTTCCGAGATCGAGGCCCGGGCCGCGCGCGTCGTGCTGGCGGGCGACGACGCCTTCCTGCTCTCGCATGACGGGCTCGTGCGCTGGACGGGCGAGCCTGTGGCGCGCCTCGTCGCCGGCGAGAAGGTGCTGGAGCCGCGGCTTCGCCTGCTGGTCGAGGAGCATCTCAACGGGGCTGCGCGCGAGCAGGTCGAGGCGCGCCTCACGCTCTGGCTGAAGAATCACGTCACCCGCCTGCTCGGCGCGATCCAGATCCTGGAGGCGGCCGAGAACGTCGCTGGCATCGCTCGCGGCATCGCCTACCAGACGGCCGAGGCGCTCGGCGTGCTCGAGCGTTCGAAGGTCGGCGAGGAGATGAAGGCGCTCGATCAGGAGGGCCGGGCGGCGCTGCGCCAGCTCGGCATCCGCTTCGGGGCCTTCCACATCTACATGCCCGCCCTGCTGAAGCCGGCGCCGCGTGCGCTCGCCGCCCAGCTCTGGGCGCTGAAGCATGGCGGACCGGAGACGGCGGGGCTCGACGACATCGCCCATCTCGCGGCGTCCGGCCGCACCTCCTTCCCGGTCGACAAGGCCGTGCCGAAGGGGCTCTACCGGGCGGCGGGCTATCGCGTCTGCGGCGAGCGGGCGGTGCGCGTCGACATTCTGGAACGCCTCGCGGACCTGATCCGCCCGGCGATCGCCTATCGTCCCGGCGCCACGCAGGGCACGCCGCCGGCCGGCAGCGCCGATCAGGACGGCTTCGTCGTCACCGGCGCGATGACCTCGCTCGTCGGCTGCGCCGGCGAGGATTTCGCCTCGATCCTGCGCTCGCTCGGCTATGTCTCGGTGAAGCGTCCGGGCCCCGCGATCACCGTGCCGCTGGCGCCGCCGCCGGCCGCCACCGAGCCGGCCAAGCCGGTCGAGGCGAAGGCGAGCGACGAGACGGCCGATGACGCTGCCGGCGAGACGCCGGTCGGGGCCGCTGCCGACGAGGCCGTGCCGGCCGATGGCGCGGTGTCGGCGGACGCTTCCGAGGAAGCCGCTGCCGTCGTCGAACCGGCCGAGGCCCTGAACGAGGGTGCGCTGGCGGAGGGCGAGACGCGTGTCTCCGAAGCGCCCGCCGTCGAGACGGCGGATACGCCTATCCTCACCGAAACCGAGCTCGACGCGGTGCGCGAGCCCGTGCCGGCCGATGCGCTCTCGGCCCTGCCTGCCGCGCCGTCGGCTGAGGTTGCGGATGCAGCCGCGGAGGCCGAAACCGCTGCCGAAGCCGCGCCGGCCGAGCCCGAGCTCATCGAGATCTGGCGGCCGCATCGCCACCAGGGTGGGCGCCGGCCCGAGCATGCTCAGCGCGGCCGGCAGGACGGCCCGCGCCGCGAGGGCGAGCGCCGTGGCGGTGACCGTCCGCAGCGCGAGGGGCGCCCCGGCGGCTCGCGTCGCGACGGGCGGCCCGAGAATCGTCCGGCTGCCGCGGCAGTGGGCGAGGGTGCCGCTCAGCGCCAGGAACGTCCGAACCAGGATCAGCGCCCCCGCCGTGACGAGCGTCCGCGCTCCGATGAGCGTCCGCGTCGCGAGGATCAGCCGCGGCAGGGTCGCCCCGAGGGCGGTCGCGGCCCGCGCCCCGACTTCAAGCGCGACGGTCGCCCCGGCGGCCCGCGCCGCGAGGAGCGTGGGGGAGAGCGCTTCCAGCAGCCGCAGCGCCCGCGCCCGGCCAATCGCGAGCCCGATCCCGATTCGCCCTTCGCCAAGCTGGCCGCGCTCAAGGCGCAGCTCGAAGGCAGCAAGACCTAGGACCCGGGGAGGCGTAGCCGTTGCGGGAGCATCGTCAACGCCTCGACAAATGGCTCTGCTTCGCGCGCTTCGCGCGAACGCGGCCGGCGGCCGTGCGTCTGGTGGAAGACGGCCATGTCCGCATTGCGGGGCGGCGCGCCGAGAACCCCGCACAGGGGCTCAAGCTGGGGGACGTGCTGACGCTCGCCTTGCCGCACGCCACCGTCGTCGTGCGGATCCTGGCCTTCGCCGAGCGCCGGGGCCCGTTCGAGACGGCGAGGCTCCTCTATGAGCGCCTCGACGAAGGCGGCGACGATCCCTCTCTTGCGGAGGGCGAGGGAGGCGACTAAATCCGGCCGCTATCGCCCGCAGGATCGATATGCGGCCATGCGGCGAACGAATTTCTCCCAGTGGATGCCGGAAGGGCAAAGTCTTCTGCCGAGCCCGGCGAAAACAATCTTGAAACCTGCGCCTGTCGGGGGTTTATGAGGTTGTTTAGAAGTGTTGGAAGGGCCGGCCCATGACCTATGTGGTCACCGAGAACTGCATCAAGTGCAAGTACATGGATTGCGTCGAGGTTTGCCCGGTCGACTGCTTCTATGAAGGCGAGAACATGCTCGTCATCCACCCCGACGAATGCATCGATTGCGGCGTCTGCGAACCGGAATGCCCGGCCGAAGCGATCAAGCCCGACACCGAGCCCGGCCTCGAAAGCTGGCTGCAGCTCAACACCAAATACGCTGCGAGCTGGCCGAACATCACGCAGAAGAAGGACGCCCCGGCCGATGCGAAGGCGTTCGACGGGGTCGCCGGCAAGCTCGAGATGTTCTCGCCCGAACCGGGCGAAGGCGACTGATTTTCGCCGCTTCGGACGGTCCGTTCTGCGTTAACCATGACCGTGCCGCGCGCATGGCGGCGGATGGTTGCCCGCGTTTACCTTTGATTCGGCGTGTTTTTTGTGCTACACACAAACTCAGTCGAATTCGTTCCGCATGCCCCCTGCGAGGTTTTCACAAACGGGGCGTTCCCAAAGATCGCGTGCAACATGAAGGGCCGGCGGCTTTTCGCCGGAACAATCCGTTGTTCGCTTCTGTGGGCGAGATGAACCAATCGACTGAGGGAGCGTGAAGCGCCGCATCACCGCGTCGCGTCAGGCGGAATGTCCCCGGCCATCCGGACGGGGACGGATCATCGCGCGCCCGCCACGGCGGGCCGGTCAGGAGTCGTAACGGCATGTCTACGGTGAAGAAAGCTGCTGTGCGCCAGGGTTTCAAGACGGGCGAATACGTCGTCTATCCGTCCCATGGCGTCGGACAGATCACGGCGATCGAAGAGCAGGAAGTCGCCGGCTTCAAGCTCGAGCTGTTCGTGGTCAGCTTTGCCAAGGACAAGATGACCCTGCGCGTTCCCACCGCCAAAGCCATCAGCGTCGGGCTGCGCAAGCTCGCCGATGCCGAAGCCGTCGCCAAGGCGCTGACCACTCTCACCGGCCGCGCCCGCGTCAAGCGCACCATGTGGTCGCGCCGCGCGCAGGAATACGAGGCGAAGATCAATTCGGGCGATCTCGTCGCCATCGCCGAGGTGGTGCGCGATCTCTATCGCTCCGAGGCCCAGCCCGAGCAGTCCTATTCCGAGCGCCAGCTCTATGAAGCCGCCCTCGACCGCATGGTTCGCGAGATCGCGGTCGTCGACGACGTCACCGAGATCGAGGCGCTCAAGAAGATCGAGGGCCAGCTCGCCAAGTCGCCGCGCCGGGTCGGCAAGGGCGAGGCCGTCGAGGCGGATGCCGAGCTCGAAGGCGACAACGACGATCTGCAGGAAGAAGCGGCCTGAGCCGTTCCTGTCGGATCCCGGAATGCGAACCCGGCGGGCGACCGCCGGGTTTTTTGTTTGCCGAGCCCTCGCAATGACGGGTGAAGGCGCCCGCTACTCGCCGATGACCTTGTAGCGCTGGCCGGGTGTGAGCGCGGCGGCGCGGTCGAACCCGTTCAGGAGCTGGAAGAGCTCGGCCGGCCGGTCCTGCTCCGGCATGCGCTCCGCCATGCTCGCCACCGTGTCGCCCGGCGCCGCGTTGACGATACGGATGCGCAGCGGCCGGGCGGTCTGCGCCTCGGCCGGCGTCAGGGCCCGGAAGCTCTCGACGATGCTGCGCATCGGGCGTTCCGGATCGGCGGCGCCGCGCGCTGCCAGGATGAAGCGGTAGACGCGGTCGCCGAACTGCACGGCCGCCAGACGGAACGTCCAATCCGTGCCCTTGCCATGGGCGATGACGGCGGGCTGCCCGCCCATCTCGATCTTCTCGATTCCGGTTGTCTCGACACCCTCGATCCAACCGGCCGCGACATAGGATTCGAGCGTCTGGTCGGGCTTGAGCGTCACGGAGTCGAAGCGCAGGGCCTGCGCGCCATTGGCGCTGACGCCGATGACCATGTCCTGCGCCGCTTCGAGGCTGAAGCCGTCCGGCGCCGAGAAGGAGATGCGCAGCGAGCTGTTCACATAGCGCCGGCCGCGCACCACGCCGTCGCGCGGATCGTCGCCATAGGCGAGGCCGTCGATGGCGGTCAGCCAGCGGCCGGCATCGTGCTCGCCCAGGCCCGGCGCGGCGATCTGGCGCGCGGCGGCGGTGACGGCGGCGATGCGCTCCGGCGTCTGCGGATGGGTCGCGAGCATGTCGAGGCGCTTGTCCTCCGCGCTCTGCTGCTGCTGCCCGCTGTTGCGGAAGGCAGTGTTGCGGCCGAGCGTGTTGAGGAAGCGGCTCGCGCCGTAAGGGTCGTATCCGGCGCGGGCGAGGCTGGTGACGCTGATCTTGTCGGCCTCGAATTCCTGCTGGCGCGAGAAGCGGGCGAGGGAGAGCTTCGAGCCCGCCTGGACCGCGGCGCTCTGGTTCGGATCCTTCAGCACCTGCGAGACGACCTGGTTGACCAGGGCCGATTCCGCCTCCTTCTCGGCGCGCTGGACCGCATGCTGGGCGGTAACGTGCCCGATCTCATGGGCGAGGACCGAGGCAATCTCGGAGGTGTCGTTGGCGAGCGCCAGCAGGCCGCGCGTGACGTAGAGCCGGCCGTTGGGCAGAGCGAAGGCGTTGACCGCCGGCGAGTTCAGGATGGTGATCTCATAGGCGCCGATCTGGCCGTCGCTGGTCTTGGCGAGGCGCTGGACGATGTCGTCGAGCGCGGCCTTGGTGCGCGGCGCGCGATATTCCCCGCCGAAGGCCGCGAGCAGGCGCTGATGCTCCTGGTCGGAGGCGCGCTGGACGGGGCTGATGCGCGGCGCGATCTCGCCGTCGCCCGACATGCTGGCCGGCAGCACGGAGGTCTGGTCGCCGAAGCACCCGGCGAGCAGCAGCGCGAGGGCAAGGGCGCCGAGCCGCTTGCCCCGTCCTGCGAACCGTGTTGGCCAGACTTTCCGCATCCCTCAGTCGATCAGTTCCAGCGCGGCGTGCGAGGTGACTTCGAGCAGAAGGCCACCGCGGCCCGCGAGCACGCCATAGGCTCGCAGGCGTTTACCGCCGAGTGCAGCCGGGGTCCAGCCCGCCTCCTTCAGTTCGCGCCAGAGCTTGCGTGACAGAACGATCGAGGCCGCCTCCCCGGGCCGGCGCGAAAAGTTCAGATAGGTCCGCTGCGAGCGCTCGCCCACGGACGCGATCCGGCCTTCCAGCATGACGTAGCGCCCCTCCTGCCCCTTGACGGCGGCGAGATCATGACCGTCGATCGCCAGCGGCGTCAAACCTTGGGCCGCCGGCGGCAAAACTTGCGAGGCAGAGGTTACCTTTGTCTGAATCGCGGTGGGGCCGGGCGCGCAACGCGCTACCTGCGCTTCTGCCAAGGGCAGGGCGGCGCCGCTCTTCTGGAGCAGTTGCGCGATCTCTTCGCGCCCGGCACCGGGCGCGGCCTCGACGAAGAGGCGGGCCGGCCAGCGACCCCAGCGATCCTTCTCGCCGGTGATCGCAAGCAGGATGTCGCGGCCGAGAAAGGGCGCGAGCCCGGATCGGAAACGGGCATCCTCCGCCGCATCCTGGCGAGGTGCCAGGCCGACCAGCCGCAAGGCGCGGCCATCGGCCAGGAGCGGATCGCCGGCGGCGTCGAAGCCCGAGAGGCGTGCCGGCACCGTCTCGACCGCCTCGACGCCGCAGGGCGTGGCCGAGCGGGCGGCAAGCGGCAGGGCGCCGAGGAGCCACAGGCCGAGAAGAAGGGGCTTCACCGTCATCGTGGTTATGCTACAGGGAGTTTCGTGCGTCCCGGTAGCTCAGCAGGATAGAGCAACGGTTTCCTAAACCGTAGGTCAGGGGTTCGAATCCCTTCCGGGACGCCATTTTACCCTCCTGTTCCCATCTGGGAATCGGCTCGGCCATGGCATCGGGCCGGACGGCGAAATCCGCTTTTCCCGAACCATCCGATGCCACACCAGGCAGATGGATCGCCGTTATCGCGCCCGGCAGGGCGCGCGGCGATCTAGGCGTCAGGTTTCCGGCAAGCTATGCAGGGGGCATGGATACCGTCGCGCCGCAAGAGCTGTTCTCCCATGTCCGCATCGTCATGGGCATGGTGATCGGCCTCGGCATCACCCGCATGCTCCTGGGCATTGCCGGCTTCATCCAGCATCCCGGCCGCAATCGCGTCTCGCTGCTGCACATGCTCTGGGTCGGCTCGATCCTGCTCGAACTGGCGCTGTTCTGGTGGTGGGAGTTCGCGCTGTCGCGGATCCCGAGCTGGAGCTTCGGCGTCTTCCTGTTCCTGATCGGCTATGCCGTCGTGCTTTATCTGCTCGCGGCGCTGCTCTTCCCGGATTCGATCGCGGAATATGCCGGCTACGAGGATTTCTTCATCAAGCGGCGGCGCTGGTTCTTCGGGCTGCTCGCCGTCGCCTTCCTGCTCGACGTCGTCGACACGCTGATCAAGGGGCTCGACCATTGGAGCCAGCTCAGCGGTGATTATCTGCTGCAGGTGCCGATCGGGCTGGCCTTCTGCGTCGTCGGCAGCATCTGGGCGGATCGCCGCCTGCAGATCGCGATCGCTATCACCCACCTCGTCTATCAGTTCTACTGGATCATCCGCCTCCTCTCCGCCATGCACGGATAGGATTCAGCTTCCGGTCTCGGTCAGCGCCATCTGCCAGAAATCGGCCTCCAGCCGCGAGGCCTTGGCGAAGAGGGCGGTGAGCTCGGCGAAGCGGCGCTCGGTCATCGCGCGCGCGGCGAGATCGTCGAGATGGCGGCGGGCTTCTGCGGCGACCTGCTGATAGGTCTCCCCGGCATATTCGCCGATCCAGTCGCGATAGGGATGGTTGGCAAGCGCCCCGGCGCCGTCCGGTGCCAGATTGCGGCCGATCTCGGCATAGCCGATGACGCAAGGGGCAAGCGCGACATGCAGGTCGAGCAGGTCGCCCGCCATGCCGCAATCGAGCACGAAGCGGGTATAGGCGATGGTGGCCTGATGCTCCGGCGCGGCTTCGATCGCCTCGGGCGAGAGGCCCCAGCGCCCGCAGAGCCGGACATGCAGATCCATCTCGACATCGAGGATGGCGTCGAGGCCCGCCTTGGCGGCGCGCATATCGGCGAGGCTGCGGCCCTTGTAGATCGCCAGCGCATAGGCGCGCGCGAACTGGATCAGGAAGAGATAATCCTGGACGAGGTAGTCGCGGAAGGCCTCCTGCGGCAGGGTGCCTGCGCCCATCCGGCGGACGAAGTCGTGATCGACGTAAGATTGCCAGTCGCTGCTGGCTGCGGCCTTCAATCGCGCGAAGAGATCCATCTCAGTGCTCATAGGCGGAGTCGAAAAAGGCCAGTTCAAGCGCGACCGCGCGCAGGAAGAAATCGCGGCTCAGCGCCTCTTCGGCCGGGCCGACGCGGTCGAGTTCGGCGCGCAGGAAGGCGACGAAATCGCGGAAGTCGGGATTGTCGTGCAGGGTGATCCATTCGGCATGGACGAAGTTCTGCGGCAGCGGCGCCGTGGCCTTCGTCGCCCAGTCGAGATAGAGCCACTCCGCCACGTTCAGGACGGCCAGAGCGGCGGCGTAGGAGCGGGTCGCGGCGGCGTCCCGCATGATCGCCTTGAAGCCGGCCGTGGCCTGCGTGTCCGGGCGCTGCTCGCGCTGGGCGGCGGTCACGCCGAGCGCCTCGAAGGCGCGCAGGAAATAGGTGTTCTCCTCGCCTGAGACCATGCCGATGAAACGGCCGAAGCGCAGCCGCGCCTCGAAGCTGTCGGTGGTGGCGACGGCCGCGCCGAGCAAGGTGAGGAAGGCGTCGAGAAAGCGGTGGTCCTGGATCAGGTAGCGCGCCATCACGGCGTCGGAGACCGTTCCGGAGAGCAGCTCGCGCACGAAGCGATGCTCCGTCGCCTGCGACCAGAGCGGCTCGCTCGCCTGCCGCAAGGTCTCGCTGAAACGTTCGGTCATCATGTCGTCTCCGGAAGGGCAGGCATCACGGCAGCGCCGGATCCGGGCAATCTAGGCGCGCCGGGAATTCCGCTCAACTCTTTGTTCCATATGCAAAATTGGAACAGTTCGAAGATGCGAGGGCAGCCGCCGTGGGCGGTCAGGCGGTTGCGGTTCCGGCCTTCGCGAAGGGGGCGAAATGGCGGACGACCTGACGGTAGACGCCCTGCTTGAAGGGGATAATCAGCTCCGGCGTCTCGGCAAGCGGGGCCCAGCGCCAGGCGTCGAACTCGGCCTTGTGGCCGCCGGCGGGCGTGAGGATGTCGATTTCGCTGTCGGAGCCGGTGAAGCGGAAGGCGAACCAGCGCTGCGCCTGGCCGCGCCAGCGGCCTTTCCAGGCCTCCTGGCCGATATCGACCGGCAGATCGTAGCTCAGCCAACCCGGCGCCTCGGCCAGGAGCTCGACGGAGGTGATGTTGGTCTCCTCCTGCAATTCGCGCCGGGCGGCTTCCAGCGGCGTCTCGCCCTTGTCGATGCCGCCTTGCGGCATCTGCCAGGCATGGCCGGGGGCGACATGCTCGCGCTTGGTCTTGTCGGCGCGCCGGCCGATGAAGACGAGGCCTTCGGCATTGAACAGGGCGAGACCCACGCAGGGGCGGTAGCCTTCGGGGGCGTCGTCGGTCATCGCGGAGATCCGGTCGGGAGAGAGCCTGCGGGGCGCGAGCCTGGGCCGAGCGAGCCTGTGCTCTTGGGGTTGCGGAAACCCCGCGCGGCGCTCACCGGCACGATCGCGATCTTCTTGGCTTCGAGGGATTGCGCCCATTGCGCGATCCGCTCGATCGAGACGGGCAGGGCGCTTGCCGCCGCGACGACGATGCCCTGGTCGCGCGCCATCGCTTCCAGATTGGCGAGCTCCTTGTCGATGGCGTCGGCGCGCGCCACCGTGTCGATGGTCCGGTCGATCCTGAGCGCCGGGATCTGGGCGCGGCTGGCTGCCGGCGCGAGCTGGCTGCGCGCCGAGGAGCCATCATCGACGACCAGGAGCCCGCGCCCGGCGAGATCGCGCAGGATCGGCGAGAGGGCGCCTTCATCCGCCGTCAGCCGGCCGCCGAGAAAGTTGATGATGCCGACATAGCCGGTGAAGCGGCCGAGCGACCAGTGCAGCTTGTCCAGATTGTCGGACGACTTCGGGCCGGTCAGCAGCGTATGCGGGCCGGGATCGTTGTCGGGATAGTCGAAGGGCTCCATCGGGAGCTGGAGCAGGACCTCGTGCCCCTCGCCGCGGGCGCGCTGGACGGTGCGCTCCAGCTCGGTGCCATAGGGCGCGAAGGCGAGCGAGACCTGCGGTGGCAGGCGCGTGATCGCATCCGACGTGCCGCTCTGGCTGATGCCGAGGCCGCCGACGATCAGCGCGACCCGTCCGGCCGGCTTGGTCGCGGGGGCCGGGCCGAGCGGGCGGGCGTAGATCTGCGCCGGGGTGGCGCCGTCCGGTGCGGTCTTCGGCAGCAGGCCGTAGCGCGTGCGCTCGACGAGGCGGTTATCGGGGGCGGGGGCGAGCTTGATCGGGCCGGCGTCGTCGGGAACGGTGATGACGATGGCGCCGGGTGCGTCCGAATCCGGGCGGTAGACGGTGACGCCCGCATTGCTCTCGAGCTGCGCGGCGCTGGCGGGGCCGCGCGGACCGGGATTGGTCCCGGGGTCCGGGCCGGCCGAGACGGCGACCGGCGGTGCGGCGCGCTTCTCGATGCTCGCGACGGCCATGGGTTCGCCACCATCGGGATCGCGGCGCAGGGCGACGACGAGGAGGAGGCCGAGAAGCACGGTGCCGACCAAACCGGCCGCGGCGGTCGCAAGCCAACGCCCCCACGGCCTGTTCGCGCGCGCAGGCTTGTCCTGGCCGAGCGGCCGGTTGAGGTCCGTGAGCGGCATTCCGGCCAAAGGTCAGCCGTCCTAACAGATTGCGACGCGGACCCGAATCAGTGGTCCGCGCGCTAGTCTTGTCGTCTTAGCCGCCCGCCGTCGAGCCCCGAGGCGCGCTCGGGGCCGCTCGTCAGGGCTTGGGCGCTTCCGGCGTGGCCGGCGCCGCGGGGGCGGCCGGAGCGGGAGCGGGCGTTGCGGCCGGGGTCTCGGCCGGCTTCTGGGCGAGCGCGGCGGCATCCTTCTTCACGCCGTGAAGCAGGTCGATCGCCGCGATGAGCTGCGTGTCCTTCTTGGGATCGTTCGGGACATAGGAGCTCGAGCCGGACTGTTCCTCGCCCTCGCCGGCCTTGAGATGGCCCTTGAGTGCGGCTTCGCCCTTGTTGTCGACGAGCTTGTCCTTGAGCTCGGCCGGGATGTCCTGCAGCACCTCGATGTCCGGCGTGATGCCCTTGGCCTGGATCGAATTGCCCGACGGGGTGTAGTAGCGCGCCGTGGTCAGGCGCAGGCCGCCATTCGAGCCGAGCGGGATCACGGTCTGCACCGAGCCCTTGCCGAAGGAGCGTGTGCCGATCAGCGTGGCGCGCTTGTGGTCCTGCAGGGCGCCGGCGACGATCTCGGCCGCCGAGGCGGACGAGCCGTTGATCAGCACGACGACCGGCTTGCCCTTGGTGAGGTCGCCCGACTTGGCGTTGAAGACCTGCGTCTCCTCGGCGTTGCGGCCGCGGGTCGAGACGATGCGGCCGCGCTCGAGGAAGGCGTCGGAGACCAGCACGGACTGGTCGAGGCGCCCGCCGCGGTTGTTGCGCAGGTCGATGATGTAGCCCTTGAGCTTGTCGGCGCCGATCTCGCTGGTGGTCTTGTCGATCGCCTTGCGCAGGCCGTCATAGGTCTGCTCGGAGAAGGTGCCGATGCGGATATAGGCGATGTCGCCCTCGACGCGCTCCTCAACCGCCGGAACGACGATGGTCTGGCGGGTCAGGGTGAAGTCCAGCGGCTCCGTCTTGCCGGGGCGCTCGACCTTCAGCGTCACCTGGGTGTTGATCAGGCCGCGCATCTTGTCGACCGCCTGGGTGAGGGAGAGCCCCTTCACCTCGGTGCCGTCGATCTGGCGGATGATGTCGTTGGCGAGGATGCCGGCTTTGGAGGCAGGCGTGTCCTTGATCGGCTTGGCGACCTTGAGGACGCCGTCCTCCATGGTCACCTCGATGCCGAGGCCGCCGAACTGGCCGCGCATGTCGGTGTCCATCTCGCGGAAGGACTTGGCGTCGAGATAGGAGGAATGCGGGTCGAGCGAGGAGACCATGCCGTTGATGGCGGCCTCGATCAGCTTCTGCTCGTCGGGCTTGTCGACATAGTCGGTGCGGATCTTCTCGAAGATGTCACCGAACAGGTTGAGGCTGCGATAGACCTCGGCCGAGGCGGCGACGGCGCTGGTCGAACTCAACAACCGCGTCTGGGTAGCCAGTCCGGTCAGGCCCGCGCCCATGATGGCGCCGGCGAGAACGAGAGAAACCTTGCGCATCATCCGCGAACCTTTTCGCCTTGCGATTTCGTCCACCACGGCGTCGGATCGACCGAAACACCGTCTTTTCTGAATTCTATATACAGGACCGGCTGGCCGGTTCCCACTCCTACTGTCGTCGCCGCAGCTTCCGATGTTTCGCCCATCACCGCAACCGGCTCGCCGGCGAGCACGAACTGGTTGAGGGCGACATCGATGCGCTGCATTCCTGCCAGCAATATGTAGTATCCGCCGCCGGCATTCAGGATCAAGAGCTGCCCGAAAGAGCGGAACGGACCCGCATAAACCACCCAAGCGTCAGAAGGCGCCGAAACTAGGGCGCCGGGACGGGTTTCCAGTGAAATCCCGCGCGTGGTGCCGCCGGCGCCATCCGGATCGCCAAAACCACGCAATCGTGAACCCGCGGCGGGCAGCGAGAGCAGGCCGCGGGCGTCGGCGAAGGCGATCTTGGGGGCGAGCCGGGCCGGGTCCTTGAAGGCGAGCGCGGTCATGCGTTCGCGCTGCTCGCGGGTTTCCTGCTCGATCGCCTGGCGGGCCGCCTCCGCCGCCTTGCTCGCGACGGAGATCTCCTTCTCGATCTTCTCGACGAAGTCGCGCATCGAACGCGCCTGGCCGGCGAGCTGGTCGCCCAGCGCCTTCTGCGCATCGACATCCTTGGCCGCGCTGGCCTCGCGCTCGCGCCTTGCCTCGATCAGCGATGCCAGGCGCTGGCGCTCGGCCGCGAGCTGCTCCATCTCCGCGCCGATCCGGGTCTTTTCCGCGGCGATGTTGTCGCGCAGCCGCACCAGCTCGGCGAGGTCGGTGCCGAGAATCTCGACCTCCTGCCGCAGGTCCGGCACCACGGCGCCGAGCAGCATCGAGGCCCTGACCGCCTCGAGAATATCCTCGGGCCTGACCAGCACGGCCGGCGGCGGGCGCCGGCCGATGCGCTGAAGCGCCGCCAGCACCTCGGCGATCAGCCCGCGCCGGCTCTCGAGCGAGCGGCGGATCGCCGCCTCGCTGGATTGCGACAGAGCGAGCCGCTTCTCGAGGTCGCCGAGCTTCTCTTCGCCAGCCTGGGTGCGGGCCGTCGTGTCGAGCAGGGCCTTGTTGAGCGCGGCGCGGTCGGCGCGGATCGCGGCGATCTCGCCTTCGAGCTTGCGGCGGACTTCGATATTGCCGTCGAGGCGCTGCTCGATGGCCTTCAGCTCGGCCTCGCGCGCCTGCTTCTCGACGAGCTTCTGCATCGCCTCGCGCTGGAAGGCGTCCGGATCGGGCGGGGCGCTCTGGGCGAGCAACGGCGATGCCGTGCCGAGGAGCAGGGCGGCAGCTAGGCCCAGACGGGGGAGCGCGGTGCGAATCATCGGCTAAGCGCGAGTCATACGCGATGATAGGGGTGCCCGGCGAGGATCGTCATCGCCCGGTAGACCTGCTCCAGCACGAGCGCGCGCACGATCTGGTGCGGCAGGGTGAGCGCGCCGAAGGCGAGCGTGATGTCGGCGCGGTCGCGGATCGCCTCGCTCAAGCCGTCGGCACCGCCGATGACGAAGCTGGCATGGGCGGTGCCGCCATCGCGCGCGGCAGCGAGGCGGCTGGCGAAGGCTTCGCTGCCGAGATTCTTCCCGCGCTCGTCGAGCGCGACGATCAGCCCGGGCGACGGGAGCCTGGCGAGGATCGCCTCGCCCTCGTCGCGCTTGCGCTCTTCCGGCCGGCGGCCCCGGCTTTCCGGCAATTCGACGATCTCGGGACCGCTGAAGCCGATGGTCCGGCCGAGCGCCACCGCGCGCTCGCGGTAGCGCTCGCAGAGCTCGCGTTCCGGCCCGTCCTTGAGCCGGCCGACCGCAATAAGCGCGAGCCGCATGAGGGTTTCGACCCTATGCTGCGATCAGCTCACGAGACGTTCGTTCGGGCGATCGGTGCCCCACATCTTCTCGAGATTGTAGAACTGGCGCACTTCCGGCCGGAAGACATGGACGATGATATCGCCGGTATCGATCAGCACCCAGTCGCAAGCCGGCATGCCCTCGACCTTCGGCGTGGGCAGTCCGGAGCCCTTGAGGGCTTCGATCAGGGCCTCGCTGATGGCGGCGACATGGCGATTGACGTTGCCCGAGGCGATAATCATCGCGTCGGCCAGCGACGTCTTACCAACGAGGTCGATCACCGTGATGTCCTCGGCCTTCATGTCTTCGAGGACACGTTGCGCAAGGGCGATGCTATCGGCGGAGGGGTTGTCCGCAACAGCAGCCTGGGGAAGCGGCTTCGGCTCGGCTTCACCAAGGGTTTGACGGTTCAGTGACGTATCCTCTCGATCTCGACGCGCTCTCGGCGCGACGCAGGTAAAATAAGCCGGATAGGTCCGGAGTTCAATCGCGTCCGGCCTGTCGGCGCAGCTTGGTCGAGGACAGGTCCGAACGGCGGCCATGCAGGAACACCCAGGCGGGCGGGTGTATCCGTGCCAGCGCCGCGCCCTCGCTTTCGGGAATGCGCCAGCGCGACATCCAGTTGGCGGCCGGCGAGGCGATGGCGCTGTGGGTCGAGCCCGGCCGGTCGACCACGGCGATCGGCATCATCCGGGCGATGGCGCGCCACTCGTTCCAGCGGTGGAAGCTGGCGAGATTGTCGGAGCCCATGATCCAGACGAAGCGGACGCCGGGGCAGCGCCGCTTCAGGGCGCGCAGCGTGTCGGCGGTGTAGCGGGTGCGCAGCCGTGCCTCGATGCCGGTGACATGGATGCGGGCATGGTCGGCGAGCTTGCGGCCGAAGCGGATGCGCTCGGCCAGCGAGGGGAGGTTGCTGTTGTTCTTCAGCGGGTTGCCGGGGGTGACGAGCCACCAGATCCGGTCGAGCTGGAGCCGCTGCAGCGCTGTCACGCTGGCCATGCGATGGCCGTCATGGGCGGGGTTGAAGGTGCCGCCGAACAGGCCGATGCGCAGGCCCGGCGCGAAGGGCGGCAGCCGCAGATGTTCCATTGTGGCGATCGGCTGGGATGTCACGAGAGCGCTTGCGTCAAGGCCGGGTCTGGCCGCAGCCATGGACGCGGTATTTGAAGGAGCAGAGCTGCTCGACGCCGACCGGTCCGCGCGCATGCATCCGCCCTGTCGCGATGCCGATTTCGGCGCCGAAGCCGAATTCGCCGCCATCGGCGAACTGGGTCGAGGCGTTGTGGATCACGATGGCGGAATCGACCTCGGCGAGGAAGCGGGCGGCCGCCTCCGCATCGGCCGTGACGATGGCGTCGGTGTGGTGCGAGCCGTAGAGCTCGATATGGTCGATCGCCGCGTCGAGGCCGGGGACACGTTTCACCGCGATGATGCGGTCGAGATACTCGGTCGCCCAATCCTCCTCCGTCGCGGCCGTGACTCGGGCATCGAGGCCTTGCGTCGCCGCGTCGCCGCGCACCGCGCAGCCGGCATCGAGCAGGGCGGCGACAAGCGGCGCGAGATGGGTCGCGGCGCAGGCTTCGTCGACCAGCAAGGTCTCGGCCGCGCCGCAGACGCCGGTGCGGCGCAATTTGGCGTTGAGCAGGATGTCGCGCGCCATGGCGAGGTCGGCGGCGCCATGGACATACACATGGCAGTTGCCGTCGAGATGGGCGAAGACCGGCACGCGCGCCTCGCTCTGCACGCGGGCGACGAGGCTTTTCCCCCCGCGCGGGACGACGACATCGACAGTGCCGCTGAGCCCCGAGAGGATTTCGCCGACGGCGGCGCGGTCGCGCGTCGGCACGAGCTGGATGGCGTCGCCGGGCAGGCCGGCCGCCTCCAGACCTTCGCGCATGGCGGCGGCGATCTCGGTGGAGGAGCGGAAGGAATCGGAGCCGGCGCGCAGGATCGCGGCATTGCCGCTCTTCAGGCAGAGCGCGCCCGCATCGGCGGTGACGTTGGGGCGGCTCTCGAAGATCACGGCGATGACGCCGAGCGGGGTCGCGACGCGCTCGAAGCGCAGGCCGTTCGGCTGCGTCCATTCCGCCAGCACGCGGCCGAGCGGATCGGCCAGCCCGGCGACCTCGGCGACGGCGTCGGCGATGGCTGCGAGCCGCTTCTCGTCGAGGGCAAGGCGATCCATGAAGCTGGCGCTCAGGCCGGCCGCCTTGCCGTCGGCCAGGTCCTGCGCATTGGCGGCCAGGATGCGGGCGCTGCGGGCGCGCAGCGCCTCGGCCATGGCGAGGAGGGCGGCATTGCGCCGGTCGGCGGAGCTGAGCGCGACCTTGCGCGCGGCGGCGCGGGCGCGCCGCCCGACCTCCTGCATGACTTGCTGCACGACTTGGCCGACTTGCCTGTCGGCCTCGCTCGTCGCGATGATGCGCAGCGCGCTGTCGCTCGTCATCCTGTCCCGCCCAAAATATGCATCCGGCTTTGTATTTAGCTCAGACCGAGCGCCATGTCGTCCCGGTGGATCATCTCGGCCCGGCCGGGATAGCCCAGCACCGTCTCGATGTCGCGCGAGGCCTTGCCGAGCACGAGCGCGGCTTCCGACGCATCATAGGCGACGAGGCCGCGGCCGAGCACCTGGCCGGCAGGGTCGCGGATCAGCACGGCGTCGCCGCGCGAGAATTCGCCCTCGATGCGGCTGACGCCGACCGGCAGCAGGCTCGCCCCGCCGCGCAGAGCCCGGGCTGCGCCGGCATCGACATGCAGCGTGCCGCGCGGCTCGAGCGAGCCGGCGATCCAGGTCTTGCGCGCGGTCGCGGGTGTGGAGGCGGTGAGGAACCAGGTGCAGCGCCCCCCGGCGGCGATGGCGGCGAGGGGATTCTTGGCCCGCCCGTCGGCGATCAGCATATGCGTGCCGCCGGCCGCCGCGATCTTGCCGGCCTCGATCTTGGTGCGCATGCCGCCGCGCGAGAGTTCGGAAGCCGCGCCGCCGGCCATGGCGTCAATCTCGGGCGTGATGCGCTCGACCACCGGGATGTGCCGCGCCTCGGGGTCCTTGGCGGGGGGGGCGGTGTAGAGCCCGTCGATGTCGGAGAACAGCACGAGCAGGTCGGCGCCGGCCATGGTCGCGACCCGCGCCGCGAGCCGGTCATTGTCGCCGTAGCGGATCTCGGTGGTGGCGACGGTGTCGTTCTCGTTGATGACGGGGATGGCGCGCAGGTCGAGCAAGCGCCCGAGCGTCGCGCGCGCGTTAAGATAGCGGCGGCGCTGCTCGGTGTCGGCCAGCGTCAGCAGGATCTGGCCGGCGGTCAGGCCATGGGCGCCGAGCGCCTCGGCCCAGTTGCGGGCGAGCGCGATCTGCCCGACCGCCGCCGCCGCCTGGCTCTCCTCCAGCCGCAAGGGGCCGGAGGGCAGGCCGAGCACGGTGCGCCCGAGCGCGATCGCGCCCGAGGAGACGACGAGGATGTCGGCGCCGCGCTGGTGGAGATCGGCGAGGTCTTCCGCGAGCGCGGCCAGCCAGGCATGGCGCAGGCGGCCGCGGCTCCGGTCGACCAGCAGGCTGGAGCCGACCTTCACGACAATGCGGCGAAACTGGGCGAGGGTGGGCGTGTTCACGGGTGTGGAACCGATTGCGGCGACGTTCATGCCTGTTTGGGGAAAACCGCGCGGATGTAAAGCGTTGGCGCCGTGAGGACGGGCAGGCGAGGGACGCATCGGCGGCCGCCGAAGTTGACAATGGGGGCCAGCGCACCCATATCGGGACTCGCTTCGGTTGCACTCGCCGCGTTTTCAGCGCCTCTGCGACTTTTCCGTCACTCCGGACTGCTTCTGGCCGCCGCCTTTCGCGACGGCACATCGCGTCCATTCCCAACAGGAGGCCGCAATGCAAGTTCTCGTCCGGGACAACAATGTCGATCAGGCCCTGCGCGTACTGAAGAAAAAGATGCAGCGCGAGGGCGTTTTCCGCGAGATGAAGCGCCGTTCCGCTTACGAGAAGCCCTCCGAGCGGCGCGTGCGCGAGAAGGCCGACGCCATCCGCCGCGCTCGCAAGCTCGCCCGCAAGCAGGCCCAGCGCGAGGGTCTGATCGCCGCGCCGAAGCCCAAGCCGCGTCCGGTCCGCGCTGGAAGCGCACCGGCTCCGCGCTGATTTCGATACCAATTCACCGCAATCTGGATTATTGCGCCCGCGCAGGCTGCAGATAGCCCGTGACAACCCGAGAGAAGACCACCCTTGAAGAACCCGAACGACCGCAGCTTCACTGACCGTCAGGCCAACTCCGCCAAAGCCAAGCAGGCGCTCCTCGAGCGTTTCAAGGCGCGGCCAAAGGCCGATGACCCGGTCATGATGCAGCGACGCGAAGAGCGGGAAGCCATCGCGCAGGCCCGCGCCGAGCGCGAGGCGGAGAAGGCCAGGCTTCGCGCCGAGAAGGAACGGCTGGAGGCGATCGAGCGCGAGCGCATCGCGGAAGAGAAGCGCCAGCAGGAAATCGCCCGCGAGGCCGCCCGCAAGGCGGAGCAGGCCAAGCGCGATGCAGAGCGTCCCCGCAAGGTGCTGCTCGAAGCCGTGCAGTACATGCAGATGCGCTCGGCCGGCAAGCGCCGCTGAGACATCGAGCAGGTCGCCGCACATGTCCCGACGGGACATGGAGCGAGCGAGAGGATCTGGGGCGCCGCGGGCGCCCCTTTTCATGTCTGCGTCACCTCGTCCGAAGGCCGCCCCGCATTCCCTCTGCGATCATGGCCAAAAGGTGACCGAAGCCGTTCGGCGTGCTATCGGCAAAACCGGCCGTGCGGATTAATCTGCTGGCGTTTTGAACCTTCCTCCCGCTCGCCGCGACGAATGGATGCGAGCCGGGATGCCTGGCCTTCGAGGGGCAATGCATACGGAATCGGACGAGGATCTCGTCAAGCGGATCGCTTCCGGCGACCGGCTCGCAATGAAGGTGCTGTTTTCGCGGCATCAGGTGCGGGTCTACCGTTTCGTGCTGCGGCTCGTCCGCGACGAGACGCTTGCCGAGGATGTGATCAGTGACGTGTTCATGGATCTCTGGCGACAGGCGGATCGCTTCGAGGCTCGCGCCTCGGTCGCGACCTGGCTGCTCGCCATTGCCCGCAACAAGGCCTGGTCGCTCCTGCGCAAGCGCCGCGACGCCGAGCTCGACGAGGATTTCGCCAACACGATCGAGGACGAATCCGACGGCCCCGAGGTCGTCCTGCAGAAGCAGGACAAGGGTCTCGCCATCCGCGCCTGCCTCCAACGGCTCTCGGCCGAGCATCGCGAGGTCGTCGACCTCGTCTATTATCACGAGACTTCCGTCGAGGAGGTCGCGCGGATCGTCGGGATCCCCGAGAACACGGTCAAGACCCGGCTGTTCCATGCCCGCAAGAAGCTGGGCGAAATGCTCAAGGCCGCCGGCATCGACCGTGGCTGGCCGTGACACGAAGCGATTGGTGAAGTGCGGCAAGGCCGCTGCAGGAGTGGCGTCATGACCGACAGCATCGCAAGCGATCCGAAGCGCCGCGAGCTCGAAGAGCTGCTGCCCTTCTACGCCAATGGCCACATTGCCGCGGCGGACAAGGCCCGCATCGAGGCGGCGCTGGCGACCGACGCCGAACTCGCCGCCCGGCTCGAGATCATCCGCGACGACATGGCCGAGACGGTGCTGCTCAACGAGCATCTCGGCGCGCCGTCGCCGCGGGTCCTGGAGACGCTGATGGCCGGCATCGAGGCCGAGCCCCGGCAGATGCCGCTGCTGACCCGTGCCAAGGGCGGCTTCCTCGGCTGGCTCGGCGGCCTGCTGGCGTCCCAGCCGCCGCGCCGGCTGGCCTATGCCAGCGCCGCGGCCGTCGCGCTGATCGCGATCCAGGCCGTTGCCATCGGCGGGCTGGCGCTGCGCGACGCCGGCGCCGGGTTCCAGACCGCCTCCGCCCCCGGCACGCGCGCCTCGGAGCGCTATGTGCTGCTGAGCTTCGCGCCCGATGCGAAAGCCGGTGACATCGCCTCCTTCTTCAAGCGCTTCGATGCCTCGGTGGTCGATGGGCCGCGCGCCAACGGCTTCTTCAAGGTGCGGGTCGGCGACGCCTCGCTTTCGCCCGCCCAGGTCGATGCGATTGCCGCGCGGATGAAGGCGGAGAGTGGTATCGTCAGCTTCGTGGCGGCGACACCGTGACGAAGGCTTCCGGCGCGGCGGCGGCATGCCGCGGTTCCCTCGGGTGAGGCAGGAGGATCAGGCTATGCTCCCGACCCTTCCCACGCGACGTTTCCGGCGCCTGCGACGCCTCGCGGGCGCGGGGCTTTTCGCGTTCGCCCTCTTGCCGGCGCTTGCCCTGGCCCAGTCGCCGTCGTCCGGCCCGTCCCGGCCGCAGGGCGAGACGACACGGCGCGCCGTGGCGCCGGGCGGCCAGCCGCCTTCGTCCGCGACCTCGCCCAGCCGCTCGATGCAGGTGCCGCCCGGCCTGTGGGCTCAGCCGCGCCAGGCGCGCAGCCTGGTTCCGGCGCAGGACGAGAACCGCTTCGTGCCCGACGAGGTGCTGTTCGAGCTCGCGCCCAATGCGGATGCCGATACGGTGCTGCATCGCTACGGCGCGACGGTGATCGCCCGGCAGCGCTTCGAGCTGGCGGGCGTGACGATCATCCGCGCCAGGCTCGAAGCGGGGCGCGACCTGCGCGCCGTGCTGACGCAGATGGGCGATGACGACGCCATCGCCGGAGCGCAGCCGAACTTCCTGTTCGAGCTGCAGGAGGATGCGCCCAAGCCGCTCTCCGGCCTTCCGACCGGGGCGAGCACCGCCTCCAGCGATGCGCGCAGCCAGTCGACCCTGCCAACGCTGCGGCTTTCCGATCCCACGCCCGCGGCCCGCGCGCCGGGAACGATGCGCCGGGTGCTGCCGCCGCAATATGTCATCGGCAAGCTGCATCTCTCCGAGGCGCACAAGCTGGCGCTGGGCCGTGGCGTGCGCGTCGCGCTGATCGATTCCGGCGTCGACATGGACCATCCGGAACTGCGCGGCTCGGTCGCCGGCTATCTCGACGCGGTCGACGGGCTGGCGACGCCGCATGCCCATGGCACCTCGATGGCGACGGCCATGGTCGCGCATGGCGAGCTGGAAGGCATGGCGCCGGCGGCGCGGCTGCTCGTCGGGCGGGCCTTCGGCGGCCCGCAGACGAATTCGGCCAATGGCAAGTCGTTCCAGATCCTGACCGCGCTCGACTGGGTGGCGCAGCAGCGGGCCAAGATCATCAATCTCTCCTTCGCCGGCCCGCAGGACCGCCTGCTGTCCCAGGCGCTGGTCGGCGCGAAGGAGCGCGGGCTGATCGTGGTGGCCGCGGCCGGCAATGGCGGGCCGAAATCCGGCCCGCTCTATCCCGGCGCCGACCCGAACGTCATCGCGGTGACGGCGACCGATGCCGACGACAAGCTGTTTCCCGATGCCAATCGCGGAGGCTACATCGCCGTGGCCGCGCCCGGCGTCGACGTGCTGACGGCAGAGCCCGGCGGGCGCTACGTCTTCTCCTCGGGCACCTCGATTGCGACGGCGCATGTCTCCGGGCTCGTCGCTCTGCTGGTCGAGAAACAGCCCGATCTCGACCTCGCCAGCGCCCGCAAGATCCTTGCCGACAGCGCCGTCGACCTCGGCGCGAAGGGGCGCGACCCCCTCTTCGGCGCCGGCCGCGTCGATGCCGAGGCGGCCGTGGCGCGGGTTCTGCCGGTCGCGACGGCGAGGCCCTGAGCGGCCCGCGCTCTTGACCTTGGCCGCCGCATCGGCCTGATGGCGCGATGCCGCGCCCGAAACTTCTTTTCGTTGCCACCGAGGACTGGTTCTTCGCCTCGCATTTCCTGCCGATGGCGCGGGCGGCGCGCGAGATGGGCCTCGACGTCGCGGTCATCGCCCGCGAGCGCAACCACCGGCGCGTGATCGAGGCGGCAGGGGCGCGATTGATCGCGCTGGAGGCGGAGCGGCGCAGCCTCGATCCGCGCACGCTGTTCAGGCAGGTCACGGCGCTGAAGCGGATCATCGCGGCCGAGAAGCCGGACATCCTGCACTGCATTGCATTGAAGCCGATCGCGCTGGCCGGCCTTGCCGGCAAGCTTGCCGGCATCGAGCGACGCGTCTATGCGTTGACTGGGCTCGGCTTCCTCGGCGCGAAGCAGGGCCTGTTCGCGGCGCTGGCGCGGTTTGCCGCGGTGAGCTGGCTGCGCGGCGCGATCGACGGCAGGCAGGTGCGCTTCCTGTTCGAGAATCCGGACGACCCCGTCACGCTCGGGCTTGATCCGCAGGATGCCGCCAAGGTCGCGATCGTCGGCGGGGCCGGCGTCGATCCGCTGATCCTGATGCCGTCGCCGATGCCGGCGACGCCGCCCTTCAAGGTCGCGATCGTGGCCCGGATGCTGTGGTCGAAGGGCGTCGATCTCGCGGTCGAGGCGATCAGGCTGGCGCGGGCGGAGGGGGTGAAGGTCACGCTCACCATCCATGGCGCGCCCGACCCCTCGAACCCGAAGGCGATTCCCGAGGCGACGCTGAAGGAATGGACGGCGCGGCCGGGCATCGTCTGGGCCGGGCCGACGCGCGACATCGAAGGCGTCTGGAAGGCGCATCATCTCTGCATCATGCCGTCGCGCGGCGGCGAGGGCCTGCCGCGCACCATCCTGGAGGCCGCCGCCTGCGGCCGCCCGATCCTGACGACCGACGTGCCGGGCTGCCGCAGCTTCGTGCGCGAGGGGCGGGACGGCATGGTCGTGCCGCCGGACGATGCCGCAGCGCTGGCCAAGGCGCTTCTCGTCTTCGCCCGGGCGCCGGGGGTGGCGGAGCGGATGGGCGCCAATGCGCGCGCGCGCCTGCTCGACGGCCATACCGAGCGCGACGTGATGAATGCGGTGAAGGCGCTCTATCGCGGCCTGCTGGCGCAGCCCACGACGGATGTGGCGGCATGAACGCGCTGGCGAGCGAGCCGGATCGCACCGCCTTCATCCGTGCCCATACGCGGCTCCTGCCGGTGCCCTATGCGCCGGAGATCGCGCTCCATGTCGCCGAGGAAGCGACGGAACTTTGGCAGAAGACCGAGGATGAGCTCGCCGTGATCGGCCTGCCGCCGCCGTTCTGGGCCTTCGCCTGGGCCGGCGGGCAGGCACTGGCGCGCTATCTGCTCGACCATCGGGAGATCGTCGCCGGCCGGCGCATGCTCGATTTCGCCTCGGGCTCGGGGCTCGTCGCCATCGCGGCGATGAAGGCGGGCGCGGCCAGCGTCGAAGCCTGCGACATCGACGCCTTCGCGGCGACTGCGATTGGTCTCAATGCGCAGGCGAACGGCGTCGGGGTGACGGCGCGGCTCGAAGATCTGATCGGCCATGACGAGGGCTGGGAGGTGATCTGCGCCGGCGACGTCTGCTATGAGCGCGCCATGGCGGAAGCCGTGATCGGCTGGCTCGGCGCGCTGGTGCAGCGGGGGGCGACGGTGCTGATCGGCGATCCCGGCCGCTCCTATCTGCCGAAGGACCGGCTCGAGTCCATCGCCAGCTACGAGGTGCCGGTGACGCGCGCGCTGGAAGATGCCGAGATCAAGCGCAGCTCGGTCTGGCGGTTGAAGAGCTGAACGGGTCTTGCCGAAGGCAGGCCCTCGGAGCCACGCTGCGAAGCGATCCGGTATCGTCGTGCGCTACCGTCCCCTGCGTGGCTTCGCTGCGCTCGCAATGACGGCCGGGATCAGCCGCCATGCTTCTCCAGGAACGCCTCGACCGGCAGATGGCGGAAATCGTCCAGCGCCACGCGCAGGCGGGCATGCTCCCAGTCCCACCAGGCCAACTCCTGCAGCCGCTCGGCGACATCCTCGGAAAAGCGCCGCCGGATCGGGCGGGCCGGATTGCCGGCGACGATGGTGTAGGCCGGCACGTCCTTGGTGACGACGGCGCCGCCGGCGACGACCGCGCCGGTGCCGATGCTGCGGCCGGCGAGCACGATCGCGCCATGGCCGATCCAGACATCGTGGCCGATGGTGACGGCATGCGCCCGGCGCCAGTCGAAGAAGGCGGCATCGTCCTGCGCATCCTCGAAATAGGCGGAGGCGCGATAAGTGAAGTGCGACTGGCTCGCCCGGTGCATCGGATGGTTGCCGGGATTGATCCGCGTCATTGCGGCGATCGAGCAGAATTTTCCGATCGTCGTGTAAATGACATTCGCGTCGTTCACGACATAGGAGTAATCACCCATCGTCGACTCGGCGAAGACGGTGCGGGCGCCGATTTCGGTGTAGCGTCCGAGCGTCGCCTGCCTGACCTGGGCGGTCGGGTCGATCACAGGTTCCAGTCCGAGCTTCTTTCCGGCCATGTCCTTATCCTTTCCTGATGTCGCTGTTTCCGCTCCGCTTGCCGGAGCGCTGGTTCTGGTCGTCGGGCCTTCGGGGGCCGGCAAGGACACGTTGATGGATGCGGCGCGGGCCGAGCTCGCCGGGGACGAGGCCTTCCATTTCGCGCGGCGATTGATCACCCGCCCCGCCATGGCCGGTGCCGAGGACCATGATTCCTGCGACGAGGCCGCCTTCGCGGCAGCCGAGGCGAAGGGCGATCTCGCCTTGAGCTGGCGCGCCCATGGCTTGAGCTACGGCATTCCGGCAGCCGAGCTTGCGGGGCTCGCAAAGGGCGACGTCGTCATCGCGAACATCTCGCGCGGGGCCATTCCCGCGGCGGAGAGGCTGGCCGAGCGGGTGCTGGCGATCAACATCACCGCGCCGGTCGCGGTGCTGGCGAAGCGCCTGGCGGCGCGCGGGCGCGAGAGCGAGGCGGATATCGCGGCGCGGCTCGCACGCGAGGCGCCGCTCAAGACGCAGCGTGCCCAGACCGTCACCATCATGAACGACCGCAGCATCGCCGAGGCGAGCGCCGAACTGCTGGCGGTCCTGCGCGCGCTCGGGCCGCGGCGGGGCTGAGCTCGACATACCGCGTCTCTCGCCGCCGCCATGCTCAGGCTCGACCCGAGCATCCCTGGCGGGAGATTCTCGGGTCTGCGCTTCGCTTCGCCCGAGAATGACGAGGCGGTTTCGACGCAAGGACCTCTACCCCAGCCGGTAGGAATCGAGCAGGCGGAAGCGGGCGTCGCGATGGTCCTGCCTGAACAGGGCGAAGCGGTCGAGCGCGACCGGGTCCGCAACGGCCGTCGCATAGGCCTCCGCCAAAGCGGATTTCACGGGCGCCGTCTTCTCCGGCGGCAGCGAGCCGGTCAGCGTCATGTGGAAGCGGAAGGCGTCGCCGACATAAGGATAGCCATAGGCTTCGAGATAGGCGCTCTGGGCCGGCGTCATCGGGCTCTTGAGGCGCCGGGCGCGGTCGGCCTCGCTCAGCGGCGCGCGAAAGGGCTCGAAAGCCTGCACCAGCGCGAAGGCGAAACGCTGCAAGGCCTCGTTCGGCTCGGGCGTCAGCGCGATGAAGGAGCCGAGCGCATTGACGTTCAAGCCCGCGAGCGGCACGCCGTCGAGGCCCGCGGCATAGTTGCGGGCGAAGGCGCGCAGATGTTCCTCGGTCCGGCCGCCGGCCAGTTCGAAGGGCGCCTTCAGCGTGGCGTGGAAGCCGTAGCGGCGCGGCTCCTCGGTCAAGGCCGGCCATTCCACGGGGTCGCAACCCGAGGGAACGGCGAAAGGGATATCCTCGCCCGTCAGCGCGTCATAGCCCAGCACCGACGAGCCGAAGCGCCAGAGGGCGCTGTCGGCGGCCGGAGCGTAGTAGACGGCGTAGCGAGGCTTGCTCAAAATGCGCGCTCGCCCTGCGACCAGACGGCGGCGAGGACCGGCGTGTCGCCGAGCACCTTGAAGCGCACGAGATCGGCGCGCAGGCCGGTCTTGAGATGGCCGCGATCCCTGAGGCCGAGGATGTCCGCGACCTTCCAGGTCACCATGCCCATCGCTTCCGGCAGCGCGATGCCGTGGCCGGCATTGAGCTTGACGACCGCCTGCAGCAGGCTCGCCGGCACGTAATCCGAAGAGAGGCCGTCGAGCAGGCCCTTCTCGGCGAGCTCGGAGACCGAGACACCGCCGGAATGCGAGCCGCCGCGCACGACGTTAGGGGCACCGGCGACCGTGGCGAGGCCGGCCTGCTTGGCGGCGGCCGCTGCCTCGATCGTGGTCGGGAATTCCGAGATCACGGCGCCGGAGGCGATGCCTTCCTCGACATGCTCCGGAATGGTGTCGTCATGGGTGGCGAGCGGGATGCCGCGCGCGCGGAAGATGTCGACGACCGCCTGCCAGTTCTTGGCGACGTTGGCGGCGCCCTCGCGCTGCCGGACCTCGACGTCTTCCTCGAACTCCGCGACCGTCTTGCCGTTGCCGACGGCATAGGTCTTGAGATGCTCGAGGTTGCGCCACTGGCGCTGGCCCGGCGTGTGGTCCATCAGCGACACCAGCTGGACGAGCTCGTCGTCCTGATAGGGCTCGATGTCCTTGAGAAGGTCCGGGCTCGTCAGTTCGCAGCGCATATGGATGCGGTGGTCGATGCGGAAGACGTTCTCGCTCTTGCCATAGGCCAGCGACTTCATCACGTCGGCGAAGATGTCCTTGCGGTAGTCCTTGGCCGAGAAGGGCGTGCCGGCGCAGACCGCGTCATAGACCGTGGTGACGCCGGCCGCGGCCATCTGCGCGTCATGGACCAGCGCGGCTGCCAGCCCGTTAGGCCAGAAGACCTTCGGGCGCGGCATGAAATGCTTTTCCATGTTGTCGGTATGCATTTCGACGAGGCCGGGCGCGACATAGTCGCCGCCGACATCGATCGCGCCCGGCAGAGACGAGTTACCCTGGTCGACGGCGGTGATGCCGTTCGCGTCGAAGGCGATGGTGCCGGTGACGACCTCGTTCTCGAGGATGAGCTTGGCATTGGTGAGAACGGTTTGCATCATCAGGCCTTCCGGAAAGCGGTGATGTCGAGATAGCGCGTCGCGACGCGTTCGCGAACCGCCTCGTCATGGAAAATGCCGACGATGGCGGAGCCGGCGGCGCGCGCCTCGGCAATGAGCTCGACGACGACGTCGCGATTGGCGGCGTCGAGCGAGGCGGTGGGCTCATCGATCAGCATGATCGCCGAGGGGTCGACGAAGGAGCGGGCGATGTTGACGCGCTGCTGCTCGCCGCCGGAGAAGGTGGCCGGCGCGAGGTTCCAGAGGCGTTCCGGCAGGTTGAGCCGGGCGAGCATGGCCTTGGCGCGCTCGGTCGCGGTCTCCGGTGAGGCGCCGCGCGCCAGCAGCGGGTCGCGCACGATGTCGAGCGTCGAGACGCGCGGGATGACGCGCAGGAACTGCGAGACGAAGCCGAGCGTGCGGCGGCGGATGTCGAGCACGGTGCGCGGGACGGCGGCGACGATGTCGACGGGCCGGCCGGCATGGGTGACGTGGATCGTCCCGGAGGTCGGCCTGTAGTTGCCGTAGAGGATGCGCAGCAGGCTCGACTTGCCGGCGCCGGACGCGCCGGCCAGCACCAGCGCCTCGCCGGCCTCGACATGGAAATTGACGTTGTCGAAGACGGGCAGACGCGCTCCGCCCTGGTTGTGCAGGGTGAAGGTCTTGGCGACGTTCTCGACCTGAATCATCGTGGTCATGGTGTCAGTGCCTTGCCGATTCGCGGTGACGAGGATGTGACGGGCGCAGAACGTCATTCTCGGGCGGAGCGAGGCGCAGACCCGAGAATCTCTCGCCGGAAGAGGCGCTCTTCCCTCCTGAGATGCTTGGGGCAAGCCCAAGCATGACGTTCCGTCCCTCACACACTCAGCACCGCCGAGGTCAGGAGTTGCGTGTAGGCGTGATGGGGATCGTCGAGGACCTGGTCGGTGAGGCCCTGCTCGACGACCTTCCCGTCCTTCATCACCATCAATCGGTCGGTGAGGAGGCGGGCGACGGCGAGGTCGTGGGTGACGATGATCGCGGCCAGCCCGAGATCGCGGACCAGGACGCGCAGCAGGTCGAGCAGGCGGGCCTGCACGGAGACGTCGAGGCCGCCGGTCGGCTCGTCCATGAAGACGAGGCGCGGTTCGGAGACCAGCACGCGGGCGATCTGCAGGCGCTGCTGCATGCCGCCGGAGAACTGGCGCGGCCGATCGTCGATGCGCGAGCCCGCGATCTCGACGCGCTGGAGCCAGTCCAGCGCCCGCTCGCGGATCTCGCCGTAATGGCGGTCGCCGCGATCCATCAGGCGTTCGCCGACATTGCCACCGGCGGTGACGTCCATGCGCAGGCCGTCGCGCGGGTTCTGGTGGACGATGCCCCAGGCCGTGCGCATCAGGCGCCGGCGCTCCTGCTCGGAGACCGAGTAGATGTCGAGCGGCTCGCTGCCGCCCCGGAACAGCACCTCGCCCGCATCGGGCTTGTCGATGCCGGCGAGGCAGCGCAGCAGGGTCGACTTGCCCGAGCCGGATTCGCCGACGATGCCGAGCACCTCGCCCGGCCAGAGATCGAAGGAGACGCCCTCGCAGCCGATGCGCTCGCCATAGAAGCGGCTGACATTGGCGACCGAGAGCAGGGGGGCGGGTTCGAGGTCGAGCGCGGCCGGTGCGACGTGGAGGGTCATGGGTTGGTCTCCTCGACCAGGCCGCTCGCGGTAGCGTCGCCCAGCATGGCGCCGCGGTGCCCTTCCGCCCGGCGCGTCTCGCAATAATGGCTGTCGGAGCAGACGAACATGCGCCCGCCGCGATCGTCGATGACGACCTCGTCGAGATAGCTGTCGGCGGCGCCGCAGAGGCCGCAGGGCTGCGACCAGCTCTGGATGCGGAAGGGGTGGTCCTCGAAATCGAGGCTCTTCACGCTGGTAAAAGGCGGCAGCGCGTAGATGCGCTTCTCGCGGCCGGCGCCGAACAACTGGAGCGCGGGCGACATGTGCATCTTCGGGTTGTCGAATTTCGGGATGGGCGAGGGGGACATCACGTAGCGTCCGTTGACCATGACCGGATAGTCATAGGTCGTCGTCACCTCGCCGAAGCGGGCGATGCTCTCGTAGAGCTTGACCTGCATCAGCCCGTATTCGGCCCAGGCGTGCATCTTGCGGGTCTCGGCCTCGCGCGGCTCGAGCTTGCGCAGCGGTTCCGGCATCGGCACCTGATAGACCATGACCTGCCCGCTCTTCAGCGGCGCCTCCGGGATGCGGTGGCGGGTCTGGAT
Source organism: Allobosea sp. OAE752 (assembly GCF_050433265.1). Lineage (NCBI taxonomy): Bacteria > Pseudomonadati > Pseudomonadota > Alphaproteobacteria > Hyphomicrobiales > Alloboseaceae > Allobosea > Allobosea sp. OAE752. Next base: position 112,454 of record NZ_JBNPXO010000006.1, read on the forward strand.
GATCGTCGCCTCCTCCGTCGCCTCGCTGGTGCGGGCATCGGCCGTGCGCTCGAAGAACTTGCGGATCGAGACGGCGTTGGTGGTGTCGTCGGCGCCCTGGTCGATCACCTTGAGCGTGTCGGCCGGGCCGATGAGCGCGGCGGTGATCTGGATGCCGCCGGTGCCCCAGCCGCGTGCCAAGGGCATCTCGCGCGATCCGAAGGGCACCTGATAGCCGGGAACCGCGACGGCCTTGAGCAGGGCGCGACGGATCATCCGCTTGGTCTGCTCGTCGAGATAGGCGTAGTTGTAAGCCGGCTTGGTATTGTCCGCCGGCATCTGATGAACCGTCATTCCGCAGCCTCCGGCATGGTGTCCTGCTCTTTGGCGCCCCGTTCTTGGGCCAGCCGCTCCTCGCGCTCCCGGCGGATGCGGCGGATCAGTTCGAGCTCGCCCTGGAAATCGACATAATGCGGCAGCTTGAGGTGCTCGACGAAGCCGGCCGCCTCGACATTATCGGCGTGGTAGAGGACGAACTCGTCCTGCTGCGCCGGGTAGTTCGTGGCCTCGCCGAAATCGCGGGATTTCAGGGCACGGTCGACCAGCGACATCGACATCGCCTTGCGCTCGCTATGGCCGAAGACGAGGCCATAGCCGCGGGTGAATTGCGGCGGCACGTCCTTCGAGCCCTGGAACTGGTTGACCATCTGGCATTCGGTCAGGGTGACCTCGCCGAGATCGACCGCGAAGCCGAGCTCCTCCGGCACGAATTCGACCGCGACCTCGCCGACGCGCACCTCGCCGACGAAGGGATGCGAGCCGCCGAAGCCGCGCTGCACGGAATAGCCGAGGCCGAGCAGGAAGCCCTCGTCGCCGCGCGCCATCGATTGCAGGCGCACGTCGCGAGCGGCGGGGAAGGAAACCGGATCGCGCGTCAGGTCGAAGGGGCGCGGATCGCCCGCCGGCGGCTCCTCCGCCTCCATCAGCCCTTCGGCGCCGAGGATGTCGGGCACGCGCGGCATGGTGGCGTCGAGCGGGGCGGAGGCCTTGCGAGGCTCGGCCTCCCCGCCTTCTTCCATCAGCGCGAAATCGAACAGCCGGTGGGTGTAGTCGTAGGTCGGGCCGAGCACTTGCCCGCCGGGCAGATCCTTGTAGGTCGCCGACACCCGGCGGCGGATCGCCATGGCGGCGGTATCGAGCGGCTCGGATGAACCGAAGCGCGGCAGCGTCGTGCGGTAGGCGCGCATCAGGAAGGCGGCCTCGATCACGTCGCCCTGCGACTGCTTCAGCGCCAGTGCGGCGAGATCCCGGTCGTAGAGCGAGCCCTCGTTCATCACGCGGGCGCAGGCCAGCGCCTGCTGCTCGCGGATCTGGGCGACGGTGATCTCCGGCACGGCCGGGTCGCCGCGGCGGGCCTCGGCCACGAGGTCATGCGTGGCGAGGATGGCGGCCTCGCCGCCTTTGACGGCAACGTACATCAGCGAGCCTCCTCGATTTGCGTCGAGCGCGGCAGGCCGATCATGCCTTCGCCGGAGGCGAGCACGACATCGACGCCGAGCGGGTAGAGCGCGCCGTTCTCGCGCAGCTCGTCGGTGAAGCCGGGGCGCAGGCCCTGCGGCGCGACCCTGCGCGTACCGGGAATGCCGGGGCCGGAGAGGGTGAGGCCGGCGCCGCCATCCAGGCCTGAGACCTGCACGATCACGGTGGTCGAGCGATCCGGGAACTGGTCGTTGCCGGGGTTGAAGGCGGCAAGCTTGGGCTCGCTCGCGGCGCCGTCGATCACGGCGAAGGCGGCTTTGGCGGGATCGCCGACCAGCGCCACGCCGCAGTGGAAACGCAGCCAGGCGGCGGCCGGGCCGTCACGCAGTGTCTCGGGCAGCCAGACCGGCGTCTCGTAGTCGGCCAGCGCCAGCAAGGCGGTCGCCGTCGCGGTGGCGAGGCCTTCCGGCGGAGTGATGTCGGCCGCGACGCTCTGCAACGTGCCAGGCTCGGAGAGCGCGGTGAGCAGGGCGCGGAAGGCCGCCTGCGACTGGAAGACCGGATCGGAGAAGCCCGGCGAGATGATGTCCTGGATCGCCATCACTCGCCCCTGACCAGCGTGAAGAAATCGACCTTGGTCGCCGCCGCCTTGCGCGAGGCGAGGTCGCGGGCCGCGTCCTGCTGCGCAGCCAGCGCGGCGATGCCATCATGCAGGCCGCCTTCATACCGACCTTCTTGGGTCTCGTCCTGAAGGCGGGCATCGAGCAGGGCTGCGAGCCGCGCCTTCCGGTGGTCGCGGCCCAGCGCATAGGAAAAGCCCATCCGGCCATTGGCGAGGCGCACGACGCAGCGGGTCACGGTGGCCTCGCCGAGATTGAAGCGCCGTCCGGCGCCGCCGGCCCGGCCTTCGACCATCACGGTCCCGGTCTCCGGCGCCTTCAGCACCTCATGCTCCGGCAAGGCGCCGAGCAGGCCCGCGATCTCGTCGCGGGAAGCGCGCGACAGGGTCGCCATCCAATGTTGTCGAGGGGTTCTTGCATTCATCCGCCGGCTCGCTGGTCAGCTTCAAAGGTCTAGACTATAATGCCTCTGACGATGGTGAATGTCTATACTTTTTGGATGAATTTTTGATGACGCAGGACGTGGTGCAAGAGACGGCGCAAGGTGCGCTGCCGGAGGGCGAGGGCGGCACGGTCTGGCGGCGCATCGCCGACGAGCTGGCGGCCGCGATCGAGCGCGAGGAGTACCGGCCGGGCGACACGCTGCCGGCCTCGGTCGCGCTGGCGGAGCGCTATGGCGTGCATCGCCACACCGTGCGGCAGGCGTTCCGCCACCTTGCGGATCTCGGGCTGGTGACGGTGTCGCGCGGGCGCGGCACGCAGGTCAGCGCGCGGCGCGTGCCCTATCCGATCGGCCGGCGCGTCAGCATGCGGACCAATTTCGGCAAGCTCGGCATCGTCGGCACGAGCCGCATGCTCTCGGCCGAGATGGTGGAGGGGGAGGCGGAGCCCTGTGCGGCGCTGGGGCTTGCGGCCGGGACGCGGCTCTGGCGGGTCCGGGGCGTCAGCCTCGGCGACGGCGTGCCGATGGGGACCGGCACGCACTGGCTCTCGGTCGCGCGCTTTCCGGATTTCGACCGGGTCTATCGCGAGGCCGCCGGCTCGATCACGGCGGCCTTCAAGGCCTATGGCATCGAGGATTATGTGCGCCTGTCGACGCGGCTCACCGCAAGGCTGGCGGATGAGGCGGAGGCTGAGCTGCTCCAGATCGCGCCGGAAGCGGCGGTGATGATCTCGACGGCGGTCGACGCGCTGCCGGACCTGACGCCGATCCATCTCGTCGCGAGTGTCTTCGCCGGCGAGCGCATGGAGATGGTGATCGAGCCGTTTCGCGAGTGAGCGGCCGCCTGGAGCGGCTTGCATCCCGGCCGATGGCGCGCGATCCTCGGTCGTATCGATCACGGCACGGCCTCGAGACCATGCCGGTCGCATCTGAGGAAATGCCATCATGGACATGGTCAGCCGGTCGCTGCGCGCGGCCCTCTTGCTTCTTGCCGTCTGCCTGCCCATCGCCACGGCCGCTGCCGACTACCCGGCGCCGAAACGGGGGGTTTTCGTCGCGAAGGATTTCCGCTTCAGCACGGGCGAGAGTTTGCCGGAGATCAAGCTCGGCTATGTCACGGTGGGCGACCCATCCGGCGAGCCCGTGCTGATCCTGCATGGCACCTATGGTTCTGCCGCCAGCATGCTGAGCCCGGCGTTTGCGGGCGAGCTGTTCGGCCCCGGCCAGGCGCTCGACGCGAGCAAATATTTCATCATCCTGCCGGATTCGCTCGGCGTGGGGCAATCGTCGAAACCATCGGACGGCCTCAAGGCCAAGTTCCCGCGCTATAACTACGAGGATCTGGTCGAGGCGCAGTATCGGCTCGTCACGGAAGGGCTCGGCCTGCGCCATCTGCGGCTCGTGCTCGGCAATTCGATGGGCGGCATGCATGGCTGGCTCTGGGGCGTCAAATATCCCGGCTTCATGGACGCGATCGTGCCGATGGCCTCGCAGCCTACCGAGATGTCCAGCCGCAACTGGATGATGCGGCGGATGATCATCGATGCCGTTCGCAACGACCCGGAGTGGAAAGGCGGCGACTATAGCGCGCAGCCCACGGCCTTCCGCGTCGCCAACGTCTTCTTCGGCATCGCCACCAGCGGCGGCACGCTCGCCTACCAGCAGATGGCGCCGACCCGCGAGGCAGCCGACAAGCTCCTCGACGGGCGGCTCAAGGCGCCGTTCGATGCCGATGCCAACGACTTCTTGTATCAGTGGGATGCCTCGCGGGACTACAACCCCGCGCCCAGGCTGGGCTCGATCAAGGCAGCGGTGCTGGCGATCAATTCCGCCGATGACGAGCGCAACCCACCCGAAACCGGCGTCATGGAGCGAGAACTCAAGCGTCTTCCGAATGCAAAGCTGCTGTTGATCCCGGCGAGCGCTGAGACGCGCGGCCATGGCACGACGGGGATGGCGAAGTTCTGGGCCAAGGATCTGGCCGCCTGGCTGCCGACTGTGCCGCGCCGGCCGGCCGGAGCCGAGTGAGGCGACGCCTCGCTCAGACCGCCCGCTTGCCGATGATGGCGAAGCGCAGCTTGCTCGACAGGAAGTCGATGGCGGAGACCGCGACGAGGATCAGCAGGATCAGGAAGGAGGTCTGCTGCCATTCCAGCGTGCGGATGGTCTCCGCGAGATAGAGGCCGATGCCGCCGGCGCCGACGATGCCGATGATCGTCGAGGAGCGCGTGTTCGACTCGATGAAGTACAGCACCTGGCTCGCGATCACCGGCAGCACCTGCGGCAGCAGGCCGAAGCGGATCTCATGGCTCTTGCCGCCGCCGACCGAGGCGATGCCCTCGACCGCCTTGCGGTCGGCCGCCTCGATCGCCTCCGAGTAGAGCTTGCCGAAGGCGCCGAAATCGGCGGTCATGATGGCGAGCATGCCGGCGAAGGGGCCGAGACCCACGACATTGATCCAGATCAGCGCCCAGATCAGCGCGTCGACGCCGCGGATCGTGTCGAGCGAGCGGCGCGCGAGGAAGTGGACGATGCGGTTGGCGACGACATTGCGGGCGGCGATGAAGCCGAGCGGCAGGGCAAGGATGGCCGCCAGCACCGTGCCGAGGAAGGCGATGGCGATCGTCTCGAACAGCGCCTGAACGAAGATCAGGGCCTTCGCCCAGGAGCCGGGATCGGGCGGCAGCATCAGCGCGACGAAGGAGCCGAGATTGCCGAAGCCGGCCAGCACCCGCCAGAGCGTCGTCTCCAGCGTCGTCAGCCCGTAGAGGAAGAGGCCGAGGATGAAGACGACGGTCGCGATGGTGAAGAACCGCGTCCGGGTCGATCCGCGGATGGCGGCGGCGTGGCGCTGCAGGATGTCGCTGCGCTCGGTCGCGGAGATGGCGATGCTCACGAGCGGCTCTCCAGGCTGAGGAGGGCGTGGCGCAGCCGCTCCGTGCCGAGGTCGATCAGCATCACCGCCAGGATGATCAGGAGCATGATGGCGCTGACATCGGTGTAGTAGAATTTGCGGATGGCCTCGATCAGGTCCTGGCCGATGCCGCCGGCGCCGACGAAGCCCATGATCGAGGCGCCGCGCACATTGATCTCGAAGCGCAGCAGGGCGTAGCTCGCGAAGTTGGAGAGCACCTGCGGCATCACGGCGAAGCGCACCACCTGCCACCAGCTTCCGCCGGTCGCGGTGATGCCGTCGACGGGCTTCAGGTCGATGTTCTCGACGACCTCGGAGAAGAGCTTGCCGAGCGCGCCCATGGTGTGGATGGCGATGGCGAGCACGCCGGGCAGCGGCCCCAGCCCGAAGGCGATGACGAAGATCAGCGCGAAGACGATCTCGGGGACGGTGCGGCAGAATTCGAGATAACGGCGCACCGCGAAGCGCAGCCAGGGCGCGCGGCCGAGATTGGCGGCGGCGGCGAAGCAGAAGAGGAAGGCGCCGGCCGCGCCCAGGATGGTGCCGACATAGGCGATCAGCACGGTCTGCCAGAGCAGCCTCAGCCAGCGCGCCAGGCCCCAGTACCATTCGGCGAGGTCGGAGCCGAGGCTGGCGAGGCGCAGCGTCGGCAGCGTCTGCCAGATATAGTTCGGGAAGCGGTGGATATTCTCGATGAGCGTGCCGAGCCTGACCTCGGCTCCAACAGCGGAAAGCCAGACGCAGATCGCGAAGACGGCGATGCCGACCAGCATCTGGCGGCGCTTGCTCGCGGCGGCCTGCCGGTAGCTTTCGGCATGGGCCGTGATGGCCGGGTCGTTACGGTCGATCGCGAGGGTCATGGAGGCTGCCCGTGGAGAAGGGCGTCATTCTCGGGCCCGCGGCGCGCGGACCCGAGAAGCTCTTTGAAGAGATGCTCGGGGCAAGCCCGAGCATGACGGGCTGAATTACGACGACTTCTTCTTGCGCAGCGAGTCGACGAAGGTGATGAGCTCGATGACCGGGTCGTAGGCCTTGTTGTCGACGGCGACGAGCGGGCCCTGCTTGCCTTCATAGATCTTGTCGAAGGCGGCCTTGTCCTTGGTGGCGAGGTTGAGGACGGCGTCGCGGATCTTGGCCTTGAGGTCCTCAGGCAGGTCCGAGAGATAGGCCATCGGCGAGTTCACGATCTGCTCGGACTTGTAGATGATCCGGAAGTCCTCGGCCTTGGCCATGTTCTTGCGGGCCATGCGCAGCAGGTTCGACTCGTTCTCGTCGTTCCACCAGTTCGCGGCGACGTCGACGGTGCCCTGCTGCAGCGCGATGATCGCGTTCTCGTGGCTGCCGGTATAGACGACCTTGGAGAAGAAGGTCTCCGGGTCGATCTTCATCTTGTCGAGAACGAAGCGCGGCACGTTGTTGCCCGAGGTGGAGTTCGGGTCGACGAGGCCGAGGTTCTTGCCCTTGAGGTCCTCGATCTTCTGGTAGGGCGAATCCTTCTTCACGTAGAAGACGGAGTGATAGCCCTTGGTGCCGTCGAGATTGGTCTCGATCGCGAAGGCGTCGACCTTGACGCCGGTGACGCGGGCGCGGGCGAAGGAAGCCGGGCCGTACATGCCGATCTGGATGTTGCCGGCGCGCTGGCCCTCGATGATCGCGGCGTAGTCATTGGCGACGCGCAGCGTCACCTTGGTGCCGAGCTCCTTCGAGAGATAGTTCACGAAGGGGGTGTAGCGGTCGACGACGCCCGAGGCGTTCTCGGCCGGGATGATGGCGAAGACGAGCTCCGGATACTTCGCCTTCCAGTCCTGGGCGAAAGCCGGGGTGGCGGCGACGGCGAGGCCGGCGGCGGCGAGCTTCAGGGTATGGCGACGGGTCAGCATGCGGTCTGCTCCTTTGGGTGCGGGTCTTCGGGTTAGGCTCGTCTTCTCGCGGCTGGCGGCGCGGCGGCCGCTCAGGCGATCTTCTGCTTGGCGCGCTTGGCTTCGGAGGCGGCGATGGCGTCGAGCGCGTCCAGGGCCTCGGCGCCGGCATCCTTCGCTTCGATGCCGTAGAGTTCGGCCGCGACCTCGCGGGTCAGCGCCTGCGGCACGTCGTCGAAGACGACCTTGCCGGCGGCCATGCCGATCAGCCGGTCGCAGTATTTCGCCGCGATATCGAGGTCGTGCAGGTTGCACATCACGGTGATGCCGTGCTCGCGGTTGATGCGGAACAGCGCGTCCATCACGACCTGGGTGTTGCGCGGGTCGAGCGAGGCGATCGGCTCGTCGGCCAGGATGATGCGCGGCTCCTGGACCAGAGCGCGGGCGATGGCGACGCGCTGCTGCTGGCCGCCCGACAGGGTCTCGGCGCGCTGGGCGAGGAGATGGGCCATGTCGAGCCGCTCGAGCGCGGCGATGGCGCGGATCTTGTCGTCGGTGGAGAAGCTCTTCACCAGCGTCAGCGCGGGCGAGCGGTGGTTGAGCCGGCCGAGCAGCACGTTGGTGAGCACGTCGAGGCGGCCGACGAGGTTGAATTGCTGGAAGATCATCGCGGTGTCGCGGCGCCAGCGCCGGAGCGCGGTGCCCTTCAGCGCCGTGATGTCGCGCTCCTCGCAGATGATGCGCCCGGCGCTCGGCTCGGCGAGCCGGTTGAGCATGCGCAGCAGCGTCGATTTGCCGGCTCCGGACCGGCCGATGACGCCGACCATCTCGCCGTTGGGGATCGACAGCGAGACATTGTCGACGGCGTTCTTGTCGCCGAAGCGCTTCACCAGGCCTTCGATGCGCAACATGAAAGGTTCTCGAACATGACATTTCGCACGATGGCGACACCGGGCCGGCCGGAGCCGTCGGAGCCAAGATTCATGCATGGGAAGAAGCGCTATCGGCCGGAGATGACAGCGGCGTGACGGCGGGCGGCCGCTGTGCGGCTCCGAACGGCCTTTCACGGGGCCGGGCCGGCCAACATTTTCGTGAGGTCGGTAAAATGCGCTTGGACGATGGGTGACTTATCGGCAGGATGAGGATGGATGCCTGCGTGCGGCAGAGGCGCCGTATCGGCGCGTCGCGCCCCGGCAGGTATCTTGCATAGGTGCCTAAAGGCGCCGGATCGATGCGGCGGCGGCGCAAAAACATGCGTTTTTGTGCCGCTGTGGCGTGCCGGCATCTTAGCAAGGCCTTTCGTTCCATTTAAGACCAACCGGCGGCAACGGAGCCCCCAGCCTGATGAAGCGGTTCGTTCTCCTTCTCCTCGTTGCCGGCCTGGCAGGCGGCGGGTATTACGGCTACCGGATGCGTCTGGCCGGCAGCCAGCCGGCCCAGGCCAGCGTGGCGCCGACGGCGCGTGCGGCGGTGCCGGTGGAGGTCGCCTCCGTCGAGATCATGACGGTCAGCGAGGAGGTCGAGGCGCTCGGCACTTTGGCCGCCGACGAATCCGTCGTCATCGCCCCCGAGATCGCCGGCCGCGTCGTCTCGCTCGGCTTCAGGGAAGGCGAGCCGGTCAAGGCCGGGCAGGAGCTGGTCAAGCTCGACACCGCGATCCTCGATGCCGAGCTCAAGCAGGCGATGGCCGATCTCGGCCTCGCCCGCGACACCAACGAGCGTCTGAGGGGGCTGGTCTCGCGCGGTTCGGGAACGCAGGTCGCGCTCGACGAATCCGCGGCGAAGCTCGCCTCGACTGAGGCCCGCGTCCAGCTCGCCAAGGCCAAGCTCGCGCAATCGACCATCCTCTCGCCGTTCAACGGCGTGGTCGGCCTGCGCGCGGTCGGCGTCGGCGACTATGTCCCGGTCGGCAAGCCGCTGATCACCCTGACCAGCGTCGACCCGATCAAGATCGATTTCCGCGTTCCCGAGATCTTCCTCAGCCGCCTCAAGGTCGGGCAGCCCGTGCAGATGCGGGTCGATGCGGTCGTCGACCGGAAATTCACCGGCAAGATCTTCGCGATCGACCCGGTCGTGGACGTGAACGGCCGCGCCATCCGCCTGCGCGCGACGATCCCGAACGCGGATCTCGCGCTCAAGCCCGGCCTCTTCGCCCGCCTCGCCATCACCATCGACCAGCGCCCGAACGCGATCGTGGTGCCGGAGATGGCGGTGGTGCCGGATGCCGTCGGCAAGATGGTCTATGTCGTCGAGAACGGCAAAGCGAAGCGCCTCAGCGTCGAGCTCGGCAAGCGCCTGCCGGGCAAGGTCGAGATCGTCAGCGGGCTGACGCCCGGCATGCAGATCATCACCGCCGGGCAGATGCGGCTGCGCGACGGCGCCGCCATCGCGATCAAGGACAAGATCGTTCAGACGAGCCAGCTCTGATGAGCCTGTTCGAACTCTTCGTCCGTAGGCCCGTCCTCTCGACGGTCATGAGTCTGCTGGTGATGCTGATCGGCTTCGTCAGCTACGGGCGCCTGACCGTGCGCGAATATCCCAATATCGACGAGCCCGTCGTCTCGGTGCGCACCGATTATCGCGGCGCCTCGGCCGAGATCATCGAGACGCAGGTCACCCAGATCCTGGAGAACTCGATCGCCGGCATCGAAGGCATCGAGATCCTGTCCTCGACCAGCCGCCAGGAGCGCAGCTTCATCCAGGTGCGCTTCCGCCCGGATGTCGACCCCGACGTCGCGGCCTCGGATGTGCGCGACCGCGTCAGCCGCGTGCGCAGCCGCATGCCCGACGAGATCGACGAGCCCGTCATCGCCAAGGTCGAGGCCGATTCGCAGCCGATCCTGTATCTCTCGCTGACCAGCACCCGGCACGGGCCGCTCGAGCTCACCGACTTCGCCGACCGCTTCATCTCCGACCGCGTGCAGAACGTCACCGGCGTGGCGGAGGTCCGCATTCTCGGCCAGCGGCAATACGCCATGCGCATCTGGCTCGATCGCGCCCGGATGTCGGCCTATGACGTCAGCGTCCAGCAGATCGAGGCGGCGGTCCGGGCCCAGAACATCGAGATCCCGTCGGGCCGCATCGAGAGCAACGACCGCGAATTCACCGTGCTCTCGCAGACCAGCATGACGACGCCGGAGGAATTCCGCGAGATCGTCATCAAGGACGCCAACGGCTTCTCCGTGAAGCTCAAGGACGTCGCCAAGGTCGAGCTCGGCGCGCGCGAGGAGCGCAACGCCGCCTGGTTCGGCGGCGCGCCCTCGGTGACGATCGGCATCGTCAAGCAGGCGACGGCCAACCCGCTCGACGTCTCGGCCGGCATCGAGGAGGCGCTGCCGGGCATCATCGAGGATCTGCCTCAGGGCATGTCGATCGCCAAGTCCTATGATACCTCGGTCTTCATCGACCGCTCGATCAAGGCGGTCTACCAGACGATCATCGAGGCGACCGTCCTCGTCGTCCTGATCATCTTCATCTTCCTGCGCTCGCTGCGAGCGACGCTGATCCCGCTGGTGACGATTCCGGTCTCGCTGATCGGCTCCTTCGCGCTGATGTATGCGCTCGGCTTCACCGTGAACACCCTGACGCTGCTCTCGATGGTGCTCGCCATCGGCCTCGTCGTCGATGATGCCATCGTGGTGCTGGAGAACGTGCACCGCCATATCGAGGACGGCATCGCGCCGACCAAGGCGGCGATCCGCGGCATCAACGAGATCGCCTTCGCGGTCGTGGCGATGACACTGACGCTGGTCGCGGTCTATGCGCCGATGGCGTTCTCGACCGGCCGCACCGGCAAGCTCTTCATCGAGTTCGCGCTGACGCTGGCCGGCGCGGTGCTGGTCTCGGGCTTCGTCGCGCTGACGCTGACCCCGATGATGTGCGCCAAGCTGCTGCGCCATCACGATTCCCATAGCTGGCTGTTCAACGTGCTGGAGCGTGGCTTCAACGCGCTGTCGCGGGGCTACAGGGCGTCGCTGCGCGCGGCGCTGTCGGTGCGTCCGCTTATCATCCTGCTGGCGGTGGGCGTCGCCGGCGGCGGCTACTACTTCTTCACCCATCTGCGTTCGGAATTGTCGCCGGTCGAGGATCGCGGCACGATCAACGTGATCGGCGTCGCGCCCGAGGGCGCGACACTGTCCTTCACCGCCGACTATGCCCGGCGGGTCGAGACCTATTTCAAGAACATCCAGGAGGTCGAGACCTACCTCGTCATCGTCGGCTTCCCCGATGTGACCCGCGCCATCGCCTTCGCCCGCCTCAAGCCCTGGGAGGAGCGCGAGCGCAAGCAGCAGGATCTGGTCGCCGAGATCAACAGGGGGCTGTCGCAGATCCCGGGCATCCGCCTGTTCGCCACCAATCCGGCCTCGCTCGGCCAGGGCCAGGCGAACAGCAAGCCGGTCGAGTTCGTGCTGCGCTCGTCCGAGCCCTATGCCCAGATCAAGTCCTATGTCGACCAGCTGATGGCGGAGGTCGCGAACTCGCCCGTTCTGACCAATGTCGAGAGCAACCTCATTCTCGACAAGCCGCAGATCAAGGTTTCGATCGACCGGCAGCGCGCCGCCGATCTCGGCGTCAATGTCGACATCATCGGCCGCACCATGGAGACGCTGCTCGGCGGCCGGCAGGTGACGCGCTTCAACATGAACAGCAAGCAGTATGACGTCGTGCTGCAGGTCGAGGGCACGGAGCGCAACACGCCGCAGGCGCTGCAGTCGATCTATCTGATGGGCCGCGGCGGCGCGGTGGTGCAGCTCTCCAGTCTGGTCAAGGTCGAGGAAAACGTCGCGCCGAAGGAACTGGTCCGCTTCAACCAGCTCCGCTCGGCGACGATCACCGCGATCCCCGCGCCGGGCTATTCGCTGGGCGATGCGCTCAAGGTGCTGGAGGAGGGCGCGGGGCGCGTGCTGCCCAGTTCGGTGCAGATCGACTATTCCGGCCAGAGCCGCGAGTTCAAGCAGTCGGGCGCCAGCATCTTCATCGTCTTCCTGCTCGCGCTCGGCTTCATCTATCTGGTGCTGGCGGCGCAGTTCGAGAGCTTCGTCGACCCCATCGTCATCATGGTCTCGGTGCCGCTCTCGCTGACGGGCGCGCTTGCCGCGCTGTACTATTCGGGCGGCACGATGAACGTGTACAGCCAGATCGGCCTGATCACGCTGGTCGGCCTCATCACCAAGCACGGCATCCTGATCCTGGAGTTCACCAACCAGCTGCGCGAGGAGGGCAAGGAGATGATCGACGCCCTCGTCGAGGCGGCGGAACTGCGCCTGCGGCCGATCCTGATGACGACCGGCGCCATGGTGCTCGGCGCCGTGCCGCTGGCCATCGCCCATGGCGCCGGCGCGGAAAGCCGCTCGCAGATCGGCTGGGTCATCGTCGGCGGCATGAGCTTCGGCACCTTGCTGACGCTCTATGTGGTGCCGGTGGCCTACAGCTATCTGGCGCGCAAGGTCCATGGCTCGCGCCATGGCGCACATGAAGAGGCGCATGGCGCGCATCCGCAGCCGGCGGAGTAGCGCGCGAACAGACAAAGGGCTCCCTTCTCCCCTTGTGGGAGAAGGAAGAAACCCCGGTTCCTCGACCAAACTTATCCCCGCCCTTCCGCCCCATGCCTATTCTCGCCTCGTCCCATTCGACCGAGGGGCTTCGCGAGGCATCGTAGGCCGGGTGGGATTGCGGGTTTCGCGCTCCCGGACCGTTGCGGGTCCGCTGGATCGCCGCGCGTCGGACAGGACGCGATCACGGTGATCCTCTCTTTGGTCGCGCGGAGGTGCCGACTTCGTCCGGGCCGAACAGGCAGGCCCCGCCCTTTGCCGGGCTTCAAACACGAAGCGGACCCCCAGATACCCGTGCGCGGAGCCGAACGGCGCGAGGTCGTCGCTGTTCGACATCATCGACATCGACTCGACATCGGCACGCAGCCGTCGACTGCGAACGCCGCCAGGCTCCGCGCATCCCTCGGATGTTGAAGCCCGAAAACCCCGCAGGCGAGGCCTGGACGGGGTTTTCGGTGCGCGCAAGCTTGCTATTGCAACCTGACCGAGACGCTCTCGCTCGCCCCCGTCCCATCCACCACGGAAATTCGCATGAAGCCCTTGCCGGGCGGCTGCCAGGCGGCCTCGCGTCGACGCAGCGGCGCGGTGACAGGCGTGCCGTCGACCAGCCAGGTGAAGGGCGGTGCACCGCCCGCGGCCTTCAGATTGAGCTGGCCCTGGCCGTCGAGGCTGTCGGCCGAGAGGTCGATGCGCGCGCCGTCCGGCGGGAAGGCAAGCTTGAGGGCGGGCGTCGCGATGGCGGCCACCGTCTTCGGCACGTCCTGGCGCAGATGGCGCAGCGGTGGCGGCAGATGGTTCGTGCTGGCCACGATGGCGTCGGTGGGTTGCGGGAAGGGCCGCGGATCGATGCCGAGCCGGGCGAAGGCGTCGAACAGGATCGGCGCCGCCACCACGCGCCCGACGAGGCCGGGCACGGCGCCGTTATCGGCCCGGCCGACCCAGACGCCGATGGTGTGCTTGCGGTCGAAGCCGACGGCCCAGGCATCGCGATAGCCGTAGGAGGTGCCGGTCTTGTAGGCGATGCGGCCGGGCACGGCGTTGAGCGGCGGCGGGGCGCCGAGCAGGGTGTCGGCGACATACCAGGCCGCGACCGGCTCGACGAGATGCAGGGGCGGCGTTCCGCCGGAAGACGGCTCTTCCCTGAACCGCAGCGGCGCCATCTCGCCACCGCGCGCCAGCCCGACATAGGCGCGGGTCAGGTCCTGCAAGGTGATGCCGAGCCCGCCGAGGCCGACCGCAAGGCCGGGCGCGCCGCCCTCTTTCGGCAGAGCGACGGTGATGCCGGCATCGCGCAGTCGCGACAGGAAACGCTGCGGGCCGAGCGCCGAGAGCAGCTCCACCGTCGGGACATTCAGGGAGAGTTGCAGCGCCTTGCGGGCGCTGACCATGCCCTGGAAGGTCATGTCGAAATTCTCGGGCACATAGCTGCCATAGCGTGCCGGCCGGTCTTCCAGCATCGTCTCGGGATGGGCGATGCCGTTGTCGAAGGCGAGCGCATAGATGAAGGGCTTCAGCGCCGAACCGGGCGAGCGCAACGCGCGCGTCAGGTCGAGCGCGCCTGCCCGTTCGGCCGCGAAATAATCGACGCCGCCGACGGAGGCGCGGACCGCGCCGGTCTCGTTGTCGACGGCGAGGATCGCGATCGAAACCTGGGGCGCGAGGCCGAGGCTGCGCTCGCGGGCAAGGCCTTCCAGGCTTTTCTGCAGGCGGGCATCGAGGCTGAGACGGTGGACGCGCTGCGCCGGAGCCTCCGCCACGACCTGCTCGGCGACATGGGGGCTCAAGGTGGGGAAGGGGCGGCGCCCGGTCGGGATCTCCTCGTCGCGCGCGGCGGTGACCTCGCCCTTTGTGGCGATGCCGGCGCGTTCGACGCGGACGAGCACACGGGCGCGGGCTTTTCGGGCGGCTTCCGCGAAGCGGTCGGGCCGGCGCGTCTCGGGCGATTGCGGCAGGGCGACGAGCAGCGCCGCCTCGGCGGTGGAAAGCCGCTTCGGCTCCTTGCCGAAATAGGCGAAGCTCGCGGCGCGCACGCCTTCGAGATTGCCGCCGAAGGGGGCGAGGTTGAGATAGAGGTCGAGGATCTGCGGCTTGCTGAGGTGCCGTTCCAGCTCGACGGCGCGCACGGCCTGCCGGAGTTTTGCGGAGAGCGTGCGCTCGTCGCGCGGCTCGAGCAGGCGGGCGACCTGCATGGTGAGCGTCGAGCCGCCGGAGACGACGCGGCCATGCCGCAGCATCTGGCCGGCAGCGCGCGCCAGGCCGAGCGGATCGATGCCGGGATGGCTGTCGAAGCGCCTGTCCTCATAGGCCTTGAGCATGGCGAGGTAGCGCGGGTCGACATCGTCGCTGGTGAGGGGGAGCTTCCAGCGGCCGTCGGTGGTGAGGAAGGGCCGCAGCAGCCGGCCCTCGCGGTCGAGCACGACGGTCGAGCGGTCGGCGGCGGCGGACAGGTCGAGCGGCGGGAGGGAGCGGATATAGAGGGTGAGGGCGGTGGTGGCGGCAACGACCGCAAGGGCGCAGGCCGCCACCCCGATCTTAAGCTTGCCGAAGCGGCCAGGACGCGGCGTCATGCTCGGGCTTGACCCGAGCATCTCCTGATCGAGATTCTCGGGTCTGCGCTTCGCTTCGCCCGAGAATGACGGACTGGTCGGGTCATTCACGGCCATCACCGCGCCGAACTGATCTCCACCGCGCCGAAGCCCGTGCGGCCGAAGCGATCCGGCCGGTACATGTCCTCGATCACGGCGGCCGGCGCGACATAGCGGCCGGGCGAGACGGCCCGGGCGATATAGGCGACGGTGTAGGCGAGCTTGTCGCTCTTTCCGCCGGAGCGCTCGAAGGCCGCGACGAAGCGGTCGTCGCGCGCTTCGGTATGCACCGGCGAGACCTCCTGCTTCAGCCAGTCGAGCCCGGCGGTCGAGGCGCCCTCGGTCAGGTTGGCGTTCTCGATCTCCAGCCCGGCCGGCACCGGATCGACCAGCAGCAAGCGGCCGAAGCGCGGCGCGCCCTCGGTCACGTTGAGCGCCACGACATAGCGCTCGTTCTGGCGCAGGCGGGCGGGGTCGGCCCGCTCGCCCTTCATCGTGTAGATCACGCGCTCGAGGCCGAAACCCTGGTTCAGCGCCGGCTCCGGCGTGGTCGGGATGCCCGCGACGGTGATCACCGCCTGGGCATTGGCGCTGCCCGGATTGGCGATGGTCAGCGGCTTGGCGTCCAGCGCCTCGGCCGAGACGGTGCGGTAGAAGGCGCCCTTGCGGGCCGCGCCGTCGACGGTCAGCGTCATGCCCTCGGCCTCCTTGGACATGGCCTGCGCCGCCAGCACCATCCACATCTGCTCCTGCGTCGAGGTGTAGCTGTAGCGGGCGCTGTTGCGGGTGGCGTCGAGGAGGGAGACGGCGCGACCGATATCGGCACGCTCGCCATTGGACTCGGCGATCAGCGCGAGCACGCCGGCACCGTCGCGCAGGCGCGAGCCGTAATCAGGGCGCGAGAACCCGTCATCACTTGCCTGCTGGAGCAGGCCGAGCGCGCTGCCGAAGGCGGTGCGGCCCCGCGCCCGGTCGCCGAGCGCCGAGAGCGCCGCGCCGATCTGGGCGCGGGCGAGCGGGGTTGCGAAATCGCCGAGCTTGTTGTCGGCGAGATAGCGCAGATCGCCCATCACCGGCCGGCCGTTGCGGGCGAGCACATAGAGCGCATAGGCGATGCCGGCGGCCTCCTCCTTGTTGATGTCGCCGGTGTTGACGACCTGGTTGCGCAGGCGGTCCAGCGCCATGTTGAAGGCGGTCTGCGGCACGTCGAACTTGCGCTCGCGGGCCCGCGTCAGGAAGTCCGCGACGAAGGCGTCGAGCCACAAATCCTCGCCGCCGACGCCCCACAGGCCGAAGGAGCCGTTGCCGCCCTGCCGAGCGAGCACGCGCTCGATTGCCTTCTGCACGCGCTCATCGGCATTGTCGTCGAGCGCGAGGTTCTCCATCGAGGCGAGCTGGTTGACCGCCAGCAGCGGCAGCGCCCGCGAGACGGTCTGCTCGGTGCAGCCATAGGGGTAGCGGTCAAGCGCCTTGAGCAAGGCGGGCACGTCGAGCGAGCCGAAGGGCGAGACCGAGACCGAGACCTGCCCCGAGCCCGGCACGAGATCGGCCAGCAGGTCGGAGGAGACGGTGATCGCCCCGCCATTGCCGGGGATCGGCCGGACGATGCGGCGCGCCAGCGTTGCGGCCGAGGGCTGTACCTTGACCGCGAGGTTCTGCACCGTGCCGATGCCGTTCGGCCCGGAGACGCGCACGTCGAATTCGGCGCGGCCGAGGCCGGCTGCGGTGACGGGGATCGTCATCTGCGTCTTGGCGCCGGCCGCGAGCTGGACCGTGCGATGGGTCGCATCGGCGGCGACGAGGACCGGGCCCTTCACGTCGAGATCGACGGTGTAGGCGCCGGCGGGACCCTCGACATTGTCGATCTGGAGATGGAAGCGGGACTGGTCGCCGATGGCGAGGAAGCGCGGCAGCGTCGCCTGCGCCACGACCTGGTCGCGCACGATCACGTCGGCGCTGGCCTGGCCGGTGCGCCCGGCCGACCAGGCGACGCCCATGACGCGCACCGTGCCGTTGAAGGCCGGCAGGTCAAAATCGATCTTCGCCGTGCCGTCGGCCCCGACCTTGACCACGCCGGAATAGCGGGCGAGCGGCTCCTGCGTCGGCTTCTCGCCGTCCATCTTGGGCGCGGCGTCGCCGCCGGTGCGGATGGTGCCGCGCACGCCCTGCATGCCGTCGATCAGATAGCCGTAGAGATCGCGCAGATCATGGCCGAGCTGGCGCTGGCCGAAGAAATACTTGCTCGGATCGGGGCTCTCATAGCGGGTGAGGTTGAGGATGCCGACATCGACGGCAGCGACCGTGACGAAGGCGTCCTCGCCGGCTTTCAGCCCGGAGAGCTTGACCGGCAGCGAGAGCGTCGAGAGCGGGCGCACCAGCTTGGGCGCGCCGAGATCGACCGCCAGCGTGCGCTCGTCCTTGCCGATCTGGAACCATGCCAGACCGATCGCGCGGCCGGGCAGGCGCTTGGCGGCGGTATCCATCGGGCGATGGGCGAGCACGACGAGATAGGCGCTCGCGCCCCATTCCGACTTCACCGGGATATTGGCGGTGGTGCCGCCCTCGGTGATGTCGATGGTGCGGATGTCCGCGAGCTTGTCGCTGATGACGGCGAGCGTCGCCTTGCCGGCGAAGCGCGGCGAGAGCCGGACCTGCACGGTCTCGCCATTGGCGTAGGAGGCCTTGTCCAGGGCGACGTCGAGCACGTCCGGCGTATCGGCCGTCTTGTCGCTTTCATAGCCGACGCTGAAGGAGACGGCAGTCGCGGCCTCCTCGGCGCCGTCGGAGGTCACGTCGAGCCGGTAATTGCCCCATTCGACGGGCGCGGCGATCTTCGCCGGCTCGGTCGCGGAGACCGTGACCTGCCCGTCCGAGACGCGCCGCGTGGTGGTGACGCCCTCATAGTTCCAGCGGCCATCCTTGAAGAACCACTGGTAGTTGCGGCGGACCTTCGAGAGCACCCATTTCACGTTCGGCCGGCTGAGCCGCTTGCCGTCGCCGGTCGCCATGATGACGTCGAAGGTCGCGCTCTGGTTGTTGCCGAGCTCGCCGTCCTTGAAGGTCTGCCGGACGCCGATGGCCGCGCCCTTGGGCACGATCGGCACGGTGACGGAGCGGGCGATGGCGCGCCCGCCGGGCTCGCCGACGCGCACGGTCATCTCGACCTCGAGCGGGCGGTTGGTCTCGGCCTGCTGGACGGGGTTGGAGATCGTCGCCTTGCCGGCGGCGTCGGTGGTGGCGCTCTCCTCGAATTCGGTCTGGACGGGATCGAAGGATTCGTCGGTCAGGCCGACCTGATAATCCCCGAAGCCGGGGATGGCGCTGGCGCTCGCGGCGCGCAGCGTCATCGAGCCGGTGACGTCGAGGGCGGAGCCCGGCGCGCCATAGAGATAGCGGGCGGCGACGTTGACCTCGGCCGGCTCGCCGGCCTGGAGCACCGGAGCCTTCGGGGTGAGCGTCAGCTCCAGCCGCTCGGGGACGTAATCCTCGACGAGGAAGGAGGTCTCGCCGATCGCCTGTCCCTTCGGATCGGCATAGGCGAGGACGCGCCAGGTGCCGGTGGCGGCGCCGGAGATCAGCGGGATCGAATGGGCGCGGCCGCCCGCACCCTGGTCCTCGACCTGACGGCGGCGGTACTCGACGCCGTCGGGGCGCTTGACCACGATGGTGAGCGGCAGGCCGGTGACGGCGGCGCCCTTGGCGTCGCGCAGCAGCGAGGTGAGATAGACCGTCTCGCCCGAGCGGTAGACGCCGCGCTCGGTATAGAGGAAGGCGTCGAGCCCGGCCGGCGCGACGCGGCCCTTCACGCCGCGATCCGACAGATCGAAGGCGGTCTGCTTCAGGTCGAGGAAGCCGTAATCCTCACCCAGCCCGGCGGTGACGAGGCCGGGCGCATTGCCGCCTTCGCCCTTGGCGAGCCCTGCATCGAAGCGGGCATAGCCGTTGGAATCGGTCTTCGCCGTGCCGAGCACCTCGTTGTTGCGGGCGATCAGGCGCAGCTCGGCATTGGCGATCGGCTTGGCGTCGGCGAGCGAGCGGGCAAGCACATGCACGCCGTCCGGCCCGGAGAAGGAGGTCAGGCCGAGATCGGAGACGACGAACCACTGCGTCACGCGGGTGGTGCCGTCATCGTAGGAATCGCCGTCGTCGCCGGTCGCGGGCGCGGCCGGGCCGCCCGAGGGCTTGGCGAACATCACATAGACGCCGGGTTTCAGGCTGCCGACCGCCTCGACCACCGGGAAGGCGGTGACGACGTCCTTGTTGAGCTCGGACTTCACGTCCATCGTGCCGGTCCAGACGCTCTGGCCCTTGTCGGAGGCGATCTGGCGGGATTGCCACGAGCCGAGCTGGCTCAGGAAGTCGTCGGAATGGACCGAGTTGATCAGGTTGCGGTCGCCGATCCGCATCACCTCGAGGTCGAGCTTGCCGGAATTGACCGAAACGACCGGGATGCCCTGCTGGCCGGTGCGGGGCAGGACGTAGTTCTTGCCGGTGAAGCGGACGGAGGGCGTGCGGTCGCGGACATAGATCTCGTAATCGGCCGATTTCAGCAGCGTCTCGTCGGGGATGGCGGAGGGCACGCCCTGGCGGATGACGATGGCGTAGCGCTCGCCATGGCGCAGCCCGTCGACGCAGATCTGGCGTTCCTCGCCGCTCACGGCGAAATCGCCGGAGCCGCCGGAGATCGCGACATAGGGCGCGAAATCGACATTGCCGCGGGCGAGCGGTTCGGAGAATTCGAAGCAGGCGCGCGGGGAGGCGGCGTCGGAATCGACCTGGTTCGAGAGCAGGCGGAAGCCGCGTTTTTCGCGCAAATCCTCATAGCTCTTCTGCAGCGAGGCATTGGCGGCGAGGTCGAGGCTGAGGCGATAGGTCGTCAGCGCCGGGCGCCAGAGCTCGTATTTCTCGAAGGTCTGGGCGAGCACGCCGAGCGAGGAGGCCTCGTCGGTGCGGTTGCTGGCGCGGCTATAGGCGAGATAGGCGGCGGTGATGGCGCGCTCGCGCATCTCCCAGCGCTCGCGATAGTCGCGCGGCTCGATGCCGCTGGCGGCGCGGGCCATGAGGCGCCAGGCGGCGGCATTGCCGGAATCGGCGACCACGGCGGCATTGGCGAGCGGCAGGGCGCCGCGCGCATCGCCGCGCCCGAGCACGATGTCGCCGGCGCGGACGAGATCGGCCGCCGGGCGGTTGCCGGCCGCGACCTCGCGCTTCAGCCGCTCCTCCAGCCTCTGCCCGTCGGCCGCGAGATCGGTGCGGATATAGGCCTTCTGGGCGAGAGCCGGGGCGGCCGCGAAGCTCAGGCAGAGCGCGACCAGGAGGCGGGACAACAGGTTCATCGTCGATCCTCTTCGGCGGCCGAGGGCTTCAGCGTGGCTGGCGAAGGCTTCGGACCGATGACGGTGCTGAACGGGCCGGCAGGCTATCACCGCGCCGCGCCCGTGCAAGTCATGCGCGTGAAGGATGCGGCGGCGCTGCGCGCGGGCTAGGCGGTTCGATTGGGAAACACGCGTGTCATCCCGGGTCTCCCTGCGGTCGCCCGGGATGACACGCGCTGGGATGCCCTTCCCCGGTTGCAGCGCCAGGCGTTCTGACGCTCAATGCAGCCGCTCCGCCCCCCTGTCGAGGACGAGACCATGTTGCCTGACGATCGAAACCGAGCGCGAATCAAGCAAGCCGGTGCGGCCCTGCTCGGTCTGGCGCTGCTGGCGGCGGCGTCGGGCGCACAGGCGCAGGCTCCCGCCCCGGCCGCGCCCAATCCGCAGATGGCGGCGGCGCAGGCGAGCTTCGAGGCGCTGCCCGAGGCCGAGCGCAAGGCGATCCAGACCGATCTGATCTGGGCGGGCCAGTTCAACGGCGCGGTCAGCGGCTCCTTCGGTCCGCTGACCTTCCGCGCGATCAATGCGCTCAAGGGCGGGCGCGGGCCGGCGGACGGCGTCCTCGCCCCGGCCGACCGCGCGGCACTGGCCAAGGCGGCGCAGGCGGCACGCGATGCCGCCGGCTTCCGGCTGATCACCGACGACAAGACCGGGGTGCGCATCGGCATTCCCGGCAAGCTCCTGCCGAAGCGCGATGCGACGCCCGCCGGCGGCAGCCGCTGGCAGAGCGCCGACGACAAGGTCACGCTCGACACCACCGCCTCGCCGCCGGGCGACGATCTCGCGGCGCTGTTCGAGAAGGCCACCACTGTCAGCCCGAACAGCCCGCGCAAGATCACCTACAAGCTGCTCCGGCCGGATTTCTTCGTCGTCACCGGGGAGACGCCGACAGGGCGGTTCTATCGCCGGCTCGCGGCCGGGCCGCAGGGCCTGCGCGGCTTCTCGATCGGCTACGACAAGGCGCTGGCACCGACCGTCGACAAGCTCGTCATCGCGATCGCCGCGAGCTTCGAGCCCTTCCCGACCGGGCCGGCGCCTGCAAGCGGGACTGCTGTCGCCAGTGCTGCTGCGCCGGCATCGGCGCCGCCGCTGACGCAGCCGGCGGCGCGCAGCAATGAGCGCTATGGCGTCGCGGTGCTGCTCTCCGACAAGGTCGCGCTCGGCGCGGCGTCGGCGGTCGAGGGCTGCCGCAGCCTGCGGGCCGGTGCGCGCACCGCCAAGCCGCGCGCCAAGGATGCCAGCGGCCTCGTGCTGCTCGATCTCGACGGAACCGGCGCGGCCAGGCCGCCCGCATTGGCGGGGCAGGTGCCGGATGCGGGCGCGGCGCTGGTGTTGGTGGCCTTCAGCGACGATGCCGGCAAGCGCGCCGCGGTCGCGCTGCCGGGGCAGGCCCTGCGCGCCACCACCGGGGCGGCGGTGCTGGCGCCGCTGCAACCCGGACAGGCCGGAAGCCCGGCCTTCGACCGTCAGGGCCGGCTCGTCGGGCTGGTGACCGCCAACCCATCCGACAAGCAGCTCGTCGCCGGCATCGCGCCGCAGCGTTCCTATGCGCTGGCGGATTCCGCCGCGATCCAGGGGGTTCTCGGCAATGCCGGCCTGTCGCTGACGACCGATTCAGGCGCTGCCGCCAGCCTCAGCACCGGCGCGGTTGTCGATAAGGTCTCGGGCGCGGTCGTGCCGCTGGTGTGCGGGTTGTAGCGCTTTTCCGCCGGCCGGTTTCCCGAAGCCCCCAGCGCGGGGAGCACCCGTGCCCGCCGCGACGAAACCCGCCGGAAAAGGCTCTTTCTTCGCCGAAATGCGAAGTTGCCACCGCTTCCGCGATCGGCTCAGATGACCCGGTTATCTCAAGAGCGCCCCGCCAGCGGTGAGGAGCGCTCAGCCCCTAAAACGATTTAGCGGAGGAATGACAGATGACCACCCTCGACAGACGCAGTGTGCTCAAGGGAGCGGCGGCGGGGGCTGCCGGCCTGATCGCCGCGCCTGCCATCGCACAGGCCAAGTTCCCATCCCGTCCCGTCACCCTGGTATGCCCCTGGGGAGCCGGCGGCGGCACCGATGCCGTCGTCCGCATCATCGCCTCGCTGCTGGAAAAGAGCCTCGGCCAGCCCTTCAGCGTGGTGAACCGCACCGGCGGCTCCGGCGTGGTCGGCCATTCCGCCATCGCGACGGCGCCGCCGGACGGCTACACGCTCGGCATCATCACCTCCGAGATCGCGATGATGCATCACCAGGGGCTGACGCAACTGACCTATGCCAGCTACACGCCGCTGGCGCTGATGAACGACGACCCGCCGGGCGTGCAGGTGAAGTCGGATTCGCCCTACAAGGACGTGAAGCAGCTCGCGGATGCGATCAAGGCCGCGCCGGCCGGCAAGTTCAAGGCGTCCGGCACCGGGCAGGGCGGCATCTGGCATCTCGCCCTCGTCGGCTGGATGCAGGCGATGGGGCTGAAGCCCGACCATGTCGCCTGGGTTCCCTCGAACGGCGCCGCGCCCGCGATGCAGGACCTCGCTGCGGGCGGGCTCGACCTCGTGACCTGCTCGGTGCCCGAGGCCCGCGCGATGATCGATGCCGGCCGCGCCAAGGCACTCGCCATCATGGCGGCGGAGCGCAACCCGCAGTTCAAGGACGTGCCGACACTGAAGGAGGCGCTGAACATCGAGGTTCCGCTCGGCTCCTGGCGCGGCATCGGGGGGCCGAAGAACCTGCCGCCGGACGTCGCCAAGCTGCTCTCGGCCGAGCTGAAGAAGATCTACGACTCGCAGGAGTACAAGGACTTCATGAATTCGCGCGGCCTCTCGATGAAATATGCGGACGCGGAGAATTTCGGCTCGTTCATGGCCGAGAGCGACAAGGCGATGGGCGCCTTCATGAAGGTGGGCGGGCTCGCCAAGGGCTGACGCTCGGACCTCGCGCAGCCGGGCGCGGCCGCAAACGCCGCGACCGGCCTCTTCCCGTCACGAAAGCCGTTTTTGCCCATGCTCCTCTCAGACAAGGTCACCGGAGGTGTCGTCGCCGTTCTGGGCGGCCTCGCCTTCGCCTATGGCTCGCAACTGCCGCCGGTGCCCGGCCAGCAGATCGGCCCTTCCGCCTTCCCGATGGTGATCGGTGCCGGCCTCGTCCTCTGCGGCGGGCTGATCATGCTCGGGATCGGCCATCGCTTCGAGGAGGTCGCCGAGGCCGATCTCGCCAGTCATACGGCGCCGGAGCAACTCGCGCCGCTGCCGGCCTGGCGCAACTGGCTGGCCTTGCTGCCGCCGGCGCTGCTGGCCTTCTATGCGCTGGTCTCGGAGACGCTGGGCTTCCTGCCGACGTCGGCGATCATGGTCCTGGTGGCGAGCCTCGCCTTCGGAGCCAGGCCGAAGCTCGCCGTGCCCCTCGCGATCATCGCGCCCTTCGTCATCAACCTGATCTTCCTCAAGCTGCTGCGCGTGCCGCTGCCCGGCGGCATCCTGCCCTTCCCCTGGTGAGCGAGGCCTGACGATGGACACCGTCATCAAGGCCTTCGGGCTGGTCTTCCAATTCGACGTGATGATCGCGATCGTCGCCTCCGCCTTCTACGGGCTGACGGTCGGCGCGCTGCCCGGCCTGTCCGCGACGATGGCGACGGCGCTGCTGGTGCCGGTCACCTTCTATCTCTCGCCGATCGCCGCGATCGCGACGATCATCACGGCATCGGCGATGGCGATCTTCTCCGGCGACATTCCGGGCTGCCTCCTGCGCATCCCCGGCACGCCGGCCTCGGCCGCCTATACCGACGAGGCCTATGCGATGACGCGCAAGGGCCAGGCGGAGACGGCGCTCGGCATCTGCCTCTGGTTCTCGGCGCTGGGCGGCATCGCCGGCACGCTCTCGCTGATGCTGATCGCGCCGCTGCTGGCCGATGTCGCGCTCTCCTTCTCGACCTATGAGAATTTCTGGCTCGCCATGCTCGGCCTGATGTGTTCGACGCTGGTGGCGCGGTCCTCGCCGATCAAGGCGATCGCGGCGATGCTGCTCGGCCTGCTGATCACCTGCATCGGCATCGACAATCCCGGCGGCGTGCCGCGCTTCACCTTCGGCTCGACCGACCTGCTCGGCGGCATCGAGCCGATCCCGGCGCTGGTCGGCGTCTTCGCGCTGGCCGAGGTGATGCGCGCGCTGACCGAGCGCGAACCGCCCAAGATCGAAAACCGGCGCCTGGGCTCCATTCTCAAGGGGCAGTGGAAGCTCACCAAGGAATACCCCAAGCAGCAGACGCGCGGGAATATCGTCGGCATCATCATCGGCGTGCTGCCGGGCGCCGGCGCCGACATGGCGGCCTGGGTCAGCTATGCGATGGCCAAGCGCTTCTCGAAGACGCCCGAGAAGTTCGGCACCGGCCATCCCGAAGGGCTGATCGAGGCCGGCGCCTCCAACAACGCCTCGCTCGCCTCGGGCTGGGTGCCGGCGCTGCTCTTCGGCATTCCCGGCGATACCATCACCGCCATCGCCATCGGCGTGCTCTACATGAAGGGGCTGAACCCCGGGCCGACGCTGTTCACCCAGCAAGCCGAGAGCATGTATGCGCTCTACATCATCTTCATCCTCGGCAACATCATCATGATCCCGTTCGGCATCGTCATGATCCGGCTGGCGAGCAAGGTCGTCGGCGCGCCGCGCTCGGCGGTGATGCCGGTGATCATGATCTTCTGCGCGGTCGGCGCCTTCGCCACGGCCGGCAACAACCTGTTCGCGGTCTGGTGCGTCGCCCTCTTCGGCATCATCGGCTTCGTGATGGAGAAGAACGGCTATCCGGTCGCGGCGATGGTGCTCGGCATCGTCATGGGGACGATGGTGGAGCAGAGCTTCGTCACCTCGCTGATCAAGTCGGACGGTTCGATCCTGCCTTTCTTCGAGCGACCGGTCTCGTCCGTGCTGGCGGCGATGACGGTTGCGGCGCTGCTCTGGCCGGTCTTCTCCTGGACGCGCGACTGGCTGAGGGGGCGGAGAGCCGTGGCGGCCTGACGGGCCGTCGCTATTTCTTCAGGAACGCCGCGAACGCCGCCATGGCCTCGGCCGAGCGCAGGCGCTCGCCGAAATGATGCGCCTCCGTCGCGATGGTTTCGGCCACCGCAGCAGCAGAGCCGCGCTTCAGCAGCATCTTGGTCAGGGCGACCGATTGTGGCGGCAGTGCCGCCAGCGCTTTCGCCTTGGCGAGCCCATGCTCCAGCGCCGTGCCCTCCGGTACCACGGCATTGACGAGCCCGGCCCCGGCGGCGGTCGCGGCGTCGAAGGCCTCGCCCAGCATCAGCAGCTCCGCCGCCTTCTTCGAGCCCGCGACCAGCGGCAGGAGATAGCTGGAGCCGCCCTCGGGCGAGAGGCCGAGCGCGACGAAGGGCAGGCGGAAGCTCGCGCCGCTGCCTGCGAAGGCGAGATCGCAATGCAGCAGCATCGTCGTGCCGATGCCGACAGCAAAACCCTCGACGGCGGCGACGATGGGCTTCTTCGCCGTCGAGATCGCGTCGAGGAAGTCGATGGCGACGCGCGGGCCTTCGCCGGCCGCGGCGGCCATGGCGAAATCCTTGATGTCGTTGCCGCTGGTGAAGCAGCCGCCGGCGCCGGTCAGCAGGATGGCGCGGACCGCGTCATCCGCCTCGGCCGCGGCGATGGCCGCGATCAGCCCGGCATAGCTGGCGCGGTCGAGCGCGTTCTTCCGGTCGGGCCGGTTCATGGTGATCTGCACGACGCCCGCCGCGACGATCTCGCTCAACACGCTTTCGCTCATCTCGGTCCGCCTTCTGGGGAATGTCCTGCCGGGATGGCATGCGGTTTCCCGGCGGGTCAAGCGAGGCGGGCTTCGCCTTTCGTCACGGATCGCCCGCCCTTCGCACCGGTGCCGTCGTCAGGCGGGAAGCGGAGCCTGCGCGATTGCGCGCGGCGCACAAGCTCCTATCCTGCCGGACACGCCGATAGGGGAGAGACGCTTGGCATCCGGTCTGTTCGCATTGCTCGACGATGTCGCCGGCATCGCCAAGGTCGCGGCGTCGTCCGTCGACGACATCGTGGCGCAGGCGGGCAAGGCGGGGGCCAAGGCGGCGGGCGTCGTCATCGACGATGCGGCGGTGGCGCCGCGCTATGCCGTCGGTTTCGCGGCCTCGCGCGAATTGCCGATCATCTGGCGCATCGCGCTGGGCTCGCTGCGCAACAAGCTTCTCTTCCTTTTGCCCGGCGCGCTCATCCTGGCCGTGGTCGCGCCCTGGGCGATCACGCCGCTGCTGATGGCCGGCGGCGTCTTCCTCTGCTTCGAGGGGGCGGAGAAGCTGCTGGAGCTGGTGCTGCCACATGGATCGCAGGATAGCGCGAAGGCGGGGGAGGCGGCGGCCGGCGATCCCACGGCCCTCGAACGGCGGAAGATCGCGGGCGCGATCAAGACCGATTTCATCCTCTCGGCCGAGATCATGGCGATCACGCTCGCGGGTGTGTCGGACCAGTCCTTCTGGATGAAGGCGGCCGTTCTCGCCATCGTCGGCATCGGCATCACCGCCGCCGTCTATGGCGTCGTCGCCCTGATCGTGAAGGCAGACGATGTCGGCGTGGCGCTTGCCGGCAATGAGCGTCCGGCTACCAGCTTGCTGGGGCTGAGGCGGCTGGAACCGGGCGAGGCGAGCTGGCCCGATCGCGCTTTGCGCCGGCTGACGCGGCCGCTCGGCCGCGGCCTCGTCGTCGGCATGCCCCATTTCCTCGGCCTGCTCGGCGCGGTCGGCACGGCGGCGATGCTCTGGGTCGGCGGCGGCATCATCATCCACGGGCTGGAAGGCTACGGGCTCGGCGCGCTCGGCCACTCCATCCACGATCTCTCGGTCGCGACCGGGAAAGCCCTTCCGGCCGGGTTGAGCGGGGCGGGCGAATGGCTGGCGGGCGCGGTGCTCGCGGCGGCCTTCGGCCTCGTCGTCGGCGGCATCGCCATCGTCGCGATGCATTGGGTGGTGAGCCCGATCTTCAAGCTGTTCCGCAAGGACGAGCGCAAGGCGTCGCTCGGCGGCTAGGCTTTCCCCGTTCAATCCAGCCAGGTGGTGAAGTTCTCGACCGGCTCGCGCTCGGGCACCAGGCGGTTGGCCGGGGCGTCGGGGTCGGCCTTGCCGATGGCAATGCCGCAGACCACGACCTCGTCCTCAGGGATAGCGAGCTCGCGCCGCACGACCGGGTGGAACTGGGCGAAGATCGCCTGCGGGCAGGAATCGAGGCCGTGCCCCTGCGCGGCGATCAGCAGATTCTGCACGAACATGCCGAGATCGAGCCAGGAGCCGATCTCCAGATCGCGATCGATCGTGACCATCAGCGCGACCGGCGCGTCGAAGAAGCGCAGATTCGCCGCCGTCTGGCGCTTCATGCCCTCGATGTCGCCCTTCACCACGCCGAGCAGGCCGTAGAGATCCCAGCCGACCTTGCGGCGGCGCGAGAGATAGGGCTCGCGGAAGCGCTCGGGATAATAGCGGTATTCCTCGGTGCCGGGCCGCTCGCCGGCCTCGAGCGCGGCGAGCAGGGCGGTTTCGAGCCGCGCCCGCGCCTGCGGGCCGATCACGCGGAGCTTCCAGGGCTGCATATTGGTGCCGGAGGGCGCCTGCGCCGCCAGATCGATCAGCCGGCGCAGCAAGGCGGGATCGACGGGGTCGGGCCGGAAGGCCCGGACGGCGCGGCGCGCGCGGATCGCACGTTCGACAGCTTCGGCGGGCGTCATGGAAAGGTCGATCTCCTGCGGTCCTGTTCGTTCGGCAGCCTGCGGCGAAGTCTCGAATCGGTCGCGGCGCGGGTCTGCGTGGTTATCCTATAGGCGGATGAGGCGGGCGGCATCGGCCGGCCCGCAGGGAGGAACGAGCATGATGGCCGCAGCAAGGTTGGTGGTCGCGTTGCTGGCGGCGGCGGCCCTGGGGTCACCCGCCGCCGCGCGCTCGGTCGAGACGATCGTGCTCGTCCGGCATGGCGAGAAGCCGTCCGGCGGCTTCGGCCGGCTCGATTGCCAGGGCCTCAACCGGGCGCAGGCCTTGCCCGGCGTGATCCTGGGCGCTTTCGACAAGCCCGATGCGCTGTTCGCGCCCGATCCCGGCCATCTCAAGAAGGATGACGGCGTCAAATATCCCTATCGGCGTCCGCTCCAGACGCTCGAGCCGCTGTCGCGGCAGCTCGGCCTGCCCATCCAGACGTCCTATGGCTACAAGCAGACCGGGCGGCTGGCGCAGGCGCTCGATGCGCCCGACTATCGCGGCGCGACCGTGGTCGTCGCCTGGGAGCACAAGCGCCTCGTCGATCTCGCCCGGCGGCTCATGACCGAGCATGGCGGGGATGCCGATGCGGTGCCGCGCTGGCATGGCAGCGATTTCGACGGCATCTATGTCGTCCGCATCGCGCACGATGGCGAGACGGCGAGCGCAAGCTTCGAGCAGCGCCGGCAGGGGCTGGACGGGCAGTCCCGGAACTGCCCGCCCTGAGGGTCAGCCACCCTTGCGCGTCTCCAGGAAGGCGGCGTGCTCTTTCAGGAGATCACCGCTGAGCGCCTTGGCGATCAGCGCCCGGGTGTTGGGCAGGCCGTAGATCGCGGCGAAGGAGCCGAAGCGCGGGCCCTGATCCTCGCCGAACATCACCTGGTAGATCGCCTTCCACCAATCGCCCGAGACGCCCGGCCGCTCCGGCGTCGCGTTCTTGGCGGTGAGGTTCTGGTAGCGCGGGATGGCCCGGGCGACGTCCAGCGCGGTGTCCTGCACCATCTCCGGTGTCGGGTCGGCGGGTAGGGCGGCCAGCGCCGCGTCGAGCTTGGTGAAGGCGTCGCGCTCGACCTCGTCGGCCGGGCGGTAGCTCTTCGCCGGCTTCACGAAATCGCGGAAATAGGCGATCGCGTAGCCGACCAGCGCGTCGAGGCGCGGATGGGTCTGCGGCGACATGCCCGGCGCATAGCGCTGGAGGAAGCCCCAGAGCACGCCCTTGTCCTCGGAATTCGCGACGGCGACGAGGTTCATCAGCAGGCCGAAGGTGACCTGCGTCCGGACCGCGTTGTCGCCTTCGCCCGAGGCGATGACCTCCGGCGCCGGCGGGTTGCCGGCATGGATGTGCCAGACCGGGTTGCCGAGCCGGTTCTTCCAGTCCTGCCGCTCATAGCCGTTGAGGAACTGCAGATACTCGTCGATGGCGCGCGGGATGACGTCGAAATGCAGCTTCTTGGCCTCGCGCGGGCGCTGGAACATGTAGAGCGCCAGGCTTTCCGGCGGGCCATAGGTCAGCCAGTCCTCGATGGTCAGGCCGTTGCCCTTCGACTTCGAGATCTTCTGGCCGAGATCGTCGAGGAAGAGCTCGTAGTTGAAGCCTTCCGGCGGCGTGCCGTCGAGCGCGCGGGCGATCTGCGAGGAGACCTTGACCGAGTCGATCAAATCCTTCCCGGCCATCTCATAGTCGACGCCGAGCGCGACCCAGCGCATCGCCCAATCCGGCTTCCATTGCAGCTTGACGTTGCCACCAGTGACCGGGGTGACGAAGCGCTCTTGGGTCTGCGGATCGGTCCAGGCGATGGTGCCGGCCTCGACATCGACCTCGTCGATCGGCACCTGCATGACGACGCGCGTCTTCGGGTGGATCGGCAGGAAGGGCGAATAGGTCGCGGCCCGCTCCTCGCGCAAAGTCGGCAGCATGATCTTCATCACCGCATCGTAGCGGGCGAGCATCTTGAGCAGCGTCGCATCGAACTCGCCGGCGCGGTAGGAGTCGGTCGAGGACTTGAACTCGTAGTCGAAGCCGAAGCCGTCGAGGAAGGCGCGCAGCCGCGCATTGTTGTGGCGGCCGAACGAGTCATGCGTGCCGAACGGGTCCGGCACCTCGGTCAGCGGCTTGCCGAGATTGTTGGCGAGCAGCTCCTTGTTCGGCACGTTGTCCGGCACCTTGCGCAGCCCGTCCAGATCGTCTGAGAAAGCGATGAGGCGGGTCGGAATCGTGTTGCCGGTGAGCACCCGGAAGGCATGACGGACCATCGAGGTGCGCGCGACCTCGCCGAAGGTGCCGATATGCGGCAGGCCCGAGGGGCCGTAGCCGGTCTCGAAGATCACCGCTTTCTTGCCCGATTTCTCGATGCGGGCCACCAGTTTGCGCGCCTCCTCGAACGGCCAGGCGGCCGAACGCTGGGCGGCGTCAACAAGGGCTGCGTCGAAGGCGGGCATGGGGGCTGGTGTCCTCTCCGTGTCTGGCATGGCCAAAAATTCGCAATCCGCAAATTTTTGTTTGCGGGCTTTCGCAGATTGCGAAGGGCGGCGTCAATGCTTGGCCGGCCCTCGGCCAATTCCAACGTCATTCCGGGCGAAGCGAAGCGGAGACCCGGAATCCATCATCGGGTGCTGCGCTCTGCGATGGATTCCGGATCGGCGCGGCAAAGCCGCTTGTCCGGAATGACCGTATTCCCTTTCCGTGGTTGTTCAATGAG
Source organism: Allobosea sp. OAE752 (assembly GCF_050433265.1). Lineage (NCBI taxonomy): Bacteria > Pseudomonadati > Pseudomonadota > Alphaproteobacteria > Hyphomicrobiales > Alloboseaceae > Allobosea > Allobosea sp. OAE752. The sequence continues at coordinate 143,679 of NZ_JBNPXO010000006.1, forward strand.
CGGCGAGGGATAGTCTTGCGCCCTCTCAAACTCGGCCATCCTTCGAAAGGAACCCCGCCTTGGACCGCGACCTGCTCGACAAGCTGACCGCCTGGCGACGCCATCTCCACGCCCATCCGGAGCTTGGCCGTCACGAGAAGGCGACGAGCGCCTTCGTGCAGGAGAAGCTCACCGAGCTCGGCGTGCCCTTCACCGCCGGCATCGGCGGCCATGGCGTGGTGGCGACGCTGAAGCGCGGCGCCTCCGAGCGCAGCGTCGGCCTGCGCGCCGACATGGACGCGCTGCCGATCCAGGAGGCCAGCGACTTGCCCTACAAATCCGGCACGCCCAACGTGATGCATGCCTGCGGTCATGACGGTCACACGACGGCCCTGCTGGGGGCGGCGGCGCTGCTCAAGGGCGACGAGGGCTGGAGCGGCACGGTGCAGTTCGTCTTCCAGCCGGCGGAGGAGGGGGCGGGCGGCGCCCAGGCGATGCTCGCCGATGGCGTGCTCGAGCGCTTCCCGATGGAGCGCGTCTTCGCGCTGCATAACTGGCCGGGGCTGGAAGCCGGCACCGTCGCGGTGCATCGCGGGCCGGTGATGTCGGAGCCCGGACGCTTCAAGATCACGCTGACCGGCAAGGCGGGTCATGCGGCGCTCCCCGAGCAGACGCATGACCCGATCGTCGCGATGGGCCATCTCATCGTCGCGCTGCAGACGATCGTGTCGCGCAATGTCGATCCGATGGAGTCCGCCGTGGTCTCGATCGGGCAGGTGCATGGCGGGCTCGCCTCCAACCAGATCCCGACCAGCGTGTTCATCGAGGGCACTTTCCGCACCTTCGTGCCGGCGGTCAGGAACCGCCTGCTGGCGCGGCTCAAGGGCATCGCTGAGAACATCGCCGCGACCTTCGAGATGACGGCCGCGGTCGAGGCGACGCATGGCAGCGCCACGATCAACACGGCTCCCGAGGAGGAGATGGCCGTCGCCGCTGGCGAGGCCGCGGGGCTCGCCGTCCGGCGCGACCTGAAGGCCAGCACCACCGGCGAGGATTTCGCCTATTTCCTGGAACGGCGCCCCGGCTGCTACATCTGGATGGGCAATGGCCCGGCCGTGAATGGCGGCGACCTGCACAATGACCGCTACGACTTCAACGACGCGATCCTGCCGGCAGCGTCCGGCTGGCTCGCGGCCGTGGCGAAGCAGGCGCTGGCCAGCAACGCGCCCTGAGCTTCGCCAAGGCAGGCAAAGTCTTCGAAGGCGAGGCGCCGGCGCCTCGCCTTCCGAACCGGAGGAACCGAAGCAGGTTGTCAGGGACAGAATCGGCAAGCTGGGTTTCGCTCTGCGCGTTCCCGGCATAAGCAGGTCTTTTCTCTCTTCATGCCGATGTCTTTATTATAATGATCGCTAGAATCCGATCGAATTCAAAATATACAACCACAGCTTGAGTCTTTTCCGTTTTTGTACAATCGTTGATCTCGATACGATTGTTTGGGCGGGGGGAAAGATGTCCTGGCTGTCTTCGATCTTTCACCAGTCTCCTGAAATCGCACTCTTCCTGTCACTGGCGGTCGGCTACTGGGTCGGCAAGTTCCAGTTCGGGAAGTTCCAGCTCGGCGGCGTCGCCGGCTCGCTGCTCGCCGCGGTGGTGGTCAGCCAGGTCGGCGTCACCATCGACAACGGCATCAAATCGGTGCTGTTCGCGCTGTTCATTTACGCGGTGGGTTTCGAGAGCGGGCCGCAATTCTTCCGTTCGCTCGGGCGCCAGTCGATCCGCGAGATCGTGATGGCGGCGGTGCTGGCGGTCAGCGGGCTTGCGACCGTGGTGGTGCTGGCGCGGATGTTCGGGCTCGACAAGGGCCTGGCGGCCGGCATCGCGGCCGGCGGGCTGACGCAGTCGGCGATCATCGGCACGGCGAGCGCCGCGATCGGCAAGCTCGGGCTCGCGGCCGACGAGGTGCAGCGCCTGCAGGGCAATGTCGCCGTCGGCTATGCCGTGACCTATATCTTCGGCTCCTTCGGCGCGATCATCGTCTGCGTCAACATCCTGCCCTGGCTGATGGGGCGCAGCATCCGCGACGATGCGATCAAGGCGGAAGCCGCGCTGCTTGCCGGCATCCGCGTCTACGGGCCGGGCGAGCAGCCGGCGGCGCCCGATCTGGTCGGGCGGCTCTACAAAGTCGAGAAGGTCGCCGGGCGAACCGTCGCGGAGGTCGAGGCGCTGGCGCAGGGCGATGCAATCAGCATCGAGCGGATCAAGCGCGGCGGGGCCGTGGTCGGCGTCGAGCCCTCGCTGAAGCTTGCTGCCGGCGACATCATCCTCGTCGTCGGGCGGCGTGCGGGCGTCGTCGGCGTCGCCGCGCAGATCGGCCCGGAGCTGCAATCCTCGGAAGGCATGGATCTGGTCGTGCAGGTCCGGGACGTCGCCATCGCCAATCGCGACTTCATCGGCAAGAGCGTCCAGCAGATCAGGGACGCTACTGCGGGCAATCTGCGCCACGGCATCTATGTCACCGGGTTGCAGCGCGCCGGCAAGCCGTTGCCGCTGAAGCCCGACACGGTGATCGAGCCGGGCGATGTCGTGCAACTCTACGGCACGGCGGAAGACGTGCAGCGCGTCGCCAAGGTCGTCGGCACGGTGATCGTCGCCAGCGACAAGACCGATTTCGTCTTCCATGGGCTCGGGCTGGTGGTCGGCCTGCTCATCGGCCTCATCGTCGTGCGCATCGGCTCGATTCCGCTGACGCTTGGCAGCGGCGGCGGCGCGCTGCTCTCCGGCCTGCTGTTCGGCTGGTATCGCAGCCGCAACCTCGCCATCGGCAACATGCCGACGGCGGCATCGACCCTGCTGCGCGATCTCGGCCTCGCCGGCTTCGTCGCGGTGGTCGGCCTGCAATCCGGCCAGCAGGCGGTCAGCACCATCATCCAGCAGGGGCTGTCGATCTTCCTGATCGGCGTGGTCGTGACCATCCTGCCGATGATCATCACCATGCTCGTGGGCCGCTACATCCTGCGCTACGACAATACGGCGATCTTCGCCGGCGCGCTCTCGGGCTCGCGCAGCGCCAATCCCGCCTTCGGCGAGGTGCTCGACAAGGCCGGCAATTCCATCCCGACCACGCCCTTCGCGATCACCTATGCGCTCGCGAATGTCTTCCTGACCCTGCTCGGCCCGCTTGTCGTGGCCTTCGCCTGAACGCAACGAGGAGACGCAAGATGGCCGCCGATTACAGCCAGTATGCCAAGCTCAGCCCGTTCGAGCTCAAGGACGAATTGATCAAGCTGGCTTCGGGCCGGGAGAACCGGCTGATGCTCAATGCCGGCCGCGGCAATCCCAATTTCCTCGCGACCTTGCCGCGCCGGGCCTTCTTCCGGCTCGGCCTGTTCGCGGCGAACGAATCCGAACTGTCCTTCTCCTACATGCCGAACAATGTCGGCGGCCTGCCGCAGATCGCCGGGATCGAGGGGCGCTTCGAGCGCTTCATCGCCGAGAACCGCGACCAGCCCGGCGTCGTCTTCCTCGGCCGGGCGCTGAGCTATGTGCGCGACCAGCTCGGCCTCTCGGCCGCGGCCTTCCTGCACGAGATGGTCGAAGGCATCCTGGGCTGCAATTACCCGGTGCCGCCACGGATGCTCCGGGTCAGCGAGGAGATCGTCAAGCACTACATCGTCAAGGAGATGGTCGGCGGCTTCATCCCGCCGGGCAATGTCGATCTCTTCGCGGTCGAGGGCGGCACCGCCGCCATGACCTATATCTTCAACACGCTGAAGCAGAACGGCCTGGTCAAGAAGGGCGACAAGGTCGCGATCGGCATGCCGGTCTTTACGCCCTATATCGAGATCCCCGAGCTTGACGAATACGGGCTGGTCGAGGTCGCGATCAACGCCGATCCGAAGAAGGAGTGGCAATATCCGGATTCCGAGCTGGAGAAGCTCAAGGACCCGGCGATCAAGATCTTCTTCTGCATCAATCCGAGCAACCCGCCCTCGGTGAAGATGGATGATCGCAGCCTGGAGAAGGTCGCCGCGATCGTGCGCGAGCACAGGCCGGACCTGTTCATCCTGACCGACGACGTCTACGGCACCTTCGCCGACGATTTCCGCTCGCTCTTCGCGCTCTGCCCGCAGAACACGATGCTGGTCTATTCCTTCTCGAAATATTTCGGCGCGACGGGCTGGCGTCTCGGCGTGGTCGCGACGCATCGGAACTCGATCTTCGACAAGGCTTTGGCCGCCCTGCCGGAGGCGGCCAAGGCCGCGCTCGACCGACGCTATGGCTCGCTCCTGCCGGATGTGCGCTCGCTCAGCTTCATCGACCGGCTCGTCGCCGACAGCCGTACCGTCGCGCTGAACCACACCGCCGGCCTCTCGACGCCGCAGCAGGTGCAGATGGTGCTGTTCTCGCTCTTCGCCCTGATGGACGAGGCCGATGGCTACAAGGCGGAGCTGAAGAAGTTGATCCGCCGGCGCGAGGCGGCGCTCTATCGCGAGCTCGGCGTCGCGCAGGAGAGCGATCCCAACGCGGTCGACTACTACACGCTGCTCGATCTCGAGGTGATCGCGCGCGACCTCTACGGCGACGATTTCGCAGCCTGGGTGAAAGACAACGTCAATCCCGACGAGCTGCTGTTCCGCATCGCCGACGAGACCGGCATCGTGCTGCTGCCCGGCCGCGGCTTCGGCACCCAGCAGCCGGCCGGTCGCGCCTCGCTCGCCAATCTCAACGAGTTCGAATACGCCAATATCGGGCGGTCCTTGCGCGGCATGGCCGAGGAGTTCCACGCGCTCTACGAGAAGGGCGGCGGCAAGCGGTCCGGCAGGGGCAAGGCCAAGGCGAAAGACGCCGCCGCTGCCGACAAGGTCTCCGCCAAGGGCAAGGGCGGTCAGAAGGGGCTGACCGGGAAGAAGCGCAAATAGAGGCGGCTGTAGGTCCCGTCGTCCCAGAGGCTCTGGAGCGCGTAGTCGATGGCGCGTTGCAGGGCCGGGTCGTCCTTGCGCAGCAGGAAGGCCACGCCCTCGCCGAAATAGCGGCTCTCGAGATAGGGCCCGCCCGAGAAGGCAAGCTCGCCGCCGCTGGCGGAAATCAGCAGCGCCAGCGCCGGGCCGTCACCGAAGACATATTCGGCGTCGCCGCTGCGCAACGCCGCGACGGCGGCGTTCAGGCCGCTGGTCTCGCGGCGCTGGACGAAGGGCATCAGCCTTTCGAGAAAGGCCTGGTGGGCCGTGCCGGAGACGACGGCGACGCGCCGTCCCTGCAGGCTTTCGCCGTCGAGCTCGGCCCGGACATTGCCGCGCGTCGTGACGAAGCGGGCCGGCGCGCGGAAATAGAGATGGCTCGCGGCGAAGCGCTCGCGGATCGCGGGTGTCAGGTTCATCGCCGCCGCCAGCACGTCGCCACGGCCCTCGCCCAGCGAGTCCAGCAAGGTGTCGAAGCGGCGCGGCTGGATGGTGCAGGTCCAGCCGAGCTTGTCGCAGACGGCGCGGGCGAGCTCCACCGAGAAGCCGGTCAGCGCCCCGTCCGGCCCGGCGAAATGGAAGGGCGGATAGTCGTCATCGGTCAGGAAGCGCACGACGCGCGGCGGGCCGGGCTCGGGCCGGTCGAGCCTGATGCGCGGATCCCAGAAATTGGGGATGGCGATGCGCGGCTGGTCCTGCGCCGCGGCAGTCGCGGCGGCGAGGAGTGCGAAGGCAAAGGCGGCGAGCGCGCGAAGCATTGCCGCGCATCTGGCGCCGGATGGCGGCGGGGATCAAGGGCCCGCCGTCATGCTCGGGCCTGACCCGAGCATCTCTTGCCGGATGTTGGTGCGGGAGTCTTCTCGTTACGAGATTCTCGGGTCGAAGCTGCGCCTCGCCCGAGAATGACGGTGAGGCTCAACCCAGGCTCGCCGCCGTCGCCTTCGCGCCCTTGTCGAAGAGCGCAGCGAGATGGGCGGTCACCGGTTTTGTAAACCGTTGCTCGCCCGGCAGGTCGCTGCCGAAGATCGCCTCGATGCCGAGCAGGCTCGCGCTCAACGCCTCGGCGTTGCGGCCCGCGACATCGGCCCGGCGCTTGAACTCCGCCGCTAGCGGGTCGCGAACGTCGATGGCGCCGCCCTTCTCGTCCATGCCGGTGACGTAGCGCATCCAGGCGGCGACACCCAAAGCGAGGTGGTCGATTCCGGCGCCCGCCTTCAGCCGCTCGCGGATGGTGCCGAGCAGGCGCTGCGGCAGCTTCTGCGAGCCGTCCATGGCGATCTGCCAGGTGCGGTGGCGGATCGCCGGGTTCTGGAAGCGGGTAAGCAGGGCCTTCGCGTAATCCGCCAGTACGACGCCCTGCGGTGCCGGCACGGTCGGGATGATCTCGCTCCAGAGCCCCTGCAGGAAGCGGGCGAGGACGGGATCGCCGCTGGCCTCGGCCACCGTCTCATGGCCGGCGAGATAGCCGAGATAGGCGAGCGAGGAATGCGCGCCGTTCAGCATCCTGAGCTTCATGAACTCGAAGGGCGCGACCTCCGTCACCATCTGGGCGCCGACTTCATGCCAGTCTGGGCGGCCGGCGGCGAAAACGTCCTCGATCGCCCATTGCCGGAAGGGTTCGCCGATGACGGGCGCGGCATCGTCCAGGCCGGTCTGCTTGGCGACCTCGGCGATGTCGGCCTCGGTCGTCGCCGGCACAATGCGGTCGACCATCGTCGCCGGGAAGGCGCCATTGGCCTCGATCCAGGCGGCGAGCCTGTCGTCGGTGAGCGCGGCGAAGTCGCGGACGAGGCCGCGCAGGACATGGCCGTTCGAGGGCAGGTTGTCGCAGCAGAGCGCGGTGAAGGGGCCAAGGCCTTCCGCCCGGCGCACGCGCAGGCCGGCGACCAGGATGCCGATGGCGGAGCGCGGCGCGTCCGGGTTTTCGAGATCGTGGACGATGTCGGGATGATCGGCCTTGAGCTTGCCGGTCGCCGGATCGTGGCAATAACCCTTTTCCGTGACGGTCAGCGAGACGATGCGGGTGTCGGGCGAAGCGAGCTTCGCGACGAGGGCGGCCGGGCTTTCCGGCGCGACGAGCACATCCAGCACCGAGCCGATGACGCGCAGCTCCGGCCCCGTGGGGGCGAGCTTCAGCAGGGTGTAGAGCCCGTCCTGCGGCTTCAGCCGGTCGCGCTGGTCGGGGCGCTGGAGGCTGGCGCCGGTGATGCCCCAGGCTCCGAAGCGGCTCTCCAGCGTGTCCTCGGTGTATTCGGCGAGATGGCCGCGGGCGAAGGCGCCGAGGCCGAGATGGACGATGCCGGGCCTGAGGGCGGCGCGGTCATAGGCCGGGCGGCGGACGCCCGCCGCGAGCTGGCCGAGAGTGGCGTTGGAAAGGCGGGTCACAGCTTGTAGGCCTCCTTGGCGAGGCGATAGGCGAGGTCATGCGCCACTTCGGCCGCCTCGTCCTCCTCCAGCCGGTGCTCGGCGACGAGTTTGGCGAGATAGGCGCAATCGACCCGGCGGGCGAGGTCGTGGCGGGCGGGGATCGAGAGATAGGCGCGGGTGTCGTCGTTGAAGCCGACGGTGTTGTAGAAGCCGGCCGTCTCGGTCGTGAGCTCGCGGAAGCGCAGCATCGCCTCGGGCGCATCGAGGAACCACCAGCCCGGTCCGAGCTTCAGCGCCGGGTAATGCCCGGCGAGCGGGGCAAGCTCGCGCGAATAGCTGGTTTCGTCGAGGGTGAAGGCGATCACGGTGAGGTTGCGCTCGTTGCCGACGGCGTCGAGCAGGGGCTTCAGCGCCTCGACATAGTTGGTCGCGGTCGGGATATCGCAGCCCATGTCGCGGCCGAAATGCTCGAACAGCGCGGCGTTGTGGTTGCGCCAGGAGCCGGGATGGATCTGCAGGACGAGCCCGTCGTCCAGGCTCATCTTGGCCATCTCGGTCAGCATCTGGCCGCGGAACAGGTCGGCATCCTTGGCCGAGACCTTGCCCTTCAGGATCTTGGCGTAGAGCTTCTCGGCCTCGGCATCGGAGAGGTTGGCGGTGCGCGCCGTGGCGTGGCCGTGGTCGGAGGAGGTGGCGCCGCGCTGCTTGAAATAGGCGCGCCGCTGGCGATGGGCGGCGAGATAGCCGGTCCAGGAGCCGATATCCTCGCCCGTCAGTTCGCCGAGCTTTTCGAGGTTCTCGGCAAAGCCCTCGAATTCCGGATCGACGACGCTGTCGGGCCGATAGGCGGTGACGACCTTGCCGCCCCAGCCGGAGTCGCGGACCATGTCATGCCATTTCAGGTCGTCGAGCGCGCCTTCGGTCGTGCTGATCGCCTCGATGTTGAAGCGCTCGAACAAAGCGCGCGGACGCAGTTCCGGCTCTTCCAGCTTGGCCGCGATCTTGTCGTAGATCCGGTCGGCATTTTCCGACGTCAGGCGCTCGTTGACGCCGAAAATGGTCGAGGCTGCGTGCTCGAACCAGAGTCTGGTCGGCGTGCCCCGGAAGAGATGCCAATGGTCTGCGAAGATCTGCCAGATCTTGCGCGGGTCGGTCTCGACCGGAGCGCCGTCCTTGCGCGGAATGCCGAGCTGTTCGAGCTGCACGCCTTGCGAATAGAGCATGCGGAAGATGTAGTGGTCGGGCTTGACGAAGAGTGTCGCCGGATCGGGAAAGGGGTTGTTCTCGGCGTACCAGCGCGGATCGGTATGGCCGTGCGGGGAGATGATCGGCAGGTCGCGGATCGCTGCGAAGAGCCGTCGCGCGATGCCGCGCGTCACCGGATCGGCGGGAAAGAGGCGATCATCGTGCAGCAACATGGGGTATCTCCCTAGTGTTTGGCCGATCTCTAGAACTGCGCGCAGCAGGGGTCAATCGCGTGGTATACTAGTGCGCCAGAGACGCTTGTTTGTAAGCATCCGAAGTGGCGGGGTTGGGCTTGCAAGCGCTGCCGGACCCACGCCATCTTGCCCGCCGCAACCGGAGCGATGACGATGACGACGCGGCGTGAACTTCTGGCAGGGGCCGGTCTGGCGGCTGTCGCGACCCAGATGCCGGCAATCGCTTTCGCCCAGGCGAAGGATGCCGTCAGCATCGGCATGACGCTGGAGCCGCCGACGCTCGACCCGACCTCCGGCGCCGCGCAGGCGATCCGCGAGGTGACGCTGCAGAACATCTTCGAGGGGCTGGTCAGGATGGACCGGACCGGCAAGATCCAGCCCGGCCTCGCCGAGAGCTGGGAGATCGCGCCCGACAACGTCACCTATCGTTTCACGCTCAGGAGCGGCGCGACCTTCCATGACGGCACGCCCTTCACCTCCGCGGAGGTGAAATTCTCCTTCGAGCGGGCCGTGGCGCCGGATTCGACGAATGCGCAGCGCCAGCTCTTCACGCCGATCGCGGAGATCGCGACGCCCGACCCCGCGACCGTCGTCATCAAGCTCAAGCATCCGACGGCGAGCTTCCTCTACGGGTTGAGCTGGGGCGATGCCGTGATCGTCGCGCCGGCGACGGCGGCGAACAACAAGACCGCCCCGATCGGAACCGGGCCGTTCAAGTTCGCGCGCTGGAACCGGGGCGACCGGCTCGAACTCACCCGCTTCGACGGCTATTGGGGGCAGAAGCCATCATTGGCGAAGGCGACCTTCCGCTTCATGTCCGATCCGCAGGCACAGGTCGCGGCGCTGCGGGCTGGCGATGTCGACGCCAACACCAATCTCTCGGCGCCGGAGGCGGTGCCGCAACTCCAGGCCGATCCCAGGCTCAAGGTCACCATCGGCAAGACCGAGGGCGAGACGGTGCTCGCCACCAACAACGCCAAGCCGCCCTTCGACAATCCTAGGGTGCGGCAGGCCATCGCCCATGCGCTCGACCGCAAGACCATCGCGCTCGGCGTCTACGGCTTCGACGTCACCCCGATCGGCAGCCATTTCTCGCCGCTGCACCCGGCCTATATCGACCTGACCGGCACCTACCCTTACGACCCCGAGAAGGCGAAGGCGCTGCTCAAGGAGGCGGGTTTCCCCAACGGCTTCTCCTGCACGCTGAAGCTGCCGCCCCCTTCCTATGCGCGCCGGGCCGGCGAGATCGTCGCGGCGCTGCTGGGCCAGGTCGGGATCAACGTTTCCATCGAGCCGCTCGAATTCCCGCAATGGCTGGAGCGCGTCTTCCGCAACAAGGATTACGACCTCAGCATCATCGCCCATACCGAGCCGCTCGACATCGATATCTATGCGCGCGACGACTACTACTTCCAGTACAGGAATCCCGCCTTCAAGGCGCTGATCGCCAGGATCGCGGGGACGCTGGACGAGGGCGAGCGCAACGAGCTCTACAAGCAGGCGCAGCGCATGCTGGCCGAGGACGCGGTCAACGGCTTCCTGTTCATCCTGCCGAAGATCACCGTCGCCAAGGCCGAACTGGAGGGCATGTGGACCGACTGGCCATTGCCGGTGACGCCGCTGGCGGAGCTGCGCTGGCGTTGAACGCGGCTCCGCCCGGGATCTTCTCGTGATCGGCTACATCCTGCGCTGCCTTGTCGTACTGGTGCTGACGCTGCTGGCGGCGGCGCTGGTGATCTTCCTCGTGCTGGAGGTGCTGCCGGGCGATCCGGCGGCGGTGACGCTCGGCCTCAACGCCTCGCCCGAGGCGCTGGCGGCGCTCCACGCCGAGCTGGGCCTCGACAAGCCGGCGCCGCTGCGCTTCCTCCTCTGGCTCGGCGGGCTCGCCACCGGCGATCTCGGCCTGAGCTATACCTATCGTGTGCCGGTGGCGCAGCTCATCATGGAGCGGATGGCGGTGACGCTGCCGCTCGCCGTGCTCGCGATCGCGCTTGCCGTCCTGATCGGCATGCCGCTCGGCGTGCTCGCCGCCTCGCGCCATGGCAGGCTGGCCGATGCCGGCGTCATGGCCTTCGCGCAGGCGGGGCTCGCGATTCCGAATTTCTGGTTTGGGCTCTTGTTGGTGCTCGTCTTCGCGGTCGGGCTCGGCTGGCTGCCGGCGGGCGGCTTTCCGGGCTGGCAGGCGGGGCTGGCCACCTCGCTGAAGTCGCTGGCCATGCCGGCGCTGGCGCTCGCCCTGCCGCAGGCGGCGATCATCGCGCGGGTGACGCGCTCGGCCATGCTCGACACGCTGCAGGAGGATTTCGTCCGCACCGCCCGCGCCAAGGGGCTGAGCGAGGGCACGACGATGCGCCGGCACGCGCTGCGTAACGCGCTGATCCCGGTGGTGACGATCCTCGGCCTGCAATTCTCCGTGCTGATCGCCGGCGCCATCATCATCGAGAACGTCTTCGCCTTGCCGGGGCTGGGGCGGCTGGTCTTCCAGGCCATCGCCCAGCACGATTTGATCGTGGTCAAGGACCTCGTCATGCTCTTCGCCGGCCTCGCCATCATCATCAATTTCGCCGTGGAACTGCTCTACGGGCTGATCGATCCGCGGCTGAGGCAGGCATGAGCGCGACGGTCGTCAAGGCGCCCGATGGCAAAAGGCGCTGGTGGCTCGGGCCTTCCTTCGTGATCGGGGCGGCATTGAGCCTTGCCGTGGTGGCGCTGGCGCTGGTTTCCTATGTCTGGACGCCGCATCCGCCGACGCAGATGGCGATCCTGAAGCGGCTGCAAGGACCCTCGGCGGCGAACTGGTTCGGCACCGACCCGTTCGGCCGTGACGTCTTCTCGATGATCATGGTCGGCGCGCGCAACTCGCTGGCGGTGGGGCTGGGCGCGGTCGGCATCGGCATGGTGCTGGGGACGGTGCTGGGGCTGGTCGCGGCGGTGAGGCGCGACGGCGTCCTCGACAACGTCATCATGAGGACCGCTGATTTCACCCACGCCTTCCCGGCCGTACTCACCGCGATCATGATGACCGCCATCGCCGGGCCCGGCATGCTCAATGCCGTCGTCGCGATCGGCGTGCTGAACCTGCCCTATTTCGCAAGGCTGGCACGAGGCGCGGCGCTGCAGGTCTGGGCGCAGGATTTCATCCAGGCGGCGCGGGCCAACGGGCTGAACAACCGCCAGATCACGCTGCATCATATCCTGCCGAACATCGCCGGCATTCTGGTGGTGCAGGCGACGATCCAGTTCGCGTTGGCCGTGCTGGCGGAGGCGGGTCTGTCCTATCTTGGCCTGGGCACGCAGCCGCCCAACCCCTCCTGGGGGCGGATGCTCAACGAAGCCCAGACCTTCATGGCGGCGCAGCCCTGGCTTGCGATCTTTCCGGGTGCCGCGATCGCGCTGACCGTGCTGGGATTCAATCTGCTCGGCGACGGTCTGCGCGACGCGATCGATCCGCGCCTGCGCCGCAGCCGGTGAGGGTTGAAGGGAATGAGGATGCTTCGATGACCGACCTTGCCGATCTGAGCGCGGCCGAGCTGCTGTCCGCCTATCGCGGCCGCTCGCTCTCGCCGGTCGAGGTGACGGAGGCCGTCATCGCCCGCATCGCCGCCTGGGAGCCGAAGCTCGACGCGCTCTGGGCCTATGATTCCGACGCGGCGCGGGCGCAGGCAAAAGCCTCGGAGGCGCGCTGGCTGAAGGGCGAGGCGCTGGCGCTCGACGGTGTGCCCGGCACGATCAAGGAGAATATCCGCACCAAGGGCGTGGCCGTGCCGCTGGGCACGGCCGCGAACGATCTCGCTCCTTCCGCCGACGATGCGCCCCCGGCGGCAAGGCTGCGCGAGGCCGGCTGCGTCATCCTCGGCAAGACGACGATGCCGGATTACGGCATGCTCTCCTCCGGGCTGTCGAGCTTCCACAGGCTCGCACGCAATCCATGGGACGTGACGAAGAATCCCGGCGGCTCCTCCGCCGGGGCCGGTGCGGCCGGGGCCGCGGGCTACGGCCCCTTGCATGTCGGCACCGATATCGGCGGCTCGATCCGCCTGCCGGCGGGCTGGTGCGGGCTGGTGGGGTTCAAGCCGAGCTTCGGGCGCGTGCCGATCGACCCGACCTATTACGGCCGCGTCGCCGGGCCGATGACGCGCACGGTTGAGGATGCCGCGCTGACGATGCGGGAACTCTCGAAGCCCGATGCGCGCGACGGCATGAGCCTGCCGCCGCAGGACATCGACTGGCTGGCGCTGGACATCGATCTGAAGGGGCTGCGCATCGGCCTCCAGCGCGATGCCGGCATCGGGCTCCCCGTCGAGCCCGAGACGAAGGCTGCGATCGAGGCGGCGGCGAAAGCCTTTGCCGATGCCGGGGCCATCGTCGAGCCGGTCGGGCCTCACATCACCCGCGCGATGCTCGACGGGCTCGACGATTTCTGGCGCCAGCGCGCCTGGGCCGATATCGGCGCCCTGCCGGCGGAGAAGCAGGCCAAGGTCCTGCCCTACATCTTCCAGTGGGCGAAGGGCGGGCAGAACCTGCCGGGCGAGCGGGTCTATCGCGGCATGAGCCAGATGATGGCGATGCGCGACGCCGCGCTGAAGGCGATCTTGCCTTACGATTTCATCCTCTCGCCGGTGTCGCCGGTGCCGAGCTATCCGGCGGAATGGGCCTCGCCCATTAACGACCCCGCCAAGCCCTTCGAGCATATCTGCTTCACGGTGGCGGCGAACATGTCGGACCAGCCGGGGGTCTCGGTTCATGCCGGGACGACGAAGGCCGGGCTGCCGATCGGCCTGCAGATCACCGGCAGGCGCTTCGACGATCTCGGCGTGCTCAGGATGGCGCGGGCCTGGGAAGAGATGCGCGGCCCGATCATCTGGCCGCGCGCACCCTCGGCCTGACGCTTTCATCGAACAGGAGAGAAGCCATGGATCTGCAACTCAAGGGCAAGCGCGCGCTGGTGACCGGTGGCAGCAAGGGCATCGGGCGCGCCGTCGCGCGGCAGCTCGCGCTCGAGGGCGCCGATGTCGTCATCGCCGCGCGCAACCGGGACGAGCTGGCCGAGGCCGCCTCGGCGCTCGCGGCCGAGAGCGGGCGCAAGGTGGTTGGCCATACCGTCGATACCCAGCACGACGACTCGGTGAAGGCGCTCGTCGCCCATGCCGTCGAGGTGCTCGGCGGGCTCGATATCCTCGTGAACGCGGCGGGCAAGCCGGGCGGGCAGGCGCCGCCGCCGAAGCTCGCCGAGATCACCGACGCGCTGTTCTGGGACGACGTCAACGTCAAGGTGATGGGCTATCTGCGCATGGCGCGCGAGGCCGCGCCGCATATGGCGGCGAATGGCTGGGGCCGGATCATCAATATCAGCGGTCTCGCGGCGCGCTCGACCGGCTCCACCATCGGCTCGATGCGCAATGTCGCGGTCGCGGCGATGACCAAGAACCTCGCCGACGAGCTCGGCCCGCAAGGCATCAACGTCACCGTCGTCCATCCCGGCGTGACGCGGACCGAGCGCACGGCCTGGCTGGTCGGGGCGCGGGCGCAGGTCAGCGGCAAGAGCGAGGCGGAGGTCGAGGCCGGCATGACCGCGAACGTCACCATCGGCCGGCTGGTCGATGCGGCGGAGGTCGCGGATATCGTCGCCTTCCTCGCCTCGCCGCGCAGCGTCGCGATCAATGGCGATGCCATCGCCTGCGGCGGCGGCATGCGGGGCGCCATCCACTACTGAGGCAGCCCCTTACCGAGGCAGCAGCGCCCTCAGAACAGCAGATGCGGGGCGAACAGCGCGAGCCCCATGAAGGCGATCGCGACGGCGCCGAGCCCGCCGCCAACGCCGGCGAGCAACGCCACGCCGGTGATGATCGAGGCCGAAGCGACGACGATGCCGATCTGGAGCAGGCCCGAGGCGATCTCGAAATTCTCGTTGCGGGCCTTGTAGTCGTCGCGCTGCTGCTCGGCCGCCTTGGCCCGTGCCATCAGCTCCTTGCGGCCTTCATTGGTCTCGGGCTCGCTGTTGTAGCGGGCGGCCGTCGCCTTCCAGCCGTCGATGCGCTTCTGCAGCCGGTCGCGGGTCGCCGCATCGGCGGTCGCGGCAAGATCGAGCTCGAGCGTTTCCGCCGCCGTGGTCACCACGGTGCCGCGGATCGTCTTGGCCTGGAAGAAGGCCCAGAGATTGGAAGCGTCGATGTTGCGCGCGATCGCGTCGTTCTCGGCCTGCTTGCCGCCGATCTCAGCCAGCGCCAGCAGCAGGGCCAGACAGGCGATCAGCAGCGCGATGCGCTTGTTGCCGCCTTCCGGGATCTCGACAGGTTCCGACATCGAATCACCTCGCAGGGCCACTATGGCCGCTGTTTAAGGCTTTCCGTTGCGGCAGCAAGATGTCGGGTCGCCATGCGCCCAGGCGGACGCAAGATGGCGTTCCGTTTCTTGCATCGGATTCGTCCGAAAAGGGGTTTCCACTTTTCGGTCCGATGTCAGCGCCCCGCCCGCGGATGGGCGGCGTCATAGGCCGCCATCAGCCGGGCGGAATCGACGCGGGTGTAGATCTGCGTGGTCGAGAGCGAGGCGTGGCCGAGCAGTTCCTGGATGGCGCGCAGATCGCCGCCGCGCCCGAGCAGATGCGTCGCGAAGGAATGGCGCAGGGAGTGCGGCGTCGCGGATGAGGGCAGGCCGAGCGCGCCGCGCAGCCCCTCGACCGCGAGCTGGATGATGCGGGGCGATAGCGGCCCGCCCTTGGCGCCGACGAAGAGCGGACCTTCCGGCGGCAGGCGCCAGGGGCAGAGCTTGAGATATTCCGCGATGGCGGCCACCACCACTGGCAGCACCGGTACCATCCGCGTCTTCGAGCCCTTGCCGATCACGGTCAGCGTCTCGCCGGCGCTTTGCGGCGCCTGGGCACGGGCGAGCGAAAGCGCCTCCGAGATGCGCAGGCCGCTGCCATAGAGCAGGCCGAGCACGGCGGCGTCGCGGGCCAGGATCCATTGCTCGCGCTCCTCGCCGGCGCGGGTGTCGGCCTGGGTGACGGCGCGCGCGGAGGCGGGTTCGAGCGGGCGCGGCAGCGATTTGCCGAGGCGCGGCCCGCGCGTCGCGGCGAAGGCGGCGGCGGTGAGCTTGCCGCTGCGCTCGCCGAAGCGGGCGAAGGAGCGCAAAGCCGCGAGCTGGCGCATCAGCGTGCGGTTGCCGACCCCGTCGCGGCGGCGCTGGCCGAGGAAGGCGCGCAGGTCGACGGGCTTCAGCGCGGCGATATCGGCGAGCGAGGGCGCTCCGCCGAGATGCCCGGTGAGGAAAGCGGTGAACTGGCCGAGATCGCGGCCATAGGCTTCAAGCGTCTTCGGCGAGAGGCGCCGCTCGGCCGAAAGATGGGTCAGCCAGTCCTGCCGGAAGGAGTCGAAATCGGTCATCGCTGAAGCATGACGCTCCTGCCTTAACAGCAGCCGAATCGGTGCTAGACACTGGCACGATGGACGAGACGGCGGACATGATCGAAGGCGGCACGGTCGACGTGCTGATCCCGCTCGGGCTCGACCAGGCCTATAGCTATGCCGTGCCGCCGGGGCTCGCGCTTGCGGCCGGCGATGTCGTGCAGGTGCCGCTGGGGCCGCGCGAGACCGTCGGCGTGGTCTGGGCCGTCGGGGCCGGGCGCGGCGGCAACCTCAAGCAGGTCACCGGCAAATACGACATGCCGCCGCTTGATCCGGCGCTCAGGAAGCTCGTCGACTGGGTCGCCTGGTACACGCTCGCGCCGAAAGGCTCGGTGCTCGCATTGGCGCTGCGCCGGCAGCCGGACGATACGCCCGAGCGACCGAAGCTCGGCGTCAGGCTCGCCGGGCCGCCGCCCGGCCGGATGACGCCGGCCCGCGCTCGTGCCATCGCCGCGGCCGAGGGTGGCCTGCTGATCGCGAAATCGGCGCTGGCCGAGGCGGCCTCGGTCAGCGCTGCCGTGATCGATTCCCTCGTCGATGCCGGCACCTTCATCGTCGAGCCGATGCCGCGCGAAGCCATCGCGGCGCTGCCCGATCCCGACCATGCCGTCCCGGAGCTGTCGGAGGGGCAGGGCGAGGTGGCGCAGGCGCTGGTGGCCGCCGTGCAGGCGAGGGCGTTCAGCGTCGCGCTGCTCGAAGGCGTCACCGGCTCGGGCAAGACCGAGGTCTATTTCGAGGCGGTGGCGGAGGCGATCCGGCAGGGCCGGCAGAGCCTGATCCTGATGCCGGAGATCGCGCTGACCGCGCAGTTCATCGACCGCTTCGAGGCCCGCTTCGGGGTCAGGCCGGGGCTCTGGCACTCGGCTGTAACTGGCCGAAAACGCGAGCGGCTGCAGGCGGCGATCGCGAGCGGCGAGGCGAAGGTGGTGGCGGGCGCCCGCTCGGCGCTGTTCCTGCCCTACAAGGATCTCGGCCTCGTCGTCGTCGATGAGGAGCATGAATCCGCCTACAAGCAGGAGGATGGGGTCTCCTACCATGCTCGCGACATGGCTGTGGTGCGCGGGCGCATCGAGAACGCGCCGGTCGTGCTGGCTTCCGCGACGCCCTCGCTGGAAACCCGCGTCAATGCCGAGCGCGGCCGCTACACCCATCTCAAGCTGCCGGAGCGTTTCGGCGGGCGCGAATTGCCGACGCTCGGCCTCGTCGATCTGCGACGGGACAAGCCGGAGCGCGGGCGCTGGCTCTCCGGCGCGCTGGTCAAGGCGATCGAGACCAATATCGAGGCCAAGGAGCAGTCGCTGCTCTTCCTGAACCGGCGCGGCTATGCGCCGCTGACGCTCTGTCGCGATTGCGGTCACCGCTTCCAGTGCCCGAACTGCACGGCCTGGCTGGTCGATCATCGGTTCCGGCGGGCGCTGGTCTGCCATCATTGCGGCCATGTCGAGCGCCGGCCGCAGGAATGTCCGGCCTGCCACAAGCCCGAGAGCCTGATGGCCTGCGGGCCGGGCGTCGAGCGGCTGGCCGAGGAGGTCGCGACGCTTTTTCCACAGGCACGCTCGATCGTGCTCTCCAGCGATTTTCCCGGAGGGACGGAACGCCTGAAGACGGAGCTGATGGCGGTGGCCGAGGGTGAGTTCGACATCGTCATCGGCACGCAGCTCGTCGCCAAGGGCCATAATTTCCCCGGCATGACGCTGGTCGGCGTCGTCGATGCCGATCTCGGCCTGACCTCGGGCGACCCGCGCGCGGCCGAGCGGACCTTTCAGGCGCTGCGGCAGGTCACGGGCCGTGCAGGACGGGGCGAGAAACCCGGCCGCGCCTTGCTTCAGACGCATGACCCGGAGCATCCCGTGCTCAAGGCGCTGGTCTCGGGCGACCCGGAGCGGTTTTATGCCGCAGAGGAGGCGTCGCGGGAGGCTGCGGGGCTGCCGCCCTTCGGCCGGCTGGCGGCGCTGATCGTCTCCGCGAACGGTCAGGCCGAGGCCGAAAGCCATGCCCGCGCGCTGGCGCGCTGCGCCGAGGCCGGCGACGGAATCGCGGTGCTGGGGCCGGCGGAAGCGCCTCTGGCGGTGCTGCGCGGGCGCCATCGCATGCGTCTGATCGTCAGGACGACCCGCGAGGTCAACCTGCAGGACTATCTGCGCGCCTGGCTGAAGCGCGGGCCCAAACCCAAGGGGTCGGTCCGGGTCGCGGTCGATGTCGATCCGCAGAGCTTCCTGTAAAATTGCTGAAAGCCGTGGCCCAATCGCCACTTCCATGGTCGAACTAGCGATTGCGTGCCCCGGAACCACATGCTAGTGCACCGCCACATTTTGGTCGCGAAGCCGTGTCGCTGGCTTTGCGCCTGTGATACTCGCAGCGTCGGGACG
Source organism: Allobosea sp. OAE752 (assembly GCF_050433265.1). Classification (NCBI taxonomy): domain Bacteria; kingdom Pseudomonadati; phylum Pseudomonadota; class Alphaproteobacteria; order Hyphomicrobiales; family Alloboseaceae; genus Allobosea; species Allobosea sp. OAE752. The sequence goes on from NZ_JBNPXO010000006.1 coordinate 162,197, forward strand.
ATGCACTCCACCTTCCCCGGAAGGTCGCCGGTGCAAGCCCTTGAAACGAGAGACGGGAAGCGTGGCAGAAGGCGGATCGCAGGGGACACTGGTGTCGGGCGTAGCGCAGCGCTATGCCACCGCTTTGTTCGAGCTGGCTGAGGAGACGGGCGCGATCGACACCGTCGCCGCCGCTCTGGACGCCTTCAACGGCCTGCTCTCCGAGAGCGCCGATCTCACCCGCCTGATCGAGAGCCCGGCCTTCACCGCCGAGGAGCAGGTCGCGGCGATCAAGGCCGTGCTCGAGAAGGCCGGCATCACCGGCATCACCGCCAATTTCATCGGGCTGGTCGCCAGCAAGCGCCGCCTCTTCGCGCTGCCGGGCATGATCGCCGGCTACAAGCGCCTGGTCGCCGAGGCCAAGGGCATCGTCTCCGCCGAGGTGACGGTCGCCGAGCAGCCCACGGCCAAGCGCGTCGACGAGATCCGCGCGGCGCTGAAGGGCGTCGCCGGCAAGGATGTCGACGTCTCGATCAAGGTCGATCCGGCGCTGATCGGCGGGCTCGTCGTCAAGATGGGCTCCCGCATGGTCGACGCCTCGCTGAAAACCAAGCTCAATTCAATTCGTCTTGCCATGAAAGAGGTCGGCTGATGGACATCCGCCCCGCTGAAATCTCCGCCATCCTGAAGGCTCAGATCTCGAATTTCGGCTCGGAAGCTTCGGTGACCGAAGTCGGCCAGGTTCTCTCCGTCGGTGACGGCATCGCCCGCGTCTACGGCCTCGACAAGGTCCAGGCCGGCGAGATGGTCGAGTTCGAGTCCGGCGTGCGCGGCATGGCGCTCAACCTCGAGAGCGACAATGTCGGTGTCGTGATCTTCGGTTCCGACCGCGAGATCAAGGAAGGCCAGACCGTCAAGCGCACCGGCGCCATCGTCGACGTTCCCGTCGGCAAGGAGCTGCTCGGCCGCGTCGTCGACGCGCTCGGCAACCCGATCGACGGCAAGGGTCCGATCAAGGCCAAGGAGCGTCGCCGTGTCGACGTCAAGGCGCCCGGCATCATCCCGCGCAAGTCGGTGCATGAGCCGATGGCGACCGGCCTCAAGGCGGTCGATGCCCTGATCCCGATCGGCCGCGGCCAGCGCGAACTCATCATCGGCGACCGCCAGACCGGCAAGACCGCGATCGCGCTCGACACGATCCTGAACCAGCGTCCGCTGAACGTCGAAGGCGCCCCCGAGAGCCAGAAGCTCTACTGCGTCTACGTCGCCGTCGGCCAGAAGCGCTCGACCGTCGCCCAGCTCGTGAAGGTGCTCGAGGAGCGCGGCGCGATGGAGTACTCCATCGTCGTGGCCGCCACCGCCTCGGACCCGGCCCCGATGCAGTTCCTGGCGCCCTTCGCCGGCTGCTCGATGGGCGAGTTCTTCCGCGACAACGGCATGCACGCCGTGATCATCTATGACGACCTCTCCAAGCAGGCCGTCGCCTACCGCCAGATGTCGCTGCTGCTGCGCCGCCCGCCGGGCCGCGAAGCCTATCCGGGCGACGTGTTCTATCTCCACTCCCGCCTGCTCGAGCGCGCGGCGAAGATGGGCGAGGCCGCCGGCCTCGGCTCGCTGACGGCGCTGCCGGTCATCGAGACCCAGGCGAACGACGTCTCCGCCTACATCCCGACCAACGTGATCTCGATCACCGACGGCCAGATCTTCCTGGAGACGGACCTGTTCTACCAGGGCATCCGCCCGGCGGTGAACGTCGGCCTCTCGGTGTCGCGCGTCGGCTCCTCGGCGCAGACCAAGGCCACCAAGAAGGTCGCCGGCAAGATCAAGGGCGAGCTCGCCCAGTACCGCGAGATGGCCGCCTTCGCCCAGTTCGGCTCGGACCTCGACGCGGTGACGCAGCGCCTGCTCAACCGCGGCGCCCGCCTGACCGAGCTGCTGAAGCAGCCGCAGTTCTCGCCGCTGAAGATGGAAGAGCAGGTCGTCGTGATCTATGCCGGCGTGAACGGCTATCTCGACGCGATGCCGGTCAACAAGGTCCGCTCCTTCGAGGACGGGCTGCTGGCGCTGGTCCGCGGCAAGCATGCCGACCTCCTCGCTGAGATCGGCACGAGCAAGGATCTGTCGGACGCCAACGCCGCCAAGCTCAAGGACATCGTCGCGGGCTTCGCGAAGTCCTTCGCCTGATCATCACCTTCGGTGCGGCGGAGCCAGGAGCTTCGCCGCACCGCTTCTCTGAAATGCTTCGTTGCCGCGCTTTCCGTGGCTGACGGGTAGGGGATCAAGATCGGATGCCGTCCCTCAAGGACCTACGCAACCGCATCGCCTCGGTGAAGGCGACGCAGAAAATCACCAAGGCCATGCAGATGGTCGCGGCTGCGAAGCTGCGCCGGGCGCAGATGGCTGCCGAGGCCGCGCGCCCCTATGCCGAGCGCATGGAGACGGTGCTGTCGAACCTCGCTTCCGGCGTGTCCGGTTCGAGCGCGCCGCGCCTGATCGCCGGCACGGGCTCGGACAAGGTGCATCTGCTGCTGGTGCTGACCGCCGAGCGCGGCCTGTGTGGCGCCTTCAACTCCTCGATCGCGCGACTGGCGCGTGACAAGGCGAATGCGCTCAAGGCCGAAGGCAAGACGGTCAAGATCATCTGCGTCGGCAAGAAGGGCTACGACATCCTGCGGCGTCAGTTCGCCGACGAGATCATCGAGTTCATCGACCTGCGCGAGTTCAAGCAGGTCGGCTACGTCAATGCCGAGGCGATCGCCCAGAACCTGCTCGCCCGCTTCGCCGCCGGCGAGTTCGACGTCGCGACGCTGTTCTTCTCGAAGTTCAAGTCGGTGATCGCCCAGATCCCGACAGCGCAGCGCATCATCCCGGCCGAGATTCCGGAAGGGACGAAGCAGACCGACGCCGTCTACGACTACGAGCCGGACGAAGGCGAGATTCTCGAGGCGCTGCTGCCGCGCAATCTGACCGTTCAGATCCTGCGCGGGCTGCTCGAGAACGCCGCCTCCGAGCAGGGCGCGCGCATGTCCGCGATGGATTCCGCCACGCGCAACGCCGGCGAGATGATCAAGAAGCAGACGCAGCTCTACAACCGCTCGCGCCAGGCGATGATCACGAAGGAACTGATCGAGATCATCTCCGGCGCGGAAGCGCTCTAACCGCCCAGCCTTCCGCCGGCGGCGCTTTCCGCCGGCAGCCGAAACATCCGAATGCGCTAGTCCCGAGGTTCCACCATGGCCAAAGCCGCTACCAAGACCACCAAGACGAAGTCCGCTGACGACAAGCCCGCCAACACCGGCACCGGCCGCGTTGCCCAGGTCATCGGCGCCGTCGTCGACGTGCAGTTCGACGGCGCCCTGCCGGAGATCCTGAACGCGCTCGAGACCGACAACCTCGGCAACCGCCTCGTCCTCGAGGTCGCCCAGCATCTCGGCGAGAACACGGTTCGCACCATCGCGATGGACTCGACCGAAGGTCTGGTTCGCGGCCAGTCGGTCACCGACACCGGCGCCCCGATCGCCGTGCCGGTCGGCGAGGAGTGCCTCGGCCGCATCATGAACGTCATCGGCGAGCCGGTCGACGAAGCCGGCCCGATCCTGACCACCGCCACCCGCGGCATCCACCAGCCGGCCCCGGCCTATTCCGAACAGTCGACCGAGGCGCAGATCCTCGTCACCGGCATCAAGGTCGTCGACCTGCTGGCTCCCTACGCCAAGGGCGGCAAGATCGGCCTGTTCGGCGGCGCCGGCGTCGGCAAGACCGTGCTGATCATGGAGCTGATCAACAACGTCGCGAAGGCCCATGGCGGCTACTCGGTGTTCGCCGGCGTCGGCGAGCGCACCCGCGAGGGTAACGACCTTTATCACGAGATGATCGAGTCCAACGTCAACAAGGACCCGAAGGAGAACGGTGGCTCGACCGCTGGCTCCAAATGCGCCCTCGTTTACGGCCAGATGAACGAGCCCCCGGGCGCCCGCATGCGCGTCGCTCTCGCCGGCCTGACCGTCGCCGAGGACTTCCGCGACAAGGGCCAGGACGTGCTCTTCTTCGTCGACAACATCTTCCGCTTCACGCAGGCGGGTTCGGAAGTGTCGGCGCTGCTCGGCCGCATCCCTTCGGCGGTGGGCTATCAGCCGACGCTCGCCACCGACATGGGCAACCTGCAGGAGCGCATCACCACCACGACCAAGGGCTCGATCACCTCGGTGCAGGCGATCTACGTGCCGGCGGACGACCTGACCGACCCGGCGCCGGCCACCTCCTTCGCCCACCTCGATGCCACGACCGTGCTCTCGCGCTCGATCGCGGAAAAGGGCATCTATCCGGCGGTCGACCCGCTCGACTCGACCTCGCGCATGCTCTCGGCCGACATCGTCGGTGAGGAGCACTACGGCGTCGCTCGCCAGGTCCAGCAGGTGCTCCAGCGCTACAAGGCGCTGCAGGACATCATCGCGATCCTGGGCATGGACGAGCTCTCGGAAGACGACAAGATGACCGTGGCGCGCGCCCGCAAGATCGAGCGCTTCCTGTCGCAGCCCTTCCACGTCGCGGAAGTCTTCACCGGCTCGCCGGGCAAGCTCGTCTCGCTCGAGGACACGATCAAGGGCTTCAAGGGCCTGGTCGAGGGCAAGTACGATCACCTGCCGGAGGCGGCCTTCTACATGGTCGGCTCGATCGAGGAAGCCGTCGAGAAGGCGCAGCGCCTGGCCGCCGAGGCGGCGTAAGGCATTCCGCACGCGTCATCCCCGGGCTTGCCCCGGGGATCTCATGACCAGAACACGCTGGTTTCCGAGATGACCGGGTCAAGCCCGGTCATGACGAACCGGGGAGAATGAAACGATGGCCACCTTCAAGTTCGAACTCGTCTCGCCGGAGCGCATCCTGTTCTCGGGCGATGTCGTCAGCGTCATCGTTCCTTCGGTCGAGGGCGAAATGACCGTGCTGGCCGGCCATGCGCCGCTGGTTGCCGTGATCAAGGCCGGCATCGTCTTCGTCCAGACGACGGAGAGCAACGGCAAGGAGTTCTTCGTCAATGGCGGCCTCGTCGAGGTCAACCAGGCCTCGACGACGATCCTGGCCGAGCAGGGCCGCTTCATCGAGGACGTCGACACCGCCGTTCTCGACGCCGAGATCCTGACTGCCGAGACCCGCCTCTCCGGCTCGCACAATGACGACGAGAAGAAGCGCCTGCACGACACGCTGGTGCAGCTGCGCGAGTTCAAGCACGTCTTCGAGCAGCGCAAGGCGGCCTGAGCCCAGCTCCCATATCCGGAACAGAAAAGGCCGCGCGAGCGGCCTTTTTCATACGTAGCTGATGAATTCGAGCAGCGAACCGTCCGGGTCGCGGAAATAGACGCTGGTGCCGCGACCGCCACGGCCGAAGCGCTGGACAGGCCCGAGCTCGATCGCGACCTCCTGCCGTTCGAGATGGGCGATCGCCTCCGCGATCGGTCCCGGCCAGGCGAAGCAGAGATCGCTGCCGCCGGGCGGGACGGGCAGCCTCGCGACGGGCGTGGGCTGCAGCCCGGGGCCGTGGCAATTGAGCTGGGCGCGGCCGATGCGATAGACGAAGCCGTCGCCGTTCGGCACGATCTCGGCGCCGATCACGTCGCGATAGAAGGCATTCGAGCGCTCCCAGTCGGAGACGTGGATGACGCAGTGGTCGAGTTCGACGAGGCTCATCTCGCTTCTCCCCGGGAAACCATGGGCACGGCGAAGGCGGCGAAAGCGGCGGCCACCCGCGCATAGACCGCTCGCTTGAACGGCACGACGAGCTCCGGCATCTCCGCGAGCGGGCGCCAGCGCCAGGCGCCGAACTCCGGCGGCTCGTCGCCGTTGGGCTTGCCGATGTCGATCTCGCGCTCGTCGCCCGTGAAGCGGAAGGCGACCCAGCGCTGGCGCTGGCCGCGAAAGGCCGCCAGCTTGTGCGGCGGCCCGTCATAGGGCGGGAAGTCGTAGCTCCACCACTCCTCCGTCGCCGCCAAGAGTTCCGCGCCGGCGATGCCGGTTTCCTCCGCCAGCTCGCGCCGGGCGGCCGCGACGATCTCCTCGTCGGGATCGATGCCGCCCTGCGGCATCTGCCAGTCCCGGCCGGGCAGGATGATCTCGGGGCCGGCGCTGTGGGCCTTCCCGGTGAAGACCAGCCCTTCGGCGTTGAACAGGGCGATGCCGACATTGGGGCGGTAGGGGAGGGCTGCGTCCGTCATTCGCCTTGGCTCGTCATGGTCGGGCTTGACCCGGCCATCTCGGAAACCAGTGTTCTCGGCATGAGATGCTCGGGTCAAGCCCGAGCATGACGGCGCGGGAGGCGCCTACTCATTCCCCCATCGCGATCAGGCTGGCATTGCCGCCGGCGGCGGCCGTGTTGATCGTCACGGTCTGCTCGGTGGCGAAGCGCATCAGATAGTGCGGGCCGCCGGCCTTGGGGCCGGTGCCGGACAGGCCATGGCCGCCGAAGGGCTGCACGCCGACGACCGCGCCGATGATGTTGCGGTTGACGTAGATATTGCCGGCAGAGAGCCGCTCGATGACGCGCTCGACCGTCGTCTCGATGCGCGAGTGGACGCCCAGCGTCAGGCCGTAGCCGGTCGCGTCGATCTCGGCGATGACCTTGTCGAGCTCGCCCGCCTTCCAGCGCACGACATGCAGGATCGGGCCGAAATGCTCGGCGGTGAGGTCGCTGACCCGGTCGAGCCTGACGATATGCGGCGCGACATAGGTGCCGCCGAGCTCGGGCGCCTGCCCGGCCCAGGCGACGCGACCCTGCTGGCGCATGGCGGCGAGATGGGCGTCGAGGCGCTGCCTGGCGGCGGCGTCGATGACCGGGCCGATATGGATGTCGAGCTTGCGGGGATCGCCGAGCTTCAGCTCTTTGGTCGCACCTTCGATCATCTCGATCATCTTGTCGGCAACGTCGTCCTGCACCACCAGCAGGCGCAGCGCCGAGCAGCGCTGCCCGGCCGAACGGAAGGCTGACATCACCACGTCGTCGCTGACCTGTTCGGGCAGGGCGGTGGCGTCGACGATCATGGCGTTGAGGCCGCCGGTCTCGGCGATCAGCGGTACGATCGGGCCGTCCTTGGCGGCGAGCGTCCGGTTGATCCCGCGCGCGGTCGCGGTCGAGCCGGTGAAGGCGACGCCGGCCACGTCCTTGTGCGCGACCAGGGCCGAGCCGGCCTCCGTGCCGCCTGGCACGAGATGCAGCGCGCTGACGGGCACGCCGGCCTCGTGCAGCATCCTGATCGCCACGGCCGCGATCAAAGGCGTCTGCGGGGCAGGCTTGGCGACGACGCTGTTGCCGGCGACGAGCGCGGCCACGACCTGCCCGGCGAAGATCGCGAGCGGGAAGTTCCAGGGCGCGATGCAGACGAAGGCGCCGCGCCCGCGCAGGACGAGCCGGTTCTCCTCGCCGGTCGGGCCGGGAAGCGCGGTCGGCGTGGCGAAATGCTCCTCGGCCTGCGCCGCATAGTAGCGGCAGAAATCGACGGCCTCGCGCACCTCGGAAATGGCGTCGTCGATGGTTTTGCCGGCTTCGCCTTGCAGAAGCGCGATCAGGAGCCCGCGTCGGGCCTCCATGATGTCGGCGGCCTTGCGCAGCGCCGCGGCGCGAATGCGGGCCGGCGTCTCGTTCCAGGCACGGAAGCCCTTCACTGCCGCGGCCATGGCGCGCTCGGCGGTCGCGGCATCGGCCTCGATCACCTTGCCGATCGGCGTGCCGTCGATGGGCGAGCGCACCTCGCGGGCCGTGCCGGGCTGCGGCTTGCCGTCGATGATCGGCGCGGCATCGGGGAATTGGCCGGCCGCCGCGATCTCCTTCAGCAGACCGTCGAGGCTTTCCTCATGGCCGAGCTCGGTGCCGGCCGAGTTCTTGCGCGAGGGGCCGTAGAGATCGGCCGGGAGCGGGATGCGGCGGTGGCGGGCGGCGCTGGCCGAGCCGATGATCTCGGCCGGCGCCAGCAGGAGCTGCGAGACCGGAACCTCGGGGTCGCCGGAGGCGCTGACGAAGGAGGAGTTGGCGCCGTTCTCGAGCAGGCGGCGGACGAGATAGGCGAGCAGGTCCTGATGGCCGCCGACCGGCGCATAGGTCCGGCAGGCATAGCCTTCGTTCTCGCGCAGCAGCTTCTCGTAGAGGGCCTCGCCCATGCCGTGCAGGCGCTGGAATTCGAAGCCCTCGGCATTCCCCGCCATCTCGGCGACGGTCGCGACGGTGAGCGCGTTATGCGTCGCGAATTGCGGGATGATGCGCGGCCTAAGCTTCAGGAGCTGGGCCGCGCAGGCTTCGTAATTCAGGTCCGTCATCGCCTTGCGGGTGAAGACGGGATAGTCGGGCAGGCCGCGCTCCTGGGCGCGCTTGAGCTCGGTGTCCCAATAGGCGCCCTTGACCAGCCGCACCATCATGCGCCGGCTGTGGGTTTCGGCGAGGCGGCCGATATGGTCGATCACCGCCGAGGCGCGCTTCTGATAGGCCTGGATGGCAAGGCCGAAGCCGTCCCAGCCGTCGAGCGAGGCATCGGCGAAGACGGCGTCGATCACGTCGAGCGAGAGCTCCAGCCGGTCGGCCTCCTCGGCATCGACGGTGAAGTTGAGGTCGTAGCCCTTGGCCTGACGGGCGAGCGCGACGACCTTCGGCACGAGCTCCGACAGCACGCGCTCATGGTTCGTCGCGTCATAGCGCGGATGCAGCGCCGAGAGCTTGACCGAGATGCCGGGGCGGTTGGGCAGCCTGTCGTTGCCGGCGGAGCGGCCGATGGCGTCGATCGCGGCGGTGTAGGAGGCGAAATAGCGGTCGGCGTCGGCTTGCGTGCGTGCGCCTTCGCCCAGCATGTCGAAGGAATAGCGATAAAGCTTGCCGGTGCCGGAGCGGGCGCGCTTCAGCGCCTCCTCGATGGTCTGGCCGAGGACGAAATGGTTGCCCATGACGCGCATCGCCTGGCGCGTCGCGGTGCGAACCGTCGGCACGCCCAGGCGCTTGGCGAGGCTGCTGACGATGCCCGTCGGCGTTTCGCCGGGCTGGATGACGCGCGCGGTGATGCCGAGCGCCCAGGCCGAGGCCGAGACCAGGAAGGCGTCCGATTTCGCTTCGTGATGGGCGAAATCGCCCTGGCCGAGCTTGTCCTCGATCAGCCGGTCGGCGGTAGCGGCGTCAGGCACGCGCAGCAGCGCCTCCGCCAGCACCATCAGCGCGAGGCCCTCCTTGGTCGAGAGCGAATATTCGCGCAGCAATTCCTCGATGCCGCCCAGGCCTACCTTGCGGCTGCGGATCGCCTCGATCAGCCCGGTGGCGCGGGCGTCGATCCGGGCCTTGGCCGCAGGGTCGCGGCGGGCGCCTGCGAGCAGCCGGCCGGCCATTGCGCCGTCATCCTCGGCATAAGGCGCGCGGAAAGGCGGGACGGTCGAGATGGCCATAAGGGGCTCCGAAGGCGGGCTGGAATATCTGAAGGATGATGAGAGATCGGCCGCATATCAATTGGCATTTCAGGTAAATTTGCCTTATGAAACTTCATAGAAGACGAATTTTACAGAGATTTATCATGCTGGACCGGACGGACCGCCGCATCCTCTCGCTTCTGCAGGGCGACGGCCGGATCGCCGGCGTCGAGCTCGCCGAAAAGGTCGGGCTTTCTCCCACGGCCACGGGCGAGCGGCTGAAACGCCTGACGCGGGACGGTTTCATCACCGGCTATCGCGCGACGCTCGATCCGACGCGGCTCGGCCTGAACCTGCTCGTCTTCGTCGAGGTCTATCTCGACAAGACGACGCCCGATGCCTTCGAGCGCTTCGCCGCGGCGGTGAAGCGGGCGCCGGAAGTGCTGGAATGCCATATGGTGGCGGGCGGTTTCGATTATCTCGTGAAGACGCGCGTGGCCGATATGAATGCCTATCGCCGCTTCCTCGGTGAGGTGCTGCTCGCCCTGCCGGCGGTGCGCGAGACGCGCACCTATGCCGTGATGGAAGAGGTCAAGACCGATGGCGCGCTGCCATTGTGACCGCCCGACGCAATCGCGTGACGATGTTGACGTGATTTCAACGTGTTGTGATCTCAAACTGCTCCGGTAGGCGATCGACGGCCGGCCGTTCCGGCCAGAATGCTTCCGAGGTTCCCATGGCGCCCCTGCCGCCCCGTGCTTCCGTTCTGCTCTCGCGCCGCGCTTTCGTGGCGGGAGCCGCCGCCTGCGGCTTCGGGGCGAGACCGGTCTCGGCCGAGACGGTGACGCCGATCCGGATGCTGCTGAGCTGGCGCCTCGAAGGGCTCGCGGGGCTGTTCCTCGCCGCGCAGGAGAAGGGCTATTTCCGTGCGGAAGGGCTCGATGTCAGCTTCGAGGCGGGAAGTGGGGCGCGGCAAACCCCGGCGCGCGTGGCGGCCGGCGAGTTCGATGCCGCCTGCGGCGACGTCAATGCGTTGATGCGCTTCCGGGATGCGAATGCCGGCCAGGATCTCAAGGCGGTGATGATGATCCATGATCGCCCGCCTTTCGCCGTCATCGGCCGCCGCAGCCGCGGCATCTCGGCCGAGCCGGCGAGCCTCGAAGACAAGAAGCTCGGCGCACCGGCGGCGGATGCCGCCTTCGCGCAATGGCCGCTCTTCAAGGTCCTCACCCGGATCGACGACAGCCGGATCCGGCTGGAAAATATCGGCTTCCCCGTCAGGGAGCCGATGCTGGCTTCCGGGGAGGTCGACGCCGCCTTCGGCTTCGGTCCCTATTCCTTTGCCGGCCTGAAGGCGCGCGGGGTGCCGGCCGACGACATCGTCGTGATGACGATGGCCGATCACGGGGTCCTGCTCTACGGCAATGCGATCATGGTTTCGCCCAAGCTCGCGACCGACAAGCCGGAGGCCGTGCGCGGGCTCCTGCGGGCGCTGGTTCGCGGTGTCCGGGATGTGGCTGCGAATCCCGACCTCGGCGTGCAGGCGATCATGCGTCGCAATGAGAATGCGCAAGCCGAGGTCGAGCGCGAGCGGCTGACGCTGGCGCTCGCGCAGAACGTGCTGACGCCCTCTGTGAGGGAACACGGGCTCGGCGGCATCGACCGGGTGCGCTGGGCGGCGGCGCTGGAGCAGAGCGCGCAGGCCCAGCCCTTCCGCGACAAGGCCCGCGCGGGCGATGCCTTCACCGACGCCTTTCTGCCGGCGAAGGACGAGCGCCTGTTCTGAGCGCCGCGCCTGGCGCAAGGCGGCCTGTCCCATGAGAGGGTGACAGGGCGGGGCGGGCTGCCTATCGTGCCGCGCCTTTTTCCACCGGATCCCGGTTCTTTGCACCTGCCCGACCTGCCCGATTACACCCAGCTGCGTTCCGCTTTCCGCTGGCGCATCCCCGAGCGCTACAACATCGCCGCCGATGTCTGCGACCGCTGGGCCATGGCCGAGCCGGAGCGGCCGGCGATCATCGAGGTGTCGGGCGACTGGCAGGTCGAGCCGGTCAGCTTCGGCTGGTTCCGGGAATATTCCAACCGGCTCGCCAATGCCTTGCGGGCGCGTGGCGTCGCGCGCGGCGACCGCATCGCGATCCTGCTGCCGCAGGGGCGGGCGGTGCTCGCCGCCCATCTCGCGGCCTACAAGCTCGGCGCCATCGCGGTGCCGCTGGCGGCGCTGTTCGGCGTCGATGCGCTGACCTACCGCCTGGCCGATTCCGGCGCGAAGGTCGTCGTGACGAACGCGCCGGGGCTGGCGAAGCTGCGCCGGATCGAGGAGCCCTTGCCCGGGCTCGCGCTGGTCATCTCGACCGATGGCCGCGATGGCGAGGCCGAGGATTGGGAGGCGCTGCTGGCCGGGGCGAGCCCGGATTTCACGCCGGTCGACACCACGCCCGACGATCCGGCGCTGATGATCTACACCTCCGGCACCACCGGCAATCCGAAGGGCGCGCTGCACGGCCACCGCGTGCTGCCGGGCCATCTGCCGGGCGTGCAGATGCCGCATGAGTTCATGCCCCGGCCGGGCGATCTCGCCTGGACGCCGGCCGACTGGGCCTGGGCCGGCGGCCTGCTCAACATGCTGCTGCCGGCGCTGCATTTCGGCGTCGCGGTGGTGGCGCGGCCGGTGACGCGCTTCGAGCCGGACGAAGCCTACCGGCTGATGCAGGATTTGCGGATCCGCAACGCCTTCGTGCCGCCGACGGCGCTCCGGATGCTGCGCGGCGCCGGCAGCCCGCGCGGCCGTTTCACGCTGAACCTCAGAAGTGTCGCTGCCGCCGGCGAGGCGCTGGGCGCCGAGACGCTGGAATGGGGGCGCGAGGCGCTCGGCCTCACCATCAACGAGGCCTATGGCCAGACCGAATGCAATCTCGTGCTCGCGTCGAGCGCCGCGATCGGCGTCAGCCGGCCGGGCGCGATCGGCAAGGCGGTGCCGGGACATGAGGTCGCGATCATCCGGCCGGACGGCTCGGTCTGCGCAGCCGGCGAGGAGGGACAGATCGCGGTCAGGCGCCCCGATCCGGTGATGTTCCTCGGCTACTGGAACAATCCCGCGGCCACGGCGGCGAAGTTCATCGGCGACTGGATGACGACCGGCGACGAGGGCGTTGAGGACGAGGACGGCTATGTCCGCTTCATCGGCCGCGACGACGACGTCATCACCTCCTCGGGCTATCGCATCGGGCCGGGCGAAATCGAGGACTGCCTGCTGCGGCACCCGGCGGTGGCGCTGGCGGCGGCCGTGGGCAAGCCCGATCCGCTGCGCACGGAGATCGTCAAGGCCTTCGTCGTGCTGAAGCCGGGTTATGCCGGCTCGCCGGCGCTGGTGTCCGAATTACAGGATTTCGTCAGGGCGCGGCTCTCGGCGCATGAATATCCGCGCGAGATCGCCTTTCGCGAGGAACTGCCGCTGACGACGACCGGCAAGATCATCCGCAGGCTGCTGCGGGCGGAAGGGTAGGCAGGAGGCAGCCCTCATCCTGAGGAGCCGCGTAGCGGCGCTCCTCAGGATGAGGGCTCGAACTGTCAAAACACTCTGAGAAGCGCTTTCAAGCCGGTTGAGCGGTGCTCTCGCGGGCCTGCTGGCCGAGGAACGCGGCCCAGAGCCGCTGCACCGTCTCTTCCTCGATGTCCTTGACGATCAGGACGAGGCGGGAGCGGTGGTCGCCGTCCGGCCAGGCATCGAGCCGGATCGGCGGATGCAGGATCTGCTGGACGGCATGGACCAGCAGCGGCCGTTCCGGCTGGTCGGCAAGCCGGACGAGGCCCTTCAGCCGGAGCAGGCGCGGCCCGTGGATCGAGCGCAGCAGCGTCCAGAACAGCTCGAAGGTCTGCTGTGCCACCGGCTGCTCGGCCGTCAGCGCGAAGGCCCGGATCGAGGCGTCGTGGCGATTGACGTCGTGCGGGTGCTGATCGTGGTGCTCATGGCCGTGGTGGTGGTCGTGCCCATGGCCATGATCATGGTGATGATGGCCGTGGTCGTGGTGCCCCGGTAGCGCGTCCGCCGCCAGCCAGTGCCGCAGAGCTTCCGGTCGCCTGGCGAGATCGTAAAGGCCGGCGCCGAGCAGCGTCGAGGCCGGAGCATCGGGCGGCAGGATCTCGATGCCGGGATTGAGCGCGGCGAGGCGCGCGCGCAGCGCCGCGACATCCTCGGGCGTGGCGAGGTCGGTTTTGGTCAGGACGAGCCGGTCGGCCGCGACGACCTGCCGGCGCGCCTCCTCATGGGCGTCGAGTGTCGCCATGCCGTTGACCGCATCGACCAGCGTGACGACGCCGTCGAGCTGGAAGCGCAGAGCGAGATAGGGGTGGTTGATCAGCACGTTGAGGATCGGCGCGGGGTCGGCGAGGCCGGTCGTCTCGATGACGAGGCGGGAGAAGGCTCCGATACGGCCGTTGTCGCGGCGGCGCAGCAGATCTTCCAGCGTGACGATGAGGTCGTCGCGGATGGTGCAGCAGAGGCAGCCGGATTCCAGCAGGATCATGTTCTCGGCGACGCCCTCGACCATCAGATGGTCGAGCCCGACCTCGCCGAACTCGTTGACGAGCACGACGGTGTCGGCCAGTGCCGGATCCTTCAGCAGGCGGTTGAGCAGGGTCGTCTTGCCGGCGCCGAGGAAGCCCGTGAGCAGGGTCAGCGGAACGGGAACGGGGCGGGCTGGATCGCCGGTCATCACACTCTGAAAGCCTCAGGCCGGCACGGGGCGCCGCCTCGATTGTTCTAGTATTACATTAGTGACCAGCGCCGCGATGACAAGGGCGCCGCCGGCATATTGCAGAGACCCCAGCCGCTCGCCGAGGACGACGGCGGCGATCGCGACGGCGATGATCGGCTCGGCGCAGTAGGCGAGGCCGGCGGGGCCCGGCGCGATCCGGGCCAGCGCCAGGATCTGCAGGACGAAGCCGACCAGATAGCCGCCATAGGTCACGGCAAGCGCGATCGGCGCGAGCAGGAAGGCCTGCGGCGGCAGGAAGCCGCCGGTCAGCGCGAGGATCAGCAGCGTTACCGGCAGGATGACGACATGCGACCAGAACAGCTTCGGCATGGTGGCGATCGATGCGCAGCTCGCAGCGGCGAAGAATTGGGCGGCCGCCGCGAGGCTGGCGAGCCCGGCCAGCGCCAGCCCGCGCGGATCGAGGCCATGCAGGTCCGGCCCCACCACCAGCGCGATCCCGATGAAGGCGACGAGCGCCACGACGAGCCTGTCGGCCCGGAACGGCGCCCGGGTCAGGAGCGGCTCGAGCAGAACGATGAGCACCGGATAGGTGTAGAAGATCACCGCCGCGACCGAGACCGGGACGAAGGACACCGATGAGAGATAGGCAGTGCCGACGAGGGCGGTGGCGATGCCGAAGCGCAGCACGGGCAGGCGCTGGCCGCGAAGCAGGCCGAGCGAGGCGCGGGCGAGCAGGGCCGCCGCGCCGACCAGCACGAGCATGATCAGGACGCGGTAGAAGACCAGCAGCGGACCGCCGAGGCCGGCAGCCCCCGCGATCTGGGCGCTGACGATATTGGTGCCGAAGGCGGCGGCCGACGCGAAGGCGAGCAGCAGCCCCTGGCCTTCGCTGGTGCGCCCCCCGCTCAATCAGGCCCCCGACCGTTTCAGGCGTCGTCGCCGATCTTGGCCTTGGCTTTCGCCGCGGGCTTGGGCTTGACGGCAGCCTCGGCGGGCTTCGGCTTCACCGGTGGAACCTTGATGGCCTTCGTCGGCTGCGCCTTGGCGGGCTGTGGCTTGGCCGCCTGGGAATTGGCGGCCCGCGCGGCCGGCTTGATCCCGGCCGCGGAACCGGGGCGCAGGCTCGCCGCCGTCGCCTTGTTGCCGGCCTGGACCGCTCCCTGCAGGCGCAGCGGCCCGGATTCGAAGGCGTCGCTGGAGGGCTGGACCGGCGCGCCGGCCGGGGCGAAGGCGTTGGTGCCGCGCGGGATCGCGCCATTGGCGGAGGCCGTGCGCGGCACGGCGCCGCCGACGAGGCCGGCGGCGACGGGCGCGCCCGGCTCGATGGTCGGCGTCGCGCCGCGGGCGACGCGCGAATCGGGCTGCGAGGTCACATTGGCGGCGAGCGGTGCTGAGGCCGAGCCCGCGGTGCGGCCGAAGGAGACCTGAACCGGCATGGTCTCGGAGCGCGGACCAAGGACGACGCGGCCGCGCGGGGAGCGCGTCGCGACGGGGCCGGCCGACTGCGTCGCGAAGGTGGCGAAGCGACCGCCATCGGAATCATTGCCGCCGGTCGGCGCGAAGCCGCCGATCGGCCCGCTGGAATCGGCATCATCAGCCAGCGCCACGCCGCCGCCGCGACGGCGGATCTCGTCGCAGACATTCGGGGCGCGCGTGCCGCTCGGCGGCATCGAGGCGAGGTTGGTGCCGGTGCCACCCCAGCGGCTGAAGCCTTCGTCGAGGAGCTGCGCGGCCTTGACCGTGCGCTCCGTGCCGGACGCCGAGCCGAGCACGACGGCGATGAGGGTGCGTCCGCCGCGGCTCGCGGTCGCGACGACGTTGAAGCCCGAGGCGCAGGTGAAGCCGGTCTTCATGCCGCCGATGCCGGCATAGCGCCCGACCAGGCCGTTGGTGTTGTGCATGACCTGCTTGCCGAGCTGGACGGCGGAGGTGCTCCAATAGGCGGAGTATTCCGGGAAGTCGCGCATCAGCGCCATGGCGAGCACGGCGAGGTCATGCGCGCTGGTCTGCTGGTCGGGATTGTCCCAGCCATTCGGATTCATGAAGCGGGTATCGCGCATGCCGAGGCGCTGGGCCTCGGCATTCATCATGCCCACGAAGTCCGGCACGTTGCCGCCGACGCCCTCGGCCACGACATAGGCGATGTCGTTGGCCGATTTGACCATCATGATCCTGAGCGCGTTGTCGAGCGTGATCTCCTGGCCGGCGCGGATATAGACCTTCACGCGGGGCTGGCTGGCGGCGAGCTTCGAGGCCGGGATCGCGGTCTCCAGGCCGATGCGGCCGTCGCGGACAGCCTTCAGCGCCAGATAGATCGTCATGATCTTGGCGGTCGAGGCCGGGCGCCAGGCCTGGGTCGCGTTCTCGGCGGACAGGACCTCGCCGCTCGAGGCGTCGACGACGAGGCTCGCTCCGGCAAGAGCGGGTGCCGTGAAGGCGAGACCAAGGGCAAGGGTGACGGTGAGGCGGGATGCGATCATCGGCGGGTCTTGAACCTGTCTTGTCGTGAACGAAGCTTGGCAGCGCGACGGCGCTGGGTTCAACGCGACGCATGCGGCATTTTCGAGACGACGGGCGCAAATCTCCGCCCAGGAACTCATAGCTGCATGCATACCTACCCCCAGCGCAGCGATTTGCCTAGCCGCCACGGCCGGTCCAGAAGCGATAGCGCATCATGCTTTCGCGGGGCTCATCGGCGTGGCTTTCGGCTTTCTCTGGATTCCGGCGACGATCCTCGCCTCGCTGCTGCAGACGGCGCGCAACCTGGCGCAGCGCTCGCTGACCGACGTCATCGGCGTGGTCGGGGCGACGCAGGTGCGCTTCCTGTTCGGCCTGCCCTTCGCGATAGTCTTCCTCGCCGCCGCCTGCCTCGGGCTGCGGACGCTGCCGCCCTCGATCGGACCAGCCTCGCTCGGCTACACCGCCTGGGGCGCGCTGATGCAGATCGCGGCGACCGCGCTGATGCTGGCGGCGATGCGCGAGCGCTCCTTCGCCGTGACCACCGCCTACACCAAGACCGAGCCGGTGCAGGTCGCGATCTTCGGCGCTCTGCTGCTCGGCGACGCGCTCAGCCCGCTCAAATTCCTCGCCATCGCGATCGCGACCTGCGGCGTCATCGTCGTCTCCTGGAAGCCGGGGGAGAAGCTGACCCGCGCCGGCCTGCGGCCGGCCGTGCTCGGCATCGTCTCTGGCGCCTGCTTCGCGCTTTCGGCGATCGGCTTCCGCGGCGGCATCCAGGCCCTGCCGGAGGGCAATTTCCTGATTCGCGCCTCGACCATCCTGGTGCTGGGGCTGGCCATGCAGACCGCGCTCTTGACCTTGTACATGCTGGTCGCGAACCGCCCGGCGCTGTGGCTCAGCCTGCGCAACTGGCGCCGCTCGCTCTCGGCCGGTTTCCTCGGCGCCGCCGCCTCGCAATTCTGGTTCATCGGCTTCTCCCTGACCAGCGCCGCCAATGTCCGCACGCTCGGCCTGATCGAGGTGCCGCTGGCGCAGATCGCCTCGCGCCGCCTGTTCGCGGAGGGAACGAGCCGGCGCGAGATCCTCGGCATGGCGATGATCGTCGGCGGCGTCGGGTTGCTGCTTTTGATCTCGTTGCAGTGAGGCCGGAGGCCGGCTAGTGCTGAAGCGAAGGGCTGTCAGCCGATCCGCGCACGCCGAGCATGCGCGGATACCGGCTTGCGGGATCGACAAGCGCTGCCAAGATAACGTGTAGCTGCACATTAAGGGAGATTCGCCATGAGCGCTGCGATCGTCGGCTGGGCCCATACGCCGTTCGGCAAGCAGGATGTCGAAACCGTCGAAAGCCTGATCGTACGCGTCGCGACCGACGCGCTGATCGACGCCGGCATCACCGCCGACCAGGTCGACGAGATCGTGCTCGGCCATTACAACGCCGGCTTCTCGGCTCAGGACTTCACCGCGTCGCTGGTGCTGCAGGCCGATCCGGCGCTGCGCTTCAAGCCGACGACCCGCGTCGAGAATGCCTGCGCCACCGGCTCGGCCGCGGTCCATCAGGGCGTGCGGGCGATCAGGGCCAAGGATGCCAAGATCGTGCTCGTCGTCGGCGTCGAGCAGATGACCAAGACGCCCTCGGCCGAGATCGGCCAGAACCTGCTGAAGGCCTCCTATCTGCCGGAGGATGCCGGCACGCAGGGCGGTTTCGCCGGCGTCTTCGGAAAGATCGCCGCCGGCTATTTCCAGCGCCATGGCGATCAGTCCGACGCGCTCGCCATGATCGCGGCGAAGAATCACAAGAACGGCGTCGAGAACCCCTTCGCGCAGATGCGCAAGGATCTCGGCTACGCTTTCTGCCGCGAGGAGAGCGAGAAGAACCCCTATGTCGCCGGGCCGCTGAAGCGCACCGACTGCTCGCTGGTCTCGGACGGCGCCGCCGCGATCGTGCTGGCCGACGAGGAGACCGCCTTGCAGATGCGCCGCGCCGTCGGCTTCCGCGGCATGGCGCATGTCCAGGATTTCCTGCCGATGTCGAAGCGCGACATCCTGAAATTCGAGGGCGGCGCGCTCGCCTGGAAGAAGGCGCTGGCGGATGCGGGCGTGACGCTGGATGACCTCTCCTTCGTCGAGACGCATGACTGCTTCACCATCGCCGAATTGATCGAATACGAGGCGATGGGGCTGACCAAGGAAGGCGAGGGCGCCCGTGCGATCAAGGAGGGCTGGACGCAGAAGGACGGCAAGCTGCCGGTCAACGTCTCCGGCGGCCTGAAGGCCAAGGGCCATCCGATCGGCGCCACCGGCGTCTCGATGCATGTCCTCTCCGCCATGCAGCTCACCGGCGAGGCGCCGGAGGGCATGCAGCTCAGCGACCCGCGCCTCGGCGGCATCTTCAACATGGGCGGGGCGGCGGTGGCGAACTACGTCTCCGTGCTCGAACGCATCAGGTGACAGGGGCGCCTCGGGCGGGCGAGACCTCCCGGGGCGCGGACTTGCAGACAGGGCCTTTGCCGGAGCGCGGGCCGCCAAGCGAAAGCGACCCTTCGTGACGAGCTTCGTCGTCCTGCTGCTGGCCTATATCCTGAGCCAGTTCTTCCGCGCGTTCCTCGCGGTGATCTCGGGCGACCTGACGCGGGATCTGGGTCTCGACCAGGGCCAGCTCGGGAGCCTACAGGCGGCCTGGCTCGTCGCCTTCGCGCTCACGCAGTTCCCGGTCGGCTATGCGCTCGACCGGATCGGCCCGCGGCGGACGCTGGCGGGATTTCTCCTGGTCGCCTTCGCCGGGACGGTGATCTTCGGCTTGTCGCGCGGCTATCTCTCCGCCCTGGCGGCGCTGGCGCTGATCGGCATCGGTTGCGCCCCCATCCTGATGTCCGGCTTCTACCTGGCTGCGCGCCTCTATTCGCCCCGGCATTTCGCGACGATGTCGTCCTTCCTGATCGGCTTCGGCTGCATCGGCGATCCGTTGAGCGGGGCGCCGCTCGCCTATTTCCTGGCGGCCTATGGCTGGCGCGCGACCGTCTTCGGCCTCTCCGGCATCGTGGCGCTGACGGCCCTGCTGGTGATGTTGCTGCTGAAGGATCCCCCGCCGCTTCCCGGCACGCCGCAACGGCATGTCTCGCTGCTGGATGGGATCCGGCAGATCGTGGTGAAGCGCCCGCTTTGGCTGATCCTCCCCTTCACCTTCGTGAGCTACGGTGTCACGATCTCCATCCGTGGCCTGTGGATCGCGCCCTATCTCCAGAGGGTGCACGGCTTCGATCTCGCTGCCACGAGCTATGCGGCGATGGCGATGGGAGGGGTCATCGCGGCGGGCGCGCTGCTGGTGCTGCCGCTCTATCGCCGGATCGGGGCCAAGCCTACGGTCATCGCCTGCGCGGTGACCGTCGCCCTGGCCTGCTTCGCGCTGGCGCTGTGGGGCGAGGCATCATCCCGCCTTGCCGTCGGCCTGCTTCTCGTCATCGGGCTGTTCGGCGTCACCTATGCCGTGGTGATGGCGCATGCGCGCGCCTTCATGTCGCCTCAGGAGATCGGCCGCGGCGTGACCTTCATGAATTTCGTCTTCATGGGCGGAGCCGGCGTGATGCAATGGGTGTCGGGGCGCCTGGTGAACGCGCTCGACAGGCAGGGCTATGAACCGCAGGCGACCTTCGGCTGGCTTTTCGTCTTCATGGGCGTCGCCCTCGCCGTGGCGCTTGCCCTCTACATGGCATCGCCAGCCGAATCGAAGGCGGCCGCCCCCGCGGGGATGTAACCTCGCCCTTGCCGCGCGGCCGACCGGGTATTACCTTTCGGAACAGGGTATTACGGAGGCGGCGATGGCCACCACAGTCACCAGCAAGGGGCAGGTCACGATCCCCAAAGCGGTGCGGGACAGGCTCGGCATCAAGCCGGGCAACGCCGTCGACTTCCGGGTGGAGCCGGATGGGCGGGTCGTGCTGCTGAAGGCGAAGACTGACATCCCAAAAAGCCGCTTCGAAGCTTTGCGCGGGATCGCAGGGCCGGGTTTGAGCACGGACGAGATCATGGCGATGTCGCGCGGCGAAGACTGAGTGACCTTCGTCGACACCAATATTCTCCTCGACCTCTTCACCGCCGATCGGCAATGGGGCGCTTGGTCTCAGGCGCAGCTCGAACGGTTGGCGGCGGAGGGACCGTTGATCATCAACGATGTCGTCTATGCCGAGGTCTCGATCCGCTTCGAGAGCGTCGAGGAGGTCGATGACGCGATCCGGCGCGCGGGCCTCCTGTTGGAATCGATCTCGCGCCAGGCGCTCTACAACGCCGGCAAGGCCTTCCGCCGTTACCGCGCGGCAGGTGGAGCCCGAACCGGCGTCTTGCCGGATTTCTTCATCGGGGCCCATGCCGAGGCAGCGGGCCTACGGCTTCTGACCCGTGACGCGCGGCGCTACCGAAGCTATTTTCCGTCGGTCGAGCTGATCGCGCCGTAAGTTCGCCCCCGCTGCGCTCAGCCCTCGCCGGGCGCCTTTGCCGCGATGGCGAGCGCGTGGACACGGTCCGCCAGCTCTTCCGACAGCGCCGCGTTGACGAGGCGGTGGCGCTCGAGCCGGCTCTTGCCGATGAAGGCTTCCGACACGATATTCACCCGGAAGTGAGTTTCCCCGCCCTCGCGCCAGCCGCCATGGCCGTGATGCTGGTGCGATTCATCGATCACCTGCAGGCTCTGTGGCGCGAAGGCCGCATCGAGCTTGTGAGTGATCCTTTCAGCTATCGTGGTCATGATCGCGCCACCGTTGCGATGATCTCCTGAGGGTTCGGCGCGTGCATGTTGCGTCGCACTTGCCGGCCCGCCTTCCGCGTTTCATAACCATTCGACGATGAACATCAACTCGCGCCTTTTCGATCGTATCAGGATCGGCCCTTCCGAGGCGGAAGCGGTCGTCGATGGCGATGTGCCGCGCTGCGACCATCCCGGCTGCGCGCGGACCGGCGAGTTCCGCGCGCCCAAGGGGCGCGGGCGCGAGGGCCAGTTCTTCCGCTTCTGCATGGAGCATGTGAAGGAATACAACGCCTCCTACAACTACTTCTCCGGCATGGACGACGCCGCGCTCGCCGCCTACCAGAAGCAGGAGGAGATCGGCCACCGGCCGACCTGGAAGCTCGGCGTGAACTCCAAGGCCGCGCGCATGGCCCAGAAGGGGCGCGTCGCGAATGGCCAGGCGGGGCCCGATACGAGCGACGCCTTCAACCTGTTCGGCGCGCGCCGGGCCCAGCATGCGGCGCGGCAGGAGCCGCGCGTCGGCGTGGTGGCGATGAAGGCGCTGGAGACGCTCGGTCTCGACGACAGCGCCGATTCCGCTGCGATCAAGGCGCGCTACAAGGAGCTGGTGAAGCGCTTCCATCCGGACGCCAATGGCGGCGACCGCTCGCGCGAAGGCACGCTCCAGGACATCCTCAAGGCCTATCAGCAGCTCAAGAGCGTCGGTATGGTCTGAGTGGCCGGGCCGGCTTCGCCCGGCGGGCGAGGCGCAAGGCCGGAGGCGAGATGACGACGGATATGGTGCAGGCGCCGCCCGATGCGGCGCAGCGGCGGGCGAAGCCGCCGGTCGTGGTCTATCCGAACGGCACCCTGCCGCCGCCCGATATGGCGATGCTGGCTGCGGCGCGCACGCGGCTCAGCAAGATCGACGAGATCATCGTGCCGCCGCGCGAGGGCGGCAGCTTCCGCGTGCCGAAGGGACATTTTTTCCGGATCGTCAGCATCGAGGGGCCGCAGGTCGGCGACCTCAATCTCTGGAACGCGGACGACCTGTCGGAGCGCTTCTTCAACGGCAAGACGCGGGCGCTGCATGCGACGCATCTGTCGACAGGCGACCGGCTGTGGAGCTCGCTACCCTATCTGCGCCCGATGGCGACGATCAGCCATGACACGCTCGGCTGGTATGGCTGGGACCAGGACGGCGCCGGCATCCACGACGTCATCGGCACGCGCTGCGACCCCTATACGCATCGCCTGCTCGGCGGGGACGACTACCATCATTGCTGCCACTCCAACCTGTCGCGGGCGCTGGGCGCGGCGACCGGCAAGCCGGCGCGCGAGGTCGAGGGCCATGTCCATGACGTGCTCAACGTCTTCATGTGCACGGGCTTCACCCGCGACACGCATCAGTATTTCATGAAGGCGAGCCCGGTGCGGCCCGGCGATTTCATCGAGTTCTTCGCCGAGATCGATCTGCTCGGGGCGCTGTCCGCCTGCCCCGGCGGCGATTGCGGCGCGACGCATTCGAGCGATGCGGCGGCCTGTCATCCGCTCAAGGTCGAGATTTTCGCGACGGAGCCGGAATTGCTGAAGGGGTGGACGCCGCCGGAGCGGAATCCGTATGGGCGGGGGCACGGGGAGTAGGCCCCCTAACCCTTCCTCTTCGCCGCCAGCCCCGCGACATCGGCGATGATGCCGTCGAGCGCGAAATCCTTCGGGGTGTAGACCCGCGCCACGCCCATGTTGCGCAGCGCGTTCTCGTCGTCGGGCGGGATGATGCCGCCGACCACGACGGGGACATCCATGCCGGCGACGCGCAGGCGCGCCGTGACGTCGCGCACCAGCGGCAGATGCGAGCCGGAGAGGATGGAGAGGCCGATGATGTCGGCCTCCGTCTCCCGCGCCTGGGTGACGATCTCCTCCGGCGTCTGGCGGATGCCGCCATAGCTGACATTCATGCCGGCATCGCGGGCGCGCACCGCGATCTGCTCGGCGCCGTTGGAGTGGCCGTCCAGGCCGGGCTTGCCGACGAGGAAGCGTGGCGGGCGGCCGAGCCGCTCGGTCGCCTTCTCGACCGCGGCCCGGGCGGTGGCGAGCCCCGTCGCGTCGCCAAGCTTCGTCGTGTCGACGCCGGTGGGGGCGCGGTATTCGCCGAAGATCTCGCGCAGGGTCTGCGCCCATTCGCCGGTGGTGACGCCGGCCTTGGCGCAGGCGATGGAGGCCGGCATTACGTTGCGGCCCTCGCGGGCGCTGGCCGCGAGATCGGCCAGCGCCGCCTCGACGGCTTTCGCGTCGCGGGCGGAGCGCCAGGCCTTCAGCCGGCCGATGGCCTCGATCTCGACCGAATCCGGCACGGTGACGACAGAGCCGTCGCCGGCCGAGAGCGGGGAGGGCTCGCTATTGGTGAATTTGTTGACGCCGACGACGACCTGCTCGCCGCGCTCGATCGCCTCGATGCGGCGCGCGCCGTTCTCGACCAGCGCCTGCTTCATGTAGCCGCTCTCGACGGCGGCGAGTGCGCCGCCCATGTCGTCGATCCGGGCGAGTTCCTCCAGCGCGGCCGCCTTGAGCTCGTGGACCTTGGCGTCGACCACGGTCGAGCCGTCGAAGATGTCGCCGAATTCGAGCAGGTCGGTCTCATAGGCCAGGACCTGCTGCATCCTGAGCGACCATTGCTGGTCGAAGGGGCGGGGAAGGCCGAGCGCCTCGTTCCAGGCGGGGAGTTGCACAGCCCGCGCGCGGGCCTTCTTCGAGAGCGTGACCGCCAGCATCTCGATCAGGATGCGGTAGACGTTGTTCTCGGCCTGCTGCTCGGTCAGCCCGAGTGAGTTGACCTGCACGCCGTAGCGGAAGCGCCTGCTCTGTTCTTCGGTAACGCCATACCTGCCTAATGTGATCTCGTCCCAGAGCTCGGCGAAAGCCCGCATCTTGCACAGCTCGGTGACGAAGCGCATGCCGGCATTCACGAAGAAGGAGATGCGCCCGACGACGCCGGGGAAGTCGGCCGCGCTCACCTCCGGCCGGGCGCGGATCGAATCAAGCAGGGCGATGGCCGTCGCCAGCGCGAAGGAGAGTTCCTGCACCGGCGAGGCGCCGGCCTCCTGCAGATGGTAGGAGCAGACATTGGTCGGGTTCCATTTCGGCAATTCGCTGGCCGTGAAGACGACGATGTCGGTGGTGAGCTGCATCGAGGGGCGCGGCGGGAAGACATAGGTGCCGCGCGACAGGTATTCCTTGACGAGGTCGTTCTGCGTGGTGCCCTGCAGGAGCCTGCGGTCGGCGCCTTGCTCGTCGGCGACGGCGATGTAGAGCGAGAGCAGCCAGGCCGCCGTCGCGTTGATCGTCATCGAGGTGTTCATCTGCGCCAGCGGAATCTGGTCGAACAGGGTCCGCATGTCGCCAAGATGGCTCACGGGCACGCCGACCTTGCCGACCTCGCCGCGCGCCAGCACATGGTCGGGGTCGTAGCCGGTCTGGGTCGGCAGGTCGAAGGCGACGGAGAGGCCCGTCTGGCCCTTGGCGAGATTGTTGCGATAGAGCTTGTTGGATTCAGCCGCGTCGGAATGGCCCGCATAGGTGCGGAAGATCCAGGGCTTGTCGCGCTGCGCCGCCTGCAGGCCGCCTCGGTCGATCGCGGTCATGACGTTTCCCCGGTCTTGCAGAGCAATCTCAATGTTGCACTGCGGCGAAGATAACGCCAGAGCCGCGCCGATGTCCCCTTCGACGTTAGGCGGACGGGATCAATGCCTGGGGCAGTCCCTGTTCATCCCTCGGGACGCGCTTCCGCGAACCCGTCCTCAAGATGCGGGATGCCGAGATTTGCCCGGTCCGGATCGGTTATTCCGAAACGATCGTGCCCCGCATCGGGGAAGGCGGCGGCAGAAGCGCTGCCAGGCGGCGATCGGTCTTGGGAGGGGCGATGAAGGCGTGGGCGGTCTTCTTCGGCAGGTCGAGATCGAGCGGCCGGTCCGGCGGCATCGGCGCGTTCCGGACGAGCCTGACCGCGGCGGAATCGAAGGCAGGGTTCGCCGGCGCGGAAGGTTGCGGCGCGAAGGCGAGCGGCGCGGATGCGAAGGAGGCAGAAGAGGTCGAAGCGGCGGAGGAGGCCGTCGCGAGCGGCGCGGCTGCCGGCTCGGATACCGCCGCGAGCTGGTAGTTCGGCTCCTCGTAGATGCGGCGACGCTCGGGCCGTTCGCCCTTCAGGTAGAAGGCATTGCCGCCGGCCACCGTGACGTAATGCATGTTGGTGTAGGAGAAGCGCAGCCCGGCCGTATGAAAATGCTTGGCCGATCCGACCGCCGCGTTACGGCGCCCGTCGAGGATATCGTCCGCGATGGCCTCGATCTTCGGCAGCGTCTTTTCCGTCATCGGGCGCGTCAGGACGCCGGAGGCGAACTGGCGGGGTGCGCCGACCACGCCGCAGATCGTCTCGGGATAGCGCGCCGATTCGACCCGGTTCATCACCACCGTGCCGACGCCGAGCAGGCCCGCCTCGCTCGAGCGGTTCGACTCGAAATACATCGCCCGGACGAGGCATTCCTTCTCGCGGGGATCGGCCTTGGCGAGGGCGACGGCGCGCTTGCGCGCCTGGCTCGGTTCCTTCGCCGCCGGCGCGGCGGTCGAGGCCGTCTCGACAGGCGACATGCTACAGGCGCCGAGGACCGGAGCAGCCAGCGAAATCAGAAGCGGGATCGCTTTGCGGCCATGTCGGCGTACGCCGCCGGGACGAAGACCAAGTGCAGCGATCGCGGTCCGCTTCATGCGGCAACCTCCTGAATTCGGGACCGTGGGTTGCCGGGAAGGCGACCGGGATCTCCGGCAAGGAAACCTGAATTCCTTAACAGAAAGTTAATCCGGGAAGGAAGGGGTGGTGCGTGCGAGGGCGGCCGAGGTGGCCGGAAGGCACCGAGGCGGCCTCATCTAACGCCCTCTTTCGCAACGGAAAACCGGAACGCTCCGAGCGGTGATTTTTTATCGGCGGTGGGCCTGCAGACGCCTTAAGGAAGCGATGCCGTGCCGGCCCGAAGGAAGCGGAGAGCCGGGATTCAGCTCGGAACTTTGCCGACTCGCGCACCAGCATGGTGCCCCGGGTCAAGCCCGGGGCGACGGCGCGGCTCCTCCGAACCTCAGCGGCCGCGGGATGCGTCTGTTCGAACCCGGAACTCGTCCAGGGCGACGGTTTTCGCAACCCGATCGGCGCGAGGAGCTTCAGTTCCCCGAGCCCGGCAGGCGCGGCAGCGGCAGGAATTCGACGCCTTCCTCATGCAGCATCCGGGCATCGTCCGGCGTCGCCTCGCCATAGATGGCGCGCTCTTCCGTCTCGCCGTGATGGATCTTCAGCGCTTCCTCGGCGAAGCGCTCGCCGACATGCTCGGCATTGTCGCGGACATGGCGGTGCAGCGCCGTGACCATCTCGCGAAAGGCCTTCTCCTTCTCGCTCATCAGCGCGACAGGGGCAGGGGCCGGCGAAGGGGCGGAAGACGTAGGCACGGGCGCCTTCGGGCCGAGATCGGTGCGGGCGACGTTCGGCGCCATGATGGCGCGCTCGACCTTGGCGCTGTTGCAGACCGGGCAGGTGACGAGCCCGCGCTTCGCCTGGTCCTCGAAGCCTGCGGAGGTCGAGAACCAGCTTTCGAAGGCGTGGGCGTTGTCGCAGATCAGGGCGTAACGGATCATGGCGTTTCAGCAAGGCGACCAATCGCGCCTGTCGGGCAGATGGGTGTTCGGGAGGTCGTCGGCAAGGCGGCGGGCGCGTGGCGGCAGGCCGCTCGCCTCCCGCGGTCATGCGTGGGAACGGTCAGGCCGCCAGCAGCGGGTCGAGCTCGCCGCGCGCGTCGAGGGCATGGAGGTCGTCCGAGCCGCCGACATGCCTCTCGCCGATGAAGATCTGCGGCACGGAGGTCCGCCCGCCGGCGCGCGCCGTCATCTGCTGGCGCAAGCCGGGCCCGCTCTCGACGTCGATCTCCTCGAAGGCCGCACCCTTCCGGGTCAGCAGGGACTTGGCGGCCGCGCAATAGGGGCACCAGGAGGTGGTGTAGATCGTGATCGGCGGCATGAAGGCGGCCTTGGTTAGCGTTGCGTCGTTCCTCATGTAGTGCGTCGTCATCCATCCGTCACGACCCGCGCGAAGGTCAGCACCTCGACCTGACGCGCACCGGCCCTGAGCAAGGCGCGCGCCGCGGCATTGACGGTCGCGCCCGTGGTCAGCACGTCGTCGATCAGCAGGATGCGCCGGCCCTCGATGTCCGGGCGCGCGCCGTCCGGGACCCGAAAGGCGCCCTGCAGATTATCGGCGCGCTGGGCGCGGGTGAGCCCGACCTGCTGGCGCGTGCGCTTGCGGCGGGCGAGCGCGGCCGGCGCATGGGGCAGGCCGGTCAGCCGGGCGATCACCTGCGCCAGCAGGGCCGCCTGGTTGAAACGGCGGCTCCAGAGCCGCGTCCGGTGCAGCGGCACGGGGAGGATCAGATCGGCCTCGGCGATCAGCTCGTGCCCGGCCTGCACCATCATCCGGCCGAGCGTCACCGCCAGTTCCGCCCGGTCGCCGTATTTCAGCCGGTGCACCAGTTCGCGCCCGACGCCGTCGAAGCGGCAGACGGCGCGGGCGCGGGCGAAGACCGGCGGATCGGCGATCGCCGCCGGCGACAGGAGCCCCCGGCCGAGATCGACGGCGAAGGGCGTGCCGAGACGCTCGCAATAGGGGCGCTCGATGAATCCGATCTCGCCCCAGCAATGGGCGCAGAGCGCCTGCGCATCCCCGGTCGCGGCCCGGCAGGCGACGCAGACCGGCGGGTAGATCAGGGCCAAGGCCCGCTTCAGCCCTGCACCCAGCGCAAGACGGGCAGGCTTCAATGCTGGGAAGGAGAATATTATTTTTCTCGCCGGGGAGGCGGCAGAGGAATCCTCCTGAATGGCCGGCGCGCCTTCGGGAAATCGCTCTTCGTCGACGAGATCGGCCTGCCGCTGCCCTGTCATCCCGCGCTGCAACCTCTATCTTCTTCGCACTGCATGATGGCGGGCGACCGCTCGGCGTCGTTGCGTGCCGGCCTACCATCGAGCCTCGCGTTCCGAAGGACAATCCCATGAGCTCATCCGTAGAAACCCTGCCGAAGCTGTTCACGCCTCTGACCATCGGCGACATCGCGCTGAGCAACCGCGTCGTGATGGCGCCGCTGACGCGCAACCGCGCCACGCATGGCAGCGACGCGCCGAATGCGCTGAACGTCGAATATTACCGCCAGCGCGCCAGCGCCGGGCTGATCATCAGCGAAGGCACGCAGATCTCGCAGCAGGGGCAGGGCTATATCTGGACGCCGGGCATCTATAGCGAGGCGCAGGTTGAGGGCTGGAAGGCGGTGACGGAAGCCGTCCATGCCGAGGGCGGCAAGATCGTCGCCCAGATCTGGCATGTCGGCCGCGTCAGCCATGTCTCGCTGCAGCCCGGTAACAAGGCGCCGGTCGCGCCCTCGGCGGTTGCCGCCCGGACCAAGACCTATATCGAAAGCGGCTTCGCCGAGGTTTCGCAGCCGCGCGCCCTGCCTGCCGAGGAATTGCCCGGCATCGTCGCGGACTATGCCCGCGCGGCGGAGAATGCGCGCAAGGCCGGTTTCGACGGCATCGAGATCCACGGCGCCAATGGCTATCTGATCGACCAGTTCCTGAAGGACGGCACCAACCAGCGCACGGACGCCTATGGCGGATCCGTGGAGAACCGCGTCCGCTTCCCGCTCGAGGTCGTCGACGCGGTGACGAAGGCGATCGGCAAGGGGCGCGTCGGCATCCGCATCTCGCCGGTGAGCCCGGCCAACGGGATTTCCGACAGCGACCCGCAGGCGGTGTTCGGCCATTTTGTCGCCGAGCTCGGCGCGCGGGGGCTGGCTTTCCTGCACGTGGTCGAGGGCGCCACGGGCGGCCCGCGGGACATCGCGCCCTTCGATTACGATGCGCTGCGCAAGGCCTTCAAGGGCGCTTACATCGCCAATAACGGCTTCGATCGCGAGACGGCGATCGCGGCGGTGGAGAGCGGGCGGGCCGATGCGATCGCCTTCGGCAAGGCCTTCATCGCCAATCCCGACCTTGTCGAAAGACTGGAGCGCAATGCACCGCTCAACACGCCGCAAGCCGAGACCTTCTATGGCGGCGACGCGCGTGGTTACACCGACTATCCGGCGCTGACGGAGAAGGCGGCCTAAGCGCCTCGGCCGGCCTCTTTAGGCCTCTCGCCACATGCGCGACGCGATCCCGCTCTTCATCGGCGGGAGCGCGTCCGCTTCGGAAGCCCCGGCGGGAGGCGGCAAAACTTTTGCCGTCTCCCGTGAAAAAGGAGTTGCGGCGGCGCAACGCTCCGACTACATAGCGCCCTCGACCGGCGCTGCTCCCTTCGTCTAGCGGTCTAGGACGTCGCCCTCTCACGGCGAAAACAGGGGTTCGAGTCCCCTAGGGAGCGCCATTTGCGTGCAAAACTGCGAACACCGGACGCCCAGTGACTGACCGTTCGAGCGTGGCTTGTCGCCGATAACGCGGACGATACCGTCGTCAACCTTGATGCGATCGACGACCAAGCGGATGTAGGTCTTCCGGAACGGAATATCGCCGGTCGAGACGTTCTGGCGCATCATACGTCCAAATTTCTCCACGACTTCGGGACCGATCGGCGCAAACGGCGCCGTTTGCGCTCTGATTCGATCGAGCGCGCCTTTGGCGTTGTCGCGGCCTTGTTTGAGGGTGGCGAAGGTCGCGTAATCTTTGCATGCTTCGGCAACGAACTTCGCTGTCGTCCCTCATCCGCGCGTAGGGTAGCATCGGATAGGAGCCCTCAGCCGAGCATCCGCCCGTTTCTCGGAGAGAGAGTTTATGCGCCACTTCGATAGCGAGGCCCTGGCTGCGTTCGCAGCGGTCGCCGATCTCGGAAGCTTCACCGCCGCAGCCGAGCAGCTTCGGAAAACCCAGGCTGCGGTCAGCATTTCCATCGCGCGTTTCGAAGATCGGATCGGAAAGCGGTTGTTCGATCGCTCGAAGCGCGGCGTGACGCTGACGGTCACCGGCGAGCGCTTGCTGACCTATGCCAGGCGCATCCACGCCATTGAAGCCGAGGCTCTCTCGTCGATCATCGACAAGGTCACCGAGAGCCGCGTCGTTCTGGGGATGCCGGACGACTACATCACCTGTTTCGGCGATGCCTTGATCCAGCGTTTCAGCCCACTCCATCCGCATATCTATATTGATCTGCAATGCCGGTTTTCTCGAGACCTCGAACAGATGGTCGAAATGACGACTCCCGACGGTAACGTGCCGCGGTAGCGAGTCTGAATCAGGCCTCCGCTCGCCACGTCGAAAGGCGTGCGCTCATCGCGGTCTATTGCCTTCCAATGGGCGAAGATGCCGGCCCAGGCCATCTGCGATGAGCGCCAAGCCCGCTTCAAACGCAAACCGATAATCGATCGGCGGAATGCCGATCGATTGGTCTTTCACCTCGTCCCGACCTGCGTCGGCCTGCTCTTCCAACACGCTTCCGACCGTGAAGCGATTTGCCGTGAAGAGCCCCATCCTTGCCTCCTGCTCCGGCAGCCCGGCCGCGACCAGGAAGGCGAGGTATTGCATGATCCGCTCCATATCGTCCGCGCCGGGTCGTGATCCTGCGTGAAGCCGGGCACCGTCGCGGCGCGCAAGCAGAGTTTGGCGAAAGCTCCGGTTGTTCTCCAAGAACCAGTCACGCCAATCATAGACCGGCGTCGGCACGGGAGTCGCCTTGTGAGGCGCCATGGCGGCATCTGCCATGGCAGCGAGCAAGAGGCCCTTGGTTCGAAAATGCCAGTAGAGTGTCGGCTGCTCCACTCCCAGGCGCTTCGCGAGCTGCCGGGTAGTGAAAGCGTCCAAGCCAACTTCGTCCAGCAGGTCGAGCGCTTCGGCAACCACAATTTCCCGATTTAGCTTTGTCATGCTGACAATCTATCGCTGATAGGGTATCTGGTAAAGCTACCCTATCAGCGATAGAGTGGGATATCGGATGGCGATCGCGGAGAGAGCACTCTCGTTGAAAGTTTTGATATGCGGGGCCGGCGTCGCCGGCGCGGCCTTGGCTTATTGGCTCGCCCGAAACGGTCATCGGGTCACGATCGTCGAGCGTTTTCCGGTGCTCAGGAAAGCGGGTGCACAGGTCGATCTCCGCGGCCAGGGCATCGAGGCAGCCCGGTGCATGGGATTGCTCGATGCCATCAAAACCAAGCTGGTCGACGAACCCGGCGTCGCTTTCGTGAACACGAAAGGCGAGATCAAGGCGATGCTGATGGCCAACACCTCCGGTCGAGGTCCTCAGTCGCTCACATCCGAATACGAGATCATGCGCGGGGATCTGATGCGCATTCTCTTCGAGGCGACCAGAGAAACGGTCGATTACCGCTTCGACTGCAGTGTCGAGCAGTTCGAACAGGACGAGAAACATGTCGTCGCTCGCTTCACTGACGGCTCGTCCGAAGAGTTCGACATTCTGGTTGGCGCTGACGGCCAAGGTTCGCATATCCGGAAAGCCATCTTGCCGACCGGCGCCGATCCCTACCGACGGATGGGGATTCAAATGGCATACTGGTTCATTCCGCGCATCACGTCGGACAACAACATCCGCGACACCTACATCGCGCCCGGTGGCAGAATGGTCATGCGCCGGAGCCATAATCCCGCAGAGACCCAGGTTTACTTCGTACTGAGAGACGAGTCGGACGAGGCGTCGTCAGTTCACAGAGAGCCTATCGATAGGCAGAAGGCATTCTGGGCGAAACGGTTTCGGGATGCGGGTTGGCAAACCGAACGGTTCATCGAGGGAATGAACACGGCAGACTTCTTTTACTCCCAGGAGGTTTTGCAGGTACGCGTCGATTCCTGGTCGGACCGACGCGTCGTGCTCATTGGAGATGCTGCGCATTGCGCTTCACCTTTCAGCGGCATGGGAATATCCGGCAGCCTCGTTGGCGCATACGTTCTGGCCGGCGAGATCAGTCGGAATTCAGGAGATCTGCGGCAGGCATTTGCGAATTATGACGCCGTGCTTCGGCCGTTCGCGAACGAAATCCAGGACAGCGTGAAGCCTTTTCTCCTTCAGCTGGGCATGCCCCGGGCGCGATGGCAGATATCTGCATTTCATGCCGTGACCGCATTGGCCTTGTTTCTTCGTATACCTGAGCTCATCGCCAGAATATTGCCGGACGACAGAGATGGCAGGTGGCTCCTGCCAAAATACCCAGAGCTTCTTCGGCATGACTGACCTGATGAGACCCTTGTGCGGGTGGGCAGACGGCGCGTGCTGATCAAGGCTTGATCTCTCTGGTTTCGGAATTGGGATCCTCAGCGGTGGTCTAGTTTTGCCCGGTCCGCGTCAGCAAAACCGCAGGCGCTCCACTGGGCCGGTTTCTCACTGCAGCGCATTTGGCTCCGGATTGACCTAAATTACATTGCTATTTCAACCGCATAAGTGTTCGCAGTTTTATCCTGTATGGCGCGCCAATCAAATCGACGGCTTAAGTGCAGTCGATCCTTGTCGTCGTTTATCCATCCATTGAGCACGCGGTAGACGCGGCGCGGGCGGCATCATACCGGCCCTTGCGGAGCCGGTCCCCCGTGGCGCACCGATGTTGTTTCGTATCCGGCGAGCTCTTCGCGCACGATGGCCAGAAAACCATCGACGAGGGGGTCGGTGCGGTGGTGGCTCGGGAACATGGCATGGCCGTGGAACATCACCTCCGGCTTGAAAGGCCGGAAGACGATGCCGCTGCGCCGATAGTCGTCGGCGGCGATCGGATTGACGATGCCGATGCCGAGCCCTTGCTCGACAAGCGCGCAGATCGCCGCGCTGAACGGCGTTTCCAGCGCGAGATGGCGGCGCACGCCCGCATCCTGGAAGATGCGGTCGACACGGGCTCGCGCGCCATCCTCGAGCGAAAGCGAGATGAAGGCCTCGCCTTCGAGATCCTTGGGCGTGATGCGGTCGCGTTTCGCCAGGCGGTGTCCCGGCGGAAGGGCGCAGACGCCGGGGATCATGTAGAGCGGGCGATGTTCGACGCGCGGAATGTCGATCACGTTCGCGATGAAGCCGATGTCGCAATAGGATGACGACATCCAGCGCGTGACCGTGCCGTCATGGCCCATCTGCAGTGAGATGCTGACTTGCGGAAAGCGCTCCTTGAAGCGCCGGATGCAGCGCGGAATGAAGCCCAGCGCCATCACCGGCATCGCCGCGATGCGCAGGCGCCCCGTCCCGAAGATGCGGATGTCGCGCGCGGCGTAGGAGAGGGTCTCCAGCCCGATATAGCTGCGTTCGACCTCGCGATAGAAGGCCAGCCCCTCCTGCGTCGGCCGAATCCGCCCCGCTTTCCGCTCGAACAGCTTGAGGTCGATCTCGGCCTCCAGCTCGGCGATCAGCCGGCTGATGCTGGGCTGGGAGGTTCGCAGCTCCTGCGCCGCCGCCGTCATCGAACCGCGCAAGATGATGGTCCGGAACGCGTCCACCTGTCGGAGATTCATCGGCAAGCTCATATCACTGGTGAATAGAAGAGCCAAAAACTGAGATTTGACCAGATAGATGGCCAAGACAATACTTTTGGCCATGTCAACGCGTCCGAGCATCGCCGTGACGTCCCGCCTCACCGGCATGGCCTGCCTGCGCTGCGCCGAGCCCTGGCCGGTCGCGGAGTACGAGGCGGGTTGCCCGCGCTGCGCCGCCGAGGGACATGCGTCCAATCTGCGGCTGACCTATTTGCCCGGCGGGCGCGGCGCCTCGCTGCCCTATCCCGAGGCCCTCTCTCTGGGTGAAGGCGGCACACCACTGGTCGAGCTGCCTGAGCTGGCGAGCGAGCTGAAGCTCGGCAAGCTGTCCGCAAAGCTCGAATGGTGCAACCCGACGGGCTCGCACAAGGACCGGATGAGCGCGCAGCTGATCGCGCGGGCTCTCGATCGCGGCGCCGCACGCGTCGTGGCGGCGTCGAGCGGCAATGGCGGCCTCTCGGTGGCGGCGTACGCCGCCCGTGCCGGGCTCTCCGCGGAGATCGCGACCACCGAAGCGCTGCCGCGGGTCTATCGCCGGGCGATCACCGCATATGGCGCGACGCTGGTGCGCTTTGCCGACAGCATGGCCCGCTGGAAGCATCTCGCGAAGCGCGTCGGCGAGGGAGCCTTCGCGGCGACGAACTACAAGGTGCCGGCCATCGGCACCAACCCCTTCGGTATCGAAGGCTACAAGACGATCGCGGCGGAGCTGGCAGCGGGGACGATGCCCGATCTCGTCGTCATGCCCTGTTCGCGCGGGGATCTTCTGTCCGGCATCCGCCTCGGCTTCGAGGAGATCGGCGCGGGTGTGCCGATGCTGGTCGCGGCCGAGCCCTTCGCGCGGCTGGAGCGGGTGCTCGCCGGCGCCGATTATCGCGAGCCGTTTGCCGGCGACACCGCCCAGGCTTCGATCGCCGGCAGCACGGTGACATGGCAGGCGGTCGAGGCGCTGCGTGCCAGCGCCGGCCGCGCTATTCCGGTCGATGATGGGGCAGCGCGGGCGGCGCAACGCCGCCTCGCGGCCTGCGGGCTCCATGCCGAGCTGTCCGCGGCCTCCGCATTGGCTGCGCTGGCCATACTCGCCGCAGGCGGTGGGCTCGCGGGCCGCCACGCCGTGATCGTGCTCACCGGCTCGGGATCGCGCGATCCCGGCGACAGCGACATGGCTGCGAGACCCCAGGATGAAGCTGCCTCGGACGGGGCGCTCGCACAGCCGGCAACGACCGGCGTTTCACCACAGAGAACCGATCCATCGGTCCAACAGAGGGAAAACGGATGACCACGCTCGTCTCGCGCCTATCGGCGCTCTCGGCTTTCGCCGCCACCGCCTTCACGCTCTCGCTCGGGGCCCAGGCCCAGAGTCTGCCTCCCCTACCGGAAGCGATCAAATCCGCAGGCGTCCTCAAGGCCGGGGTGCGCTGCGACCAGCCGCCCTATGGCTACAAGGACGAAACCGGCAAGTTCGCCGGCGTCGAGACCGAGATGGCGATCCAGATCGCTGCCTGGGCCTTTGGCTCGCCGGACAAGATCGAGCTGACCTGCGTGACGGCCGAGAACCGCATCCCGCAGCTGGCCGGCAAGAAGGTCGATATCCTGATCGCCACGCTCGGCGTCACGCCCGAGCGCGCCCGCGTGATCGACTTCTCCAAGCCTTATCGCTGGGGCGGTTCGGACATGCTCGTCGCCAAGGACAGCCCGATCAAGAAGCTCGACGATGTCGCCGGCAAGACCGTGATCATGCTCAAGGGCTCGACCCAGGCGAAATGGTTCGAGGACAACATGCCCAAGCTCGAGGGCCTGAGGCTGAACACGGCATCCGATGCGCTGCAGGCGCTGAAACAGGGCCGCGGCGACGCCTATACGCATGATGCCGCCACGCTCGTGGTCATCGCCGCCAAGGATCCGAGCCTGCGGCTCGTCGGCGAGCCCTTCGCCGTCTCGGACGCCGCCGTCGGGGTGCGCAAGAACGAGCCGGAATGGCTCGCCTATGTCGATGCCGCGCTCGACCGAATGAAGGCCGAGGGCCTCTACGGCAAATGGGTCGACAAGTGGATCCCGGCCGATATCCGGCCCTTCTACGTCGACGCCTTCACCAAGCCGAAGCCCAGCGCGCGCTGAGCGCAGGCAAGCGCCGGGAGCGGTTCGCGCTCCCGGCACCCCGGCAGCCTGGCAGCGAGAGGAGCGCGTGCCATGGAGTTCGACTTCGCCTATCTCACTGCGCAATGGCCGGCGCTGATGCGCGGCCTGTGGCTGACGGTGCAGGTCAGCGCGCTCTCGATCGTGCTCTCGATTCTGGTCGGCGTGTTCGGCGCGGCGGCGCGCGTGCTGCAAGTGCCGGTGCTCGACAAGCTTGTCGTCGGCTATGTCGAGTTCATCCGCAACACGCCGCTGCTGGCCCAGCTCTTCTTCATCTTCTATGGCCTGCCGGGCCTGGGCCTCAGACTCTCGCTGTTCTGGTCGGGCGTGCTCTGCCTCACCATCTGGGCCGGCGCCTACCAGATCGAGAATATCCGCGGCGGGCTCGAGACAGTGGGCAAGGGCCTGCGGGAGGCCGCCTTCTCGCTGGGCCTGTCGCCCTGGCGCTATTTCCGCCTGGTAGCTGCGCCGATGGCGATTCGCGTCAGCCTGCCGTCGATGCTGAACACCTCGATCTCGCTCCTGAAGAACTCCTCCTATCTGCAGGCGATCGGCCTGGCCGAGCTGACCTATGTCGCGATCGACCGGATCTCGATGGATTTCCGCACCATCGAGATGTTCTCCGCGATCTGCGTGATCTACCTCCTGCTGGTCCTCGCCCTCTCATTCCTCGCGAGCCGGCTGGAATACCGGCTCAACGCGCCGTTCAGGCATTGAGGGGGCGCAGATGGAGCTGCTGATCCGCAATTTTCCCTTCATCCTGCAAGGCCTCGCCATGACGCTGGGCCTGGCGCTGGCGACGCTGTTCTTCGCGACGATCATCTCCTTCGTGCTCGGCACGCTGGCGACGCTGCGCTTCGGCTGGCTGCGCGTGCTGGTGAAGATCTATGTCGAGCTCTTCCGCGACATTCCGCTGATCGTGAACATCTTCTTCGTGTTCTTCGTCGCGCCGCTCTTCGGGCTGGAGCTGTCGCCCTTCGCGGCCGTGACGGTGGGGCTTTCGGTCTGGGGCAGCGCCAACGGCATCGAGATCGTCCGCGGCGGCTTCAATGCGGTGCCGAGGCATCAATGGCAGAGCGCCGCCGCGCTCGGGCTGAAGACCTGGGAAATCTATCTCTTCATCACCGGCCCGCAGGCCCTGCGCGCGATCCTGCCGCCCTTCGTCGGGCTCTTGACGCTGCTCGTGCAGGCGACGTCGCTCGGCGCGCTCGTCGGGGTCAACGAGTTCTTCAAGGTCGGGCAGATCATCGTCGAGCGCACGACGATGATGGAGGGCTGGAATCCGGCCTTCACCGTCTATGCCGCGGTCCTGCTCACCTATTTCGTCATCTGCTCGACGCTGACCTGGTTCGGCCGCTGGCTGGAGCACCGGCTGAAGCGCGACCGCCCGCAAGCCCGTCCGGAGGCGATCTCCTCGGCCGCGCCGGCAGCGCAACTGCCCTGATCTTCGCAAACTCACCTGGATACTGGGGAAGCCGTCATGGAATCGAAAGTCAGCCGCCGTCTGACCGAGAAGGTCGCCGAGGAGGTCTGCGAGCACATCTACGCGCCGCGGCTCGCGCGGGATTTCCGCACCGTCTTCGGCTATATGAGCGACCTCAACCAGGCCCATGTGCTGATGCTCGCGCGCTGCGGGCTGATCTCTCCGCAGGCTGCGAAAGCGCTTGCCGTCGGGCTCCTGCGCATGGAGGCCGACGGGCCCGAGGTCGTCGAACTCGACCCGCAACGCGAGGATTCCTACTTCAATTTCGAAGCGCACCTGATCAAGCTGATCGGGACCGAGGCCGGCGGGCGGATGCATATCGCCCGCAGCCGCAATGACCTGACCTCGGGAATCGACCGGCTGCGCGCCCGCGACCTGCTGCTCGACGCGAGCCAGGCTCTTCTCTCGGTCGAGGAGCACGCGCTGGACGGAGCCTTCCGCTTCCGGGAGGTGGTGATGCCGGGCTACACCCATCTCCAGCCGGCGCAGCCCATCACCTACGGCTTCTATCTCGCCGGCGTCGCGCAGTCGCTCGAACGCGACCACGGCCGCCTGACGGATGCCTGGGCGCGCACCAATATCAGTCCGCTCGGAGCAGGCGCGCTTGCCGGCACGACCTTCGCGATCGACCGGGACGCGGTCGCACGCTCACTCGGCTTCCAGGGGCTGGTGGAAAATGCCCTTGATGCCGTCGCGACCCGGGATTTCGGGCTCGAGATCCTGTCGGCGCTCACCCAGATCGCATTGGGGTGGAGCCGCGTGGCGCAGGACTACCATGTGATGGTCTCGCACGAATTCCAGACGATCGAGTTCCCGGATCGGGTGACCGGCACGTCGAGCATCATGCCGCAGAAGAAGAACCCGGTGGTGCTCGAACATCTCAAGGGCAAGGCCGGGCATCTGCTCGGCCTCTACGTCGCCTCCGCGACGGCGGTGAAGGGCACGCATTTCACCAACACCATCGACGGCAATCGCGAGGGGATGCGCGGGGTCTGGGAGGCGGGCGAGGAGACGCTGCGCTGCCTCTCGCTCTTCGATCTGATCATCGCCACGGCCCGGCCGAACGCGGCCTTGATGAAGCGCCGCGTCACCGAGGATTTCGCCTCCGCGACCGATCTTGCCGACCTGATGGTGCGGGAGGCCGATCTCTCGTTCCGCGAGGCGCATCACGTCGTTGGCGGGGTCGTCCGCGCGGCGATGGATGCCGGCCTCGCCGCCGACGGCATCACCACCGGGATGGTCGATGCGGCAGCCCAGGATCAGCTTGGCCGGTCGCTCGGCCTGCCGGCGGATCGCGTCCGCGAGAGCCTCGACCCGGCGGCCAGCGTCGCTGCGCGCCTCGTTCCCGGCGGGCCGGCCCCGGATGCGGTCGCGCAGGCGGTGGAGGCGGCGCAGGCGCGGCTCGAAAATCGCCGTGGCGTTCTGGCACGCAAGCGCGGGGATCTGCAGGGCGCGCGCGAGGAGCTGAAACGCGCCATGCGGGAGCTCGCCGCATGAGCGCCCGGCCGCTGATCAGCTTGCGCGGCATCGGCAAGCGCTTCGGTGCGCATCGGGCGCTCAGCGGCATCGATCTCGATGTCGAGGCCGGTAGCGTCGTGGTCCTGATCGGGCCGAGCGGCTCCGGCAAGAGTACGCTGATCCGCTGCATTAACGGCCTCGTCCGGCCAGACGAAGGCACGCTCCACATCGCCGGAAAACCGGTCGATATCCACCACGAGAGCGCCTGGCAGCAGATGCGGACCGAGGTCGGCATGGTCTTCCAGGACTACGCGCTGTTCCCGCATCTGAGCGTACTGCGCAACATGACGATCACGCCGGAGCGCCGCCGGGGCGTGCCGCGCGCCAAGGCCGAGGAGGAGGCGCGGGCGCTGCTGACGCGCGTCGGCCTTGCCCACAAGGCGCTGGATTATCCGTCTGCCCTGTCCGGCGGGCAGCAGCAGCGCGTCGCCATCGTCCGCGCGCTCGCCATGCGGCCGAAGGCGATCCTCTTCGATGAGCCCACATCCGCACTGGATCCTGAGACGATCGGCAGCGTCCTCGACGTGATGAAGGATCTTGCCCGGGAGGGCACGACCATGGTCGTCGTCACGCACGAGATGGGCTTTGCCCGCGAGGTTGCCGATCGCGTGGTGTTCATGGCGGAGGGGCAGATCGTCGAGGAGGGGCCGCCGGATGCCTTCTTCGGCGCACCACGGCACGAGCGCACCCGCACTTTCCTGTCCAACATCAGATCCTTCGGAGAGGCCGCCCATGGCTGAGCCGACCGGCGTTCTGGCGCCGAACTTCACAACCGATCCGTACTGGTGGGACGCGGCCCCGCCCGAGACCGCACGTGACCCGCTGCCGGAGGAGACCGATATCCTTGTCGTCGGCTCAGGCTATTGCGGCCTCTCGGCTGCGGCCGAACTGGCTCGCAATGGTGTCGACGTCACGGTCGTCGACGCGGAGGAACTCGGCGCCGGCGCCTCGACGCGCTCCGGCGGCATGGTCTCGAGCGGCCAGAAGCTCGTCATCGGCGGCGCGATCAAGGGCGTCGATGCCGCGCGCATGGAACGGCTTCTGGAGGATTCGCTGTCATCCTACGAGCACCTCAAGAGCCTGATCCGCGAGAAGGAGCTCGATGCCGATCTCGGCGTCTTCGGCCGCTATTTCGGCGCCCATGTGCCTGGTCATTACGACCGGCTGCGCCGCCATGGCGAATTGCTGGCGAAGCACACCGGCGTCACCGTCCACGAGATTCCGAAATCGCGGCAGCACGAGATCACGAAGACGGATTTCTACCATGGCGGCATCGTCATCGACGATTATGGCGGCCTCCATCCGGCGAAGTATCACCGGGCCCTGCGCCGCCTCGCGCAGGCCAATGGCGCAAAGCTGCGCTCGCATGCCCCGGTCCTCAAGGTCGGCCCGCTGGCGAACGGCTTCCACGAGGTCGAGACCGGTCGCGGCATGGTTCGCGCGCGCCATGTCTTCTTCGGCACCAACGGCTACAGCGACAAGGCGAGCGGCTTCCTGCACAAGCGGATCGTCGGCGTGCGCAGCTACCAGATCGCGACCGAGCCGCTGCCGCCGGAGCTGATGGCCGAGATCAATCCCGGCCGGCGCATGATCACCGATTCCAAGCGCGAGCTGATCTATACCCGCCCGTCTCCGGACGGCACGCGCATCCTGTTCGGCAGCCGGCCCGGCATGCTCAACGTGCCGGAACGGGAGGCGGCGCCGCGCCTTCACGCCATGATGCTGAAGGTCTGGCCGCAACTCGCCGGCTACAAGGTCACGCATTGCTGGAGCGGCAAGGTCGGCATGACCGCGGACAAGATCGCGCATATGGGCAAGCTCGGCGGTATCGACTTCGCCGTCGGCTGCAATGGCAACGGTGTCGCGCTGATGACCTATCTCGGCCACCAATCGGCGCTGAAGCTGCTCGGGAAGCAGAACCGCAGGAGCGCCTTCGACGACCCTGCCTTCCCCGAAATTCCGGTACCGCTCTACGATGGCCGCCCCTGGTTCCTGCCCATCGTCAGCGGCTGGTACCATCTGCAGGACGCGATCGATCGCCGACTGGCGCGGTTCTGAAGGAAATGACGGCGGCAAAAAAACCGCCGAGTTGCTCGCGGCAGCCTCACCCCGCAGCAGGGCGCGCCGCGGTCACCGCAGATAGTGGATATGCGGCCTGTGATGGTGAGGAGACGCCTCGACGCGCGCCTCGACCGAAAAGACCTCCCGGAGGAGCGTTTCGCTGATCACCGCGTCCGGCGGTCCGGACGCCACGATCCGGCCTTGCTGCATGACGATCACCCGGTCGCAGAACATGGCGGCGTGGTTGAGGTCGTGCAGGGCGACCACGCTGGTGATCGGCAGGCTCGCGACGAGCTTCAGCACGCCGATCTGGTGCTGGATGTCGAGATGGTTGGTCGGCTCGTCGAGGATCAGCTCGGTCGGCGTCTGCGCGAGCGCCCTGGCGATATGCGTGCGCTGCTTCTCGCCGCCCGACAGGCTCTGCCAGCGCTCGTTGCGCCGGTCCTGCATGCCGGCGCGCTGGAGCGCCTCGTCCACGGCACGGTCGTCCGCATGGGTCCAGCGGGACATCCAGGAGCGATGCGGAAACCGTCCGAGCCGGACGACATCGACGACACGGAGATTGGCGCTGGTGGTCGCATGCTGCTCGACGAAGGCGACACGACGCGCCACCGTTCGAGCACCCAGCGATGCGAGATCGCTTCCATCCAGCAGCACGCGGCCCGATTGCGGGCGCTTCAGACCGGTCAAAAGGCGCAGGAGCGAGGTCTTGCCGGAGCCGTTGGGGCCGAGCAATCCCAGCATCCGTCCGGGCTCGGCGGCAAAGGAGACGCCGTCGACGATCGTCCTGCTTCCGATCCGCCAGACCAGATTCTCTGCCGTGATGCTCATGAGGCACGCTGCAGCCGGTAGAGGATGATCGAGAAGAACGGCACGCCGACGAGAGCGGTGACGACGCCGATCGGGAGCACCTGTTGTGGGATCAGGGCGCGCGAAGCGACATCCGCCAAGACCATGAAGACCGCGCCGATCAGCACGCAGGCCGGCAGGAGCCGGACATGGAGGGGGCCGATCAGGGCCCGGGCGGTATGGGGCACGATCAAGCCGACAAAGCCGATGGAGCCGACCATGCTGACGATGGTCGCGGTCATCATGGCGGTGAGGGCAAAGAGGACGATCCGGGCCCGGCCGACATTGACGCCGAGGGAGGCGGCCGTTTCGTCGCCGAAGGCGAAGGTGTCGAGCGTCCGGGCATAGCAGAGGCAGGCGACGAGCCCGAGGCTGACGACCATCGAAACCAGCATGAACTCCGGCCAGCGCACGCCGCCGAAGCTGCCGAGAAGCCAGAACATGACGTCGCGGGCCTGCTGGGCGTTGCCGGAGGTGGTGACGATATAGGAGGTCGCGGCATTGAAGAGCTGCGAAGCCGCTACGCCCGCCAGGATGGTGCGGTCGGCGCCGCCGCGCGTGCCGTTCGAGAGCAGGGCGACGAAGCAGAAGGCGGCGAAGGCGCCGAGGAACGCGCCGCCGGACAGCGAGAGAACGCCGCCGCCCAGACCCAGGATGATGATGGCGACCGCGCCGGTCGATGCGCCTGCCGAGATGCCGAGCACATAGGGTTCCGCGAGCGGGTTGCGCAGCAGCGACTGCATGATCGCGCCGGAGAGCGCGAGGCCGGCGCCACAGAAGGCGGCGACCAGAGCGCGGCTCAAGCGGTAATCCCAGATCACCGTCTCGTAGACGCGATCGATCTCGACCGTCGTCCAACCCAGCCGGTTGGTCACGGCGGCGAGCGTCGTGCCGAGCGGGATCGGCAGGTCGCCGATGCCGACGCTGAGACCGATGGCGAGCCCGATCGCCGCCAGCGATCCCAGCAGCAGGCCGGCCAGGGCCGCCTTGCCCTGAAGGGCGCCGTATTCCCCGTTCACTTCAGCAGGCCGAGCGCTTTCAACTGCTGCGCCACCTGTTCGGCGCCGTAGATCGTCCGGACGGTGGGGTTCATCGCCTGCCCATCCATGACCACGACCGCCTTGTTCCTGACGGCGGCGAGCTGGCTGACGGCCGGGTCCGTGGTCAGGAACTTGATCTTGGCCTCCGGCTTGTCGAGCTCCCAGCGATTGCGGTCGAGGCTGGCGACGACGATCACGTCGGGCTTCGCCGCGATGATGCCTTCCCAGCCAAGCGTCGGCCATTCGGCCTCGGTCTGTATGGCGTTGCGACCGCCGAGCAGGTCGGCGATGAACCCGGAGGCGCCGTTCTTGCCGCCGAGATAGGCGTCGGCAGATGGGGAGGGGCTGGAGAACCAGAAGACGTAGGAGAGTTTCCGGTCGCCCGGCGTCACGCTGGCGCGCAGCGCCGCCTCACGCGCCTTGAAATCGGTGATCAGGGCCTGGCCGCGATCGGCGACGTCGAAGATCCGCGAGAGCTCGTCGATCTCCTGATAGAGCGCATCCGTGCTCCAGAGCTGGGCGCGGCTGCCATAGGCGTCCTTGCTGCCCTTCGTATCGAGACAGGTGCTGGGGGACAGATAGCTGGGAATGCCGACACGCTCGAAATCCTCGCGCTTGGCGACCTTGCTGCTCGGACCGAGCAGCGTGGGAAGGGCGGCTGCGACGAAATCCGGCCTCTCGGCGAGGAGGCTCTCGAAGGTCGGGAACTCCACGGTCAGGAGCTTCACCTTGGCATTGGCTTCGGCAAGCTGCGGCAGGACCTTGCTTGGCCAGAAGGCGGTGCCCACCATCCTGTCCTGCAACCCGAGCAGCAGCATGATCTCGGCGCTGTTCTGGCCGAGACCGATGGCCCGCTGCGGAGCCTTCTGGAAGATGACCTTCACGCCGCAATTGTCGAGCGTCAGGGGGTAGCTGTTCGGAGCTGCCGCAACCGGGGTCGCAACGCCGCCGGCAGCGCAAAGCCCGGCCGCGATCACAAGCGATTTGAAGCTGCCCACGCGTCATGTCCAAGGAAAGTTGTCTGTGGGGCGACCTCTTAACGGCCCTGCGAGAAAAGGGCTAGCCGAGGCCAAAACATTATAAATATTCTAAATTACGGCGACGATTTACTTTCCGGCGGCATGAACAGTGCTTCCCCTGCGGAGATTCGCAAGGGCCATGCGACGATGCCATGTCCGTCGTCCGGGCGCCCCCGCTCAAAGCTTCGAGCAGAGCCGGTAGGCCTCGTAGATCGATGAATAGATGTCCCGGCTCGACACG
Organism: Allobosea sp. OAE752; assembly: GCF_050433265.1. Classification (NCBI taxonomy): domain Bacteria; kingdom Pseudomonadati; phylum Pseudomonadota; class Alphaproteobacteria; order Hyphomicrobiales; family Alloboseaceae; genus Allobosea; species Allobosea sp. OAE752. The sequence continues at coordinate 206,315 of NZ_JBNPXO010000006.1, forward strand.
GCGTCGCCGATGCGATGCAGAAGGAAGCTGCCAGCCGGAGGCGCTTCAGCCTCCGCATCGCCGACCATGAAAGCGGTATCGGTGACACCGTCATTGGCCGAGAGCGCTCTCAGCGCGTGATAGATCTCGGCGGCGGGCAATGTGCCGTGCTCGACGACGATCTGGCTCGCTTCGATCCGGCTTTGCGCACCGGTCAGCTCATGGCGGAAGCTGGCCTGAAGGGCGTTGCCTCGGCGTTCGACCTTCTCCAGCCTGACCTCGGTGAAGGAGCGGATGCCAAGCTCCGCAAAGCGCTTCCTGAAGCCGGATCTGTCGATATAGGACATCTCGACGGCAAGCGCGTCGTCCGGGGTGGCGATCGAGACCGTCTTGCCCTGCTGGGCGAGATGCAGGACGCAGGACGCCGCCGCCTGCCGCCCGGTTCCATCATAGACGAGCACATCGTCCTTGCCCGGCACCGTTCCGGTCAGCACGTCCCAGACTGTGTCGCAGAGCTCGGCACCCTCCAGCCAGTCGGTGTCGGGAACGCCGCCCGTGGCGATGATGACGAGGTCGGGCTCCTCGGCGCGCACCGCGTCGGCCTCGACATAGCAGTTCGTGCGGATATCGACGCCGAGCCGCGCCAATTCGCCGATCCGCCAGTCGACGATGCCGATCAGGTCGCGCCGTTCGACCGCGGCCGTTGCTACGAGCAGCTGGCCGCCGAGCCTGGGCGCCGCCTCGAACAGGATGACGGAATGGCCGCGCTCGGCGCAGACGCGGGCAGCTTCAAGGCCGGCGGGGCCGCCGCCGACGACGATGGCTTTCAGCCGCCGCGAAGCCGGCTTCACCTCGTGACCGAGCACGGTCTCGCGTCCGCTGGCGGGGTTATGGATGCAGTTGACCTTCTTGTAGAGGCAGTAGGAGGCCCCGACACAGGGCCTGATCCGCTCCTCATCGCCCCGGATGAGCTTGTTGACGATATGCGGGTCGGCGATATGGGCGCGGGTCATGCCGATCAGGTCGACGATGCCCTCGCGGATCGTATGGCGGGCCGTCGCGATATCACGGATACCGCCGGCATGGATCAGCGGCAGCTTCGTCTCGCGGCGGAATTGCGCCACCTTGTCGAGATAGGGCGCGCTGCGCTGGAACAGGCCGGGCATGTTGTCTTCCGCCAGCGCCAGATCGGTGTCCATGCGGCCGTAGATGCAGTTGAAGTAATCGATGTGCCCCTCGCGCTCGAAGATGCGGGCGAGCTGCACGCAGTCCTCGAACCCCGATCCATCGGCGACGCCTTCGTCGATCACGAAGCGGATGCCGACCACGGCGTCGTCACCGACGCGCTTGCGAATGGCCTCATGGACCATCAGGCCGAAGCGGGCGCGGTTCTCGGGCGAGCCGCCGAAGCGATCCCTGCGCTTGTTGGTGAGCGGCGACAGGAACTGGCCGATGAGATGGCCTCCCGTCACGGTCTCGACGCCGTCGAGCCCGCCCTCCATGCAACGCAGCGCCGCATCGGCGTAATCCCGGATGATCCGCGCGATATCCGCCTCATCCATTTCCTTGGGAAAGTTGCGGTTGCGCGTCTCGCGCACGCGCGACGGCGCCAGCACCGGCAGCCAGTTCCAGCCATAGGAGGTGGCGCGGCGGCCGAGATGCGAGACCTGGCACATCACCGCCGCGCCATGGCCATGGATGCGCGCCGATAATTGCGACAGATGCGGAATGATGCGGTCGCTGGAGAGATCGAGCTGGCCGCCGCCCCAGCTGGAGTCGGGGGAGGTCATCGCCGAGCCGCCGATCATCGTCATGGCGAGCCCGCCGCGGGCCTTCTCCTCATGGTAGCGCTGATAGCGCTCCAGCGGCAGCCCGCCATCGTCGAGCATGGAGGCGTGGCTGGTGCTGACGATGCGATTCCGGAAACGCAGTTTCTTGATCGCGAACGCCTCGAGAAGCGGGTCGAGGCTTGCACCGGGCGCGGGAGCGACGGTTAGCTGTGCTGCACTCACCGAATTGTCCTCGCCAAAGCCAAAGCCTATACGCATGCGTGATGGCAGTTGCGAAGCTGCGCAGCCGCTGTCATATGGCTGATCCCCCTGCGATCCTGCGGCAGATGCCGGAAGCGGAGTAGATTGAAAAAAGCTTGGCGAGGGATACGCTGAGCGTATGGCTCTTCTTCCTCACCTGGTTCCGTCGGCGCGCGGGCTGCTGATCTTCGAGGCCGCGGCACGCACCGGCAGCTTCACGGCGACGGCGGTCGAGTTCAATGTCACCCAACCCTCGATCAGCCGCAGCGTCGCCGAGCTGGAGGCGGCCATCGGGGTCAAGCTCTTCGAACGCCGCGCGCGTGGAATCGAGCTGACCATCGATGGGCGCGCGCTCCATGACGTCCTCGGTGAGGCCGTCACCCGTATTGCCGAGACCATCGAGGCGATCCAGCGTCGCAAGAGTTCGACGAAACCTGTCGTCACGCTTTCGATGTCGAGCTCTTTCGTGGCCCATTGGCTGCTGCCGCGTCTCGGCGAGTTCAATGCGGCATTCCCGCAGGTCGATATCCGCTTCGATCTGGTTCCGGGCGTCCTGCGCGGCATCCCGGACAATGTCGATCTCGCCACGCGCATCGTCGCCGCCGACGATGAAAGCTTTCATCGCTGGTCTTTCGCGCCCGAGATCATTTTCCCGGTGTGCAGCGCGGCCTATCTCAGCGCCCGCGGCCCGCTCGACCATAAGGGCGATGGGGCCGGACATGTGTTCCTGTGGCTGACGGACCATGCGACCCCCAAATGGGCCAAGGAATGGGGCAACGTCGCCCATCGCGGCACGTCCCGCGGCGTCTGGCACGAATTCACGGATTACTCCGTCATTCTCCAGGCCGCTCTCAACGGCGAGGGCATCGCGCTCGGCTGGGTCAGCGTCATCGCGAGCATGCTGCTGAAGGGCATGCTGGTGCCTGCCTCGGATCTCGTCATCCGCACCGGCCAGCACCATAGCCTGGTCGCGCCCCGGTCCAAGCCCCTGAGCCCCGTCGTCGTCGAGATCGCTCTCTGGCTCCAGGCTGGGATCGCGAAAGAGCTCGATGCGCTCGCCGGCATGGATGGCCTGTCCATCGGGAGCTGATCGCGGGAGCCGGCGGCGGACCGGTTTCGCTTCAGAAAAGCAGGGCGTCGAGGTGGTCGGGAGCGGCTTGCGCCGGCAAGAGGCGCTGCAGCGCTGCCGGCCTCGTGCCGAGGATTGCAGGCCGCGTGAGGTGCGTGAACGGATGCCGGCGCCAGCACGCTCAGGTTGCGATGTTAAGCATCCATTAACCAAGCTGGCCCAATACTCCTATTGTATCGACTTGCCTAAATTCCTGACAATGGATGTTTTTATCATGGCAAGAATACATTTCGTTCCGGCAGTACTGATAGCTTCCCTTGTGTCAAGCGCCCTGAGTGCGGCCACAGCGACGGGCAATTTCCAGGTTCAGATCAATATCCAGGCTACCTGCATTGTTGTCAGTGCCTCGGATCTTAACTTCGGCAACGCCGGCGTCCTTTCGGCGAATGTCGATTCGACGAGTACTATCAGTGTCCAGTGCACGGCCACGACGCCTTATTCCATCGGGCTCAACCAGGGCGTGAATGGCGGCTCCGTCACGACGCGCCAAATGGCGGGGACCGGCGGCCTGATCAATTACGCGCTTTTCCGTGACGCCGGCCGAACCCAGAACTGGGGATCGACCATCGCGACGGATACCGTTGCCGGGATCGGGAGCGGCGCGGCGCAGAACTATACCGTCTACGGCCGGGTTCCGCCCCAAACCACCCCCGCGCCGGCGCTCTACACCGACACCATCACGGTGACGGTGACGTACTGACCGGCGCAATCGCGCTCGCCTGCCGCCGACGATCGACCAGGCCTAACCGGAGGAGGCGCGACGGAGCTGCATGCGCAGCGCCGATCCCTGCCGCTGTGCCGGAACAGAAGGAAACCCGCATGAAGAGCGCGGTCATCGGAATTGGTTTTGCAAGCCTCATCGCCGGAGTGGCGGATGCGGCTTCCCTGCAGGTCGCCCCCGTGCTGCTGGACCTCCCGGCGCCCGGAAACACGGCGACGATCACCTTGCGCAACACGGATGTCGAACCGATCACCGCCCAGATCCGCGTCTTTCGCTGGATCCAGCGCGACGGAGCCGAACGGCTTGAGCCCGTGGACGACGTCGTGGCCAGCCCGCCGGTCGTTCAGCTGCGTTCCCGTCAGGATTACACGGTCCGGATCGTCCGGGTGACGGGGCAGCCCGTCGCGCGAGAGGAGGCGTATCGGCTGGTCATCGACGAATTGCCCAAGCCGAACCGCACGCCCGGAACCGTGGCTCTGGTCATGCGCCATGTGGTGCCCGTCTTCTTCAGCCGGAAATCCGCTTCGCCCGCCTCGGTCGCCTGGTCGGTCAGCCGCCATGACAAGGGCTTGACCCTGAGCGCGGTGAACAGCGGAGAAAGGCGCGCACGCTTCGCCGCGGTCACGATCCGCGACGCCTCCGGAAAGGTGGTGTCCGAGACGAAGGGGCTTCTCGGCTATTCGCTCGGCGGTTCGTCGATGCAATGGGTCCTTCCCTCGTCGCCGTCAGCGAGGTCGGGCGCGCGGTTCACGATCTCCGGCATGACCGACATTGGCTCGTTCAATGCGCCGCTGCCGGTGTCCGCCAGCCGCTAGGTTCGCAGCCATGGCGATGCTGGTGCTTGGATCGGCGTGCTGGGCTGCGAACCCCGCTCGAGGCGAGGACGGCACGGGCCGCGAGCTGCATCTCGATGTTCTTCTCGACGGCCAGGCGATCGGCCTGATCGGCGCCTTCCGTCAAAATCCTCGCGGTGACATCCTGGCGCTTCGCAAGGAGCTGGAGGAGCTCGGCGTCAAGGTCCCCGGTGCCTTCAAGGCGGCGGACGAGGTCGCCCTGCTCGCCATTCCCGGCCTGACCTTCCGCTATGACGAGGCGGCGCAGCGGATCGACATCAGGCTGCCGCCGGAGGGGCGCCTGCCCAAGACCTACGACGCGCAACCGTCCAGCGCCACGCCCGCGCCGAAGCCCGAGCGCGGCAGCACCGGCGCCGTCCTCAACTACACGCTCTTCGGAACATCCGAGGACAAGCAATTGAGCAGCTTCTGGCGCTATCCCACCCTGTCCGCGACGCTCGACGCGCGGCTGTTCAGCCCCATCGGCGTGGTCTCGCAGACCGGGATCCTGAGCGACCGGTCGCTTGCGGGAGGATCGACCGAAGCGCTCCGGCTGGAGACGAGCTGGACCTATTCCGACCCGGAGACCCTGCTGACCTACCGTGCCGGCGACCTGATCTCGAGCGGCTTGGCATGGACCCGCCCCGTCCGCCTGGGCGGCCTACAGTTCCAGCGGAATTTCGGGCTGCGCCCCGACCTGATCACGCTGCCGCTGCCCAGCGTCACGGGTTCCGCGGCGGTCCCGTCGACGGTCGACGTGTTCGTCAACGGCGCGAAGGCCATTTCACAGGATGTCGGCAGCGGCCCGTTCCGCATCACCAACATCCCCATCCTCACCGGCAACGGCAATGCCAGCGTGGTCGTGCGCGACGCCTCGGGCCGGCAGAGCGAGTCGAGCCTGCCCTTCGTCGTGTCCAGCAATCTGCTCCGGCCGGGCCTGTTCGACTTTTCCGCCGAGCTTGGCCTGCCGCGCCTGCAATACGGCTTGCGGTCCAGCCTCTATGGCGACGATGTCGCGGGATCGGCAAGCGCGCGTTATGGCATCACCGACACCGTCACGGTGGTCGCTCATGGCGAGGGGACGCGCGGGCTCGGCATGGGTAGCGTCGGCGGCGTCTTCGGCCTCGGTCGCTACGGTGTCCTGACCGCGGCGGGCGCCGGCAGTTGGAACGATGGCCGCATTGGCGGCCAGTCCTATGTTTCGTTCGAGACGCAGCTTTGGGGGGTGTCCTTCATGGCCGCGTCCCAGAGAACCTTCGGAGCCTACAGGGATCTGGCGGCGGTCAGCGGCGTTCCGTTCCCGGGGCTGGGCGGCGGCGTCACCGACTATGTCGCGACGGCGGGCTCGCCGACGCTGAGCGGCGACAGATGGGAGCGGATGCTTCTGCCGCCGCGCGCGCTCGACAGGGTCTCGATCGGCGTGCCAGTGCCGCTGCTGGGCGGAGCGGTCAGCCTCGGCTTCGCCCATGTGAAGCCGGCGCTGGGACGCGCCAACCGGATCGTGAATGCGAGCTATACGCGGCCGCTCTGGGGCGGTGGTTCATTCTACGCCACCTTCTACACCGATCTGGCGGATCGCAGTTCCGCTGGCGTTTTCGCCGGGCTGTCGTTTCCGTTCGGGAGCGACATCACCTCCTCGGCGGGCGCCAGCCGCACGGGCTCGACCTGGTCGCTCGCGGCCGACGTCAACAAGCCCATCGGCCAGGAGATCGGAAGCGTCGGCTGGCGCATCCGCGATGTCGAAGGGCCCTCCGGACAGACGCGGCGGGCGGCGTCCGTCGCCTATCGCGGCGCCGCCGGCCAGATCGAGGCCGGCGTGGCGCAGGGCGACGGAGGTTTCACCGGGACGATGCAGCTCGACGGCTCGGTGGCGATCGCGGGGGGCAGCGTCTTCGCCGGCAACCGGATCGACGATGCGTTCGCCGTGGCGAAGGTCGGCGTCCCCGGCGTCGACGTGCTGTTCGAGAACCGGGTGGTCGCTCGCACCGACGCATCCGGCAGCGCGCTCATCCCGACGCTGCGATCCTATCAGGCCAACAGGATCTCGATCGACCCCCGCGACCTGCCGGTCGATGCGTCCTCGGAGACCACGGTCGAATTGCGCGCCCCGTCGGATCGGGCCGGCGTGATCGTCGATTTCGGCGTCAGGTCGATGAGCAACGCGGCGATCGTCATCCTTCAGGACGCGGCGGGGCGCCCCTTGCGCGTCGGGGCGACGGGCGCGCTTCAGCCCGGTCTCAGGGGGACGAGTGCCGCGGCGCCGGAATTCACGGTGGGCTATGACGGCCGAGCCTTCATCGAGAACCTGTCGGCGGATAACGAGGTGGTCGTGCGGCTTGAGGCGGGATCCTGCCATGCGCGGTTTCCCTTCGCGCCCCGGGACAAGGCGCAAGTCTCGATCGGAGCGGTCCGATGCCAATAGCGCGTGGTCTGCTGTGGCTGTGCCTCTGGACCATGCTCGCGGCGGCAGGGATGCTGCCGGCGGCCCGGCCGGCGAGCGCCCAATCCTGCTCCTTGAGCATCACGCCCCTGGCCTTTGGCGATGTCGACGTCACGGCCAATGCGCAGGTGAACGGAACGGCCACGGCCACGGTCTCCTGCTCGGGTACAATCTTGCCGGTGGGAGTCTGCATAGAGCTGGGGCCCGGCAGCGGCGGCGGCACGAATGCGGCGAATCGCACCCTCGTCAACGGCGCCAACCAGCTCCGTTACGGCCTGTTCTCCGATGCGGCGGCGAGTGTCCCCTGGGGATCGGGGGCGTGGGCGGCAGGAGGCGCATCGCCCGTTGGCTTCAATCTGTCCATGCCCGGCGGCACCGGCAGCCGCAGCGTCACGATCTATGGCCGCGTCTATAGCGGCCAGGCCACGGCTGCGCCGGTGCCTTACAGCAGCAGTTTTTCCGGCGCCGACGCGCAGATCCGCTATGGGCTCCTCTCCTTCCTGCTCGGATGCAATCTGCTGACGGTCACCCAGTCTGGGAGCTTCAACGTCACGGCGAACGTGCCGCCGACCTGCAGGGTCACGACCAGCGACCTGAATTTCGGGCCGGTCGGCGTCCTGACCGCGCCCCATGATGCCTTCACCAGCCTGGCGCCGACCTGCACGAACGGAACCGCCTATCAGATCGGACTCGATGGCGGCCTGTCGGGCGCCACCAATCCGACGCTGCGGCGCATGGTCAAGGGCGGCGAGGGGATCACCTACGGCCTCTACCGGGATACGGCGCGCACCCAGGCGTTCGGAAACACGCTCGGTGCCAATACCCTGGCGGGGCTGGGGTCGGGTCTGGCGCAGACGACATTCGTCTATGGGCGCGTGCCGGCTCAGGCGACGCCGTCGCCGGGCGCCTATGCCGATACGATCCAAGCAACGGTCACCTATTGAGCGCTCGCGCTGTCGTCGAACGCCGCCGCCCTCCAGCGGGTCGGGCGCAATTCCTCCTCCATAATTGCGAATAAATCGCACTTGCAAGTACGGCGGACTTCAAGGTAGCAATGAATTGCTTTTGCAATTCATTGTCAATAAGGATGCCTCAATGCCCGCTGCTTCGCGTCGATCGGTCCTGGCCGGTTTCATGGGCGCCGCCTTCGCCGCCGTGCTGGGCAGCTCGCCAGCCGCCGCCCAGGGCAAGTTCAAGGCCGTCACCACCTTCACGGTGATCGCGGACATCGCGAAAAACGTCGCGGGCGACGCGGCGGTCGTTGAGTCGATCACCAAGCCCGGTGCCGAAATCCACAACTACCAGCCGACGCCGGGCGACATCCAGCGCGCCCAGGGCGCGCAGCTCATCCTCTGGAACGGCCTCGGGCTCGAGCTCTGGTTCGAGAAGTTCTTCCAGAATCTCAGGAACGTGCCGGGCGTCGTCGTCTCGCAGGGCGTCGCCCCGATGGGCATCGTCGAAGGCCCCTACAAGGGCAAGCCGAACCCGCATGCCTGGATGTCGCCCGCGGCCGCGCTGATCTATGTCGACAACATCCGCGACGCCTTCGCGAAGTACGACCCGCAGAATGCCGAGACCTACAAGGCCAATGCGGAAGCCTACAAGGCCAGGATCAAGGCTGCCATCGAGCCGATCAGGGCGGAACTCGCCGCCGTTCCCGCCGAGAAGCGCTGGCTTGTCTCCAGCGAGGGCGCCTTCTCGTATCTGGCACGCGATTTCGGGCTGAAGGAGCTCTATCTCTGGCCGATCAACGCCGACCAGCAGGGCACGCCGCAGCAGGTCCGCAAAGTGATCGACGCGGTGCGGAAGAACAAGATCACGGTGGTCTTCTCCGAGAGCACGATTTCGCCGAAGCCGGCCCAGCAGGTCGCGCGGGAAACCGGGGCGACATATGGCGGCGTCCTCTATGTGGATTCGCTGAGCGAGAGCGACGGTCCGGTTCCGACCTATATCGACCTGCTCAAGGTCACCTCGGGCACCATCGCCAAGGGGCTGGCGCAGTGAACGCGCCCGTCGATGCCAAAGCCCTCCTCGCCGCGTCCGAGGCGGGGGGCGGCATCGCGGTGACCGGTGCGACGGTCACCTACCGCAATGGCCATACGGCGCTGCGGGATGCGAGCTTCCGGATACCTACGGGCACGATCGCGGCTCTCGTCGGCGTCAACGGCTCCGGCAAGTCGACGCTGTTCAAGGCGATCATGGGCTTCGTGCGCCTCGCCACGGGCGATATCCGCGTGCTCGGGTTGACGGTCCGGCAGGCGCTGCGCCAGAACCTCATCGCCTATGTGCCGCAGGCCGAGGAGGTCGACTGGAACTTCCCGGTCCTGGTCGAGGATGTCGTGATGATGGGCCGCTACGGCCGCATGGGCCTGATGCGCATCCCGAAAGCCGCCGATCACGCGGCCGTCGATGCTGCGCTCGCCCGCGTCGACATGGGCGCTTTTCGCAAGCGCCAGATCGGGGAGCTCTCGGGCGGCCAGAAGAAGCGCGTCTTCCTGGCGCGGGCGCTCGCCCAGGACAGCCGGGTCATCCTGCTCGACGAGCCTTTCACCGGCGTCGACGTCAAGACCGAGGAGCGGATCATCGCGCTGCTGCGCGAATTGCGAGCGGAGGGCCGCGTCATGCTGGTCTCGACGCATAATCTCGGCTCCGTGCCGGAATTCTGCGATCGGACGATCCTGATCAAGGGAACGGTCCTGGCCCATGGCCCGACCGCGGACACCTTCACCCAGGAGAACCTGCAGAAGACCTTCGGCGGCGTGCTGCGCCATGTCGTGCTGAACGAGGCGCAGGGCGCCGGACAGGCGCCCGTCGGCGTCGTCACTGACGACGAGCGGCCATTGATGCTGCACGAAGGCAGGGCGGCCCCCCGGGAGGCCGGGATGCGCGAAGGAGGCGGGGAATGATCGCCGTTCTCCTCGAGCCTTTCTCATACGGCTATATGCGCAACGCCATGTGGGTCTCGGCCCTCGTCGGGGGCGTCTGCGCCTTCCTGTCCTGCTACCTGATGCTGAAGGGCTGGTCGCTGATCGGCGATGCGCTGTCGCATGCGATCGTGCCGGGCGTGGCCGGCGCCTACATGCTGGGCCTGCCCTTCTCGATCGGCGCCTTCTTCTCCGGCGGGCTCGCCGCCGGCGCGATGCTCTTCCTGAACCAGCGGACCAAGCTGAAGGAAGATGCCATCATCGGCCTGATCTTCTCGAGCTTCTTCGGGCTTGGCCTGTTCATGGTGTCGCTGTCGCCGACCTCGGTGAACATCCAGACCATCGTGCTCGGCAACATCCTCGCCATCACCCCCGCCGACACGATTCAGCTCGCGCTGATCGGCTTCGTCTCGCTCGGTGTCCTGCTCGTCAAATGGAAGGACCTCATGGTCACCTTCTTCGACGAGAGCCATGCGCGCTCGATCGGCCTCAACCCGACCGCTCTGAAGCTGGTGTTCTTCACGCTGCTTTCGGCCTCGACCGTCGCGGCGTTGCAGACGGTGGGGGCCTTCCTCGTCATCTGCATGGTCGTCACGCCCGGCGCCACCGCCTATCTGCTGACGGATCGCTTCCCCCGGCTGCTGGCGATCGCGGTTGCGATCGGCACGCTGACCAGCTTCGCCGGCGCCTATGCCAGCTATCATCTCGACGGAGCCACCGGCGGCATCATCGTCGTGCTGCAGACGGCGATCTTCCTGCTCGCCTTCTTCCTCGCGCCCAAGCACGGCATGCTGGCCGCCCGTCGCCGCGCCGCCCGCACCCTGGAGGCCGCATGACGATCCTCGTCGAGACGCTGCTCCAGCCCTTCCGCTTCGACTTCATGGTCAATGCGCTGGTGATCGCGGTGGTCGTCGCCATACCGATGGCGCTGCTGTCCTGCTTCCTCGTGCTGAAGGGCTGGTCGCTGATGGGCGATGCGATCAGCCATGCCGTCTTTCCCGGCGTGGTCCTCGCCTACATCCTCGGCTTTCCCTATGCCGTCGGGGCTTTCGCCGCAGGGATGATCTGTGCCACCGCAACGGGCTTCCTGAAGGACAACAGCCGGATCAAGCAGGACACCGTGATGGGCGTGGTCTTCTCCGGCATGTTCGGGCTCGGTCTCGTCCTCTATGTGAAGATCCAGTCCGAGGTGCATCTCGACCATATTCTCTTCGGCGACATGCTCGGCGTCTCCGTGGCCGATATTGGCGGGGCCGCGCTGATCGCCCTGCTGACAGCGGGCGTGATCGGCATCAAATGGAAGGATTTCCTGCTGCACGCCTTCGATCCGGCGCAGGCGCGGGCGGTCGGCCTTCGGGTGAACCTGCTGCATTACGGCCTGCTCAGCCTGATTTCGCTGACGATCGTCGGCGCGCTGCAGGCCGTCGGCATCATCCTGGCCATCGCCATGTTGATCGCGCCGGGCGCCTTCGCTTTCCTGCTGACCCGCCGGTTCAGCACCATGCTGCTCGCGGCGGTCGTCATGGCCGTGATCGGCTCGTTCCTCGGGGTCTATCTCTCGTTCTTCATCGACAGTGCGCCGGCGCCGACCATCGTGCTCCTGCTGTCGCTCGCCTTCATCCTGGCGCTGGCCCATGCGAGCCGCAGGACGCCCGAAACCCGGCCGGATGGTGCCGCGCGTCCACTTCATTAGAACGGGCTGACTTTCAGCGGAACGACGCGGTCATCCCGGGCCGGCCGCGAGGCGATGGGCTGCCGCCTCGTCGCGGAGCCATTGCCGGAACGCGGCGATCGCCGGCCGCTGCGCCGACGCCTCCGGGCAGACCAGATAATACTGGTGCGGACCCCTGACCTGATCCGGGAAGGGCCGGACCAGACGGCCGGCATCGAGATAATCCCCGATCAGGACATTGGTCGCGAGCGCCACGCCCTGTCCCGAGGCGGCAGCCTGCAGGGCGAGAAACGTATGCGAGAAGCGCGGCCCATGGCTCGCGTCGATCTGCGACATGCCCACCGCCGCGAGCCAGCGCGGCCAGGTGACGAAGTCGGGGATTCCCTCCGGGATCTCGTGCAGCAAGGTGTGATGGCTGAGATCCGCCGGCTCGCGCAGCGGCCGGGCCGGATCGCCGAGCAGGGAGGCGCTGCAGACGGGAAAGAAATTCTCCTCCATCAGGAGATCCGCCCGCAGGCCCGGATAGTCGCCGCGGCCGGAGCGGATCGCCACATCGACATTCTCGCGGGCGAAATCGGCCAGGCTCACCGAGACCTCGACCCGCACCTCCAGATGGGGCTGGCGCTCCTTCAGCGAGCCGAGCCGGGGAATCAGCCAGTTCAGGGCGAAGCTCGGCAGGGTGCTGACGGTCAGGACATTCGGCGTCTCCGGGCGCAAGGCCCGCGCCGTCGCCTCGTTGAGCTGGTCGAGCGCCTGCGAGACGGTCGCGGCATAGCGCTCGCCGATCTCGGTCAAGGCGACGCCCTTGCTCGGCAGCCGAATGAAGAGCGGGCGCCGCAGCCAGGTTTCGAGCGCTCTGACATGCTGGCCGACAGCACTGGCGGTGACAGCCAGCTCATCGCCTGCCTTCTCGAAATTGCGATGCCGGGCGGCAGCCTCGAAGGCGCGCAAGGAGGCCAGCGGCGGAAGATGGCGGCGGCTCATGGCAGGCCAAGCTCAACTTGGGCAATGCGAAGAACTTCGCATTTGCTTGACGCCGCGGCAAGGCGCAGATTCCCGGGCAATCAAGTCACCTGAGAGGCATGCCATGTTCGCAAGCCCAGCCACAGCCCAGCTTTCCCTTTCCCATCGCTCGCGCGGCGGCGCCCTGAAACTCCTGCTGCAGCTCGAGGCCTGGCTCGATGCGAGGGCGAGCGCGCGCGCTCTCTATGCGATGGACGAGCGCGGCCTGTCCGATCTCGCTCTGTCGCGCAGCGATGTCGAGCGCGTCAACGCCGACGCCCGCCGGCCGGCCGGAACGGCCTGAGGCGATCGGCGCGGAAAGAGGCCGGCAGTGAAGCGAGGCCGCACGCGACGCGGATGCGCGACGGCCACGGCCTCGTCTTCCGCAACTTCCGGCCGGCGATACGGGTTCCGATCTTCCTGTTTCGCCAACGCGAACGGCCGACCGGCGAGCTGGTCGAGGCCTTCAGCGCCGCCTCAAGCCCCCGCCGGCCTTTCGCGGCGCGCCGGGCTGAGGTCGGGTTGCCCGAGTATTTTCCTCATGCGCATTGGTATCGATCCGCCTCGCCCGAAAATGCCCGCGCGTAGCAGCGGCTAGCCGCTCAGCCTGTGAATCCAGCCGATCTGGCGGTCCACGCAACGCTCGCGTTCATATCCGGCCCGGATCGTTTCGCGTGCGACGTGGCGCAGAGGCGCCATCGCGGGGGCGTGCCGCAGCGCCTCGCCGATGCGCCGCGCCAGCAAGGCGGGGTCGTCGAACGGGGCGAGCAGGCCGTTGATGCCGTCGCGCACCACCTCCCTCACCGGCGGCGTGTCGGAGGCGACGACGAGGCAGCCGCAGGCCATCGCCTCCAGCAGCGACCAGGACAGCACGAAGGGGACCGTCAGATAGACATGTGCCGCCGAGACCTGGAACAGCCTGATCAGTTCGTCATGAGGCAGCCAGGGGATGTGCACGATGCGATCGGCCAGGCCGGTTTCCGCCAGCATCGCTTCGCGCCAGACGCGACCATCGTCGCGTGGGCGGCCATAGCCCGCCCCATCGCCACCGACAGCCACGAAGATCAGGTCCGGATCGCGTTCCGCCAGAATGGCGGCGGCGCGCATGAACTGGGGATAGCCGCGATAGGGGTCGAGGTCGCGCGCGACGAAGGTGACGACCGGCGCGCCCGGCGCGAGCTCGCGGCCATCCGGCAAGGTGAAGCGCGCCTGCGGCTCGGGCCGGCAGAGCGCCGTGTCGATCCCGTCATGACAGACGGCGATGCGCTGACGATAGGCTGTGGGATATTGCCGGCGTTGCCACTGCGTCGGGGCGTAGGCCGCGTCGAGCGTGTCGAGAGCGAGGAGCTGCGCGGCGTTGCGCATGCGGATGCGCTGCCGCTCCGCCAGGGGGATCGGCGCGGTCGCACCGAAATCCAGATCCGATCCGGAACTGCGGTAGTAATATTCGCAGTAACCCATCAAGGCGGCGTCCGGCAGCGCGTCACGCGCGAAGAGAAGCCCGCCCCAGCCAGTGTGCCCGATCACGACATCGGGCGGATCGGTCGTCTTCAGGGACGTCATCATCTGCGCAACGGCCTCCCCGGTGCGCAGATGATAGTCGGTGGCGGCAAGCGCCGGGTGCTGTGTCGATGCTTCCCCGACCGCATAGGTCAGTTGCCGCACGCCGGCCTGCTCCTGCGCAGGGCGTTCGGTGATCAGCGTGACCTCGTCGCCCTGGGCGACGAGGCTCGCGATCAAAGAAGCGAACTGACCAGATCCTGCACGATGAACGAATAGGATATGCATGAGGCCAGTAAGACACCGCCGTAACGGAGGGAATCGTTCCACCACTGCTCCAGACGGCGCAGGGTTTCGTGAGTCGTCAGAAGATCGGCCTCGGTTCCGTTCTCGGAGCGTTGGCTGAACTGGCTGGTTTCGTCGAGCAGGCGCAGCCGCTCGCAGAGCATCTGCCCCTTGGGCGAGAGCGAGATCTTGGCCAGCCGGCGGTCGCGTGGCGACGCCGTTCGATCGAGATAGCCGCTCTCGACGAGCTGCTTGAGATTATAGGAGGCGTTCGAGCCCCCGTAATGCCCACGATCCAGCAGGTCGCGGACCGCGATCTCACCTTGCCCGATGGTTAACAGAATCATCACCTGCGCAGGTGAGATGTCCTCGATGCCGAGCTTGCCCAGCTCGAGGCGCAGATAGTCGAGAAATCTTCGGCTCACGCGCTCGATGACACGGGCCAGATCAAAGGCGGAAAGCCTTCGCTCGGGACCGTCCTCGAGATCGCCATCGCCGTTGGGCTGGTGATGGCCGTTCAAGGATCTGCCTGAAAATTGCCCGCCGCCATGCAATTTGAAGTGCATTCCTTACCCCGTCTGATCGAGTTTTGGACAATCCACCCTTTTTTCTCCCTTTCCCCAGTGAAGCCTATGGCAAAGCACGTGCCATACTGCGTGGCCAAAAGATAAGAATTTATCAAACGTGAATTAGATGGAAACTACTTCGAATTTCGAAATATCCCATAATCACGCCGCATTTGCTGAGTCGCTGCGTGAGGAGATAGAGTTCTAATCTGTCATAATCTTGACACTCCGCGCATATCACGTTCCCAATGCTGACGCTTGGTCGGCGTCGCGCAATGGTGACGTCATCCTTCTGGCTCGGCAACCCTCGCTTTCCGGAGATAGGAATGAAGGCTGTGCAGACCGCCTCCGACGCCTTGGTCAGGGATTTGCAGCGGTCGTTCGTGGGCGGCCTCGGCTATGCCGGCTCTCTCAGCCTGTGCGTGAATCTGCTGCTGCTGACCGTCCCGCTCTTCATGATGCAGGTCCAGGACCGGGTGACCGTCAGCCACAGCTACGACACGCTGACGATGCTGCTCGTCGTCGCGGTGGGGGCGCTCGCGCTCTATGGCACGATCGAGTTCATCCGCTCGCTGACCTTCCAGACCATGGCCAGCATCTTCGCGCGCCGGCTCAACCTGCCGGCCCTGCAGGCGGCGGTGAGCGCCTCGCTCGAGCAGGGTTCGGGCCAGGCGACGCAGGCGATCCGCGATCTCAACGACATCCGCTTCTTCATCGCGAGCTCGGCCATCGCGACACCGCTCGAAGCCGCCTGGTCGCCGGTCTTCCTCGCCGTGCTGTTCATGCTGCACCCCGTCTACGGGCTGGTCGGGCTGGCGTCGCTGATCATCCTGCTGCTGCTCGGGGTGCTCTCGGACATGCTGACCCGCCGGATCCTCAAGGAGGCCAACGAGGCCGGCGTCGCCAGCATCAACGAGGTCGGCTCCAGCCTGCGTCACGCCGAGACGATCGAGGCGATGGGCATGCTGCCGGCGCTGTCGCAGCGCTGGCGCGGACAGCAGCTCGTCATGATCGAGCAGCTCGACATGGGCACGCGCCGCGCCAAGTTCATCGCGGCGCTGACGCGTTCGTGCCGGATGACGATGCAGCTGGCGGTCTATGCCACCGGCGCCGTGCTGATCATCCGCGCGGAGGTCACGGCCGGCACGCTGATGGCGGCGAGCATCCTGCTCGGCCGGCTGCTGGCGCCGTTCGATTCGATGATCACCGACTGGCGGCAATGGGTGCTGGCCGCGACCGCATGGAAGCGGGTGCGGGAGCTGGTGCTGTCGCGCAGCTCGCAGCGCCAGACCGTGCCGACGCCGCCCTGCCAGGGCGATCTGGTGGTCGATCGCGTGATCTTCGCTCCTGCCGGCTCGGAGCAGACCGTGATCAAGGGCGTGTCCTTCTCGCTGGAGCCGGGCGAGGTGCTCGGCATCGTCGGGCCGTCGGGCGCCGGCAAGTCGACGCTGGCCCGGCTGCTCGTCGGCGTCCTCAAGCCGAATGCCGGCGGCGTCTATCTCGACGGCCACAGCACCTATCTCTGGGAGCGCGGCTCCTTCGGGGCCATGGTCGGCTATCTGCCGCAATCGGTCTCGCTCCTGAACGGCACGATCGCCGAGAACATCGCCCGCATGCGGGCCCCCGATCCGCATGCGATCCTCGAGGCGGCGCGCATCGCGGGCGTGCATGAGCTGATCGGCCGGCTGCCGCTCGGCTACGACACCAGCGTGGCCGACAGCGACTTCAAGCTGTCCGGCGGCCAGCGCCAGCGCATCGGCCTGGCGCGCGCGCTCTACGGGCTGCCGCGCCTGATCGTTCTCGACGAGCCGAACGCCAATCTCGACGCCGAGGGCGAGCAGAGCCTGATCCGCGCCGTGGCGGCCGCGCGCGAGAGCGGGGCCATCGTCATTCTGATCGCGCACCGCCCCTCGGTGATGCAGGTCGTCGACAAGCTCCTGATCCTGAAGGACGGCCGCGTGCAGCAATTCGGCCCGCGTGCGGCGATCGCCGGCATGATCACGCCCGGCGGGCGTGTGGAGATCGAGCCGGCCGCGGCGAATGCCGCCCCATCCGCTCCGTCCGTTCGCGAGGTGAAGGCGTGACCGGAAACTCCCTGATCAAACGCCCCGAAATGCTGCCTGTCGCCTCCGCCGCGTGGCAGGAACCGGAGGAGCGCGTGCCGAGCCTGCGCAGCCTGGTTCTCGCCGGGGTGGCGGCGATCGGCGTCGGCTTCGGCGGCTTCGGCGCCTGGGCGGTCACGGCCCGGCTCGACAACGCCGCCGTGGCGAGCGGCGTCGTGGCCGTCGACAGCAAGCGCAAGACGGTCAGCCATCTCGAAGGCGGCATCCTCAAGACCCTGCTCAAGGCCGAGGGCGAGCGGGTCGCCAAGGATGAACCGCTGCTGCGGCTGGAGGATGCCCGCGCCCGTGCGGAATTGCAGCAGCTCGAGGCGAAACGGATCGGGCTGGAGGCGAAGCTCGCCCGCCTCCGAGCCGAGCAGGCGAATGCAGCCGAGGTCGACTTCCCCGACATCGTCGAGCGGGGAGAGAGCCCGATCGCGCGCGAGGTGCTGCGTGCCGAGCTCACGCTGTTCAAGTCACGCGCGCAGGTCCATGACGGCAAGATCAACATCCAGCAGCGCGTCATCGAACAGCATCAGGCCGAGTCCGAGGCGCTGAACGCGCAGATCGACGCCACCATCCGGCAGCGCTCCCTGATCGACGACGAGGTCCGGATTCTCACCGATCTCTACGAGAAGCGCTACGCCAAGCGCAGCCAGCTCGTCGAGCTGCAGACGCGGCAGAGCGAGCTTTCCGGGCGGGCTGGCGAATTCGCGGCGCGCAAGGCCAAGGCCGAGCAGGCCGTGGCCGGCGCCAATCTGGAGATCCTGTCGATCAGCCTCGAGCGGCAGAACCAGATCGCTGGCGATATTCAGGATGCCCAGCTGGCGCTGTCGGAGGTCATCGAGCGCATCGTCCAGGCGCGGGACGTGTTGCGCCGCCTGATCGTGACCGCTCCTCAGGAGGGCATCGTCACCAATATCCGCATGCGCACCGCCGGCAGCGTGATCACGGCCGGCGAGGCGATCCTCGACATCGTGCCGGAGAACGAGCCGTTGATCGTCGAGGCCAAGGTCGACCCGCGCGATATCGATGTGGTACGCGTCGGGGCGCCCACCCGCGTGCGATTGACCGCGTTCAACTCGCGGACCCTGCCGCCGCTGGAGGCGAAGGTGACTTATGTCGCGCCGGACCAGCTCGTCGACGAGAAATCCGGCGTTGCCTATTTCGTCGTGCGCGCCGAGATCGATCCCGACAGCCTGAAGGGCCATAAGATCGTGCTGCATGCCGGCATGACCGCGGAGGTCATGATCGTCAATGGCGCGCGCCGCGCGATCGATTATCTGATCTCGCCCTTCACCGACAGCTTCAACCGGGCATTCCGCGAGGATTGACGCGACCCGAGGCGAGGAGCGGATGGCGAGGGATATTTCGAAATTGGAAGTATATTCTCGGGATTGTCGGAAGAATTGCCGAATAAAATGAAGTCTAAATTTTTGTGCATCGCAAAATAGTCACAATAAAAAGCTTGCTGCGACGCACGCATTGAGTAATCTTCTAAGAGTCGAGCGACGGCGTGACGCTTGCGATGCTGTCGGAACCGTTCCCGGACACAGGATTTGCGGCCGGATTTCCGGACAGGTCCGGGTTCACCAGATCGCTTAGGAGGTGCCGAATGGCGACGATCGAAGGAAGTGCATTCGACGACTTTTTGATTGGGACTCGCTTCAGCGACGTGATCCACGCCGGCAACGGCGACGATTTCGTTCATGGTGGCGACGGGGATGATTTCATCTTCGGCGATAAAGGGGACGACGTGCTTTACGGCGACGAGGGCGATGACGCGCTCTTCGGCGGCAATGGCGACGACATCCTCTTCGGCGGCAATGGCAATGATGTCCTGTCCGGCGGCAATGGCAACGATGTCCTTCAGGGCGGCGCGGGAGACGATATTCTCCAGGGCGGCAAGGGGGACGACGTCCTGTATGGCGGCGACGGCAACGACGTGCTGATCGGCGGCGCGGGCGACGACATCCTCTTCGGCGGCGCCGGGGACGACGTCCTGATCGGCGGCGCCGGACACGATGTCTTCGTCTTCACCGGTGGCGGCGGCAACGACGTCGTCCTCGATTTCGAGGCGGGCACGGACATGCTGCAGATCGCGCATGACATCAACGGCACCGGCGTGGCGACGGCCGAGGACGTGGCGGCGCGCGCGACCACGGTCGGCGGCAACACCGTCATCGATCTCGGCCATGGCGACACCCTGACCCTCGTCGGCGTGACCGCCGAGGACATCCAGGCCGATCCGCACAGCTACTTCTCGATCGCCTGATCGTCCTGACGCGCGTGTCCGTCCGGCCGGCAGCGGCCGGGCGGAAGGCGACGCGCCCGACAACGCTCCGGAGCGCGCGGCTTCCCGGGAGGTGGATTTCCCTCTTCGCCGAGCGCTCCGGGATCCTCCGTGCGGCAGGAGAACCCCATGCTTTCACTTGCGCCCGCCGCCACGGCGGTGGCGGCCCCGACCCAACTCGAGCTCCATCGCCTTGGTGGTTCGGTCTTCCTGCTCTGCTGGACGCTCGAAGCCTCGCCCTTCGGCAAGCCGTCGATCGCGCTGACGGGCGGTGGCCGGCGCCTCGCCGCGGCCTCGATCTCGCTGGGGCTGCGCGACGGGCGCGAAAGGCTGGCCGTCGCCTTCCGCTCCTCCGGCCATGACAGCATCGTCGCGACCCTCTCCGACCACGGCCCGCAGGGCGACGTGACGGCAGCGTTCGACCCGGCGCTGGTCCACGGTCTGGCCGATCCCGACGACATCCTGAAGGACCTCACGCCGCGGGCCCGGCTGGCGCTCGCCAATGCGCTGGTACGGGCCTGGCCGCCCTTGTTCAACCTCGCCGCGGTCCCGAGCTACCTGTCCTTTCTGCGCCAGCTTCTCCTGGCTCTCTTTCCCGAGCCGGCCGCGATGCAGCCCAGCGCGGCGCTGGTCGAGGGCCGATGGCTGTCCGAGACCGTCGTCCCCGCCGATCTCGACGCGCTGCGCACGGCGTTCCGCCTGGACGGCGCCGGCCTCACACGCCTCGAGCTGCCGTCGCGCCTCGGCGCAGCCGATCGCAACGGCCAGCGCGAGCTTCATCTCGTGCTGGAGGAGCCGCCGGTGCGCGGCGGCGGCCTGCTGATCCTGCAGAGCGAGCGCTCCCTCGTGGTCAGGACCTTGCCCGGGCGGCAGGCGGCGCCCTCGCTCGGCCGCTGGTGGGCCGGCAAGGCCGCGAGCCGCGACGGCCTGCGCAACTGGGTCATCGAGCAGCTCGCCGGCCTGTCCGAGCAGGGCCGGCTTCTCGCCGTCGAGATGCAGCGCCGGGCGCCTCTCGCCGTCCAGCATGTCCGCCGCAACGACGATCTGCCCGCCGCCGAGCTCGATCTCGCGGTCTGCAACCGGGCGGGCCTGCTGATCGGCGGCTATCTGCGCGATCCCGACGATCTCCTGGAGGAGGTGCTGCTGCATCGCGGCACCGGCGAGCCGATCGCCATGCTCTCGCGCCTCCAGCGCTTCCCGGTCAGGTTGCCGAGCGGGGCGGAAGGCGAGACGCGGGCCGCCATCGGCTTCGCCGCCTTCGCCCCGGACTATGCCGCCGGGGCGCCGGTGCTGCAGCCGCGCTGCGAGATCAGGCTGAAATCGGGGACGGTGCTGACGCTGCGCCCGCCCGTGCAGCCGGCCGACGCGGCCACGATCCGCGCGCGGGCGCTTTCGGCGATCCCGCCGCAATATCTCACCGGCGCGATGCTCGAGGAGACGCTCGCGCCGATCCTCGCCGCTTGCCAGGAGGAGTTGCGCGAGAACCGGCCGGAGCCCGAGGTAAAAGCTTTCGGCCGCGGCCCGTCCCGGCCGAAAGCCTCCGTGGTGATCCCGCTCTACCGCGTCTATGATTTCCTGCGCGTGCAGGTCGCGGCCTTCGCAGGCGATCCCTGGTTCGCCGAGAACGCCGAGCTGATCTATGTGCTCGATTCTCCCGAACACGAGGCCGAGGTCGCGCATCTCCTGGGCGGGTTGCATCTCGCCTACGGCCTGCCGATGCAGCTCGTGGCGATGCGGCGCAATGGCGGCTTCTCGGCCGCCTGCAATGCAGGCGCGCGCCAGGCGCGCGGCGAGGCGCTGGCTTTGGTCAATTCCGACGTGATCCCCGTCGGCAATGGCTGGCTGCCGGCTCTGGTCGCCAAGCTCGACAAGCGCCGGCGGGTCGGTGCCGTCGGCCCGAAGCTGCTCTACGAGGACGGCTCGCTGCAGCATGCCGGCCTTTTCTTCAAGCGCGACAGTAAAGGCACCTGGCTCAACCATCATTACTTCAAGGGCATGCCGGGCAGCTATGCGCCGGCCAATGTCGAGCGCCCGGTGCCGGGCGTCACCGGCGCCTGCATCGTCATGGCGCGCGAGCTGTTCGGCGAGCTCGGCGGCTTCGACGAGAGCTATGTGATCGGCGACTACGAGGACAGCGATCTGTGCCTCAAGATCCGGCGCGCCGGCCTCGGCATCATCTATGTGCCGGATGTTGCGCTCTACCATCTCGAGCGCCAGTCGATCTCCAAGAGCACTGATTACACGCGCGGCGCCGCCTCCCAGCACAATGCCTGGCTGCAGATGCGGCGCTGGGACGCGCAGATCGCCGCGCTGATGCAGGCCTTCGAGACCTCGGCGGCCGAGCCCGCGCTGCTGCAGGCACAGGCGCCGAGCGAACCCGACCTTGTTCCCCGCTTCAGCTTCAGGAGAGCGACCGCGGCATGACGGCGATGACGGCCCTGAGACAGATCGCGCCCGAACCGGCGCCCGCGAGCGCCCCGGCCGGGCCGGAGCTCGACTGGCTGCTGGCCGGGCTTCAGACCAACCGCTTTATGCCGCATCCGCCGCCGGATTCGATCTTCGTCGGCGATGGCGACTATCGCGCCATCGGCGCCGAATTCCTCGGCCACTTCGTCCGGATCGGCCGGCTCATGCCGCATGAGCGCGTCTTCGATATCGGCTGCGGCATCGGCCGCATGGCGGTGCCGCTGACGCAGTATCTCGACCCCGAACGGGGCAGCTATGACGGTGTCGACCCGGTGATGGACGGCATCCTCTGGTGCGCCCAGACGATCACGCCGGCCTATCCGCGCTTCCGCTTCCAGCGCCTCGACATCGCCCACCCGCTCTACAATCCGCAGGGGTCGCTGCCGGGCAACGAGGTCCGCTTCGGCTTCGCCAATGGCAGCTTCGACTTCGTGACGATGATCTCGGTGGCGACGCATCTGCCGCCCGACGAGCTCGTGGTCTATCTGCAGGAAGCCTCGCGCCTGCTGGCGCCGGGCGGTCGGCTCTTCCTCACCGCCTTTGCGATCGACGGCAGCACGGGCCAGGAGCGCCTCTCGTTCAAGCGCTGGCAGGACGGGCCGGGCTGGTATGCGATCGACGAGGCGCCGCTTGCGGCGGCTGGGATCGATGCGGGCTTCCTGCTGGAGCAGGCGATGCAGGCCGGGCTTGCCGTCGAGGCCCTGCGTCCGGGGCATTGGCGCGGTATCAGCGCGGCGCATTACCAGGACGTGCTGATCGCGACCAAGCCGGGAGGCCGGCCATGAGCCGCCGCATCCTCGTCGTCGCGCACAACCACCCCGCGCTGCATCCGGGCGGGACCGAGATCTTCGCGCATGACCTTGCGGGCGCCTATCGCGAGCAGGGCTGCGAGGTGCTCTTCCTCGGCGCGACCAACACGATTCATCGTGAGCCGCATCCGGGCACGGCGCTGCAATCCGTCGGCGAGGACGTGGTGCTGTGGAGCGCGCATTACGACCGCTTCCACATGAGCCAGATCGACCATTACGGCACGTTGCAGGACCTGGGGACGCTGCTCAGCGAGTTCCGCCCGGACGTGATCCATGTCCATCATCTCGCCCTGATCGGCGCGGAATTCCTGACGCTGGCGCGCCGGCTGCTGCCGCGGGCGGCGATCGTGATGACGCTGCACGACTACTATCCGATCTGCCACCATGACGGGTTGATGGTGCGGCCGGGCGACCGGCAGCGCTGCGCCGGCGCCTCGCCGGCGGGCTGCCATGGCTGCTTCCCCGAGATCGGCGCCGACCGCTTCCTGTTGCGCGAGCGCTTCATCAAGACGCATCTGGCGGCGGTCGATCATTTCGTCGCGCCGAGTCGTTTCCTGCGCCAGCGCTATATCGAATGGGGCCTGCCGGGCGACAGGATCGAGGTCTTCGCCAATGCCCGGCCGGCGCAGGAGCCGGTTCCGCACCGCCGCGCGACGGGCCGGCGCGCCAGCTTCGGCTATTTCGGCAATCTGAATCCCTGGAAGGGCGTGCTGCCGCTGCTGCAGGCGGCCAGGATTCTTCAGGCTTCGGGGGAGAGCGGCTTCAGCCTGCGCATCCATGGCGGCGCGCCGTTCCAGAGCGAGGCCTTCACCAGCGCGCTCGACGCCGCGCTCGCCGGGACCGAAGGCGTCGTCACCCATTGCGGCGCTTACGCCCGCGACGAGGTGCCGGCGCTGATGGCCGAGATCGACTGGGTGGTGATGCCCTCGATCTGGTGGGAGAACGCGCCGCTCGTCATCCAGGAAGCCTTCCAGCATCGCCGGCCGCTGATCGTCAGCGATATCGGTGGCATGGCCGAGATGGTGCGCGACGAGATCGACGGGCTGCATGTCCGGCCGGGCGATCCGGCCGCGCTCGCCCGCACCATGCGCCGGGCGATGGAGGAGGCCGGGCTGTGGCAGCGCCTCGTCCACGGCATCGCCGAGCAGCCTTCGCTCGCCGCATGCGCCGCCCGCCATCTCGCCCTCTTCGACAGCCTCAAGCTCGCGGAGGCCGCATGATGACCGCGACCAACCAGAACAACGAACTCCGGCTGCCGCGCGTCGACGCGCCGAATGTCGAGCCGGCGAAGCTGAACGGACGGATCGACGCCCTCGACGGCAACCGCCTGCATGGCTGGATCTGGGACGAGACCCGTCCCGACCAGGCCGTCACGGTGAAGCTTTATTGCGACGGCAAGCTCGCTTTGGAGGCCAAGGCGGATCAAAGTCGCATCGATCTGCGTCGCAACGGCATCGGCGACGGCAAGCACGCCTTCTCCATGGAACTCGACGAGAGGCTGGTCGCGGCACGCGGCCGCCTCAAGGTCGTCGGCATCTCGCCGGCGACCGGGGCCGAATTGGAACTGCGCCTGCCGGCGGCGGACGAGCTGGCGGCGGAGGCCGCGATCGCCGTGCCGCTCGCCCGCTTCTTCGACAAGGTCGAGGTGCTGATCGCGCTCAACCGGCGCGCCCAGCTCGTCCAGAAGGAGCTGAACGAGAAGCTCGACCGCATCGCGGCGCGTCTCGAAGAGAACAACGCCCTCGCCGAGGCCAGCAAGGTGGAGGCCGAGACGCAAAGCGAGATCGTGCGCCGCCTCGGCGAGCTCGACGTCTTCCAGCTTCGCTTCGACGGCACGTTGCGCGCCTTCGACGAGCGCCTCATGGCGATCCGCAAGGAGGCGCGCGCGCCGCTCCGGCAGGTCACGGTGATCCTCGGCTTCCTCTCGACGCTCGCCGCTGTGATGTCCTTCGCCACGCTTGCCGTGACGCTCTGGGGAGGTTGAGGCGATGAGCGAAGTCATCGTTCCGGAAAGGACGTCCGTCAGCCCGGCGCCGATCGTCGCCTGGACGCCGCTCGGCGAGAACGCCATTCTTGTCCGCAGCGCCTGCGACGCCATTCCGGCCAAGGTTCCGGTCGCGGTCGATGGCAATCCGCGCAACCGCGCCCAGACCATGGTGCTGAGCTGGCGCCGGCCCGGGGCCGAGCCTTTGGCGGCCACCGGCTTCCTCTGCCTCGCGCCCGCGCCCAGCGTCGACAATAGCGGCACCGGCGCCCTGCTGATCGGCCGCCCTGGCCGTCCCTTGCGCCTGATCCTGGCGGCGAAGCCGCAGCCCTTGCAGACCTTCCTCTCCGAACTCGCCGAGGATGCGGGCCAGGCCTTTCCGAGCGTGGTCGATGGCCTGCTCGAAGTGCTGCTGACCGGCGCGCCCAATCCGCGTCGCCTGAGGGCGGTGGCGATGCTGCTGCAGACCGTCGCGCGGCCCGGAGGCTTCGTCGAGGTGATGGGCGCGCTGGAGGGCGACGGCATCTTCCTGCAGGGCTGGACCTCCGATTTCGCAGCCGGGCGGCTCAAGCTCCTGATCGCGCATGGCGGCCTGTCTCCGGCCCATCTCGAAGCCGGAACTTTCGAGCGGGGCGATCTCGGGGAGGGCGCGCGTGGCTTCTTCGGCCTGCTCGAGGATTGCCAGGTCCAGCAGCCGGGCGAGATCGAGCGGCTCTATTTCCGCGGGAGCGACGGCTGGCGCGCGCTGGAGGTCTATGAGCGCTACGTCCTGCTCGAGCCGATCACGGTTCCCGGCCATCTGCGCGACGGGCTGGCGCGCGGCGCGGCGCCCCAGACCACCACCGACAGGCTCAGGCGTGCCTCGCAGCGCTTCGACGGCCGCGACACCGTCTGTCTGCTGGAGGAGCCGGTGCGTGCCGGCATCGACTCCGTGACGGTCGTCGAGGATACCGGCGTGCTGATCATCGGCTGGCTTTTCGATCCGGAGCGCCGGGTCGATGCGGTCACCTTGCGCAGCGGCGGCCAGTCCTGCGCCGTCGACCGGCTCTGGACGCGCGTGCAGCGCCCGGACGTCACCGCCGCCTTCATGGAGGATCCGCGCTTCGGCCCGGCGCTGGCGGCGCGGCGCAACAGCCACGGCTTCATCGTCTTCGCGCCGAAGCTCCTGCCGGAGCCGGGGCAGCCGCTCCACCTCGCCTTCGAGGTTCAGGGTACGGGGCCGGCCTTCCTGCCGCTCGAACCGAACCGCGCCCAGGCGCGGCGGGCGCTGGAGCGCGTCCTCGGCCTGCTCGATCCGCGCTCCTCGACGGCGAATGCGGTGGTCGAGCGCCAGATCGCGCCGGCCCTGCAGGCGGCCGAGATCGTGCCGCCGCGCGCCGTCGAGACGCTCGATGTCGGCCCCTTCGATGCGGAGGCGCCGCTCGGCCTCGTCATCGGCCTGGACCATCGCCAGCGCGAATTGTCGGCGCTCTTCGCCTTGCTGGCGATGGATCCGGAAGTCCGGCCGCTGCCGATCGCGATCGCGGCGCCCTCCGAGAGCTTCGACCGCGTCGGCGCGGAAGCGCGGCGGCTCGCACGCTTCTACGGGCTGTCGGTGCGCCTCGTCGCGGTCGAAGGTGTCGAGGATGCCTGCGACGCGCTGGAGGCTGGCGTACGCGCCTGCCGCTTCCAGACGGTCGTGCTGCTCTCGGGGGCCGCGCAGATCCGGATGCCGGGCTGGCTCGGACGGCTCGAACGGGCCTATCGCGCCCGGGGCGGGCAATGCGTCGCCAGCCCGACCTTGCTGTTCGAGGACGATTCCATCCGCTGGGCCGGCGCCTGGCTGGAAGGAGAAGGCACGAGCCGGCGCATCGCCAATCGCTTTGTCGGCTATCCGCTCGATGCGGTCGGCAATCTCGGGCCGATGGAGGTCGCGGCCGGGGCGAGCGAATGCTGCGTGCTGTCGCGCGCCGCTTTCATCGAGGTCGGCGGTTTCGCGCGCAATTACTTCACTACGGCGGAGAAGGGGCTCGATCTCTGCCTCAAGCTCAGGATGGCGGGCTCGCCCTCGCTCTGGGTGCCCGACGTCGAGGTCTACGCGGTCGACGACACCGAGACGGCCGCGCCGCATGCCGGCGCGCTGGCCAGGCTCGCCGACCGGACGAGCTTCGACCGGCGCTGGGCGCTCGCGATTTCCAACATGAAAGGCTGAGGATGCGGGTTCTCGTGATATCGCACGCCCATCCCTCGCTCTCGCTGGGCGGGGCGGAGGTGGCGTCCTACAACCTGCACAAGGGGCTGCAGGCGGGCGAGGGCATCGATTCCCATTATCTCGCCCGTGTCGGCGCGCCGACGCCGCGCCATGCCGGCACGGCGCTGATGAGCCTGCGCCAACGCGGCGGGGAGCTGCTCTACTACGCCGAGGATTACGATCACTTCCTGATCTCCAACCGCGCCACGGAGGAGATCGAACGCGACTTCGTCCGCGTGCTGCACGATCTGAAGCCGGATGTGGTGCATTTCCACCACTTCATCGGGCTCGGGCTCGAATGCCTGTTCGCGGTGCGCGACGCGCTGCCCGATGCGCTGATCGTGGTCACCTTCCACGAATATCTCTCGATCTGCCACCATCACGGCCAGATGGTGAAGACCGGCGCTTTCAAGCTCTGCTACCGGGCCTCGCCGACCGACTGCAACGCCTGCTTTCCCGACATCTCGCCGGCCCGCTTCCTGGCGCGCGAGACCTTCATCAAGGGCATGCTGGGGCTGGCCGACCATTTCGTCTCGCCGAGTCGCTTCCTCGTCGACCGCTATGTCGGCTGGGGACTGGCGGAGGAGCGCTTCTCGGTGATCGAGAACGGCATCGACGTGGCCAGCACCGCCCCGCCGCGGCCCCTGCCCGAAGGCAAGGAGCGGCGCTCGCGCTTCGCCTATTTCGGCCAGCTCACGCCCTATAAGGGCGCCGACGTGCTGATCGACGCGGTGACGCGCATTCCCGATTCCGTCTGGGGCGAGGATGCGATGCTGCTGGTCTATGGCGGCAATCTGGAGCGCCAGCCGCAGGCCTATCAGGACAAGTTCGCCAAGCTGGTCGAGAGCGCCGGCCGGCGCGTGCGCTTCTGCGGCGCCTTCCAGAACCACGAGATGCCGAACCTGATGCGCTCGGTCGACTGGGTGGTGATGCCCTCGGTCTGGTGGGAGAACTCGCCGATCGTGATCCAGGAGGCGTTCTTCCACGGCCGCCCGATCCTGGCGAGCGCGCTCGGCGGCATGGCCGAGAAGATCACCGACGAGGTCGACGGCCTGCATTTCCGCGCTGGCAGCCCCGAGGATCTCGTCGACTGCATGGTCCGCGCCTTGACCGAGCCGGGGCTCTGGGAACGCCTGCGCGGCGGCATCACCCGGCCGATGAGCCATCGCGAATGCGCGCAGACGCATCTCGATCTCTATCGCCGCCTCATCGCCGAACGCAGCCGCCCCGCGCAGGCGCGGCAAGACCCCGCGGCGATGATCGCCTGAAACCATAACGAGACAAAAGGGGAGACCTGTCCATGGCCCGCATCCTCGTCATCAGCCCCTCCGGGGAGGTCTACGACCATGACAATGTGCGCTGGTACGATTATGCCAATCTCGCCAGCCACATCGATCATTACCACAATATCGGCGACGCCTTCGTCTTCGATTCCTCGCTGAAGCTGCTCAATTTCGAGACGCTCGACACCTTGCCGATCGACCATGTCGACCCGGCGATGATCGACCGGCTCAACGCCGAATACGACTACGTCTTCCTGCGTGGCTCGAACTATGTCCATGCGGAGATGGACTGGGCACAGGCCCCGGATGTGCTGCGCCGGCTGAAGATCCCGGTCATCGCCTTCGGCATCGGCGCGCAGGCGCCGGTCAGCGGCAAGCTGGAGCTGAGCGAGGATAGCAAGACGGTCCTCAAGCTGATCGCGGATTCGACCGCTTCGCTCGGCGTGCGCGGGACCTATTCGGCCGAGGTTCTGAACGATCTCGGCATCCGCAATGTCCGCATCATCGGCTGCCCGACCGCGTTCCGGAACAACAATCCCGGTCTCGCGATCCGCCTGCCGCCGCTCGACCAGGTCAAGACCGCCGGCGTCACGCTCAGGCGCGAGGTTTCCAAGACCTATGCGCAGGACATCCAGCGCTATCTCACCTTCCACCGCGATCTGGTGAAGGCGATGGCGGATCGCTTCGAGGTCACGCTGATGTCGCAGGGCGAGGCCGAGGAGAAGAAGCTCGCGCTGGGCACGCCTGAGCAGAAGGCGGCGGCCATGGCGGCGCTCAAGGACAATGCCTGGGCGAGCAGCTGGTATCTCGATGAGCAGGTCGAGGGCCTCTACCGGAGCCGCATGTTCTATTCCGACGTGGTCGCGGACTATGAGCGACTGGTGCGCGGGCTCGATCTCGTGCTCGGCTACCGGCTGCACGGCAATCTGATGGCGCTCGCCAATGGCACGCCGTCGATCTACTTCACCTATGACAGCCGCACCGTCGAGTTCGCCGATACCTTCAAGATCCCGAGCGTGGACGTCTTCTCTGGCCAGGACTTCCGGCTGGAGGAGTATTGGGACCAGTCCCGCTTCGACCGCTTCAACGCGGCTTACGCCCAGGTCTACGGGCAGATGCGCGACTTCCTCGTCGAGAACCGCGTCGACAACAAGATGGTGCCGCGTGCGGCCGAGCCGCAGCGGAAGGTGGCATGAGGGGCGCCCGCATCGCGCATCTCGCGCTGTCGGCGGTTTTCCTGCTGCTGGTGGCGCCCCTGGCCGCAGAGGCGCAGGCGCCTGCCTATCGGCTCGAGGTCGCGCCCGACGCGAAGGAGGAGACGGTCGTCTCCTGGGCGCGCCAGCGTTGCGAGGAATGGGATCTGCCGGATGCGCCTCTGCGTGCCTTCCGCGACGACAAGGGCGAGGTCGTCGCCTTCGCCAGCCATTACCGCAGCCGCCCGTTGATTGGGGCCGACCTGTCCTCGATCCGCAAGAGCTGCGCCGTCTCCTTCGAGGCGAAGAACAGCGCCGATCCCAGCCAGTTCAGCGACAAGAGCTGGATCGCCGCGACCTGGACCGACGACGGACGCCATGTCCAGGCGCTGATCCATGCCGAGTACCATGCCGACAAGCATCCCGGGGCCTGCCGCTTCAAGGAGGCGATGAGCTGCTGGTACAACGTCGTCACCGCGGCCCAGTCGAACGATGGCGGGCGCAGCTTCAAGACCGACGAGCCGCGCCCTCTCGTGGCGGCGCCGCCCTACAGGCAGGATGTCGACCAGGGCCGGCATCGCGGGTTCTTCAACCCCTCGAACATCGTCGAGAAGGATGGCGCCTGGTATGCGCTGATCGCGACCACCGGTGGCGAGGGCCAGAAGAGCGGCGTCTGCCTGTTCCGGTCCACGGACATCAAGGATCCGACGATGTGGCGGGCCTTTGACGGGCAGGACTTCACGATTCCGGCGGTCGACCCCTACCGCGACGATCTGAGCCGGGCGCGGCCGTGCCAGCCGCTCAAGGAGCTGCCGACCACGGTCGGTTCCGTCACCCGGCATGAGGCGAGCGGGACATGGCTCTCTCTCTTCCATCTCGGCCCGGATCCGCGCCAGAACATTGCGGGTGGCCGCGTCGCCTATAGCTGGTCCGACGATCTGATCCACTGGTCGCCGCTGCAGACGCTGCTCGTGCACCCGACGATGTGGAGCAAGGATTGCAGCGACCGACTGCGCTACGGCTATGGCGCCATCGCCGATCCGCAATCGCGTTCGCGGAATTTCCAGACGACGGGCGACACCGCCTATCTGTTCATGACGCGGATGCACGTCACCGGCTGCAAGCTCGGCCCCGACCGCGACTTGGTTCGCCTGAAACTTCGTTTCGTCAAGGAGGGCCCATGAACGCGCCCGTGCTCTCGCCTGTCTCCGCCGTTTCGCTGGAGAACGCCATCAAGATCCTGCGCGCGACCACGAGCGAGGTCGTCGTTTCCGTCGGCCGCCGGCCGGATGGAAGCTGGCCGGCGCTCAAGCTGATGCTCGACGGGCAGGATTACGCGACGATCCAGCCCGGCGCGATCGTGACCGGCCACGCGCCCGTCGCCGAGTTGTCGATTCCGCTGCCGCGCCTGCCCGAGGGGCGCCTCCGCTCGATCGCGGTTGTCGATGCGGCGACGGGCACGCTCGCGCCCGGCTCGAATCTGCGTCCGATACCGACCGAGACCAAGCTGCGCGCGCTGGTGATCTATCCGGCCGGCGAGGTCTATGACCACGACAAGGTGCGTTGGTACCGCGCGCCGATGGAGAAGCTGCTCAGCGACTATTTCAACATCGGCGACATGATCGTCTATGATTCGACGCTGAAGCTCCTGCGCTATGCGCATCTGGAGCCGATGAAGATCATGGCGCCGACCGAGGCCGACATCGCGCGCTATGCCAATGAGTTCGATTTCATCTTCGTGCGCGGCTCGAACTTCATCCATGAGAGCATGGAATGGTTCCGCGCCGTCGAGGTGCTGGAGAAGGTGAAGCTGCCGGTCTACGCCATCGGCGTCGGCGCTCAGGCGAGCCAGAACCGCAGGATCGAATTGCCCGAAGCTTCGAAGCGCTTCTGGTCGATCGTGGCCGAGCGCTCGGCCGCCATCGGCGTCCGTGGCGCCTTCAGTGCCGAGACCCTCAGGCAGAACGGCATCCGCAATGTCGAGGTGGTGGGCTGTCCCTCGATTTTCCGCACCCGCAACCGCGAGCTCCAGATCCGCGTTCCCGACCAGCGCGATATCCGCAAGGTCGCGTTCAGCCTGCGCCGCGAATCCGACAAGAGCTACACCGCCGATCCGGAAGCCTATCTGCGCAACCAGAAGGCCGCCCTGCTCAAGGTCGACGACCAGAGCGAGATGGTGATGTCCTCGCATGGCGAGCAGGAGGAGAAGGCGTTCTTCCTGCGCGATGTCGCGGCCAAGGAGAAGGCGGTTGCCGAATTCGTCAAGACCGGCTGGTGGAGCGGGCCGGACGATGCCGCGATGCGCCGGATCTACGAGAAGCAGCTGTTCTCCTTCTTCGATGTCGAGCATTACGACGCCTTTGCCCGCTCGCAGGACCTTGCTGTCGGCTACCGCGTCCATGGCGTGCTGCCGGCCGTCGCGCATGGCGTGCCCGGCGTGCTCGTCGCCTATGACACGCGCAGCCAGGAGCTGGCCGAGACGCTGAAGATCCCGGTTGTGCCGGAGGCGGCCCTGGCCGAGGGCGGCTGGCGCGCGGTCTATCAGGAGGCGGCGCTGAACGGTCTGGCGAAGAGCTATGCCGGATCCTACGACCGGATGCGCAATTTCCTCGACCGGAACGGTATTCCCCACCGGATGTGAGGGCCGGGCGGGATCACGGCGGGCCCGCCTCGCAGGCCCGCAGGCCGGGAGAGCCCAAGACTGCAAGCCTACGCGTTCTCACCAGTCAGGAGACGATCATGAAGATCGAATATGATGCAGGCACGGCGCTTTCGATCATGCGCGGCAACCCCGTGCGCGGCTGGATTTCGGGCAAGCCGGAAAAGATGGCCAAGGAGCGCCTGACCACGGGCGCCTACCTTGCCATCGAGCACAAGCCGAAATTCAAGATCGACCCCTCCTGGCCGATCTTCACCATGGGTTCGTGCTTTGCGCGCGAGGTCGAGAACATCCTGATGATGCGTGGCCTGCAGCTGCTGCTCAACGGTCACGGGGTGCCGGCCGAGCATTTCGAGAGCTGGAACGAGGAAAGCGGCCGTGGCGGCGGTGCCGACCGTGGCCAGCTCAGCCGGGGCGCGCTGAACAAATATTCGGTGCGCTCGATGACACACGAGCTCAAGCGCAGCCTGCTCGGGGAAAGCTATCCGGACGATGGGCTGATCGAGCTCGCGCCCGGGCAATGGTTCGATCCGCAAGCCAGCGGGTTGCGATTGCTCGATCGCGAGAACGCCTTTGCCAACCGCAAGCGCCTCGCCGCGGCGACCGCCCAGATCAAGCAGGCGCGCGTCTGCTTCTTCACGCTCGGCCTGACCGAGACCTGGCTCGATGCGCAGACCGGCATCGTCATGAATGCGCATCCCGGGCCGAGCTGGCTGCAACGGATGCCGGAGCGCTTCCGCTTCGTGGACTACGGCTATGACGCGACGCTCGCCGATATGGAGGAGATCATCGGGCTGATCCGTGAGCATTGCCATCCGGAGATGCGCTTCGTCGTCACGGTTTCGCCGGTGCCGTTCGGCGCGACCTTCAAGGACGCCGACGTCATCGTCGCCAACAGCGCCTCGAAATCGGTGCTGCGGGCGGTGGCGGAGGAGCTGTTCCGGCGCCACGATTTCGTCTACTACTTCCCGAGCTACGAGATCGTGCTCAACTCGCCGCGGCCGATCGCCTTCCAGGACGATCAGCTCCACATTGCCCGTGACATGGTCGCGCATGTGATGACGACCTTCGAGAATGCCTATCTGGCGCCGCAGGAGCAGTCCCAGGCCGCCTGACGAACGGACAGACCGTTCCTGGAGCTTGCCCAGCTCAAATCGCCGACTCTCGGCTTGAGCTGAGGCGGACAGGCCCGGCTTCGTGTCTGCCGCCGCTAGCGGGCGTCAGACCCGGGACACCACGCGGCCTGTACCGGGTGGGACCGGCGCGGGTGGTGGGGGAGAAGGTCGCTGCGGCGGCGTCTCAGCCCGTCCTCAGCTTGACGATGTCGGCAGAGCCGCGCTGGCCGTCCGGCAGTGGCCGGATCTGGGCCAGGAACTCCGCTTCGTCCGAGCTGATCGCGACCTGGTCGCGGCCATTGCGCTTGGCCGCGTAGAGCGCCTTGTCGGCGTCGTGCAGCAAGGCGTCGAAATCGATGACGCTGTCTTCGGTATGGGCGACGCCCGCGCTGACGGTGCAGTCGAA
Organism: Allobosea sp. OAE752; assembly: GCF_050433265.1. Lineage (NCBI taxonomy): Bacteria > Pseudomonadati > Pseudomonadota > Alphaproteobacteria > Hyphomicrobiales > Alloboseaceae > Allobosea > Allobosea sp. OAE752. The sequence continues at coordinate 239,936 of NZ_JBNPXO010000006.1, forward strand.
CGCGCCGGCGCTCCCGGTGAAATCGCGCTTGGCGAGGCGCGTGCGGATGCCTTCGGCGAGAATGGCGGCGGAGACGAGCGAGGTGCCGGGCATGAGCAGCGCGAATTCCTCGCCGCCGAGCCGTGCGGCCAGATCCTGCGGGCGCGCAGAGAGGGTCAGGATTTCACCGAAGGCGCGCAGGACGTCGTCACCGGCGAGGTGGCCATGGGCGTCGTTGATCATCTTGAAACGGTCGACGTCGAGGACGACCAGCGCGGCCGGTCCCTTGATCTCACCCGCCAGGCGAGCGAGCAACGCGCGCCGGTTGAGCAGGCCGGTAAGGGGGTCGGTTTCCGCGTCGCGCTTGTGGCCGCGCGCCAGCCGCGCCTGGTTGAGCGCGAGCGAGAGGGCACCGATGCCGGCAAGCGTGGTCAGGCAGATACCGATATTGAGGTCTTCGGCCCAGTTCGCCGGGATTTGCGGCAGAACCCATTGGCCGTCCTGCAGCAGGAGGACGGCGCAGGGGACGAAGGACAGCCCGGTCAGGACGTAGAGGGCGGTGAGCAGCGCGATCATCAGCCGGGCTTCCGCGCGGCCGAGCCAGTAATCCCAGGCGGTGACGAGCAGGATGATCGTCGCCGCGACATTGAGCATGAGGATCGCGATGCCGTTGTAGCCGGCGAGCATGGGAACGGCCATGGCGACGGAGGAGGAGACCGCCATCACGACCATGCCGCGCCAGGGCAGAATTGCGGTGCGGAACTCGCGGCCGGCGCCGAAGACGAAGGCAAGGCCGATCAGCAGGATCGTATAGCCGGTGGCGCCGAGCGCCGGGGACATCGTCTTTCCATAGGCGCCATAGACCAGTACGCCGAGCGCCATCAGCGAGACGCCGATGGTCCAGGCCATCAGGAAGCGTTCCTTTTGCGAGACGAGCCAGCTTGCGAGGAACGCGGCCGCCAATCCGCAGCCGGAAAGGGTGAAGGCCGTCAGCAGCGAATGATAGTCCAGCGGCACGGGCGACTCTGGATCAGGCAGCGAGATTCGCCCCGTTTATGGGGGCGGCGCCATTGCGAAACATTTAAACCGATAGAGCAAACCCCACCCTGTTGCGAGGTCCGACTTGTTTATGCGCCGCGCGGACCGGTGGCCGTTACCGCGCCGCGCCGCCGGGCTTGCGTGCGACCAGCGCGAAGCGGGTCGAGGAAGCCAGGCGGATCGCGTCGTGCAGCGGGGCTGCCCGCTGCTGCTCGCGCACGACCTGATGGTAGTCGGCCGGCGTGATCCCGGTGAAGCCGGCGGCCGTCAGCATGGCTTCCAGACGCTCCCGTCCGAGTCCGTCCCTGAAATAGAAGCGGCTGGTGATCGAGGCGTGAGTGTCGGCGTCGATCTGGTGCACGGCCGCGCCGCGACGCTCGCGCAGCCATGTGCCGAAGCGGTTGACGAGAGCCTGCCAGCGGGTGCGATTGACCCAGTCGCCGTCGATGACCAGGAGCCGGCCGCCGGGCTTCAGCACGCGGAACCATTCGGCGAAGGCGGCCTCGGGATCGGTCAGCGTCCAGACGAGATGACGCGTGATCAGCGCGTCATAACTCTCCTCGTCGTCGAGCAGCCTTTCGGCGTCGCCGAGCAGGATGCGCGCGGCGTTGCCGTGCTTGGCGCGGGCGCGGGCGATCATCGCCTCGGAGAAATCGAGCGCCGTGACGCGGTGGCCGAGCGACAGTAAGGCGCGCGTGATCTCGCCGGTGCCGCAGGCGAGGTCGAGCACGTCGAGCGGCGCCGGTCCGAAGGAATCGCGGATCAGCCGCTGGAAGGCGGCAAGCTCACGGTCTGACTTGATCGCATGGCCGTAGGAGAGGTCGAAGCTCTCGGCCCGCGCCGACCAATAGGCCCGGATCTCTTCCTTGAGGGAGAAATTGTCCTGCGGGGTGGGGACTGACATGGCTCAATCGACCTGGATATAGGGCTCGACCAGAAGCGTGCCGCGTGCCGAGCGTTCGAGATGCACGCCGACCGCATATGTCTCGGAAACGGCGGAGTGGGCAAGCACCTCGGCCGGGGGGCCGGCCTGTGCGATGCGCCCCTCATTCATGACCAGCACCCGGTCGGCGAAGCGCGCCGCCAGAGAGAGGTCGTGGATGGCGGTGATCGTGACGATATGGCGCCGGCGCGTCGCCTCGCGGATCGTCGCCATCACGTCGAGCTGGCGGCGCACGTCGAGCGCGCTGGTCGGCTCGTCGAGCAGCAGCACGTCGGGCTCGCGCACCAGTGCCTGGCCGATGGCGGCGAGCTGGCGCTGGCCGCCGGAGAGCGTGCCGATATCGCGCGAGGCGAAGGGGCCCAAGCTCAGCTCGGCGATCACCGCCTCGACCGCGCGCATGTCGTCCGCGGAAGCCGCCAGCGCGAAGCCGCGATGCAGGCTCTTGCGGGCGAGCAGGATGATGTCGAAGACCGAGAGTGCGACGCGCGCCTGCGTATCCTGCGACAGGTAGAAGATCTTGCGCGCCCGCTCACGGCTCGTCAGAGGGGCGAGATCGGCGCCGTCGAGGGTGGCGGAACCGAGCTGGGGCTTGAGCAGCCCGGCGGCGCAGCGGAACAGCGTCGACTTGCCGGCGCCGTTGGGGCCGACCAGCGCCGTGAGCTCGCCGCGCGGCAATGCGCCGGTGGAAAGCCGCTCCAGCACGGGCACCGCGCCGTAGCGGAAGGAGAGATCGCGGATCGCAAGCGCCATGCTCAGGCTCCCCTGCTGCGGATCGACATGACCAGGCTGAAGAAGAAGGGCACGCCGATCAGCGCCGTGATGATGCCGATCGGGTAGATGACGCCGGGCGTGATCGCCTTCGAGAGGCTGGATGCGAGCGAAAGCAGGGTGGCGCTCGCCAGCGTCGCGACCGGCAGGAAGAAGCGCTGGTCCTCGCCGACCAGGAGCCGGGCGATGTGAGGGCCGACGAGCCCGATGAAGCCGATGCCGCCGACGAAGGAGACGGAAACCGCCGCGAGCAGCGAGGTGGCGATCAGGATTTCCAGGCGTAAGCGATCGACGCGGATGCCGAGGCTCTCGGCTCGCTCGTCGCCGAGCCGGAGCGCGGTCAACGCCCAGCCGCGCATCAGGAAAAAGGGCAGGGCGAGCGCGATTAGCAGCGCGGCGACGCCGACCTTGGTCCAGGTCGCGCGGGCGAGGCTGCCCAGGGACCAGAACACGATCTGGGTGAGCTGCACCTCGTTCGAGCGATATTGCAGCAGGGCGGTGATGGCGTTGCAGGTGAAGAGCAGGGCGATGCCGACCAGGATCATGGTCTCGGCGCTGACGCCGCGCAGCTTGGTCATGAAGAACAGGATCAGCGAGGCCCCGAGCGCGAAGACGAAGGCGTTCGCCGTCACGATGAAGGGGCCGGCGCCCGGCACGACGCTCCAGCCGAAGACGATCGCGACGGAGGCGCCGACGGTGGCGGCGGCGGAGACGCCGAGCGTGAACGGGTCGGCCAGCGGGTTGGAGAGGATCGTCTGCATGCCGGCGCCGCTCAGGCCCAGCATGGCGCCGACGGCGAGCGCCATCAGCGCGATCGGCAGGCGCAGATCCCAGACGATGACGGAGAGGCGTGGCGTCGCCGATTGCGGGTCGAGCAATGTCCGCAGCACGTCGGCGAGCGGCAGATTGCCCGGGCCGATCGAGACGTCGAGCGCCAGCGCGAAGGTCAGCGCCAGCAACCCGAACAGGACGAGCTGCAGGCGGCGCGCATTGCGCCTGCGATAATCCGCGGCGGCAGGCACTGTGGCGGGCATGACGGCGGCCATCGCCGCTTACCTCTTCACTGCAGCTTCGCCCAGAACAGGCCGGAATAGGAGATCGGCAGGAATTTCTCGTGGAATTCCTTGAACACCGCTTCCGGATCGACGTCCTTGAACAGATCGGGATAGAATTCCTTCGCCATGGCGAGCTCGGCGACGAAGTAATAGGGCGCATCGTAGAACTGGTGGTAGAAGGCCATCACCTTCTTGCCCTGCACGGCCTTGAGCTGCTGGAAGCCCGGCCGGTTCATCAGGGCCGAGATCTCCTTCTGGACCTTCTCGGGCGTGGCGTCATAGCCGAGGCTGACGGCGCTGCTGCCCGGATTGCTGCCGTACCAGTTGGCGCCGGTCAGGAAGTAGATGTCGGGGTTGTCCGAAAGGACCTTCTCCTGCGCCGCATCGCCCTGGAAGCCGGTGAAGAACTGGCTGCCCCAGTTGCGCCCGCCGGCCTCCTCGATGAAGCGGCCGAAATTGAGGGCGCCGAAGGTGGCGCAGCAGGGCAGCAGGCCGGCGGCGCGCTCGATGAAGACCAGCGGCTTCTTCTTGTCGGGAACAGCGCCGACGCGGGCATAGATGCGCCGGGTCTGCTGCAGGAAGTAGTCGGCGAAGGCGTTCGCCTCCTTCTCGCGGCCGAGCACGCGGCCCAGCAACTGGACGCTCGGCAGCACGTTCTGGGTCGGGTCCTGGCGGAAATCGACGAAGATCGTGGCGATGCCGGCCTTCTCGAGCTTGCCCAGCAAGCCAGTCTCCTGCGCCTTGAAATAGTTGGAGAGGTCGAGGATGTAGACCTCGGTGCCGAGCGCGGCGATCTTCTCCATGCTGACATCGGACGCGTAGGGGTTGCCCATATCGGCCACGTCCTTGGCCTTGGGGAACTTGGCCAGATATTTCGCCCAGGCGCCCGGATCGTTGGCGATCAGGTCGTTGCCCCAGCCGACGACGCGCTTGAACGGATCGTCGCGGTCGAGCATCGCCAACGTGTAGAGCTGGCGGCCTTCGCTGAGGACGATCTTCTGCGGATCGCGCGTCACCTTGACGACGCGGCCGGCGAGATCGGTGACCTCGATGGTCTCCGCCCAGGCCGTGGCAGCACCGAGGAGCGCCATGCCGAGCGTGAGCGCCGAAGTCAGGCGGCGGAACCAGCGGGAAGCGACCATGGGAGGGGATCCATCAGTGAAGACGGCCCCGCGCTAACACAGGCGATCACAGTTCCGCAAAGCAATTCTCTTGTTTGTAATTGCTCTAAATACAATCGAATGAGAAGCATTCGTTCCACGGTTTCTTGATGTCGACAGATTTTGCTCATGACGAAAGGAGGCGGGTTCGCTCGATACTCGCTCGGGATTCAAAATGTGAGAGAGACAAGACAGACGCAGGCCGCCCAACGGCGTGCCCGCGCCTCGTTTCGGCAGCGCTCCGGTATGGATCGCGGTCAAGCCCGCGATGACCACTGGGGCCATCGCTCGTTGGCGCCGTCGCTACGGAACCTCGCTCTGCGCCGCACCAGCCTTCGCCTGCGATGGCGAGCAGCCGAAGCGTTTGCGGAAGCTGCGGTTGAAATAGGACAGGTCGCCGAAGCCGACCTCGAAGGCGACGCCGCTGATCGAGAGCCGGGCTTCGTCCGCCGCGACCAGCCTGAGCCAGGCGCGCTCCAGCCTGCGTTCGAGAACATATTCCGAGAAGGCCCTGCCTTCGGCTTCGAAGGACTTCTGGATGGCGCGGGGCGTCACGCCGTGAAGTCCCGCGATCATCTCGAGGCTCAGGTCGCGCCGTTCCAGCCTGACCTCGATATCCGCCTTGATCGCCATCAGCCGTCCCGCCCGCTTGTCCGCCGTGGCGGGCGTGCCGGGCGGGCTGCGATCCGTCATCATGACGTCGACCAGGTCATGGACATGCCGGATCGCGAGATCCCGGAGCGCGGCCGAGTTCAGCGGGAACAATCCGCGCAGCAGCAACGCACCGTAATGCGCGAGGACCTGCAGGCCGCGATTGCCGCGCGGAATCGGTCGCATCAACGCGGCCGCATCGGCCGAGGCCAGGGCGGGCAACCGCCCGGCGTCGAGCGCGATGAGGTCGATCCGCCCGAGCTGCGGCAAGCGGAAGCGCGTCTCGCAGGCGAGGTCGAGAATGGCCGCTTCGCGGGCACGCAATGACAGCCGGCGCTCGCCCTGCTCGATCACGGCCCGGCCATCGGCCGGCCTGACCAGCACATAGCGCGGTAGATCGACAGCGCCTGCGACGGGCCAAAGCCAGCGGGCCGCCGGCTCGAAACAGGACATCAGGCCGATATCCGGCCGGGTGGTCAGGACGCAGCGCGCGCCGAAAGGCAGCGCCGGCTCGGTGCGGAGATCGCGGCGCCCGAGAACGCGCCCGAGAATCTTGTGCGCGATCGCGCACGCCTCTGCCTCCGCGATGCTGTCCGACATCAGCCAGAACGGTGAAAAGGCATCGCCGGCGCCGGCATCCGCGGCTTCGGGCTGTGTCGTGGCGACTACATCCATCGTCTTCGATGCTTCAGTTCGCTTCCGTCCTATACGGCGTTCGCACAGGTCCAAGATTAAATCCTGTAGCGGAAGATAGAGCATTCGCTCAATCGCTGCACGCTTACGCGGAATGGACGGTGATAATGGTGCAATTTCACAGTTTATTCTATTTCTAAACAGCCGGCAGAGTTCACGCAAAAGACTAGATCAACTTCGGATTCATGGCGCTGCCCGGCAGCGCAGATCCGAGAACCTTCACCGACAGGTGCCGAGATGTTCAAGTTCGCTCCCCTTGCCAGCAGCCTCCTGGCGCTCTGTGTCGCATCGCCCGCCTTCGCGCAGCAGGCGCCGCCGCCGGCCACGATCGATCTCGACACCATCACGGTGACGGCTGCCCGTGCCGAGCGCAGCACGGCCGAGACCCCGCAATCGATCCAGGTGATCGAGCGCAAGGCGATCGAGGAGCAGCTTCAGTTCAGCCCGAACGCCGCCGCTGTGCTCGGCAAGCTGGTGCCGGGCTATTCGATGTCGACGCAGACGGTCTCCAGCGCCTCGGAGAACTATCGCGGCCGCGATCTGCTGGTGATGATCGACGGCGTGCCGATGAACACGCCGCTGCGCGACGTCTCGCGCATCCTCTCGCTGATCGATCTCAACACGGTCGAGCGCATCGAGGTCGTCGCCGGCGCCTCCAGCCTCTATGGCGCGGGGGCGACCGGAGGCACGGTGAACTTCATCACCAGGAAGGCGGCCGAGGGCAAGCCGCGGGTGACGGTCAACACGGCGATCCGCGCCTTCACCCAGAACATCGGCCGCTCGCTGGCGCCGGAAGCCTCGGTGACGGTCTCGGGCAAGGTGCCGGAAGGGGTGGATTACCTGTTCTCAGGCCAGATCCGCGGGGCGGGCCGGACCTATGACGGCGCCGGGCGCGAGCTGCCCTCGGACGGGCTGCTCGGGCAGGGCGGTGGCGATCGCTACAAGGCCGGCAACCTGCTCGCCAAGCTCGGCTACGACTTCGCCGGGGGCAAGCGTGTCGAACTCAACGCCTCCTGGATCGGCTTCGACCAGGACCCGAAATATCTGACGAACTACGCCCCGCCCTTCGCGCGGCCGGACCTGACCAAGCCCTATACCGGCCAGAGCGTGCTGGAGGATACGAAGACCGTCTCGCTGCGTTATAGCGACGCTGATTTCGCGCTCGGCAAGCTCAGCGTGCTCGGCTACTACAACGACATCAAGAAGCGCTTCAATTTCTCGACCTTCTCGTATCCGTACAACACCCAGGTCTACTATTCCTTCAACCCGCTCTCGCCGACGAGCCCGGACAACCAGACGACGCTCCATTCGCAGCGCGGCGGTGTGAACGTCACCATCGACACGCCGCTCGACCGACTCCTGCCAGGCGCGAAATTCACCTGGGGCGGGGACCTCATCCAGGAGAAGACCTGGCAGACGCTGACCAGCGGGCAGGATGTCTTCACTCCGCTGAAGCAGACGACCGCGGCGGGCTTCGGCCAGCTCCAGATCCCGGTCGGCGAGCGTATCGTGCTGCGCGGCGGCCTGCGCTACGAGCATTTTTCGCTCTCGGTCAGCGACTATACGCGCCCGGCCGCCTATGCCGCCGTCGCTGCCAATAATGCTCAGGGCTACCAGGCCTTCGTCCTGCCGGCGCTCAAGGTGACCGGCGGCGATTTCGACTATTCGGCGCTCACCGCCAATATCGGCGCGACGATCAAGCTCTCGGAGACCAGCGAGATCTTCGGCGGTTTCTCGCAGGGCTTCGCGCTGCCCGATGTCGGCGCCTTCACGCGGCGCGCCGGCGTCTCGACGCTCTATGCCTGCCCGTTGCAGGCGCCGAACTGCCTGCCCGCCAGCCGGCAGACGATCAGCTATGCCGCGATCGCGCCCAAGGCGCAGATCGTGAACAATTACGAACTCGGCATTCGCGGCAGCTATGAGCGCTTCAAGGGCTCGCTGACCGGCTTCATCAGCACCTCCGACGACGGCGTCACCTTCGATTCCGTCACCAACACCATGTCGCAGCAGAAGGAGCGGATCTGGGGCGTCGAGGCGACCGGCGACGTCACCGTCACCGATGCCTTCACGATGGGCACGGTGATCTCCTATCGCGAGGGTCGCTACGACACCAATGGCGACGGCAAGCTCGACAGCAACCTGCCGAACAACCGCATCGGCTCGCCCTGGCGCGGCATGCTCTATGGCAGCTATCGCTTCGTGAACGGCATGCAGCTCAGGGTCGAGGGTGAAGCCTTCTCGGACCGCGACGTCGCCATCGATCTGCGCGGCACGCGCTACAAGCTGAAGGGCGCGGCGACGATGAATGCCGCACTCACCGCCCCGATCTGGGAGGGCGAGGCCTATGTCGCGGTGAACAACCTGTTCGACCGGAACTACCAGAACCCGACCGCGACCTCGGTCCGCAATCTGGCGAATTATAGCTGGGGCCGGACCGTCACGCTCGGCTTCCGCAAGACCTTTTGAGGCTGCGCGCCGATGGTCAGCCTCGATATCGACGCCGATGCGGTGGTGACGCTGCGCTTCGTGCCGCCCTATGAAGCGCGGGACGAGCGCGCCTATCTCGACGCGCTCCACCAGATCGGCCAGTGCGAGGAGCCCTATACGCTGCTGACGATCTTCGGCGGCGGGCGGGCGCTCTCGCAGGCCGGCGAGCGCGAGCAGGCGCTCTGGTTCAAGGCGACGCGCGAGCGGGTCGGGCGCTATTGCCAGGCCTGTGCGATCGTCAGGCCGGATGCGGAGGAGAAGACGGCCGAGATCTTCCGCCGTCTCTGGCCCTTTCCGATCGTCGCCGAGCGCGACGAGGCGGTCGGCCGCGCCTTCCTGCTAGAACAGGCGAGGGCGACATGAGCGCGGCGGGATCGGGAACGGCGGCAGCGGAGAGCGGCGCGGCGCCGAGGGGCGGCCGCTATCGCCTCTTCGCCGTGCTCGGCGGGCTTTATCTGGCGCAGGCGATCCCGTCCTATCTCTTCGTCGCGGCGCTGCCGCCGATCATGCGCGAGCTCGGCGTCTCGCGCACCGCCATCGGCTCCATGAGCATCCTGTTGCTGCCGCTGGTGATCAAGTTCCTCTGGGCGCCCTGGATCGACCGCATCCGCCCCTTCGCGCGGGCGCATCGGGCCGGCTGGGTCTTCATCACGCAAAGCCTGACGATCCTCGCCATCCTGGCCCTGATCGCGGTGGGGCCCACGCAGGTCGGCGCCATCGTCGCGATCGGCTTCGTCGCCTCCGTGCTGATCTCGACGCAGGATATCGCGACGGATGGTTATGCGGCAAAATATCTGCCAGAGGCGGATCGGCCGATCGGCAACGCCATCCAGGGCGGCTCGGTCGCCTTCGGCGTGGTGATCGGCGGTACGCTGGGGCTGGTGCTCTACCACCATGTCGGCTGGACCGGGATGCTCGTGACCATCGCGGCGGTCTCGCTCTTGCCGCTCGTCGCCGCGGCGATGATGCGCGAGGACGATCCCGTGGCCGGGCAGGCCGTCGGGCGACCGTCGATCCGCGCTTTCCTGAAACGCCCCGAGGCGCGCCAGATCCTCTGGATCGCGCTGATCTACCGCGCGAGCGAAGGGCTGGTGAAGGCGATGGAGGGGGCCTATCTCGTCGATGCCGGCATTCCGCTCGACCAGATCGGCTATCTCTCCGGGCTTTCGGCGACGACGGCGGGGCTCGCCGGCTCGGCTCTGGCAGCCTGGATGGTCAAGCGACACGGGCTCTCTGTCGTGCTCGCTTTGCTCGGCGGCATGCGGACGCTGTGCTTCCTGCTGTTCACGGCGCATGCGCTCGGCGTCGTCGTTGGAGCCTGGCCGCTCTTCGGCGCCGCCGGTTTCCAGACGCTGATCCGCTATATGGAGATCGTCGCGCTTTATTCGCTGTTCATGTCGGTGGCGACCTCCGAGCAGCCAGGCACCGATTTCACCATCCTCTCCTGCGCGCAGCTCCTGGTCTATCTCGCCGGCTCGATGCTGGCGGGCAGACTGGCGGACGCGCTGGGCTATGGCTGGCTGTTCGCCATCGCTACCGCGATTTCCGCGATCGCCGTCATCGCGACGGTGCGGATGATCGCCCGTTTCGGACGGGAGCCTCGCCCGCCATCGCCGTCAGTAGTCTAGAATCGATATAAAACATTGATATTGCAGGTTTAATTTCGATGCCCTATGCAGCGGCACATCACTCGTGCTGTTGATCGTGCAATCGGGATTCATGAGTTCGGCCGCTTCCACGCCCGCGTCCCGGCTGATCGAGGCCTGCTACGGCGAGCTTCTGCGCTTCGCGCGCCGCAAGCTCGGCGGCGAGCATGTGGCGGACGATCTCGTGCAGGAAGCCTGCCTGCGCTATGCCAACGCCCGGACGCAGTCGATCGTCAGCCCGCGCGCCTTTCTTTATCGGATTCTCGCCAATCTCGTCGTCGATCACCAGCGCCGGCGCGGGCGACAGGCTTGCGAGCCGTTGGGCGAGATCGAGCCGGTCGATGGTTCCGCCGATGCCGAAAGCGTATTGATCTGGCGGGAGCGCCTGGCAATCCTTTCGCGGGCTGTCGAGGAATTGCCGCCGCGTTGCCGCGAGTGCTTCGTCCTGCGGCGTTTCGACGAGCTTCCGCAGGATGAGATTGCACGGCGGATGGGCATCTCGCGCAACATGGTCGAGAAGCATCTGCGCGCCGCCGCCCTGCATTGCGCCCGACGCCTGCGCGAGCACGATTGACCGGAAACGACATTCCGCCTTGGGGGCGTTTCCGCGTTTTCTCAAATCGCGAAAGCTCTCTATCCCCTTGTTTTATCGCATTTTATCCGCGCGAGCCCGTGACCGCCGCGCTTGAAAATGCTCTAAGCTCCTGTTTTTCCGCAGCCCGACGTCTCATGGACAGGGTGCAGGGAGCGGGTGGGGCAGGACGAGCCGAATGGCGGACGCCGACGAGACAATCAGAAGCGAGGCGGCGGCCTGGTATTTTCGTCGCGATGCCGGTCCGCTGGCGCCGGAAGCAGAGGCGGAATTCCAGCGCTGGCTGTCGGAGCCGGGCCACCGCTCGGCCTATGCGGAGATCGCGGGAACCTGGTCGGCCCTTTCGCGGATCGAGCGCCCCGCCATGCGGCCGGCGCGCCGCTATCTGCGCCATGCGGTGCCGGGTGCGGCTCTCGCGGCAATGCTCGCACTCGCCATCCTGAACAGTTCCTGGTGGCGCCATCTCGGTGCCGATGCCGCCACCGGCGTCGGGGAGACCGAGGAGATCGTCCTGGCCGATGGCTCGCGGGTGGATCTCAACACCGATACGGCGATCCAGATCCGCTATGACGGGCGCGAGCGCCGCATCCGGGTCGTCGGTGGCGAGGCGCTGTTCACGGTCGCGAAGGATCCGGGACGCCCCTTCGTGGTCGAGACGGCTTCGGGCAGCGCGACCGCACTCGGCACCGTATTTTCGGTGCGGCAGGACGCGAATGAGACCGTGGTCACCGTGCTGGAGAGCCGCGTCGCGGTCGAGCCGGGCGTGGAGGCGGGACAAGCCGCCACCCTCGCATCCGGGCAGAGCGTGCGGTTCTCGTCCACGAAGCTCGATGCGATCGAGACCGTCGATGCCGATGCGCGGACGGCCTGGCGCCGGGGCAAGCTGATCTTCATCGACAAGCCGCTGGGCGAGGTCATCGACGAACTCAACCGCTACCATCGCGGTTACATCCGCATCGTCGACCCGGGGATCCGCCGCCAGCGCGTCAACGGGGTTTTCGAGACGAGGGACCCGCTCCATGCCCTCGATCTGGTGCAGACATCGCTCGGCCTGCGCTCGACGCGCCTGACGGATTATCTCGTTCTGCTCCATCGCTGAAAAAATTCGGCGATCGACCTCCTCATTTCGCGAACGCCTTCGTCATAGCGGCAGAGGGGCCTCGAAGGGCCCGCCGGATGTCGAAGCGGAGAGCGGAATGGCTGGGTCGAAGAAGGGGCGGATCGCCGCGCTGATGTGGAGCGCGAGCGTCGCGGCCGTGCTGGCGGCTGCCGCATCGTCGCCGTCATTCGCGCAGGCCCGGCCGTCCGAGAGCGCGCAGATCCGCACCTTCGCGATCCCGCCGGGCTCGCTGGCGGCCGCGCTGAACCGCTTCGCCGACGCAGCGCAGATCCAGCTCGTCTATAGCGGAGATGTTGCGCGCGGGCGTTCCAGCCCCGGCCTCTCCGGTCGCCACAGCATCCAGCAGGGCCTGTCGCGGCTGCTGGCGGGGACGGGGCTGAGCTATCGCTTCTCGGGGCCCGCCAGCGTGACGATCGCCTGGGCCTCGGGCGGAGCAACCCCGGCCGTGCCGGAGGGGACGATCGCGCTCGATACGGTCGAGGTCCAGGGGCAGGGCGAGACGACCGGCTATGTCGCGCGCAGCAGCACGGCGGGGACGAAAACATCGACGCCTCTGATCGAGACGCCACGTTCGATCAGCGTCGTGACCCGGCAGGAAATGGACGATCGCGGCGCGACCACGGTGCCGGAAGCGCTGCGTTACACCGCCGGCGTGACGACGGGCGCCTATGGCTTCGACCCTCGTTTCGACCAGATCTATGTCCGCGGCTTCCCGATGACCACGCTGGGCGACTTCCGTGACGGGCTGAAGCAGTTCCCGGCCGGCTTCACCACCTTCCGCACCGAGCCCTACCAGCTCGAACGCATCGAGGTGATCAAGGGCCCGGCAGCGGTGCTCTACGGCCAGAGCGTGCCCGGCGGCCTCGTCGACCGGCGCTCGAAGCTGCCGACGGACTACACCTTCCGCGAAGTCCAGGCGCAGATCGGCACCTTCGGCCGTGCCCAGACGGCCTTCGATTTCGGTGGGCCCGTCGATCCCGAGAAGACCATGCTTTACCGCGTCGTCGGGCTCGGGCGCCTCGGCGACACCAATTTCGACATCGCCGACCAGCGCTTCATGATCGCGCCGTCCTTCACCTGGCGGCCGAATGGGGCGACCTCGCTGACCCTCTCAGCGCTCTACCAACAGGACGAGACCGATGCGAGCGCCGCGGGGATCAATCGGAACGGCCAGGTGCTGAAGCTGCGCGGCAGCGATCCGCATTACGACCATCTCAAGCAGAAGCAGGGCCAGATCGGCTATGAGTTCGAACACAAGTTCAACGACATCCTGACCTTCCGCCAGAAGGCCCGCTACAGCCAGATCGAGGCCGAGTCGCGCTATCTGAGCGGCAGCTTCGCCAATGCCACGACGACGATCTACGACCGCGGCGCGGTTTCGGTGGGCGATAGGCTGACGAGCTTCCAGATCGACAACAATCTCGAAGCGAATTTCCGCACGGGTCCGGCGGCCCACAAGCTGCTGCTCGGCCTGAACTACGACTATAATCTCTGGCATTTCGGCCTGGGCTTCGGCCCTGTCCTTCCGGCCTACCGGTTCGATATTGCGAACCCGGTCTACGGCTTCTCGGGGCCGACGCCGGCCTACACGATCCGGACGCGCTCGCAGCTCGAACAGCTCGGCCTCTACGTCCAGGACCAGATCAGCCTCGGCAACTGGCGGATCGCCCTCAGCGCCCGCAAGGACTGGACCGACCGCAACGAGAGCAATCAGATCGCGAACACGGTGACGGCGGCCAACCGGAACGACGCCTTCACCTACAGTGCCGGCCTGCTCTATCTCTTCGACAACGGCCTTGCGCCCTATGTCAGCTATGCGACCTCGTTCCAGCCGGTCACGAGCCAGGGCGCCAACGGCGCGGTGCTCGAGCCGTCCGAGGGCGAGCAGATCGAGGCGGGGCTGAAGTACCAGCCCGCCAATGGCGCGATCTCGCTCACCGCCTCGGCCTACCAGCTCAAGGAAAAGAATGCGCCGAAGCTCGGCGGCTATGTCGCCGGGCTGCCCTATTACGTTTCGGTCGGCGAGGTGACGGTGCGCGGCGTCGAGCTGGAAGGAAAGGCGCGCCTGTTCGAAGGGCTCGATCTCGCGGCCTCCTACACATTCTCGGATGCGGAGATCACCAGGACGACGGTGGCCAGCGAATATGGCCGCACGCCGGCCGTGACGCCCCGGCATACGGCCTCGCTCTGGCTGAACTATAATCTGCAGGCCGGGCCGTTCGCCGGCCTGGGCGCCGGTGTCGGCGTCCGCTATGTCGGCGAGACCTGGACCGCCAACGACAATACGGCGAAGAACGATGCCTACACCCTGTTCGACGCGGTGCTCCGTTACGATTTCGGCAAGGCGAACCGGCAGCTCGCGGGGCTGAGCGCCTCCGTCGCCGCCAACAACATCACCGACAAGCAGGTCAGCGTTTGCAATGCCGGCTATTGCTATCTGAGCCAGGGGCGCACGGTCATCGGCACCTTGACCTATCGCTGGTGAGGGCAGGGTGGTGTCGCTCGACCGGCGCTCGCTGCTGCTGGCCGGCGCGTCGGCGGCATTCTCGCCGGCCGCTCGCGCAGCACCGCCCGATCGCCGGCTGGCGTCGCTGGACTATGGGCTCGCCGAGACGCTGATCCGCCTCGGCTGTCCGCCGGTCGCGCTGGTCGCGACCCAGGATTGGAACCGGTGGGTCGTCGAGCCGGCCTTGCCGGCCGATACCGTCAATCTGGGTGCCAGCCGCGAGCCCAATCTCGAAGTGCTGCAGGCGCTGCGGCCCGATGCCATCCTGAGCACGCCCTACCTCGCCGGAATCCATCACCGGCTGGAGCGGATCGCGCCGGTCATCTCGCTGCCGATCTACGCGCCGGAAGGACGCCCCCTTGCGCTGGCCGGGGCGGCGGCGCGCCGGCTCGGCGAGATGATCGGGGACCCCGCCGCCGCGGCGCGCTTCCTTGCGGAAGCGGATGGCTGCTTCGAGCAGATCCGCGACAGGCTCGCGGACCGCGCGCTGCCGCCGGTCTATCTCGTCAACTTCATGGATGAGCGCCATGTGCGCGTCTATGGCGCCAAGAGCCTGTTCGACGACACGCTCCACCGCATCGGCCTCGCCAATGCCTGGCGGGGGCCGACGAATGACTGGGGTTTCGCCACGGTCGGGATCGAGGCGCTCCAGACAGGGAAGGACGCTCTGCTGGTCTATTTCGATCCCGTTCCTCCCGCGGTCCTGCCTTCCCTGGCGCGCAATCCGATCTGGCGGTCGCTGTCCTTCGTTCGCAGCGGCCGCGTCCATGGCTTGCCGCCGGTGCTGATGTTCGGCTGCGTGCCCTCGGCCCTGCGCTTCGCGCGGCTCGTCGGCGATCTCCTCGCGGAGCGCGGCTGAACGATGATCTCCGCCGATTCCTCGCCGATGCGCCCCTGGCGGCTGGCGCTGCCGCTGCTCACTGCCGCCTTCGCCCTGTCGCTTTGGACGCTGGCGGTCCGCCTGCCGCCGCCACAATGGTTCGCGCTGTTCAAGGCCGATGCCGGTGGCGATATCGCCATCCTGGTCCTGCAGCAATCGCTGCTGCCGCGCATGGCGGTCAGCCTGCTCTGCGGCGCGGCGCTGGGGCTCGCCGGCACCATCTTCCAGCAGGTGCTGCGCAACCCGTTGGCGAGCCCGATGACGCTGGGCGTCGCCGCCGGCGCCAAGCTGGCGCTCGGCCTCGCGACGGTGATGGGCGCGCCGCTGCTCTCCTCCGTCGGGCGAGACGGCATCGCCTTCGCCGGGGGCGCGCTGGCGATAGCGGCGACGATCGCGCTGGCCTGGCGCCGCGGGCTCTCGCCACTGGCGCTGGTGCTGGGCGGGCTGGTGCTCGGCCTCTATTGTGGCGCGCTGTCGGCATTGCTGCTGCTGTTCAAGGAGCATGATCTGCAGGGGCTCTTCCTGTGGGGCAACGGCTCGCTGGCACAGCAGGGCTGGGATGTCGCGCTGGCGCTGGCCTTGCGCCTCGTCGTCCTGGCCGGGCTGGCGGTGTTGCTGCTCCGGCCTCTTGCCCTGCTGGCGCTGAACGATGACGGCGTGCGCGGCCTCGGCCTGTCGCTGCTGTTCGCGCGGCTCGGCGCGCTTGCCGTCGCGGTTGCTCTCAGCACCGTCGTGGTCAGTCTCGTCGGGGTCATCGGCTTCATCGGCCTGATCGCGCCGGCGCTCGCGCGGCTCGGCGGCGCGCGGCGGATCGACCAGCAGATGCTCTGGGCGCCGATCATCGGCGCTGCCCTGCTCTGGCTGACCGACCAGGCGGTTCTCCAGCTCGGTGCCGGCACCACCTTGCCGACCGGTGCGATCACGGCCCTGTTCGGAGCGCCGGTGCTGCTCTGGATGCTGCCGCGGCTACGCACGACGTTCCCGCAGGCCAGCAACGCCCCGCGAAGCGAGCCGCGAGCCCGCAGCGCTGCCCTCGTGCTGGCCGGGCTCGGCCTGGCCCTGACCGCTGTCCTGGCCCTCGCTTTGACATTTGGACGCACGCCGTCGGGCGGCTGGTCCTTCGCGTGGGGAGATGGGTTGGCGGCGCTGCTGCCGTGGCGCCTTCCCCGGGTCGTCGCGGCCCTTGCCGCGGGCGCCATGCTCGGTGTGGCCGGAGCGATCCTCCAGCGCCTTCTGCGCAATCCGATGGCGAGCCCCGAGATCCTCGGAATTAGTTCCGGAGCCGCCTTCGGCCTGATCGTGGCGCTGTTCGTCCTGCCCGCGGTCGGTCGCCACCAGCAATTATTCGCGGCGACGGCCGGTGCGGCCGCGATCCTCGGGCTCATCCTCGTGCTCGGTCGCAAAGCGGGCTTCTCGCCGGAGCGCACCCTGCTCGCCGGTATCGCGCTCGGCGCCATGCTCGATGCGGTCGTCGGCGCCCTGCTGGCGGGAGGCGATCCCCGCGCCATGCTGCTGATGAGCTGGATGACCGGCTCGACCTATGCCGTCGATGAGACGCAGATGGTCTGGGCCGCCGCGACGGCCATCCTCCTCCTCGCATCGGTGCCGTTGCTGCTGCGCTGGCTCGAACTCGTCGGTCTCGGCGATGCGGCCGGCCGATCGTTGGGTCTGACGCTGCCTCTGGTCAGGCTTTTCCTGCTGCTGTTGAGCGCGGCGCTGACGGCCGCGGGGACGCTCGTCATCGGTCCTTTGACCTTCGTCGGCCTGATGACACCGCATCTCGCCAGGCTGCTCGGTCTCCAGCGTGCCGCATCGCAGCTCGCAGCCTCGGCTCTCGCCGGGGCTCTCGTGATGGTGGCGGCGGACTGGCTCGGCCGAGTCGCCGCCTTTCCCTGGCAAATGCCGGCCGGGCTGATCGCGACGCTGATCGGTGGCCCGGTCCTCATCGCCCTGCTCGCAAGGAAATGACCATGGATGCGATTTTGCCGGTTCCCGAGACCGTCCGGTTCGATCTCACGCCGCAGGCTGGGGGCGCGCCTTACCGGATTTTCCTGCGTATTCCGCCGGGAACGCCGCCGGCCTCGGGCTGGCCCGTCCTCTATCTCCTCGACGCCAATGCGGTCATCGCCACGGCGGTGGAGGCCCTGCGCGTCCAGGCGGCCTATCCGCTCGGCACGGGCATCCGGGATGCCGTCGTCGTCGGCATCGGCTATCCCACCGAAGGCGCCTATGATAGCGTGCGCCGCTCCTGGGACTATGGCCCGCCACCCGGCCAGATCTATCCGCCACACGCGGCGGGGGGGCCCGATGTGCGCACGGGCGGCGCCGAGGCGTTCCTGACCTTCATCGAGGAGGAGCTGAAGCCGTTGGTCGCGGTGCGGACGCGCATCGATGCGGCGCATCAGGCCATTTTCGGCCATTCTTTCGGGGGGCTCTTCGTCCTCTACGCGCTGTTCACGCGTCCCGCCGCCTTTCGCGACTGGATCGCCATCAGCCCGGCGATCTGGTGGGAACAGCACAATGTGCTGCGCTTCGCCGTATCACCGGAGGCAGCCGTTCGTGTCTTCCTCGGCGTCGGCGAATACGAGCAGGCCCTTGCGCCCTTCCAGATCGGAGCCCCTGACGAGAGCGAGCGGCGCGGGCGTCTGGAGGAGGCGCGGACGGTGGACGAGACCCGGGAGATGGCGGAGCGCCTGCGCGGTTACGGAAAGCCGGTGGAATTCGCGGTCTTCGAGGGCGAGACGCATATGTCCGTCCTGCCGGTCGCGATCAATCGCGCGATCCGTTTCGCCTTCGGGCCGTGACCTTTGCCTTCGGAGAACTGCGCCTCATCCAAAATCCCGCATTGCCGAAGCAGCGGGGATCGGCTATCCAGCCTTCACGGTTTGCGCCCGTAGCTCAGCTGGATAGAGCGTTGCCCTCCGAAGCTGGGAATCGCGGCTCGGCACTCCAAAAATTACATCAATATATCAATATCTTAAGCTGATACTGCAGCCGATCCGGGCCAGTTTCCGAGAGGACGGCACGACCAAGCCACAGTGCATCGAGTTATCGCCTCAGAAGTTCTGTTCGTTGACGTTTGGCTCGGGCAATGCGCTGCGGTCACGATCACTGCTTGCGGACGATCTCGACAAAGCGGGCTGCCAATCGCGACAGCGGTCGGCTGCGCATGGTCATGAGACAGATCGTGGTGGGGATCTGCGGTTCCAAGGAGAGCTGAGCCAACCCATCGAAACGCTGCGCTTGCGTCAGCAGGCTGTCGATCAGCGTCACATCCCCGGGCTCCGCCAGAAGATGAGCGGCTGAAATGCTGTAGGGAACGGTCATGAACGGGGCGTATTCGAGCCCCTCTTTCTCGTAGCACTGCGCAATCAGCCAGCCGAGCGGCGACTTCTCGCGATCGAAGCAGATCATGCGCCGGGGTTTGAGATCATGCAGGCTGACGACGCGCCGCTTCGCCAGAGCATCGTCCTCTCGCACCAGCGCGATGATCTCGCCGCCGGCCAGGGGCGTCAGCGTGATGTCGTCGGTGACGCGCGGGGAGAACATCAGGCCGATATCGGCCGTCCCCAGGGAGAGTTCCGTCGGCGCATCGCCCATGATCAGCTCGACGCGCGCCTGCGGATATTCGTCCGTCAGGCGGCGCAAGGCGCGGGCGATGAGTCCGTGGCCGATGCTCGGCGTCGAGGCGATGCGCAGCGGCGTTTCCCGGCCAGCCCGCAACCGCGTCGCGGCGGCGCGCAATTCACGCCATTCGTGATCGACCGAGTCGAGCGCAGTCATCAGGGCGCTGGCCTCGGGACGCAGCAGCAGACGCCCCTCCCGGCGCTCGAAGACGGCGACGCCAAGGCTGGCTTCGCTGCGCGCGATGATCTTGCTGATGGCCGACTGCGTGAGGTGGAGCCGATGGGCCGCTTCGACGGTTGTGCCGAAGCGATGAACGGCACGAAGGACCGCGGCATGGGCGGGCGTGAATGCCTTCATGACCCGGATCGCTCCTGCAGTTGCGCTAGGAGCAATCGGGCTGCGCGATCAAGAGGCGAATGCCGGCGATGATGGGCATAGGCCGTCACCAGAGGACTTTGCTCCAGCGGCAGCGCGGCGAGGCCTTCAACCAGATTGCTGCTGATGACGAACCCGTCGACCAGGGCGATGCCGACGCGCTCGCGAGCGAGATGGCAGGCGGTATCGGTGTGGCGAACGGTGATGGCGACCCGCTCGGACAGGCCCGCGCTCGTCAGGGCCTCCTGAAAACTGTCGGACGCGCTGACGCCGTCCGGTCCATAGCTGATCAGGCGCTCGCCCTCGATGTCGCCCCTGCTGAGTTCCGTTCGCCGGGCTAGGTGATGATCGCGCGAGAGCACGCAGACTAGAGGGCTTTGCCCCAGCGCCACGTCCTCGATGTCGTCCGCCCTCATGGGACCGTAGGAAATCCCCAGATCGGCCTCGCCCGTGGCGAGATGCTCTCGCACATGGTCGAACATGATCTCCACCGCTGCGGATTCATCGAGCGCTCGCCGCGTATGGGTAATGGCCGGCGGCAGGATGCTGTGGGCGAGGCCGGGAACGGTCGCCACCCTCAGCCGATTGACCATGCCAACCCGGATCATGTCCGCTTCATGATGGGCGCGCCTCAGCGCGCCGAAGAGTGGCTGAGCCTGCCGGACGAGCGATTGAGCCTCAGGAGTCGGCACCAGCCGGCCCTGGATGGTCGTGGCCAGGCTGAGATCGAGCTCTTCCTCGGCTTGGCGCAATGTCTTGATCACCGCCGATTGGCTGATGCCGAGGCCTTGCGCCGCCTCGCCCGTTCCGCCGAGCCGGATGAAGGCATCGATCGCACGCAACGAGCCCAGCTTCATGACTATTCCAAATGGTCGATGAACTTGCCGAATGTTTCATTGGAAGGACTAGATCCCCTCATGGAAGGATGCAAGTCGTCGCCGTGGCGCGGCCAATGAATCAGGGGATCGGTATGACCAAGCTTCGCTCGATGATTTCGGCCGGCGCGCTGGCGCTTGCCATCGGCGCCCCGGCGCTCGTGACCGCGCCGTCCGCAGCTTTCGCCAAGGGCATTCTCAGATTGGCGCAGACTCAGGATCTCGTCTCGCTCGACCCGATCGCGACGAGCGACAACGCTTCGATCTACGCGCAGCTCCTGATCTTCGACACGTTGCTGCGGCCCAGTAAGGATGCCACGAAGCTCGAGCCCGGCCTCGCCGAGAGCTGGAAGGTCAGCGATGACGGCATGACCTACAGCTTCAAGCTGCGCGAGGCGAAGTTCTCCGATGGAACTCCAGTGACGGCCGCCGATGTCGCCTTCTCGCTGAAGCGCGCCGGCAGCGATGCCTCGAGCTGGAAGCGCTTCTTCTCCGGCATAGAGACCATCGACACGCCGGACGATCGCACCGTCGTGCTCAAGCTCAAGAAGGTGTTCACGCCGCTCCTCAACAACCTTGCCCTGTTCTCCTCGGCGATCCTGCCGCAGAAGGCCTTCGAGGCCGCGGGCGACAAGTTTTTCGACAAACCGATCGGCAGCGGCCCCTTCACCGTCGCGGCCTGGAACAAGGGACAGGGCCTGTCTCTCAAGAAGAACGCGAACTACTGGCAGGCCGGCAAGCCCGATCTCGACGGCGCCGAGCTGATGGTCATCCCTGAGGGCAACAGCCGCGTGCTCAAGCTGCAGGCTGGAGAGGTCGATGCCGCGATCGACATTCCGCTGAACCAGCTCCAGGCACTGGGACGCGACGGCAAGATCAAGACGGCCGTCGCCAACGTCTTCCGCACGGATTTCGTGCTGATGAATACGAAGAAGAAGCCCTTCGACGACCTGCGCGTCCGGCAGGCCTTGAACTATGCCGTCGACAAAGAGGGGTTGCTCAAGGCGCTGCTCTACGGCACGGGCAAGGTCTCGAACTCACCGATGCCGCCGATGGCCTATGCCGATCCGGACCTGAAGCCCTACGCGCATGACATCGCCAAAGCTAAGGCCTTGCTGGCGGAAGCCGGCTACAAGGATGGTTTCAAGACCTCGCTCCTCGTCGATTCCGGCCGCCCGCTGCATCGCCAGCTCGGCCAGGCCCTGCAGGCGGCGCTGAAGCAGATCGGCGTCACCGCCGATATCCGCCTCGTCGAAGGCGGCACGCACTGGACCACGACGAAATCCGGCGACTACGAGATGGCCGTCGCCTATGCAACGAGTGACACGATCGATCCGGACCAGCTCGTCGGCTTCCTCCTCGTCAATCCCGAGCGCGCCAACGCCTATCACACCGAATGGAAGAACGAGCGCGTCAACGAGCTCTACGAGAAGGAGCGCGTGACGGCCGACGGGCCGGAGCGGGGCAAGATGTTCCAGGAGATCATCAAGCTCGCCCATGACGGCGCACCCTCGGTCTTCCTGTTCTATCCTGGCACCTCCTATGCCTATCGCAGCAATGTCGAGGGCTTCGAGGTGCTGCCGACCTCGAACTTCCGCCTCGAGGACGTCAAGCTGAAGTGACGGAAGGGCGCTGCCGCGCCCTTCCTCGTGCACCGCCATGCTGATCTACATCGTCAAGCGTCTCGCCCAGCTGGTGCCGGTCCTCTTCGGCATCACTCTGGCCTGTTTCCTGCTGCTGCGCGCCCTCCCCGGAGACCCCGCGACGCTGCTCCTCGGCGCGCGCGGTGGTCCCGAGGAGATCGCGCTGATGAAGCAGCGGCTCGGCCTCGATCTGCCGCTCTGGCGGCAATATCTGCTGTTCCTCGCCGATATCGGCTCGGGCAGCCTCGGCCGCTCGGTCGTGCATGCCCGACCGGTGATGCAACTCGTGCTGGAGCGGCTGCCGGCGACTTTGTGGCTCGTCGCCTATTCGACAGTGCTCGCCGTGGCGATGACGGTGCCGCTCGCACTCTGGTCGGCGATGCGGCGCGGCGGCCCGGTCGATCTCGCGATCAAGCTCGCCTTCACCATCGTCATCGCGATGCCGTCCTTCTGGCTCGGGCTGATCTTCGTCATCCTCTTTGCGATCTGGCTGCCGCTGTTCCCGACCTCGGGCTATGGCGATGACCTGCTCTCGCGTCTGCACCATACGACGCTGCCGGCACTCGTCATCGCGCTGGCGACCGCCTCGCTGACGATCCGCAGTCTGCGCAGCGCCATCCTCGCCGTGCTCGGCTCCGACTACGTCACGACGGCACGCGCAAAAGGCGCCGGCACGGGCCGACTGATGGGCGTCCATGTGCTGCCCAATGCGCTGATCTCATCGATATCGGTGCTTGGCGCTCATACGAGCTGGGTGATCGGCGGCACGGTGGTGATCGAGACCGTCTTCGCCCTGCCGGGGCTCGGCTCGCTCTTCGTCGAGTCGATCTTCTCCCGCGACTATCCGCTGATCCAGGGGCTGACCATCGTCTTCGCCGTCCTCGTCGTGCTGATCAACCTGGCGACCGATATCGCCTATGCGCTCGCCGATCCGCGCATCCGGCTGGAGTGAGACGATGAGCCGCCTCCGCTCCAATCCGAGCCTTTTCATCGGGCTCGTCATGCTGGCCCTGCTCGCCGGTTTCGTCGCGCTCGGCCAGATCTGGACGCCGCATGACCCGTTCGAGGTCGATTATGGCAACACGCTCCAGCCGCCTTCCCTGGCGAACTGGTTCGGTACCGACGATCTCGGGCGCGATGTCGCCTCGCGCGTGCTGGCCGGCGGCTATGTCGACCTCAAGGTCGCGCTGATCTGCGTCGTCGCGCCGGCCCTTCTCGGCGTGATGATCGGGGCGATCTCCGGCTTCATCGGCGGGCGCGTCGACACCTTCATCATGCGCGTCACGGACATCTTCTGGGCCTTCCCCTTCTATGTGCTCGTCATCGCCATCGTCGGCGTGCTGGGGCCGGGCGAGGCCAATCTCTACCTGGCCTTCCTGCTGGTGAACTGGATCTCCTTCGCCCGCATCGTGCGTGGCGAGGTGCTGGTGCTGCGCAATCTCGAATTCGTGCAGGCGGCGCGCAGCCTCGGCTGCACGACACCGCGGATCGTCACCGCCCATATCCTGCCGAATGCGGTCAACCCTGCGATCGTCTACGCGATGGCCGACGTGGTGCTGACCATCCTTGCCGTGACCTCGCTCAGCTTCCTCGGCCTCGGCATCCAGCCGCCGACACCGGAGTGGGGACTGATGATCTCGGACGGACGCCAGTTCCTGTTCGATGCCTGGTGGATCGCGACCTTCCCGGGTTTCGCGATCATCTACACCGGCGTGACCTTCGCGTTGATCGGCGAAGGCCTCGACACCGCCCTTCGGCCCAAAGGCTGACCTCCGCTTCCGACCCGCCCCCGACAGGTGCGCCATGAGCTTTTTCGACACGGATGAAAACCTGCAGCGCATCGGCGCGTTGCTGACGGCGAAGGCAGAAGCCCTCTTCCGCGAACGCGGCGTCCCGGCCGAGCAGTTCGGCTTCGTCCTGTTACAGCCGGCGAGAGATGGCGGCCGACCGAAGGGCGTTGCCTTGCGGCCCGATTGGCGCAGCTATCCCTGCTCGCTGGTCAAGGTCTTCTTCCTCGTCGCCGCGCAGGCCGCACTTGAGGCAGGACAACTCACCGAGCACGAGGAACTGGATCGCGCCATGCGCGACATGATCCTCTGGTCCTCGAACTCGGCGACCAACTACGTCATCGACCTCCTTTCCGGAACAACCGGAGACACATTGCTCTCTGAGCTGGAGATGGCTGAGTGGTGTGAGCGGCGCCAGGTGGTCAATCGCTTCTTCGCGCAGCTCGGCTGGCCGGAGCTGGCCGGCATCAACCTCAATCAGAAGCTGATGGACGACCTGCGCTATGGCCGGGAGAAGATCGGCCTCGATCGCTCACCGGACGGGCACAATGCCCTGACGCCGATCGCCATGGCCCGCCTGATGCACGCGATCTTCCACGGCTCGGTGCTGACCGAGGCGAGCCGAGAGAAGGTCCAGAATCTACTCGCCCGCGATCTCGCTAGCCCCTTCCTTCAGCGAGGAGCCTATCAGGTCACGGGCTATCTGGCCGGCGGTATGCCCGGAGGAACGCAGATCTGGTCGAAGGCGGGGCGCACCCGCTGGCTCGGTGACGAGCGCGCCGATTTTCGACGTCACGATGCGCTTCGAGCCGTCCTTCCGAACGGGGCCGAGTTCATCCTGACGGTCTTTTCACAAGGCGAGGCAATCGCAGAGGATGACGGATTTCTGCCGCTACTCGGATCCACCGCTGCGAAAGAGATCTTAGCCCTTTGATCCTTGTTGCAATCTCATCGAGAGTTCAACACGACGCGACACTGACGGTGAAACCCGCACCCTAGAGAACGCTGCCCGCTGAAGGCAGCTTGCCGAGGGAGCATGTCCATCCGAAGCTGGGAATCGCGCATAATGCGCCCCCAAAAACTCCACATATTTCAACGGATAAGGCGATACATCGTCGCTACGAATCCTCTTGTGAGCCTGGGCGGCACGATCACGCCGCAGGCGACTTCAATTCATGCGGTGCCGGAGAGAGCCAACCGCATCCTATTCCGCGACGCGTCACTGCGGGTCTTCGTTCCCCAACTGGACGGCTCGAACAGCTTCCAGAGCAACCAGGGCAGCAGCGACCTTTGCGCGCGCCTCCTTGATGTCGGCCATGACCAAGCAGTCATTCCGGTGGATATGGGAAGCGCTGGCCGAAGATAAACGGCGCCGGCACACTCCCGCCATGCCCGGCGCAATTCGATCATGCGACCTTTGCCTGTCGGCACCTTGCTTCTTTGCAAAATCCCTCGTTGCCGAGCGCCCGGCAATCGGCTATCCACCTTCCACGGTTTGCGCCCGTAGCTCAGCTGGATAGAGCGTTGCCCTCCGAAGGCAAAGGTCACACGTTCGAATCGTGTCGGGCGCGCCAACTAACTCTTTGAAATTGCAATGCTTTTTTCTGTGCGAGCGGTCGGGCGAAAGCGGTCAGAATTGCTGAATAGCCACCCGACAGCCACCGTGGGCAGCTCCACACGCGGCTCTAGCAGCTGTTTACCGGCAGAGCATCAGTCGCGGATGGCCTGCCGTTTGTGCGCGCGTCCGAGGCGCAGGAAAGACGGCGTCGAGGTCAGATCGAGCCGGCAGCCCTCAAAATGCCGGCCGCTCATGTTCGCGATCCGAATGGAGCGGATCACCGGGATCGCGTTCTGGTAGGATGCGTATGTAAAGCCCGTAGCAACGTCCGGAACGATCTCTGGATTGCTTTGCGTCTGGCTATCGCCGTTTCCGGCTCCTTCCAGGTTATCAATGTGCGCGTTGTCCATCAGCCAGCTCCCCGGGAAGGGAGATTAACGGGCTTCTCCGAAACGGAAAGGCCTGAGCAAGCGGCACCCGCTTAGTCTATCGGGGCAGTTGATGGCGATGCAGCTTCGCAAACCCGGCGCATATCGGCGCCAGGCTTTGCCGCTGGACCGGTGACAAATTGCCGGTTCCCAGCTGCACGTGGGTCGCGCCGCAACCCGAGATTGGGCACTCGCCCGAAACCGGACACTGGTTTCATAGCGCCCCATGACTGCAACAGATCTAGTCAGCTCGCGCGCAGAACGCCGCGATCATGGCCGTTTGCTAGGACATTCAAAAAATCGATGCGGCCAGGTTGTGCCGTTGGCGTTCGCGTCTCAATGACAACTTTTGCGTTGTCTAACAGGGTGTAGGATAGCCGACGCTGTTATGTTTGGGCTGGGATGCCCTTTATTGACCGGCTCGCGCCACAAGCCGCGGAGCTGCCGGCCGCATCGCGTGCAAGGAAGCCGGTGCCGTGGGCGGGCGAGGCCGAAAGGTTGGTGAAAGCTTGGCGGCCTAGGAAGCCGATGCATGGTCGGAGAGCTTCCACTCAAGAGAAGCGCTTCCGGACGAGGAAACGAACAAGGAGTAGCCTTATGCGCGCGCAGACTCTCATCCGCTCGATTGCTTTCGCTTCGCTTTTTGCCGCGTCGACCGCGGCGCTGGCCGCCGACAAGGTGACCATCATGGTCGGCGGCTATGAGAAGCAGATCTACCTGCCGGCCAAGCTCGCCGAGAGTCTCGGTTATTTCAAGGATGAGGGCCTCGAGGTCGAGCTCCTCAACGAGGCGGCCGGCGTCGATGCCGAGAACGAGATGCTGGCTGGCGTGGTCCAGGGCGTGGTCGGCTTCTACGACCATTGCGTCGACCTGCAGTCCAAGGGCAAGTTCGTGATGTCCGTGGTGCAGTTCAGTCAGGCGCCAGGCGAGGTCGAGCTGGTTTCGTCGAAATATCCGGACGTCAAATCGATGGCCGATCTGAAGGGCAAGAATCTCGGCGTCACCGGGCTCGGCTCATCGACCAATTTCCTGACGCAGTATCTGATGATGAAGTCGGGCGTGCAGCTCGGAGACTTCACCTCCGTCCCGGTCGGCGCCGGCGCCACCTTCATCGCCGCGATGCAGCAGGACAAGATCCAGGCGGGCATGACGACCGAGCCGACGATCTCGCGCCTGCTCTCGACCGGAGAAGCGCGCATCCTCGTCGACATGCGCACGGTCGAGCAGACCAAGGCGGCTCTGGGCGGCACCTATCCCGCCGCTTCGCTCTACATGACGACGGCCTGGGTCGAGAAGAACAAGCCCATCGTGCAGAAGCTGGCGAACGCGTTCGTCAAGACGCTGAAATACATCGGTACCCACAGCGCCGAAGAGATCGCCGACAAGATGCCGAAGGACTATTACGTCGGCAACAAGGAGGCCTATGTGAAGGCTCTGGCCGACGGCAAGGCGATGTTCACCACCGACGGCGTCATGCCGCAGGGTGGCCCGGAGACGGTGCTGGCCGTGCTCTCCGGCTTCTCGAAGAACATCAAGGGCAAGCAGATCGACCTGTCGAAGACCTACACGACCGAGTTCGTGAAGAACGCCAAGTAAGGCGGGTCTCGCAGCCAGACTCTCCGCGGGCGGTGGCTCTGCTCCGCCCGCTCCCCTTCGGCCTATCCCTATCCCGCCGCTTTCGCGGCGAAGGAGGCTCCATGCCTGCAATCGAGGCGAGCGCAAGCCCGGCGGTCGAGCTGATCAATGTCAGCCGCCGCTTCCTGACTCCGGACGGCAAGTCGATGACGGCCATCCGCGACTTCAACATGAGCGTCGGCCGCGGCGAGTTCGTCGCGGTGGTCGGCCCGACCGGCTGCGGCAAATCGACGACGCTCAACCTCGTCACCGGCCTCGCCAGGCCGTCGAGCGGCGAGGTTCGGCTCTTCGGCGGCCCGGTCGACGGCATCGATCCCCGGATCGGCTTCGCCTTCCAGACGGACGCGCTCTTTCCCTGGCGCAGCGTCATCGACAACGTCGTGGCCGGCCCGCTCTTCCGCGGCAAGCCGCGCGAGGAGGCCTATGCGAAGGCCCGCGAATGGCTGGCGCGGGTCCATCTGAGCGGCCATGAGAGCAAATATCCGCATCAGCTTTCCGGAGGCATGCGCAAGCGCGTCTCGCTGGCGCAGACCTTCATCAACGAGCCGCAGATCCTGCTGATGGACGAGCCCTTTTCCGCGCTCGACGTGCAGACGCGGGTGATCATGCACGACGTGCTGCTCGGATTGTGGTCCGAGGCGAAGGCCTCCGTGATCTTCGTGACGCATGATCTCGAGGAAGCCATCGCGCTGGCCGACAAGGTCTATGTGCTCACCGCCGGCCCCGCGACCGTGAAGTCGGTCTATCCGGTGGCGCTGCCGCGCCCGCGCGTGGTCGCCGAGATCCGCTACCAGGAGGACTTCATCGCCCTCTCGCGCACGATCTGGGACGATCTGCGCGACGAGGTCGAGCGTGGCGCCGCCCGCGACGAAGCCGTGGCTGCCTGAGGAGATCGATCATGACCGATATAGCCCTCACAGCCGACACGACCTTCCGGCCCGGCACGTCGGATGCCGAAATCGAGGCGGCCGCCGCCAAGGCCGCCCGCAACCGCCGCCGGACGGTCCTGTTCTGGCGCTGGGTGATCCTCTTCGTCCTGCTCGGCGGCTGGGAAGCGGGCGCCCGGCTCGGCATCATCGACGAGTTCTTCTTCTCGCGCCCGAGCGCGATCTGGGAACGGCTGGTCGACTGGGTGGTCAACGGCACCTCGGAGGGCCCGCTCTGGCTCCATCTCTGGGTGACGATGGAGGAGGCGCTGGCGGGCTTCGCGCTGGGCTCGGTGACGGGCATCGTCGTCGGCATCGCGCTCGGCCGCAACCGGATGCTCTCCGACATCTTCTCGATCTACATCAAGCTGATCAACTCCGTCCCGCGCGTCGTCCTGGCGCCGATCTTCATCATGATCTTCGGGCTCGGCCTCGCTTCCAAGGTGGCGCTGGCCTTCGTGATGGTGTTCTTCGTCGTCTTCGCCAACGCTTTCCAGGGCGTGCGCGAGGCGGACCGCAACCTGATGGCCAATGCCCAGATCCTGGGCGCGAAGGGATGGCAGCTCACCCGTTCAGTGGTGATCCCCTCGGCCATGAGCTGGATCTTCGCATCGCTGCATGTGAGCTTCGGCTTCGCGATCATCGGCGCGATCGTGGGTGAGTTCGTCGGCTCCCGCCACGGCATCGGGCTGCTCATCAACATCGCCAAGGGCACCTTCGATGCGGCCGGCATGTATGCGGCGATCGTGGTCATCATGATCGTGGCGCTGGCGGCGGAATATCTGATGACGCTGGTCGAGAACCGGCTGGCGACCTGGCGCCCGGCGCCCCTTCACGACACTCAGTGAGGCTCCTCCCGTGGTGTGCCATCTCGGTCCGCCACGGGCAGTTCGACCAGGACGCGCAGTCCCGGTCCGCCGGATCTGTCGGAAAGCGAGATCGTCCCGCCATGGGCCGCGACGATCTCGCGAACGATCGCGAGTCCGAGCCCTGTTCCTTCGACCGTCGCCGGAGCGAGCCGGTGGAAGCGCTCGAAGACGCGTTCCCGCTCCGCCTCGGGAATGCCCGGCCCCTCGTCCTCGACGATCAGCAGGGCCTGCGTGCCCTGCCGGTCGAGCGTCACGCGCACGGCGCCCCCGGAGGGCCCGTGGCGAAGCGCGTTCTCGACCAGATTGACCACGAGCTCCCGCAGCAGCGTGCTGTGGCCGACCAGAGGGAGGGTGCCGACCTTGTCCTCGAAGGAAAGATCCACGCTCCGGTCGAAAGCGATGCCGGCCAGGCTCTCCAAAGCCGCGCGCGCGATGGGGGCGAGATCGATCCGTTCCTTGCGCAAGGCGGCTCCACCGGGCTCCGCGCGCGCCAGCGTCAGCAACTGATTGACGAGGCGGCCCATGGCGTCGATGCCGCCGTCGATCGCGGCCAGCGCGTCGCTCTTGCCCGCGGAGGTCTCCTCGCGCAGCCCCGTCGCGGCCTGCGTCTTGAGCACGGCGAGCGGCGTACGCAACTGATGCGAGGCATCGGCCACGAAGCGTCGCTGCAGATCGATGTAGCGTTGCACGCGCGCAAAGGCCTGGTTGAGCGCATCGATCAGCGGCTGCAGCTCGGTCTGCACATCCTCCCGCCGCAAGGGTTGCAGGGAGCCGGGATCGCGCGACTGCAGGGCATTTCGGACCCGCAGGAGCGGCGCAAGGCCGCTGCGGAGCCCCAGCAGCGCCAGCAGGGCGGCGATGCAGACGAGGATCGCCTGGTCGCGCAGCGACCTCAGCCAGAGCTCCCGGACCAGCCGGTCGCGCCCGTTTAACGTCGCGGCGACGATGACGAGCGCGTTGCCCCCGGCGGTTTCCGAGATCACCGGCTGTGCGAGAGCCACGCCCCGGATATCGTCGACGCGGAAACGCGCATTGTAGAAGACGGGCTGGAGATCGCGCGGCGGCTGAGGCGGCATCTCGATATCCGGAAATCCGGCGATCAGCTGCCCCGTGGGCGACAGCACCCGATAGATCACCCTGTCGCGATCCGGCGAGGCGAACATTTCCAGCGCCGAAGGCGGGATCAGCGCTTCGACGCGCCCGTCGGTTTCGCGAACCTGCTCGGCGATCACGCGCGCCGAGGCCAGCAGCATGCGATCGGTGATCAGATTGGCCACGGTTTCGGCGCTGCGCTGTGCCGTCCAGCCGTTGTAGACGACGATACCGGCCAGAGGCAGCAGCAGCCAGCCCAGCAGCTCGGCGCGCAGGCTCCTCGAGCCGGATGCGAAAAAGGGGGAACCGGCTTTTCGCAAGAACCCTGCTCTCACTGTCTAGATGCGTCGCCGCTTCGGATTTCCGGCTCTAGCCGGCAGTCTTTCTCAACGCATAGCCGAGCCCGCGCAAGGTGCCGATCGCAATCGGGCCATCGCCCAGCTTTTTCCGGACGCGGTGGACATAGATCTCGATCGCATTGTCGGTCGCGTCGTCGTTGAGACCGAAGACCGTTTCGGTCAGGGCCGCTTTCGAGACCACGCGCCCCGACGCCAGCAGGAGGGCTTCGAGAACGCTGTACTCCCGCGCCGTCAGATCCAGCGGAGTGCTTTCGAGCTTGAACTGGCGGCTCTCGGTTTCCAGGACCAGTGGCCCGAAGGCGGGGTGGGGAACGCGGCTGTCCTGCTTGCGGCGTAGCTGGGCCCGGATACGGGCTTCGAGCTCCTGCGGATCGAAAGGCTTGACCAGATAGTCGTCGGCTCCGGCGTCGAGCCCGGCCACACGGCTCGAAACCGCGTCATTGGCGGTCAGGATGATCACAGGAGTGAGCCCGCGCCGCTGCCGGAAGCGCCGCAGCAGCTCCAGGCCGGTCATGTTGGGCAGACCGATATCGAGGATGATCAGATCATAGAGCTGCGTCGCCAGCGCGGCATCCGCATCCGCGCCGTCATAGATCGCATCGACGACATACCGGCTCTTGCGCAGCAGGCGGGAGAGCCAGTCGGCGAGCTCGCGATTGTCCTCGATCAGCAGGATGCGCATGGCGGGCAGAGTGCCATTTCACGGCGCCGAGAACCAGCTTCTCCGCGAAGATGAGTTTCGTTCGCGGCCTGGCAGCACTGTCTGTCCTGCCGTTCCTCTCGAGTGGCGGTGGCGGTTTTGTCGCTGCTCTGCTCGCCGGAGTTTTAGCGATAGCGCTCAGCCTGTCCGGCGTCGGCTACCTTTGTGGGCTGTGGGCACGCTACAGTTTGAAGGCGCCGTTCTTCTTGAGCCCGACGGCCGTCCTCGGCCGGACTACTCGACTGGGTGACGGGCGCGATCCTGCTCGGAGCCTTGGTGCTCGCCTCTGACCTCATGTTTGGCTGTCAGACGAGCGATGTCGGCGTCACGATGATCTCGTTGACGCAGACATGCGGCGGCAGCGTCGCGACGTGCAGCACGAGGCCGGCGATATCCTCGGGGCGAAGCATCCGGGCCCGCACCTCGTCGCTCATCTTGACTGGCCGCTTGTCCATCAACGGCGTCAGCGTATCGCCCGGCGAGAGTACGCAGGAGCGGATGCCGTGCACCCCGTGCTCGATATTGATCGCATGGCTCATGGCGACGACACCGCTCTTGGCGGCCGTATAGACCGGACCGGGGCCGGCGCTGAGGACATGCGCCGCCAGCGAGCCGATATGGATGAGGACGCCGCCGCCCTGCGCCTGCATCACCGGCAGCACCGCCCGCGAGAGCTGGAGCGCGCCGCGTAGATTGGCATCGAGCAGCAGGTCGACCGAATCCGGCGTCAGCTTGGACCAGGAGCGGTCGGGAATGTTCGTGCCGGCATTGCTGACGACGATGTCCAGCGAGCGGCCGACGAGGAGCGCGAGCGCGCGCTCGATAGCCGCGACATCGGCTACGTCGGCGGGGGCGACGATCGCCTCCCCGCCTTCGCCCGCGATGCGCGCGGCGAGCTGCTCCAGCGGCTCCAGACGCCGCCCGGTCAGCGCCACCGTCGCGCCGGCGCGGCTCAAGGCAAGCGCCGTGGCCTCGCCGATGCCGCTGGCGGCCCCCGTCACCCAGGCGGTCTTGCCGGCAAGGACCTTCCCGGTTTCGCTCACAGCGGCCACCCGTGCTCGTCGGCCAGCGCCGTCATCACGCCGCGCAATTCGGCGAGGCCGCGCATGCGGCCGATCGCCGGGTAGCCCGGGAAGGTCGGCTTGCCGATGTCGTCGAGCAATTCATGGCCGTGGTCGGACCGGAAGGGGATGCGCCAGTCGGCTTGCCCGGCGGCCTTGCGCCGCGCCTGCTCGCGCAGCAGGACCCGGATGACCGCGACCATGTTGGTATCGCCGCCGAGATGATCGGCTTCCATGAAGGAGCCGTCGGGATCGTTGGCGACGTTGCGCAGATGGGCGAAATGGATCCGATCGGCGAAGCGCTCGGCGATCGCGACGGGATCGTTCT
Organism: Allobosea sp. OAE752; assembly: GCF_050433265.1. NCBI lineage: Bacteria > Pseudomonadati > Pseudomonadota > Alphaproteobacteria > Hyphomicrobiales > Alloboseaceae > Allobosea > Allobosea sp. OAE752. The sequence goes on from NZ_JBNPXO010000006.1 coordinate 272,717, forward strand.
TCGGATTGGCCCCGAGCGAACCGGTGCAGAAGGTCAGGCCGTTGGAGGGGCTGTCGACCGCGCTGAGGATCGCCTCGAAATCCTCCATGGAGCCGGCGATGCGCGGCAGGCCGAGCAGCGACCGCGGCGGATCGTCCGGATGGATCGCCATGCGGATGCCGACCTTCTCGGCGGTCGGGATGATCGCCTTGAGGAAGCGGATCAGGTTGTCGCGGAGCTGCTCGCGGCCGACGCCGTGATAACGCTTCAGCATGACGCGCAGACCCTCGATGTCGTAGCGGTCATAGGCGCCCGGCAAGCCGGCCATGATCGTGGCGAGCAGGCGGTCGCGGTCGGCTTGCGTCGAGGCGTCGTACCATTCCTTGGCGCGGGCCAGCACCTCGGGCGATACGTCGGCCTCCGCACCCTCGCGTTGCAGCATGAAGCAGTCGAAGGCCGCGAACTCATGCGCGTTGAAGCGCAGGGCCATGGCGCCGCTCGGCAGTTTGTGACGCAGCACGGTCCGGGCCCAATCGAGCACCGGCATGAAGTTGTAGCAGATAATGTGCACGCCGGCCTCGGCGAGGTTCACCATCGACTGGCGGAAGCGCTCGTAGAGCGGCTCGACATCATCCTCCGCCAGCTTGATCTTCTCATGGATCCAGAGGCTCTCGACGACGCTCCAGCGCAGGCCGAGCTCGGGCCTGGCGGCGATGGCATCGAAGCGGGCGCGGATCTGCTCGCGTGTCCAGACCTCGCCCGCCGGCACCTCGTGCAGGGCCGTCACCAGCCCGGTCGCGCCGGTCTGCCGGATGTGATCGAGGGGGATGATGTCGTTGGGTCCCCACCACCGCCAGGTCTGTTCCATGGTCTCGCGCTTTCTCAGATAGGCAAGTTCAAAGCGATTTCGGCGGCGTGCCGCCGGGCTGAGGAGGCGAATCCTCGAAAAACTCGGCGTGCTCGACGGCGATCTTTTCGAGCGCCAGCGAGGCGCTGTGCAGATGGGTCTCCATCAACGCCACGGCTCCGTCGGCATCCTGCGAGAGCACGCATTTCACCAGTTGCTCATGCTGGTGGAAGATCATTTCGAGCCACTCCTGGCTCTCCAGCGAGAGATAGCGCAGGCGATCGAGCTGGGTTTTCATCGAGAGAATGAAATCCCAGACATGCGGATGACCGGCGATCAGCATGAGCGCCCGGTGTAGATCCTCATCGGAGCTGAAGAACCCATAATGGTCGCGGCGCGTGATGATCCTGGCCTGCTCCTTGAGCAAACCGTTCAGCACGCGCTCCTTCTCGTGGCCCGTAGCGAGGGCGGCGCTGCGCACGGCGCGGCATTCCACGGTTTGCCGCACGAATTGCGCATCGCGAACGGCCGATAGCTGAATCGGCGCGACGAAGCTGCCGACCTGAGGGACGATGGAGAGCAAGCCCTCGACGGAAAGGCGGTGAAAGGCCTGGCGGACCGGTGTCCGGCTCAGGCCGTAATGCGCTGCCATCTTGATCTCGGACAGTGCCTCTCCCGGCCGCAACTGGCCCGTGAGGATACGCCCGCTCAGGTCGTCATAGACCTGGGTGACGGTCCAGCGGCTCTCGGCTTTCGGGACCACGACCATCGGGCGTCAATGCGCGGCGTTGCTGATGGTGCTGAGGAAGCGCTTGGCGCGCTCGCTCTTGGGAGCCGCCAGCATCTCGCGCGGGTTGCCTTCCTCGACGATCTTGCCGCCGTCCAGGAAGACCATGCGCGTGCCGACATCGGCCGCGAACCTGATCTCGTGCGTCACGACCAGCATGGTCCGGCCTTCCACGGCAAGGTCGCGCATCACGGCCAGCACTTCGCCGACGGTCTCGGGGTCCAGCGCCGAGGTCGGCTCGTCGAACAGCAGGATATGCGGATTGGTCGCGAGCGCGCGGGCGATCGCGACGCGCTGCTGCTCGCCGCCGGACATCTGCGCCGGATAGGCGTTGATGCGGTGCGACAGCCGGACCTTCTCGAACAGGCCTCGCGCCCGCTCCTCGACGGTCTTGCGGTCCTCGCCATGGACGACGACCGGAGCCAGCATGACGTTTTCCAGCGCCGTCAGATGCGGGTAGAGATTGAAGTGCTGGAAGATCATGCCGATGCGGCGGCGCACGTCGATGATGCTGCGCTGCTTGGCTTGCACGGCCTTGCCCTCGAAGAGGATGTTGCCGCCCTCGATGGTCTCGAGGCCGTTGACGCAGCGCAGGAGCGTCGACTTGCCGGTGCCGGAGGGGCCGATGAAGCAGACGATCTCGCCGGCCTGCACGGTGGTCGAGACGCCGTCGAGGATCGTCCTGTCCCCGAAGCGCTTCACGACATGGTCGAACTTGAGAACGGTGTCGGTCATTGTCCTGCTCCGGCCGTCATGAGGCGGGTGTTGACGTGGAAGCGCCGTTCGAGCGCAGCCCCGCCGAGCGAGATGCCGTAGTTGATGAGGAAGTAGATCAGCGCCAGCAGGAGCAGCGGCACGAAGCTCGAGCCCATGGTCTCGCGGATCAGGAGGCCGGTCTTGGTCAGCTCGACATAGCCGATGATCGAGGCGAGCGAGGATTCCTTCAGCGTCGCGATATAGACGCCGACCGAAGGCGGCAGGATGACGCGCAGCGCCTGGGGCACGATGACGTGGCGCATCATCTGCCAATAGGTCATGCCGGCGGCCCGCGCCGCTTCCCACTGGCCCTTGCCGACGCTTTCGAGCCCGGCGCGGATGACCTCGGACATGGTCGAGCTGGCATGGAGCGCCAGAGCGACGGTCGTTGCGGTGAACGGAGACAGATCGATCCCGAAGACCAGCGGCATGCCGAAGAAGACGAAGAACAGCACGATCAGGATCGGGATCGAGCGGAAGAACTCCGTGAACAGCAGTGCCAGCAGCCTGAGCGGCAGGAACGTGGACATCCTGGCAAGCGCGATCAGCGTGCCGCCGACCGCGCCGATCAGCAGGGCGAGCCAGGACAGCCAGATGGTGACGAGCGCCGCCTTCAGCAGCAGCGGCATGTAGGTGAGCAGTTGCGCGCTCATCGATAGGCCTCCGGCTGGCGGAACAGCCAGCGCCCGATGGCGATGCGTCCGAGATTTACGATCTGGCAGAGCACCAGATAGACCACCGCCGCGATGACGAAGGTCTCGAAGAAGCGGAAGGAGGAGGAGCCGACCGTCTGCATCCAGGACGCGACCTCTTCGACCGCGACGGCCGAGGCCAGCGAGGACGCGAGGATGACGGCGATGAACTGGTTGCCGAGCGGGGCGTATATGGTGCGGAAGACCTGCGGCAGCACGATGTGGCGGTAGAGCTGAAAGCGGGTGAAGCCCTGCGAGGCGGCGGCCTCGAACTGGCCGGGCGGCACGGCGACGAGGCCGGCGCGAATGATCTCGGCCATATAGCCGGCGCTGTTCAGCGTCAGCCCGATCAGCGCGGAATTGAAGGGCGACATGCGCAGGCCGAGCTGCGGTAGCGCGAAATAGACGATGTAGAGGATGACCAGCAGCGGCGTGTTGCGCATCACCTCGACATAGAGCCCGCCTGTAAAGCGCAGGAGGCGCGAATCCGAGCGGCGCATCAGCGCGACCCCGGAGCCGATTGCAACGCTCAGCACGATCGCGAGCACGGACAGCAGCAGCGTCGCCTGAGCTGCGGCAGCGAGATCGCCGAGATAGGGGTAAATGCTGCGAAACGAGAAATAATAGGGCACCGATCAGGCCTTCCTGTCCGGCATCGGCTCAACTGGCGCCGATACACTCCGCGGCGGAAGAGCGACGCCCGTGAGGGCGTCGCCGCATGTGCGAACTCAGTATTTCGCCTGGATCGGCGGCTGCTCGAAGCCGAACCACTTCTGGAACAGCTTCTTGTTGTCGCCGGAGGCATTGAACTGATCGACGAACAGGTTGAGCACGCGCAGCCAGTCCGCGTCGCCGGCCGGCAGGCCGATGGCGATTTCGGCGCGGGCCAGGTCGCCCTCGGCCTCGCGCAGCTTGCCCGGATTCTCCTTGATCGCGTTGCCGTTGTAGAAATTGTCCTCGGCCATCGCATCGGCCTGGCCGGTCAGCACGGCGTTGAGCTCGTCGGCCTGGGTGTTGAAGCGGATGATCTGGGCCTTGGGCATATTGGCCGGGACGGCGCGCTCGGCGGTGCCGCCGCGCGAGATCGCGACGCGGATGCCGGCCTCGTTGGCCTCCGCGATGGTCTTGTAGGGGCTGTTCGCCGGCAGGAGCAGGCGCATCGTGGTGACGAGATAGGGGTTGGTGAAGGCGATCGAGGTCGAGCGCTCGACGTTGCGGGTGAAGTCCGCGATCGTGACGTCCGCCTTGCGGGTCTGCAGGGCGGTGACGCGCGCCGGGATGTCCGAGATGATGAATTCTGGCTTGACCTTCAGCGCCTCTGCGAGCCGCTTGGCGATGTCGATATCGTACCCTTCCGGCTCGCCATTGGGCATCACGCGGCTATAGGGCGGCAGGCTGCCGAGGACCGCGATGCGGATCGTGCCGCGCTGGAGGATGCTCTGGAGAATGCCGGGGGCGTTCTGCGCCTGCGCTGACGCGAGCGTGGCCATGCCGAACAGCCCCACCGCCGCGATACCGCAAAGCGACTTCATGATTCCGCGCTTGGACAACATTGTTTCTCTCCCTTTCCTGTAAGCGAGGCCCGGTCAGGCCGGGTTTATTCGTCGAAGGCGAGCTGGACCTTGAGCAAGCGATCGGGGTGCGTCTCGACGAAATCGAAGGCCGCTCGCGCATCGCGCGCGGCGAAGGTCTGCGTGATCATGGCTGCCGGATCGAGGCGGCCGCTTTCAAGCCAGCTCACGACCTCGGGAATGAGCCGCCGGTTCAGGCGCGAGCCGAAGAGCGACAGCTCCTTCCGGACGATTTCCTGCTGGCTGACATTGCAGGGTGCCGGCGAGAAGCCGAGCAGTCCGATCCGGCCGGCGGGGCTCGCGACCCGGCAGGCTTCCTCCAGCAAGGCCGGGATGCCGGCGCCGTCGATCACGACCGAAGGGCCGAGGCCGTCCATTTCCGCTTTCACGGCTTCGGGAACGGAGCGGGAAGGGGAGTGGATGGTGAGATCGGCGCCGAAGCTCTTGGCGCGCTCCAGCCGGGCCTCGTCGATATCGACGACGATGCAGCGGGCGCCCTTCAGCTTGGCGACTTGCAGCACCGTGATGCCGACCGTGCCCGCGCCATAGACCAGCACGGTGTCCTCGGTATCGCAGCCCGTCGCGGTCAGCACGTTGGCGGCGACCGAAAGCGGCTCGGCCAGGGCTGCCACGGCAAATGACAGGTCGCGCGAAACCTTCACCGCGTTCTTCGCCGGCAGGATCGCCTCGCTGCTGAAGCCGCCGTCGCGATGGACGCCGATGACCTCGAGTGTGGCGCAAACATTGGGCCGGCCGCGGCGGCAGGGATAGCAATGGCCGCAGGAGACGACCGGATCGGCGACGACACGATCGCCGATCGCGAGCGCCGAGACGCCTTCGCCGATCGCGGTGATCTCGCCGGCGAATTCATGGCCGATGATGCGGGGATAGCGGGCAAAGGGATTGGAGCCGTGGAGAATATGCATGTCGGAGCCGCAGATTCCGGCGCGACGGACACGCAGCTTCACTTCACCCGGTCCGGGATTCGGCCGCGAGCCTGAAATCAGGCTGAGCGCGTGCGGCCGCGCGACGCTGACGGCAATAGGCTCCATTTCCACCCTGGATCATTTTGATAACGTCTTCTTGTATACAAGTGCACTAGCATTCCAGGTGACCGGCTGCAAGCTTGGCGATCGATAGAACGGTCGCCCCACGCCAGTTGAGCTCAATGCGCCAAAGACCCGCCTGCTGAGGGGACGCGAGCCGCGTTGTGGCGCGAGGCGGCCCTGAGGATTCCACCTTTTCGAATGACCACGCCGAATGGGAAACAGACAGTGAGTCTGCGCCAAATCTGCTCTGTGGGCAGGAGAGCGGGCCCCGTTTTCCTGCCCAATCGATGCTTTGTCGTTCTGGTCTCGCTTTGCTTCAGAGAGCATCTGCATATGCGTGACCGCGACACCGCCTTCTGCGAGTTCGGGCAGGCGCGCGAACTCAGGTTTGCACGTGCGGCGTCGCGTTGCGCGCCTGGAAATCCGCCTCGGTGGCGAAGATCTCGTAGAAGATGAAATGGCCGGGCGCGGTGCGATCCTCGTGTAGATCAGGTTGTGGGGCTCGTTGCGAACCTGCGCCACGAGCGGGAGCGTAGCCTTGCGCAGCTCGTCTTCCATGCCGAGCTTTGCGCGAACCTCGGCCTCGCATCCAATAGTCTGGGCAGACGGAAGTGATCTCGTTCCTGCGGTGCCGATGTCCCCGCTCTCAATGTAGAGGACTATGGAGCAGACATAGTTCTCATCATCGCCCGAGACGGCACGCCAAACTCCACTTTCGCTACTTAAACGCCGCCGATCCCCGCCTGAATTGCGGTCGATCGGAGAGCGCTCGTTTCTCTATTGTCCAGGCCGCCGGCTGGTGCCGATCCCGCTACACGCGTTCATCGATCACGTTCGGAAAACATCGCCGGTGACTTGAAGCTGAGACCGTCTGCTGCCGGGCGGTCCTTCAACGTCAGCTTGTGGCACTGTGACTTCGCCAGCCAATTCAAACCAAAAACAATCCAGGAGTTGCTCGTGAAGCGCCGTGTGAAGGCGACTGATGCAGATGGGCGTTCAATTTGAAGCCAACTGGAAGAAATCGACTGGACCCATCTGACCACCCTTCAAGACAACTTCCAAACCATCCAACTGTTGAACTGCGCTATGGGCGCGGCAAAGCGGTGCTCCATCAACCAGCGGGGCCCGGTAAGATAGGCCCCAGATGTCGAGCGCTTTGATTGCGAGAGTGGAGGTGTCTCCGCCGGCGACGACGAGGCGTGAGATGCGGGCACGGTCCATGATTCTGCGCATCAGACGGCCGGTCTCCTGTGCGACGGAGCGCGGATCGCCCGGAGCGCCGTCAGGTGGTCTCGTGACGAGCATGGTGTCGCCGACGGCGAGGAGTTCCAGGGCTTGCTCAGAGAGCGTCTGCCCATAGGATGGCTCATCGCGCAGCCGGTCGGCATCGACAGGCAGATGCGCGAAGCCGCTTGCGGTCTCGACCTGGGCTCGCGTGACGGGCGAGAGGGAACCGACCAGCGCAAGCACAGGGCCGTACGATCGTGCAACAGGCTGTGACGCAGCCGGCTCCCCCGTCCCCCCCAAGAGTTGCGCCGCCATCCGCGCAACCGAACTCGCACCTACGAACAGGCCAGGCGCGGCATCGAGAGACTTCCGAAGCCGATCGGCGATCACTGTGAGGTCGCTCTCGCGTGACACATCGAAGAGGATGATGTCCCGATCCAGAATATTCGCTGGTCCTGCGCCTTCCAGGGCCCTGTAGTCCACGAGGCTGATCGATCCGAAGCCTTGAAGCCCGAGATGCCGCCTCAGATCGGCCTCAACCATCGGCGTGACGGGGTGACGGCTCATCGTCGGGTGCCGGTCGATCCGGTAGACTTCACCATCGCCGGCCGCAGCAAAGAGATGACCGAAAAGGCAATAGCGGCCGAGATTGGGTTGCCCGCCGATGATCGAGATTGGCCCTTCCGGAAAATGCGGCCTCAACGCCGCGACGGCGGCACCGATGTTGCCGACGTGAGGGGCGCTATCGAAGGTGGAGCAGCACTTGTAGTGCATGATCCGCACGCCGAGCTGCGCGAAGAAGCGGCCGGCAGTGTCGAGCACGGGGCCCATCTCGGTTGGAGGCATCGAGCGGGTCGCACCCGCGATACCAACCGCGTCGAGAGGTCCGGCAGAGGCCAGTTGCTCCGGGGTGGGAATGCCGAGAAAGAGTAGCGCCCGAAAGCCGCGCTCGGCGAGCATGGCGAGGGTGTCCGTTGCGCCGGTGAAGTCGTCACCGAACCAACCGTAGAAGGGCGGGATTGTCATCTCGGGGTCAGCACGGTTTGGCGCCGAAAGTATCGAGTGCCTGCTTCAGTTCCGGCTGCCATTGGGCTGCCTCGGATAATGACACGCCCGCGGCCACCGCCGCCCAGGCCTGGCGGATGCTGGCGACGCCGGCGGCCGGCCCGCCCGGATGCGCCAGGATGCCGCCGCCTGCCATGAACAGGAGATCGGCATGGCCGATCGCATCCCAGGTCGGCTGCGCCGTTCCGGCCCATTGGCCGGAGGAGAAGGCGGGCAGGACCCGGTCATCTAGGTCTTCGGTCAGCGGCGTCACGCAGTCGCGTGCTGAGGAGACGACTTCTTCGTCCTCCTGCGCAAATTTACCCTGCACGCCATGGACATGCATGTGGTCGACGCCAGCCAGTCGCCAGAGCGTCTGATAAGCCTGAAAGGAGATGCCGAGCCAGGGATGGCGTGAGACCGCGCCATAGCCATTGCGATGGCCGTGCAAGACAAGATCGGTCGAGCGGCGCAAGGTCTCTATGCCGGAGAAGCCGCACCAGTTCAGGCTTGCCATCACGCAGTTGCCACCTTCGCGCGCCACGAGATCGGCATGGCGCCTCATCGCGTCGGTCTCGTCCGTGATGTTGAACGCGATCATGACCTGCTTGCCGGTTCGGTCGGCATGGCGGCGGACCGCCGCCATCACCGCCGGGATGCGTTCGGCGAGTGGCGCATGGTCCGGGTTGGCTGAAATCTCGTCATCCTTGATGAAGTCGAGGCCGGCGGCGCAGAGCGTCGCGACGAGTTCGGCTGTCTCATCCGGGCTCAATCCGACATTGGGCTTGATGATCGAGCCGACCAGCGGGCCCGCGTCCACACCGGTGAGCCTACGGGTGCCGGCGATGCCCTGCGCAGGCAGCGCGAAGCGCCGGCGATAGCTCTCAGGAAGACGGATGCTGTCCAAACGCAGCCCGGTGGTCTCGCCGAGGTCGAAGAGATTGCCGGCGACGATCGAGGCGAGCGTGGCCAGATTGGCGCCGACATTCGAGACCGGGAACGAGATGGAGACCTGCGCCCGCCGATAAGGACCAGAGACGCCTTTGCGGGCGAGCCAGGCATTGGGAAGGCTCGGCGTCGCGGCGGGCGCGAACTCCTCCACCTGTGTGACAACGGCCCGCGTACGATTGCGCAATGCGTCGGTTTCGCCAGCGACACGGGTGAAGGTACCGCTTGACTGCTCGCCGGCCATAATCTCGGCGACGCGCGCGGGATCGAGCGGCGTCTCGATCAGGTAGCTGGCTTCGAAACGGTCATGGTTCATCATGCCCGCGTCACCGCTTTGCTGCGGCAAGCTTCGTGAGATCGGGGAAGGGCCGTACCGGATCCTTGCCGTCCCAGCCTTCAGACGCCTCGCGGATCAACCGGAACATCTCGCCCTTGGGCCCCGCCACTTCCGACAGCTCGATCACGGTGCCCGGGTGATAATGCGTATCGAAATAGATGAAGCGGCCGCGCTCGCCGACCTCGCCGCTCATCACCGGCTTGAAGCCTTCCGCCAGCAACCGCTCAAGGTCTGCGTCGTAATCCGACGTCCAGTAGGCGACGTGCTGCAGGCCGCTATGGCCGGCATCGGTGAAGTCCTTGTACATCGACGGCACGTCGTTGCGGCACTGGATCAGTTCGATTTGGAGCGGCCCTGAATTGGCGAGCGCCACGGAATTGTGCGGCTCATGGGCCTCGCCCTTGTAGCGGTAATTCCGGATCGGAACCTTGGGATTGTAGAAGAAGGGGCCGACGCCGAGTACGCGGCTCCAGTAATCCATCGCGGCCTCGATATCAGGCACGACATAGCCGGCCTGGCGGATCTGGCCGAAAAAGCGGCTCATGGTGATGACCTCGATGCAAGCAGTTCAGAATTTCAGGAAGCCGGTGGAGAGCCAAGGGAAGGCGGCGACCACGACAAGGCCGATCAGCAAGGCCAGCATGTAGCCCCAGATGTATTTGAGGCCGTCGTCGGGATTGACCTTGGAGATGGCGCAGGCGCCGTAATAGCCGACGCCGAAAGGCGGGGCGAACAGGCCGATGCCCATCGCGAAGATCACGACCATGGCATAATGGACCTCATGCACGCCAACTTGCTTGGCGATAGGGAAGAGCAGAGGCCCGAACAGCACGATCGCCGGGATGCCTTCCAGCACGCTCCCGAGAATGATGAAGGCCAGGATTGAGATGGCGAGGAAGCCCCAGCCTCCGCCGGGCACCGACGACATGGCGCGGGCCAGATCCTGCGAGAAGCCCGATTGCGTCAGCCCCCAGGCCATCGCGGTGGCGCAGCCGACGATGAAGATGATCGCGCCGGTGAGCGAGGCCGTGTCGACCAGCATCTTGCCGAGGCGGCGGACATCGAACTGTCGATAGATCAGGAGCCCCGCCAGCACGGCATAAGCGATACCGATGGTCGAAACCTCGGTCGCGGTGGCAACGCCTTCGACGACCGCGGCGCGGATGACGAAGGGCAAGGCAATCGCGGGGAGCGCGATGAGGCAGAGCTTGGCGATCTCGCGGCTCGAATGCCGGACCACATGGCTCAGATCTTCTCCACGATAGCGCCACCAGACGACGAAGCAGAGCGCGATGCCCAGTACCAGCGCCGGCAGCATGCCGCCGGTGAACAGCGCGGCGATCGAGACGCCGGTGACCGAGCCGATGGTGATCAGCACGATCGAGGGTGGGATGGTCTCGGTCTGGGCGCCGGTGGCGGAGAGCAGCGCGACGAGGTCGCCGGGCTTGGCGCCGCGCTTCTGCATTTCCGGGAAGAGGACCGGGGCGATCGCGGCCATGTCGGCGATCTTCGAGCCGGAGATGCCGGAGACCAGATACATCGCGCCGATCAGCACATAGGACAGCCCGCCGCGGACATGGCCGAGCAGCGAGGCGAGGAACTGGATCATGGCGCGCGCCATGCCGGTCATCTCGATCAGGGCGCCGAGGAAGATGAAGAGGGGGACGGCGAGCAGGATGAGATGGCTCATGCCCTCGTCGAGGCGCCCGACCATGACGAGCATCGGGGTCGAGGTCGTGCAGGCGAGATAGCCGAAGGTGGCGAGGGCGAAGGAAAACGCGATCGGCACGCCGGAGAAGACGTTGAGGGCGACGACCCCGACGAAGAAGACGATCAGGTTGAGCTTGCCCAGCGGCTTCAGCATTGGGCCGGCGAACCAGAACAGGGCGACGAACGCCGCCGTGATCGCAATGGCCAGAAGAATGGGCTTGAGCGCGCCTAGGCGCATCAGGCGCAGGCAGGCGACGATCAGCATCAAACTCGTGCCGAGCGGCAAGGCGGCGGCGCGCCAGGCATTGCTCACCTCAAGCGCCGGCGTGACAATGAAATGCTCTTCCTCGGCATATTCCAGCGCATGCGGCAGGATCATCAGCAGGAAGGCGATCGCGGCGGTGATGGCGAGCGCCTCCAGCACCGCACGGGTGCCGGGCGAGACGCGGCTGACGAGCCCGGTCATCCGCATATGCTCGCCACGGCGCAATGCGATCACCGCGCCGAGCATCGACAGCCACAGGAACAGGATCGAGGCGAGCTCGTCCGCCCAGACCAGCGGCGCGTGGAAGACGTAGCGGGCGGTCACGCCGGCACCAAGAATGACGATCTCGGCGAGCACGATCACCGCCGCGACGAACTCGACCAGTCCGCCGAGGCCGCGCTCGAACCTGTCGGCCGCTCGCGCCAGTCCCGTCAGGGGCAGGCACGCAGGCTCTTGCAGCGTTGCGCCGTGCACATCCATTCGTCAGCCTCCCGATCGGGTCGCGGTGCTCAGGCGAGCTTGCCGACGGAGCCTTCAAGCAGGTCCCAGGCCTCCTTGCCGAAGCGCTCCTGCCAATCCTTGTAGAAGCCAGAGTCGCGCAGCTTGGCGCGGAAGGAGTTTGGGTCGGTCTTGTTGAACGCGAGACCCTTCGACTGCAGATCGGCCTGGACGGTCTCGTTGAGCTTCTTGATGTCGTTGCGTTGGGCCACGCCGGCATCGTTGATCGCGGCGGCCACGATCTTCTGCACGTCCGGCGGCAGGCCGCGCCAGGCGCGGCCATTGGCGATGAACCAGAAGCCGTCCCAGATGTGGTTGGAGACTGCGCAGCTCTTCTGCACCTCGTAGAGCTTGGCGACCTGAATGATCGGCAGCGGGTTTTCCTGCGCATCGACGATCTTCGTCTGAAGCGAGGAATAAACCTCGGAAAACTGGAGGCTCGCCGGCGACGCGTCGAGCGCCTTGAACATCGCGATCGACAGCGGGCTGACAGGCACGCGGATCTTGAGGCCGGCCATGTCCTTGGCGCTCTCGATCGGGCGACCCGAGGTCGTCATCTGGCGGAAGCCGTTATCCCACATCTTCTCGAAAGCGTAGAGGTTCACCTTTTCGATCGCCTGGCGGACATGGGCGCCGACGGGGCCGTCCATCGCCTTCCAGACCTGATCATAGTCGGAGAAAGCGAAGCCCACGGCATTGATCGCCGCGACCGGCACCAGCGTCGCGATGACAAGCGCCGAGGGGGTGAAGAAGGTGATGCCGCCACTGCGGACCTGGCTCAGCATGTCGGTGTCGCCGCCCAGCTGATTGTTCGGGAAGATCTTGATCTCGACGCGCCCGTTCGTCTCCTTGGCGATGCGGTCAGCGGCTTCCTGCGAGCGGATGTTGAGCGGGTGGCTCAGGGGCAGGTTGTTGCCATACTTCAGCTCGATCTCGGCGGCCCGGGCGACGAGGGGCGCTCCAATCAGCGGCAAAGCCGCGCCGATGGTGGCGCCGCGCAGAATCGTCCGACGAGTCACTTTGGTCATGTCATCCTCCCGAATGGCCCTCGATGAGCCTTGTCTTGATCTTGGGGGGAACGATAGAAAGGCAGAATGATCGTCGTCAAACTCAAATACTGATGGTTTTTGATGGATTCGGATGTCGCTAAGCATCCACCCGAACCGACTGTGACCGTGGTCGATCCGCATCGGCGGCGTCAGCTGGCCACGGTCGTCGATGTGGCGCGGCTCGCTGGCGTCTCGACCGCGACCGTGGACCGTGTGCTGAACCGGCGTCCGGGCGTCCGGCCGGTCACGACCGAGAGGGTCCTCAGGGCGGCCGCCGATCTCGGTTATGTACTGGATGCGGCCTTGCCTGCCGGTGCGCTGAAACCGCTGCGCCTCGCCTTCCTGTTGCCGGCTGGCAGTAACCGCTTTCTCGCCGGGCTCGGCCGGCTCGTGGTGGAATCGCGCGAGCGACTCGCGTCCTTCAATATCCGCGCGCGGCTTGACCACATCGACAGCTTCAATCCCGAGCTGCTCGCACAGCATCTTCGGACGGTCGGTCGCGAGGTTGAAGGCATCGCCTTCATGGCGATCGAGCATCCCATGGTGCGCGAGGCCGTCGACTGGCTCGCGGAGCGCGGCGTGCCAACTGTGACGCTGATCTCCGATATCGCCAATACGCGCCGCGTCGCCTATGTCGGGCTGGACAATCGCGCAGCCGGGCGGACGGCCGGGCAGCTCATCGCGCGCTTCATCGGATCACGGCCCGCGAAGGTGGCGATGATCGCCGGCAGCCTGAGCTACCGCGCCCATGAAGAGCGCGAAATGGGCTTTCTCTACCTCTTTCGGGAACGTTACCCAGCGATAGAGGTCGTCGGGCTGCGCGAGGGCCATGACGAGGAGGCGCGCAACTACCGTCAGACCAAGATGCTGCTCGCCCGGCATCCCGATCTGGCGGGCATCTACAACATCGGTGGCGGGCCGGAGGGAATTGCACGCGCCCTGAAGGAGGCTGGCCGGCAGAACGACGTGGTCTTCGTCGGCCACGGGCTGACGCCGGAGACGCGTAGCCTCCTGATCGACGGGGTGATGGATGCCGTCATCAACCAGAATCCGCAGGTGGCGCTGATGGATTGCGTCTCCATCTTCGCCAACATCCGGGCGGGCCGCCACCCGCCGGAGGGGACGGCACGGCCTAATATCGAGATCGTGCTGCGCGAGAACCTGCCGTGATAAGCAGCCATTGCTCGTGGCGCTCCGCTTGGCGCTCAGAGATCACAATGCAGCTGGCATGCTACGCCCGCCAGATGGCAGCTATCGGATGTCTGCAGTTGGCCCCTTGCTGACTCGTGGAGCGTCTGCTTTCCGGCAATCCAGTTTGCGCGGCGATACGATTGGCAAAGTTGGCTCATTCTCAACCTCCTGGCCTCCAGTCAATGCACGAAGCTTGCGGCTGACGGCGAGCTTTCGCGATCGACGCTTCTGCGGCAAGCTAGCCGCCTGGAACTGCCATCAGCGAAGCAACCTTGGTTGGCTTTGTCAGCTCGAATAGGCCATCCTGGATCGGGTTCAGGCGATTGTGCAACCTTCCATGGCCATCTTCGCTCGCTCGTTTGCCGGAGGGCAATCGCATCGATGCCCTCCATTCATGCCATTTCTCCTGAACGCGTTCACAGGCGCGCTGTGGACGACGACCGGGAAGGGGCTCAATCATGGAAAAAAGCGCGCCGGCCTAAAGCTCGAAAGCTCTGGTCGCGTCCTTCCATTAACGATCTCATCGGCGGCCATCGCCCCTAAGACCGGCGACAGCGTCGCGCCGCTATGGGTGACCATGACGTAGTAGTTCTCGACACCCGGCACCGGGCCGATGGCCGATAGACCGTCCTGCGGAATCGGCCGCACGGTGACGCGCGCGGCTTCCGGCTTGAGCGGGGCGAGGCCGGGCAGAATGCGCAGCAGGCGGTCGACGAGATCCTGCGCCTGCTCCATGCCGGGATTGACGCCGATCTCCGGCGTCACCGTGGCGTCGGCTGCGCCCCAGTGCAGCATCAGGCGCCCGGCTCCATCCGGCCGGAAGTCGCAGATGGGGCTGGCGATGACGCGCTGGATGCTGGCCGGAACGGGCGGCGTGAAGACGAGGAAACCGATCGTGGGTGCCAATGGCACGTTCGGCGCTGCGGCTCCAACCGTGTCGTTGGACCAGCGCCCGGTGCAGTTGACGACGATGTCGGCATGGAAGGTCTCGCCGCCTTCGCTGCGCACGCCCTTCGCCCGGCCTCCCTCGACGATCAGGCCGGCCACCCTGGTCTGCGTCCGCAATGTCGCGCCATGGCGCCGCGCCGCACTCATCATCGCATGGGCATAGACCACCGGGTCGAGCCAGCCATCGTTTGGGTACCAGGCGATCGGCGCGTCGCCGACGGCCTCGGGCGCGATGTCCGGCTCCAGCTCCAGCAACTGCTTGCGGTCGATCCATTCGGCCGCATAGTCCCAGCTCCGCAGCCGCTCGACCTTGGCCTTCAGCGCGGCTTGCTCGGATTCCGCCCGCCACTCGATGCGTCCGCCGCCGTGCCACCAGGGCGTCGCGCCGAACTCGTCCTTCAGCGCCGCATGGGCCCGCATGCCGGCCACGTTGAGGTCGTGATAGGCACGCGGCGTCTTGTTCGAGGAGTTCGTCCAGGCGAAGGAGATGCCGGATGTCCCGCCGCCGACGCGTGTCGCCTCGAGCACGGTGACCTTGGCGCCGGCGCGCGCCAGCCGGTAGGCGACCGACGTCCCGAGGACGCCGGCGCCGACGACAATGATCTCAGTCATGATCCATATCCGCTAGAGAAGGGGGAGGTTCGAATAGGCTTACGCCGCGCGCTTCGCAGCCCAGCCGTCGCGCACCAGCGATTTCAGTTCGGCGAGCGACATCGCTTCGAGGCCGATCTCGCCGAGCAGATCGTTTTCCGCCGCGAAATCCCGGCCATAGAGCGCCGAGAAGATGTCGACGCCGGCCTGGTGCAGCGTCGCGGGCCGGCCGGCGAGCTTGCCGAGCAGAACTGTCGGATGCAGGCCGAAGGGGGCGTCCTCCAGGACATAGCGCGTGTCGATACTGCTCGGTCCGTTGCCGCCATTGCCGCGGGCAGCGAGCTGGCGCGCCATCTCGCCGACCGGTCCGGGCTCGACATGGAAGGAGAGATTGTAGTGCTCGCGGATGGTGCGGACCTTGTAGCCGGCGGCTTCCGCGATGGCGAGGCGCTCGGCGTCGAGGGCTTCGAGCAGGCGGCCGACGGAATTGGTGTTGTTTTCGTTCTGCCCCCAGGTCTCGCCATGCTCCATGCGGGTGAAGTTGCACAGCGCGATGCCGAGATGGTTCTGCGGGTTAAGATTGGACAGCGAAATCGCCAGCGCGTCGTCGCGCTGGACGAAGCGATCGCCGAACAGCTGCTGGCAGATTGTCAGCCCCCGCTTGGAGGCCGAGACGGGAATCGTCGCGATGTCGACCTTCGAGCGGACGGTCGAGACGTTGACGCTGGCATCGCCGGTCCTGCGGCCGGCGGTCACCGTCGTGCCCCAGACGACGACCGGCACGTCGAGCCCGCGCTCGGCGATCTTGCGGGCGATATAGAGGCCGCTGAACGAGGTGTGGGAGCTTATGATGACGACCTGCCCGACCGCGAGATGCGGGGCGGCGGCGTCCATCGCCGCGCGGTGGCCATTGGCCGGCAGGGCGAAGAGCACCGCCCCGGCCCCGGCGACCGCCTCGGCGGCGCTCGCGGCGACCGCGACCTTGAAGCTGCCGGTCAGGCTGCCGGTCGCCGTCAGAGGTTCGCCCTTGGCGAGGCTCCGGCCGCTCTTGCCGGATGGCGACCACAGCACCGGCTCGTGGCCGAGGGAGGAAAGAAGGGCGGCATTGCCATAGGCAATCGAGCCCGCACCGAGCACAGCGACACGCATCGTCTTGATCCTTGGGAGTTTTGTTGGGGTGGTCTGGGTGGACCGGGCAAGAGCGCCCGGTCCGTCGCAACGAGGCCCGGGACGTCAGTAGGTGTAACCGGCCTTTTCCATGTACTGCTTCGCCAGGTTGAAGTCGTAGGCGATCGGCTTCAGCAGGTCTTGGTCGTAGAATTCCGAGGTGAACGGCATCGGCACCGTGCCGGGCTTGCCGAAGCCGGCAACGACGTTCTTGATGATCTGCTCACGCGGGATCATGTGGCTCATCGCCTTGCGGACATACATCGCCGCTTCCGCGGCGCGGCTGGGGTCCTTCTTGCCGAGCGGCGTCTCGACGCCGGTGCCGAAGACCGGATGGTTCAGGTTGAGGCAGGTCTGCATCCACTTGAACGAGTCGAAGCGATTGACCTTGCCCCATGACGGATCGACGGTGCTGAGCAGGCCGCCGACATCGTACATCGGGTCATGCGCGTCGATGGCGCCGGATTTGATGGCGCTGAGCAAGGCATCGGCGCCCTCGATATTGACCACGTAGAAGGTCTTGACGTTGCCATCGGTCTTTCGCCAGTAGTTCTCGTTCTTGCTGTATTTGTAGGCCTTGCGCGAGGGGTCGAAGCCCTGCGGGATCCAGGGCCCGGTGCCGACGCCGCCCTTCGCCGCGAAGACCTTGCCATCCGAGGTCTTGACCGGGAAGGTGCCGAGCCAGGTCGAGATGACGTGGCCGCGCAATTCCTCCGGCTTGATGTCCTTGTAGGCATGCTTCGGCATGATCGCGATGACCGGCAGCAGGAAGTCGTAGAACAACATGTTCGGTTGCGGCAGCGTCACCGTGATCTCATGCGTGCCGGTGACCTTGTAGGCGTCGCGCGAGCCCATCACCGCTGACAGCGTCGCCTGGAACAGGCTCGCATAGGTCTTGTCGATGATCGTGTCCCAGGTGAACTTGACGTCCTCGGCGGTGAACTCCTCGCCGGAATGCCATTTCACGCCCTTGCGCAGGCTGATGACCCAGCTCTTGCCATCCTCCGAGCCTTTGACCGTTTCAGCCAGCGCCGGGACAAGCTTCTTGTTGGCCCAGCTGTCATATTCCATCAGCGCGTTGTAGACCGGGCCGAAGATGTTGGATTCATTATAGCCGCTGCCATACATCGGGATGAGCTGGCTCGGCGGCTGCCAGGAGGCGAAAGTCGCGGTGACATCACCGGTCGCGCCCTCGATCGACCAGTCCTCCGGCCGCGGATAGAAGACCGGGTTATAGGTCGTCGATTCCATCCCCTTTAGCTTCGGATTGGTGATGATCACCTCTTCCGGATAGAAGACGATGTGCAGCGGCTCGATCTCGTACCAGCGCTTCACGAAGGCGGCCATCGCCGTCTTGCGGTCCTCGGGCGTGATCGCGCGTGAATATGTCTCGATGGCCGCGTCGATCTGCTGGTCGGCGACGCGATAGTAGTTCTGCCCGTTCGGAGGCACGTTCTTGCTGTGGAACAGCGCCTCGGGGCTCGGCGCCAGCCCGTTATAGTAGATCCGCTCCGAATACATGTCGAAGCCACCCTCGACATGGGTCTTGCCGCTGTCGTTGGCGCGCCGCGCGATGACCACGGAAGGCGGTTGGTAGCTCGCATTGACGTCGATGCCGAGCCGCGCGAACTGCTTGCCGATCAGGTCGGTCCAGATCATGCGCGACTGCAGGTTGTTGAAGATCATCAGATAGAGCTTGAAGTGGGGCGGCTTTGCCAGAGCGGGCTCGGGCAGGCCGCCGGCTGCGAGCGCAGCGGCCCCCGCGCCGGTCCATTTCAGAACGTCACGTCGCGTCGATTTCTCAGACATCGTTGTCCCCTCTTCTGGTTGATTGGAAACGGAAGTGACGGTGTCGCTCAGGCCTGGAAGCGCGCCGGGCGGAACGCCTCCAGCTCCGGCCGCTGGCGGCCATGCAGTACCTCGTCTGCCACGACCTGGCCGAGGAAGGGCGAGAGCGTGACGCCGCTATGGGTGACGACGACGTAGTAGCCGTCGACCCCGCGCGCCGGCCCCACCGTCGAGAGCCCGTCCGCCGGAATCGGCCGCATCGTGGTGCGCACGGCCTCGGCCTTGACGCCCTTCAGCCCCGGCAGGATCTCGGCGGCGCTGGCGATGGCGATCCGCGCCTCCTCGCAATCCGGCGTGCGGCTTTCCAGTGCGGCGAAGCGGTCGTCGAGCGAATCCTTGCGCACCATCAGCCGCCCGGCACCGTCCGGCCGGACATCGACATCGGGGGCGTGGAAAGGTCGGCGCAATGCGACGCCGACCGGCGGCGTGAACACCAGGAAGCCGATCGTCGGCGCGAGCGGCACGTTCGGCGCGGTCTGGCTCACCGTCTCGTTCGACCAGCGGCCGGTGCAGTTGATCACGAGATCGGCCTCGTGGAGCGCGCCGCTTTCGTCCCGCGCGCCGACGACGCGGCCATTGCGCGTTTCCAGCCCGGTGATCTTGACGCCGGTCTTGAGCGCGGCACCGTAGCGCTGGCGCGCGGCACGCAGCATGGTGCCGGCATAGAGCACAGGATCGACCCAGCCCTCCTCCGGGCAGAACACGATCTGGGCATCGTCCGGAACCGCATCGAGGGCGATTTCCGGCTCAAGCTCGCCGAGGCGCTTCTTGTCGATGAACTCGGCCGCGTAGCCCCATTCGCGCAGCCGCTTGACCTTTTCGGCCTGCGCAGCGACCTCCGCCGGATCGACGCGCCATTCCAGGCTGCCGCTCTGGTGGAACCAGGGCGTGGCGCCGAATTCCTCCTTCAGCGCCGCATGGGCCCGCATGCCGGCGACGTTGAGGTCGTGATAGGGGCGCGGCGTCTTGTTGTTGGAGTTGGTCCAGGCGAAGCTGACGCCCGAGGTGCCGCCGCCGATACGGTCGGCCTCCAGCACGGTGACCTTCGCCCCGCCCTGCGCCACCCGGTAGGCGACCGAGCTGCCGACGATTCCGGCTCCGACGACGATGATGTTCATCATGGCATGTCCTGTGGGTCTGGTCCGCATTAGCGCGGGTTGTGGCAAGCGAAGGCGTGGGCGCCGTCCGGGGCGGCGAGCGGCGGAACCTGTCGGGAGCAGATCGGCAGCGCCGCCGGGCAGCGGGTGTGGAAGACGCAGCCGGAAGGCCGCTTCACCACGCTGGGAATCTCGCCGCTGATCGCGTCGCGCGGCTTCTGCCGGGCCGGATCGGGCACCGGAATCGCGGAGATGAGGGCCGCGGTATAATGATGGCGCGGCCGGGCGAAGATCTCGTCGACCTCGCCGATCTCGACGAGATTGCCGAGATACATCACCGCGATGCGGTTGCTGAGGAAGCGCACCGAGCTCAGATCGTGCGAGATGTAGAGATAGGAGAGCTTCAGCTCCTCCTGCAATTCGGCGAGCAAGTTGAGGATCTGGGCGCGCACGGAGACGTCGAGCGACGACACCGGCTCGTCGCAGATCAGCAGGCGCGGCTCGACGGCGAGCGCGCGTGCGATGCCGATGCGCTGGCGCTGGCCGCCGGAGAATTCATGCGGGTAGCGGTCGGCATGCTCGGCCGGCAGCCCGACGCGCTCCAGCAGCGCCTCGGCCGCGCCGTCCCATTGCGCCGGGGGAACGAGGCCGTGAACCCTGAGCGGCTCCGACAGGATCTGCCGGACGCTCCAGCGCGGGTTGAGCGAGAGATAGGGATCCTGAAAGACGTATTGCATCTGCCGGCGCAGCGCGAGCACCTCCGGCCGGCGGTCGCGTGAGAAGGTCGCGCAGACATCGGTATCGCCGAGCCTGATCGCGCCGGAGCTCGGCGGGACGAGATGCAGGATCGAGCGAGCGGCGGTGGTCTTGCCGCAGCCGCTCTCGCCGACGATGCTCAGCGTCTCGCCCTCGTCCAGGCTGAAGCTGATGTCGTTGACGGCGCGGATCTCGCCCATGACCTTCTGGCGGAACAGGCCGCGCCGGTGCAGCGGATAGCTCTTCACCAGCCCGTCGACGCTGAGCAGCGGCTTACGGCTCGTACGCTGGCGGGGCTCGGGCACGGGAGCGATCGCGGTCTCAGCCATGGCCGGGCACTCCGGCGCTGCCGCGCTTCAGGCAATGGACGACGCGGCCGGGCTCGATTGCGGCGGCCTGCGGCACGAGCTGCGTGCAGTCCGGCGCAGCCTCCGGACAACGCCCGGCGAAGCGGCAACCGCCGCCGAGCGGCTGGCCCGGCGTTGCCGCGAGCCCGACCGTCGGCAGGCGCTCGCGCCTCCCTTCGGCATCGGCGGCGTAGCGCTTGTCGATCCGCGGCGTCGAGGCGAGCAGGGCTTGCGTATAGGGGTGCGACGGCCGGGCAAAGACGGCGTGCTTGTCGCCGGTCTCGCAGACCTGGCCGGCATACATCACGGTGATCCGGTCGGCTATGCGCGCCACCACGCCCATATCGTGGGTGACGAAGATCATCGACATGCCGAGCCGCTGCTTCAGCTCCTCGAGCAGGTCGAGGATCTGCGCCTGGATGGTGACGTCGAGCGCCGTGGTTGGCTCGTCGGCAAGCACCAGCGCCGGATTGCACAGCAGCGCCCGCGCGATGCAGACCCGCTGCTTCATGCCCCCGCTCATCTCATGCGGGTATTGCGACAGGCGCGGGCCGGGATCGGTGATGCCGACGAGACGGAACAGCTCCTCGACGCGCTGCAGTGCAGCCGCGCGCGGCAGCTTCTCGTGAACCTTCAGGATCTCGGCAAGCTGGGCGCCGACGGTCAGCAGCGGATTGAGCGAATAGCCGGGGTTCTGGAAGATCATGGTGAGGCGTCGCCCGCGCAGCTTCTGCATCTCGCGCTGCGATTTCACCGCGAGGTCCTCGCCCTCGAACAGGATGCGCCCGCCCGCGATCCGCGCTGGCGGCGGCAGGAGGTTGAGGATCGCCAGGCTCGACAGCGTCTTGCCGCTGCCGGATTCGCCGACGATGCCCATCGTCTCGCCGGCACGCACTTGGTAGCTAACGTCCTCAATAACCCGGATCGGCGCGTTCCAAGGCGGGAACTGGATGCGCAGATTCTCGACCGAGACCAGCACGGGCGCCTCGATGCCCGCGGCTTCGGACTGTTCCGGCTCAGCAGATGCGGCCTGTCTTTCAGCGGTGAGGCTCGTCATCAGGCTTTGGCCCGCGGGTTGAAGGCGTCGGTCAGCCCGTCCGCCAGGAGGTTGAAGCCGAGCACGGTGACGAAGATCGCGAGGCCGGGGCTCAGCGAAGCCCAGGGCGCGACCTTGAGCGCCTCGTAGTTGAAGTAGAGGAGCTGGCCCCAGCTCACTGCGGCCGGATCGCCGAAGCCGAGGAAGCCGATCATCGCCTCCGCCAGCACGGCCCCGCCGATGCCGAGCGCGATGATGACGATCAGCGAGGGCAAGGCGTTCGGCAGGATGTGGCGGAACAGGATGTCGCCCGAGGTCGCGCCGATGCAGCGTGCCGCCTCGACGAATTCCTGGTTCTTGAGCCGCAGGAACTCGGCCCGCGTCATCCGCGCGATCGGCGCCCAGGAGAAGACGCCGATCAGCAGGATGATCACGCCGAGATTGAGATAGGGCACGCTTTCGAAGGGCGTGTTGACGATGGCGACGCCGAGCAACCGCACCACGGCGAGAATGACGACGAACATCGGGATGACCAGGAAGAAATCGGTGAAGCGCATCAGCACCTCGTCGGTGGTTCCGCCGCGATAGCCGGCAAAGCCTCCGACCAGCACGCCGATCACGGAGGCGATCGACATCGCGCCGAGCCCGACGGCGAGCGCCGTCGGCGCGCCGTAGATCAGGCGGCTGAGCACGTCGTAGCCCATGCGGTCGGTGCCGAGCCAATGCGTCCAGCTCGGCGGCGCCTTGGCGCCGGGGTCGAGCATCGGGCTCTGGTCATGCGCATCGAAGGGCGCGAGGAAGGGGCCGATCACCGCTGTCGCGACGACGAGCATGACGAGCACGAGGCCGAGCATGCCGGTGCGGCTCTTCGTGAAGCGCTGCCAACCTTGCCGCCAGATCCCCTTTGCGGGCTTGGGCAGCGGCTTTGGCAGGGATGCGTGGCTCGCGATCGTCTGGTCGGTCACGCCGCTCACTCCAGGCTGATGCGGGGATCGATGAGGACGTAGATCACGTCCGTCAGCAGGGTCGTGCAGATCAGCATGAAGGCGATGACCGCACTCGCGCCCATGATGACGGGGTAGTCGAGCTGGTGGATCGCAGCGACATAGAGGGAGCCCAGCCCCGGCCAGGTGAAGACGGATTCTGTCACCGGCGCGGTGCCGAGCATCAGGCCGATCAGCAGCCCGAGATAGGTCAGCATCGGGATGAAGGCGGCGCGCAGTGCGTGAACGTAAATGACGCGCCGCTCGGGGATGCCGCTGGCGCGCATCGCGGCGATGAAGTCGCTCTTCAGCACGTCGACCATGTTCGAGCGCATCAGCAGCGTCAGCGTCGCGGTGTTGAAGAAGGTCAGCATCGCGACGGGCAGCACCATGTGCCAGAGCGCGTCGAGCGTCGGGCTGCCGCCGAGCGGGTTGCGGGTCGAATAGGCGCCGTAGCTCGGCAGCCAGTCGAGCGTGTAGGAGAACAGGAAGATCAGCAGGATGCCGAGGAAGAAGGCCGGCAGGGACTGGCCAAGCAGCGCCGTGCCCATTACCGCGAAATCCGAGCGAGAATGCTGGCGGCGGGCGGCCGTGACGCCGAAGAGGATCGCGATTGCCAGCGCGATCAGGATGGCGGGGACCTGAATCTTGAGGGTCTGCCAGCCCCAGGTCAGGATCAGCGAACCGACCGGCTGATTATAGACAATGCTGGTGCCGAAATCGAGGTGGAGCAGCCGCCCGAGCCAGAGCAGGTAGCGGGTGAGCGGCGGCTGATCGAGCCCGTAATAGGACTTCATGCGCTCGATCACCTCGCCGGTCATGCCGGGCGTCTCTGCCATCATCAGCTCGATCGGATTGCCGATCGCGTTGATCAGGAAGAAGATCGCTGCGCTGACGCCGATCATCAGGATGATCGCAAAGATCAGCCTCCTCGTCAGAAAGACGAAAACCCGCATTGCGGCCAGTATCTCCCGTTCAGATTGGCCATAGATCTCCCGTGTTCTGGATGCGCTGTGCGGCGCAGCCAGGACCGGGTCCCGTTTGTTTGATCTATGTCAATGACAGCGAAGGTATGGACCGGAAATCGAGGCGTCAAAGAATATGATTTTGCCAGTTCATTCCTGCAGGTTATGGCGTTCGTGCCGACCTGGACCTTTGCGGCGCCCTCCCGCTCCTCACGAATCCGCGCTGTAGCCGAGCCGTTTCAGCTCGTCCTCGATATCCCGGATCAGTGCGTCGGCCAGCGAGGAGCCCGTCAGGGTGTTCGGACGCAGATGCCAGACCGGAGAGAAGATTTCCGGCGCGAAGGGCTTCGCGACGAGGCCGCGTCCGATGAAGCTGTGCGCGTTGAGCTCGTCGACGAGCGCGATCCCGGCGCCATTGGCGACCAGGGCGCTGGCGACGTTGGCCATTGGCGCGTCGATGAACATGCGTGGCAGCACGCCCGCCTGCTCGAAGACCTTCTCGACGAAGATGCGACGATCCGGCGATCCGATCGAGACGAAGTTCTCGCCGTCGAGATCCTCGGGCCGGATCGTCTTCAGCCCCGCGAGGCGATGGCCTTCGGGCACGGCACAGACATTGGGGATGCGCGCGATCAGGCGGCAGATGACATTGGGATGCGGGGTGAAATGTTCGGTGATCCCGACATCGATCTGCCCGGCGATGACCCATTCGATGATGCGGTCGGAGCTGCGCGAATGCAGCTTGACCGAGGTTTTCTCGTGTTGCCGGCAAAAGCGCGTCAGCAAAGGCGGGATGAGCGTCCCTGCCAGCATCGGCATGACGCCGAGATTGAGCCGCCCGAACTGCAGCTCGCGAATGTCCTTTGTCATCCGCTCGAGACGTTCGACGCTTTCCCAGGTCCGCTGAACCTCCGCGAAATACAGCTCGCCGTCCCGTGTCGGCTTGAGGCGTCCCTTCATGCGCTGGAACAGGATGATGCCGGTGCTGCGCTCGAGCTGGTTCAGCATCTTGCTGGCGGCCGGCTGCGAGACCGACATCGTCTCGGCCGCCTGGGTCAGCGTGCCGAGATGCATGATGTGGCGGAAGAGCTCGACATGCCTGAGATTCACCGTCATCCGTCCCCTCGCAGACATGCGACCGCTGCGTCCTGTGCCCGTGGCTGCGCAGTTCGCGGAGCGATACTCCCCCAATGGCGTCCTGCGGGGAAGCGCCTGAGACATTGAGGGAAGGCCCCGGGCAGAGAGCTGGGTCGGCCGCGGTCAGACTCAGCCCGCCGCGCTCCGGAAAGGCGGCGGCGGCTTGAGGCTGGCGATGAAAGTTTCGACCAGCTTGCTCGTCGGCCGGCCGCGCTGGCGGAACAGGAAGATCGGAACCCGTATCGCCGGCCGGAAGCTGCGAAAGACGAGGCCATGGCCGTCACGCATCCGCGCCGCCTCGCTGTCGACGATGCCGACGCCGCAGTCGGCGGCCGCGAGCGCGCAAATGGTCAGGCCGAGACTTGCATCGATGATCGTCCGGGGATGCTGGCCGTCGCTTTCCAGAGCCTGGGTCAGCTTGCGGCGGAACTCGTCCTCGGGGCCGAGCGCGATGATCCTCTCATTCGCGAGATCGGATGCCTCGATGAAGGGCTTGCCCGCGAGCCGATGCCCTTCCGGCAAGGCGATGACCCCTTCGAGGTCGAACAGCTTGCGACGGGAGAGATTGTACTCCTCGCTGCGGAGCTGGGCGATGCCGAGATCGATCTCGCCGCTGCCGACCAGCCGCGCGGCGTCGGCCGAATTGCTCGAATGCAGCGAGATCGTTACGTCGGGATGCGCTTCGGAGAAGCGGGCGACCATCGCCGGAAGCCAGGCGATGCCCAGCG
This sequence comes from Allobosea sp. OAE752, assembly GCF_050433265.1. Taxonomy (NCBI): domain Bacteria; kingdom Pseudomonadati; phylum Pseudomonadota; class Alphaproteobacteria; order Hyphomicrobiales; family Alloboseaceae; genus Allobosea; species Allobosea sp. OAE752. The sequence goes on from NZ_JBNPXO010000006.1 coordinate 298,270, forward strand.
CGGGAATGGTGCTGACGACGATGCGCCCCTGTTTGCGGTCGCTGAGACCGGCGGCGAAGCGCGCCAGATTCTGCATGCCGAAATAGGTGCGCTCGACCTCGGTATAGAGCAGCCGCGCCTCCTCGGTCGCGGCGATGCCCTTGGTCGTGCGCGCGAAAAGCCGCAAGCCCAGCTCGGCCTCCAGCAATTTGAGGGCCTTGCTGACCGCGGGCTGCGAGATGCGCAGGATGTTGGCCGCCTCGGTGATCGAGCCGGAATCCATGATCGCCTTGAAGACTTCGACCTGGCGGTAATGCATGGCATGACCATAACCTGAGTTCATATAGATCGTAAATTTATGAATTTGAGGCAGATCGAATGCTGTGATCTGCTGACCGATGTCGCCGTTATCCGCACTTTCGACCGGATGACCGGGAAGGCGGCCAAAAAACCAGAGACTGACTTCGCACCGGGCCGGCGGTGGGGCGCTCGCGCGCGCCATGACGCTTGCCCGGACCGACGAAATTGCCAGCTTGGGGAACAGCAGAACATGCGCAGCCTTCGTCATTCCTGCACCGTGGCGGCGTTGGCCACGGGCCTCTCTTTCCTCGCCGCCCAGGCCTTCGCGCAGCCCGCCGGGGTCCTGCGCGTCGCCGTGGGTGCCGATCCGGCGACCTTCGACCCGGCCTTCAACGACCTGCCGGTCGGCAATGCGGTCGATCTCGCGGTGCTGGAGGGGCTCTTCCGTCTCGATCCGCAGAACAATGTCCAGAAGAGCCTCGCGACGGACTCCTCCTTCTCGCCGGACGGCAAGGTCTTCTCCGTCAAGATCAGGGCGGGGAAAACCTTCAGCAACGGTGACCCGCTGAACGCGGAGGCGGTGGCCGCGAGCTTCAACCGCATGCTCGACGAGAAGACCGGCTCGATCTATCGCGGGCTCTACGCTTCGCTCGGCACGGTGAAGGCGGTCGGCGAGGATACGGTCGAGTTCCACATGGCCGAGCCCAACGGCCACGTGCTGATGCTGCTCGCCAGCACCGCAGCCAGCATCGTCAACGTCAAGGCGCTCAAGGAGATGGGCGCCGAGTACGGCCGCAAGCCTGTCGGCTCGGGCCCCTATATGGTCGAGCGCTATGTCGGCGGCGAAGGCTTCCGCCTCGTGCCCAATCCGAAATATGCGGGCGATTATCCGGCCACGCTGAAGGCGATCGAGTTCACCGTGGTGCCGGAGGACGGCTCGCGCATGGCGCTGATGGAGACCGGCGCCGCCGACATCGTCGAGCGCGTGCCGCCCGAATCGATCGCCGCGATCAATGCGCTCAAGAGCGCCAAGGTCGTCACCCCGCCGAGCATGTTCTCGATCAACATGGAGATGGTGCTGCGCGGCCCGCTGGCCGATCCGCGGGTGCGCCAGGCGCTGAACCTCGCCGTCGATCGCGAGGGCATCGCCAAGGGTGTCCTCGGCGGGCTGGGCACGCCCTCGGTCGGCATGGTCGGCCCCGGCACGCAGGACGAATTGCGCAAGACCTTCCCGCCGATCCCGTTCGATCCGGCCGGCGCCAAAAAGCTGCTCGCGGAAGCCGGCTACAAGCCCGGCCAGCTCGCGCTCAGCTTCACCTGCCCGACCGGGCGCTACATCAAGGACGTGCAGGTCTGCCAGGCCCTGGCCGGCTCCTTCGAGGATGTCGGCATCAAGGCGACGCCGCTCGTCGTCGATCGCGGAACCTGGACCAAGGTGGTCGGCATGGAGCCGGCCCAGCGCACCGACAATATGGGCATGGTCGGGCGCGCCACGGCGGGCATGGACTACACGCTCTACCGCCTGTTCTACACCGGCGTCGGCGCCAACCGCACCGGCTATTCCAATCCGCGCGTCGACGCCCTGCTGAAGGAAGGCCGGGCCACGACCGATCCGGCGAAGCAGAAGGCGATCTATGGCGAGGTCCAGGAGATCGTCTGGAAGGACCAGCCCTTCCTCTTCCTCTGGTACCAAACCCAGGCGATCGGCGTCGCCAACCGCGTCCAGGGCTTCGCCGTCCAGCCCAACGAGACGCTGGTCTTCGACAAGGTGACCCTGAACTAGCGCATTTTCGAGCGAAGTGGGCACGGGTTCGCGTGAAGAAAATGCGATCAAACAAAGAGTTGGAGCATTTCGGCGTTTCTGCAAAACGCGGAAATGCTCCGGCGCCACGCAAGCGGAGGGCCGGACGATGTTCGTTCTGAGACGCCTGGGCGGAGCGCTGCCGACGCTGTTCGCGGTCTCGCTGCTCGTCTTTCTCTTCGTCGACCTGATCCCAGGCGACCCGGCGCAGATTCTCGCCGGGCCGACCGCCTCGAACGAGGAGATCGAGAGCATCCGTCAGTTCCTCGGCCTGAACGAGCCTTTGCTCACGCGCTACGGCCATTTCCTGCGCGGCATCTGGGACCCGGCCGTCGCGACCTCCTTCCGCACCCATCGCCCCGTCGTCGTCGAACTGGCGGAGCGGCTGCCGAACACGCTGATCGTCTCGATTGGCGGGCTCGTCATCGGCGTCGTCGTCGGCACGCTCGCCGGCATTGTCAGCGCGATGCGCCCGGGCGGCTTCGCCGATGCGGCGATCACCGTGCTGACACTCGCGGGGATCTCGATGCCGATCTACTGGCTCGGCCTGCTCTGCATCTGGCTCTTCGCGGTCCATCTCGGCTGGCTGCCGGCGGCCGGGGCCTCGACACCGGCGCATTTCGTCCTGCCGATCCTCGTCATCGCCACGCGGCCGGCCGCGATGTTCAGCCGCCTCGTCGCGGCCAGCCTGACCGAGACGATGGGCAAGGACTATCTCGACACCGCCCGCGCCAAGGGGCTGAGCGAAACCCGTGTCGTGCTCGCCCATGCCTTGCGCAACTCGCTGATCGCGGCGGTGAGCGTCGCCGGCGTGCAGTTCGGCGGCATGCTCGGCGGCTCGGTCGTCACCGAGACTGTGTTCGGCATCCCCGGCGTCGGCCGGCTGCTCGTCGATGCGGTCTCGCGCGCCGACTATCCCGTGATCCAGTACGCGATCCTGATGTTCGCGGTCTTCTTCGTCGTCATCAACCTCGTCACCGACCTGCTGACGCAATGGCTCGACCCGCGCACCCGCGAGCAGGAGAGGCCGGCATGAGCCTGGTGCAGGACATGGCCGCTGGCGCTCCTCCTCTCGCCGCGAAATCCGACGCTGCCCCTCCGCGCCGGCGCTGGACCCTGCTGTGGCGCATCCTCTCCCAGCCCAAGGGCGCGATCGGGCTGACGCTGGTCGTGCTCTATCTGCTGCTCGCAGTCTTCGGGCCGATGCTCGCGCCGCAGGACGCCTTCCGCCAGAACTTCGCCCAGACCCTGCGTCCGCCTTCCGCCGCCCACTGGTTCGGCACCGACCAGCTCGGCCGCGACGTCTTCAGCCGCGTGCTGGTGGGTGCGCGCGCGACGCTCGGCATCGGTGTCGGCGGTGTCGCCGTGGCGTTCCTCATCGGCGTGCCGCTCGGCATCCTCGCCGCCTGGCGGCGCGGCTGGATCGAGGCGGTGCTGATGCGCGCCATCGACATCATGCTGAGCTTTCCCGACATCGTCTTCGCGCTAGCGGTGGTGGCGATCCTCGGCGCCAATACCCAGAATGTCATCATCGCGGTCGGCGTGGTCGCGGTGCCGGTCTTCGCTCGCACGGCCCGCGCCGTGACGCTGAGCATCCTGGCCGAACCCTATATCGAGGGCTCGGCCGCGCTCGGCGCGAGCCCGGCCCGCATCATCCTGCGCCATGTGCTGCCGAACATCTCGGGCACGCTCCTGACGCTCTCGACCCTGCTCTTCGCCTCGACGCTGCTCTCGGCCTCCGGCCTCGGCTTCCTCGGGCTGGGCACGCAGCCGCCCTTCCCGGAATGGGGCACGATGCTTGGCGAAAGCCGCTCCTACATCCGCAGCCACCCTTATCTCGCGACCTTCCCCGGCCTGTTCCTGGCCGTCTCCGCGCTTGCCTTCAACCTGCTGGGCGAAGCGTTGCGTGTGATCTACGACCCGACCAGCCGGCGTAGTGCCGGGAGGGCGCCGCTCTTCGCCTTCCTGCGCCGCGGTTCCCCGACAATTCCCGCCACTGCTCCCGACGCTGTGAACGCCGTTTCGGTCAAGGCCCTGCGCATGGCCTTCCGGACCCGCGACGGCCTGCTCGATGTCGTGCGCGGGGTCGATCTCGCGATCCGTCCGGGCCGGACGCTGGCGCTGGTCGGCGAATCCGGTTCCGGCAAATCGACCTTGCTGCGGGCCATCGGCACGCTCGCCAATCCACAGGAGGTCGCGATCACGGAAGGAGCGATCGGCATCGGCGGGCAATCCGCGCTCGGGCTTTCCGCGACGGCCCTGCGCGAGCTGCGCCGACGCAAGATCGGCGTCGTCTTCCAGGACGCGGCGAGCGCCCTCAACCCGGTCCTGACGGTCGGCGCCCAGCTCGCCGAGGCGGTGAGCGCCGGATCGAGCCTCGACAAGGAAGCCGTCCGGCAGCGCTGCATCGCCCTCTTGAAGGATGTCAGGATCGCCGATCCCGAGCGGCGCCTGGCCATGTATCCGCACCAGTTCTCGGGCGGGATGAAACAGCGCATCGTCATCGCGATCGCGCTCGCCCAGGACCCGCAGGTGCTGCTCGCCGACGAGCCGACCAGCGCGCTCGACGTCACGATCCAGCAGCAGATCCTGGTCTTGCTGCGCGAGATCCAGGCGAAGCGCGGCATGGCGGTGCTGCTCGTCACCCATGACCTGGGCCTTGTCGCCCGCTTCGCCGACGACGTCGCGGTGATGTATGCCGGCCGCATCGTGGAGAGCGGCGAGGTCGCGACCGTGCTGGAGCGGCCGCTGCATCCCTACACGCTGGCGCTCAGCGCCTCCGCGCCCGGTGCCGGCGAGGGGCGCGGCCGGCCGCTGCGCAGCATTCCGGGCGAGCCGCCGCTCATCGGCCAGTTCCCGGCGGGCTGTACCTTCCGCCCGCGTTGCCCGCGCACGCAAGGGCGCCCGGACTGCGCCGAGCGGGAGCCCGAGCCGCGGACCGTCTCCGGCCGGCAGGTCGCCTGCCTCTTCGCCGAGGAGGGCCTGTCGTGAACGCGCCCTTCCGCCTGCCACCCCGACATCCGGACACCGAGAGCGACGACATCGTCGTCGTGGATCGGATCAGCCGGCATTTCGGCGGCCGGAAGACGCTGTTGAGCCGCGTCGCGGCGCCGGTGGTGCGCGCCGTCGACGGCGTCTCGTTCAGCGTCCGGCGCGGGACCTGCTTCGCCATCGTTGGCGAATCCGGCTCCGGCAAGAGCTCGCTCGCCCGGCTCGTCGTCGGCTTGCTCAAGCCCACTGCCGGCGAGGTCACGATCGACGGCACTCGGCTCTCGACGCTCGACAAGACCGGCCTGCGCGCGCTGCGCCGCAAGGTCCAGCTCGTCCTGCAGGATCCGCGCGCCTCGCTCGATCCGCGCATGACCGTATTCGACACCCTGTCTGAGGCGCTGACCGTGCATGGCCTGCATCGCGAGCGCACAGCCCGCGCCGCGCGCATCGATGCCGTGATCGCCATGGTCGGGCTGAACCCGGCGCATCTGGTCCGCTATCCACACGAGCTCTCGGGCGGCCAGCGCCAGCGCGTCGCCATTGCCCGCGCCATCATCTGCGAGCCGGATATCCTCGTCCTCGACGAGCCGGTGAGCGCGCTAGACGTTTCCGTACAGGCGCAGATCATCAACCTGCTCGCCGAGCTGCAGGCCCGCCTCGCCCTGACCTATATCGTCATCACCCATGACCTTGCCCTGGTCGCCCACATGGCTGACGCGGTTGGTGTCATGTATCTCGGCCGCTTCGTCGAGCAGGGCGATGTCGAGGAGGTCTGCGGCGCGCCGCGTCATCCCTATACGCGCAGCCTGATGGCGATTGCCGCGCCTGCGGTGCCGCCGCAGCGCGCCGGGCGCCCCGCTTTGCTCGAAGGCTCGATCCCGAGCCCGCTCGCCATACCCAGCGGCTGCAGCTTCCACACGCGCTGCCCGCTCGCTCGCGAGCTCGCCGCCGAGGGCCTGCCGGGCGTCAACACGCCCGACGGACGCTTGCCGCGCCGCTGCGTTGAGGAAACGCCCGTTCTCCACCCTGCGCCCGGGGGCCGCAGCGCCGCGAGCTGTCATTTCGCGGTTGAACGCCCCCACATCCAAGAGAGTTGAAAGACGAAGGATTCGATCGATGTCCGATCACAACAGCGCCTCCGAAGTCGTCATCGTCGGCGGCGGCATCTACGGGACGAGCCTGGCCTATCAGCTCGCCAAGGCGGGCCGCAGCGTCACCCTGCTCGAGGCTGGCGAGATCGCCGGCGGTGCCTCGGGCGGGCCCGGCGAGCGTGGTGTGCGCGCCAGCGGCCGCGACCTGCGCGAATTGCCGGTCTGCGCGCTGGCCCAGCAACTCTGGGCCGAATACCAGGCCAGGATCGAGGGCGGCGTCGGCTACCGCCGCGTCGGCGGCCTCAAGATCTACGACGTCTCCTACGGCCATCGCGAGCACGAGGTGCGCGGCCGCATGGAAGCGACCGCGATGGTCCAGGCGAGCCTCGGCACACCCTCCGAGGTGCTCTCGCGCGACGAGGCGCTCGCCCGCGAGCCTGAACTTGCTCCCGGCATCCTCGGCGCGATCTGGTGCCCGCATGACGGCGTCGGCGACCACAGCTTCGCGACGCGCCAATTCGCCAAGGAGGCGGCTAAGGCCGGCGCCGTCATCCGCACGGGCGCCAAGGTCGCCGAGATCGTGCAGACGCGCGGGGCGGTGACGGCGGTCAAGCTCGCCAGCGGCGAGACGGTCCCGGTCGGCTCGCGCCTCGTCGTCGTCGCCAATGCCGGCGCCGAGGCGCTGCTCAAGCCCGTGCTGAAACCGCATGAGCTCGGCCCGGTCTGGAACTTGATGCCGCAGATGCATTTCGTCTCGAACCCGCTGAACAGGACGATCAACCACCTGCTCTCCCATGCGCATCGCCGGCTGGCGGTGAAGCAGCTCCCGGACGGCACGATCATGCTCTCGGGCGGAGCCCATGTCGGCTACACGCCGGAAGGGCTGTGGAAGGGCTCCCTCAGCTCGATGACGCAGAACGTCACCGACGGCCTCCTGACCATGCCCTTCATCGACAACTCCAGCCTGCTCAGCGTCGACGCCTCGCGGGTGGAGGCTGTCGCGGCCGACCAGATTCCGCTGATCGGACAGGCCGAGGCGTTGCCGAACCTGATTTACGGCTATGGCTGGTCCGGCCACGGCTTCGCCATTTCGCTCGGCTTCACCAGGCTGTTCAGCGAATGGATCGCGACCGGCGAGAAGCCGGAGGCGCTGGAGCCGTTCTCGCCGCTGCGTTTCCACAAGCCGGCCGAGATGCTCAAGGCCGCCGCGCTCGGGCGCGCCGCGGCCTGACCCCTCCACACCATCGACGCCAGCCGGCGGATGCGGCCCTGCCCGCATCCGCCGCAGGACAGGATCTGGATTCATGCTGACCGATTTCGACCCCGCCCGCCCCGGCAAGACCGTCCACGACCTCGGCCCGATCGTGGGGCCGCCTGAGGGGATCGCAGGGGAGATCCTCTGCTGCATCAATAATGGCGAAGGCCCCTCGGTGCTGCTGCTCGGCGGCATCCATGGCGACGAGTACGAGGCGCAGATCGTGCTGCGCCGCCTGGCCGAGCGGCTGACGCCGGCCGATGTCACCGGGCGCGTCATCATCATCCCCTCGCTCAATTTCCCGGCCTCGCAGAAGGGCAAGCGCCTCTCTCCCTTCGACGGCCAGAACATGAACCGCCGCTTCCCCGGCAAGGCGGACGGCACGCCGACGGAACGGCTCTGCGCCTTCGTGACGGAGCGGCTCTTCCCCGCCGTCGATCTGCTGATCGACGTTCATGCCGGCGGCAGCGACGTCTCGGTGGTGCCGATGGTCTTCGGCTTCGCGACGCAGAAGAGCGTGGTCGACGATGCCCGCCTGAATCGGCTGATGGAAGCCTGGGGCTACCGTTTCGTCCAGCATGTCGACGGCATCGACGAGACGGCCTGCGGTGCCGCCAAGCTCGCCGATCTCGCCTCGATCGAGGTCGAGGGCGGCGGCGGCCGGATGAAATCCGAAGAGCTGACGATCATGGAGGACGGCCTCCTGCGCGCGCTCGCCGATTTCGGCGCGATCAAGCCGCAGCTAGAGCCCGTGCCCTTTGCCGGCGTGCATTTCAGCGCCGGGGCGGACGGGCAATATCTCGCTCCTGCGCCTGCACTGGTGGAACATTGCATTGAGCTCGGCGACAAGGTTGAAAGTGGGCAACTCGTAGCGCGACTGCACCCGATTGGTGGCGTTTCCGCGAATGCGCTTGAGATCAAGGCGCCGGTGTCCGGCTTCGTCCTGCGGCAAACCGAGCATGCTTTTGTGGCCAAGGGGCAGCTCGTTGGAAACATAGGCAGCCTGATCTAGGCAAAGTGAGCGATCCGGAGCGAATGATCCGGATGCTGTTGATCGGCTATTGCTTCGGCATCCGCTCCGAGCGTCGCCTGTGCGAGGAGGTGCGTCTGAACCTGGCCTACCGCTGGTTCTGTCGGCTCGGGCTCGACGGCGGCGCGCCTGATCACTCGACCTTCTCGAAGAACCGGCAGGGCCGCTTCCGCGAGAGCGATCTGTTGCGCGAGCTGTTCGAGACGCCCGTGCGGCTCTGCATCGCGGAGGGGCTGGTCGGCGGCGAAGGCTTTGCGGTCGATGCCAGCCTGATCAAGGCTGATGCCAACAAGCAGCGTTCGGCCGAAGCCTCCGAGCCGGTCGACTGGGACGATCTCGCCCGGACCCGCTGCTCGGTGCGCGAGTATCTCGACACGCTCGACGAGGCCGCCTGGGGCGCGGCCAGCGAGGCCAAGCCGAAGTTCGTCTCCCGCTCCGATCCGGCGGCGCAATGGACCGGAGCCCTGAAGGGCCAGGCCTTCTTCGCCTATGCCCCCAACGATCTGATCGATCTCGATCACGCCGTCATCGTCGAGGTCGAGGCCAGCCGCGCGATCCGGCAGGCCGAGGTCGGCTCGACCCGGACCATGCTCGGACTGGACGCAAGAGCGCTTCGGCCTGTGGCCGGCCAAGCTCGCCGCCGACGGCGCCTACGGCTCACCGTCGTCGAGGGACCGGGCGATTGCGGGCGGGGACGTGTTTTCGTTTCGTCGTGCAGTGAATTGGACGAACAACAAGTTGGCGCCAACCACGAGTGATGCGCCGATCAGCGTGGCGACGAGACGATCGAGCAGCAGATCGTTCTCCAACGTCCGACCGGCGTCGATGAGCAGGATGATCAGCGGCGTCATCACAGCCGAGTAGGCAAGATAATTGCCGCCCCGCAGCACAGGGCGCACAGCGGCCAGAAGCCCGATGGCGACCACGAGAGCCCACGCGGGCAGTCCCAGCCGCAGGAAGATCCCTGCCGCGGCAACCCCGAGTGCCGTGCCAAGCGCCCTCTGTGTTGCCTTGATCGGCACAGTCTCCACGTGCCGCGGAGTCAGGATCGCCACGGTCAGCCCGATCCAGTGAAAATGATGGTTGGGCCAGGCGATATCCAGCCCCGTAGCAATCGCCAGGCAAGTGACCAGCCTTGCAGGGTAGCTCCAGCCGGCCGGCGCGGCGAGCGAGCGTCGCCAGCGGACGAATTTCTGTCGTGCCGTCGGGACCCGGACCGGCGCATCGGCGGGCTCCGGCGCTGCTTGCCGGGTTCGGCGGGCGAGGGCGCCGAAAAGCAGGTTGAGCCCTGAGGTCCAAAACGCACCCGCGGAAATCAGCCCCACGAACCCCAGCGAGGTCAATGCGCGCACGGGTTCCGCAGCCGGCGGCACGGCGCTCACAATCATCAGGAAGAGGACAAAACGGGTCGCCGCTACGACCATGAAGCGACTGAAGCCGCTGATCACCGCAGCGATGCCCGAAAGCAGGAGCAGCCCGACATTGCTCAGCCAGCCATATCCTCCAAGAAGGGCTGCACAAAGCGCAGCGAGAACTATGGGAACGAGCGCATCGAGCTCGCTCTTTGCATGTGCCTGCAAGCCTGCGCCAATCTCCACGCGCCCCACCGCGAGGCCGCCGATGGCCGCAGCAAGGCCCAGCTCGAGGTGCCCTCTCTGCATGGCGAGAAGCACCGGGCAGGCCATGCCCAGCCCCGCCGCAAGAATCGCGGCGACCTCGATTTTCCCGTCTGGGGACCAGCGAAGAGCCTCCCGCAGATGCGCTCTTGTGCTCAGGTTCGGCATTCGCTCCGGATGTCCTGGTGCCTCCCGATATAATACGCTATGCGTAGCATATGGAAAGTTCATCCCGTGAGGAAGCCATATCGGTTCTGCGGGCCGTTCTGGCGCTCGGCCGCCGGCTGCGAGCAGAGCGTCCGAAGGGTTCGGTCACCCTGTCCGCTGTCAGCATCCTCGGAACCCTAAGCCGGCTTGGCCCTATGGCCGCCACCCAGCTCGCTACCGAGGAACGTCTTCAGCCCCAGTCGCTGACTCGCATCCTCGCGGGTCTGGAGCAGGAGGGCCTCATTGTCAGAGCCCGAAGCGATGCCGATCGGCGCGAAATCCTCATTGCCCTCAACGATCGAGGGCGGCGCGTGTTGGCCGACGATATTCATGCGCGGCGGGTCTGGTTGGAGAACGCCATCGCAGCCGTGCTGAACGAGAAGGAGCGCGATCTGCTGTTCGCTTCGTCCGAGGCCATGCTCAAGCTTGCCCTCCACCGCGGCCCTGGTGATGAAGAGGCTGCAGAATGACAGCCCCCAGGGTTCGGATTTCGGCGGCTCCTGCCGAAGGCGAATGACCAGGCGGGACTCGGCCCGGCGCTTGGATTGCCGATAGGTCTCGACAGCATCGGCGACTGCCGCGCGCTCGCGTTCTTCGTCGCTAGCGGTGGTACAGCCCAGCAGTTCCTCCGCCCGCTCCAGCGCAGCGGTCAGCTCCTGCTCATCGCGGATGACGAGATGGGCCACGGCGCATCAACCGGCGCCTCATCCGTTCGTTCCCTTCGGCGTCTATCGATCGGCTCATAGAACTCATGCGTATCGCCCCGCGCATGAGGTTCTTCGAGCCGCTTCACGCGCCTTCCCCGTCGAATGGGGCTGCGGCTGCGATCTCGCCTGTAGTGATCGGCTTGATCGGCATGCGCTGCCTGAAGTAGCCGATCTCCTCCTGGCCTTTCCCGCTCAGCGCGGACATCGTCTCCGTGACCGTATGCCCGCACATTCGGCCCTGGCAGGGCCCCATCCCGCAGCGCAGGAATCCCTTCGCCTGGTTAGGGCCTGCCGCGCCCTCCTTCACGACGCGCGCGATCTCGCCGCGCGTCACCTCCTCGCAGCGGCAGATGATGACGTCGTCCGCCTGCGGCACGACGAAGGCGTCGCTCGGCCGGTAGAGCGTCTCCAGGAACGGCCTGACGGCGCGGTCGCGCCCGAGCGCCGCCCGCAAAGGAGTGCCGGCCCTGTTGCGCTCCCGCTCGTCGATCGCGCCGAGGTCGCGGGCGATGTCGAGTGCGGCGAGCGCGCCGCTCAGCCGCGCCGAAACGGCGCCGGCGATTCCGGCTTCGTCGCCGGCGATCCAGAGCCAGGGCTGGCTGGAGCGGTTCCACTCGTCGAGCGCGGGCCGCCAGCAGCGCTGGCGCTCGTCCCAGAGGTGCCGGCAGCGCAGAGCCATGGCGAGATTCACATTGGGCACGACGCCCTGATGGAGCGCGACACGGCCCGTATCGGCGCGCTGCCAGCGCCCGCCGCTACGCCATCTCACGCCGCGTATGGCGTCCTCGCCTTCGAGCTCCACCTGCTCCACGCCGCGCTCGATCCGAACGCCCGCGGCCCGCAGCTCGCGGATCAGACCGAGCCCCTTGAACAGATAGCGGGCGGCGAGAAGGGCTCGCGGGAGATGCGGGAGTGCCGCGCCGAGGTTCCTCCGCGGTGTCGTCTCGATGATCAGCCGCGGCGGATGGCCGGCGCGACAATATTGCGCCGCGACGAGGTAGAGCAGCGGCCCGCAACCGACGAAGACAATGTCGTCCTCCACCAGCCCGGCGGATTTCAGCAGGATCTGGGCCGCGCCGGCGGTCATCACGCCGGGCAAGGTCCAGCCGCGGAGCGGAAAGGGACGCTCCATCGCACCGGCCGCCGCGACGATCCGGCGCGCGAAGGTCACGCCCGAGCCGCTGCGCGAGCGCCAATGGATCTCTCCCTCTGCGATGGACCAGACCATCGTCCCGGCGCGATGCTCCGCGCCGGAGCGCTGGAAGGCCTCGACCAGGTCGAGACCCGCATAATAGTCCGGTCCCAGGATGTCCTGGCGATCCCGTTCCGGCCGCTCGGTAACGGCGCGATAGATCTGGCCACCGGGTCGGCCGGCCTCGTCGAACACCACGCAGCTCAGCCCCTGCTTCCGGGCCATGACGGCAGCCGCCATGCCGGCCGGCCCCGCGCCGATGATCGCGACGTCGAACGGGGCGATCACCGGTTGATCTCCGCGGCACCCGCCTGCGGCTCGACGACCATGCCGCCATGCACGATCTCCAGGCAGGCCTGCCGATTGGGCTCGCCATCGACCGTGACGAGGCATTCGAAGCACACCCCCATCATGCAATAGGGGCCGCGCGGGGCCCCTGATCGCGGTGTGCTGCGGAAGGCCTTGATGTCGGCACGCAGAATGGCCGCAGCGAGATTCTCCCCTTCGCGGGCGGGAATGGCTCTGCCCGCGAAGGTGAACGAGGTATCGAATTCCCGGAGGTCAAGACGCTGGAACACTGAAGCGATCCGATGAGAAAGGCTGCCAGGCCGGATCCAGCCGGCCGGCGGACAATGCGGTGGCAAGGGGGCCGGCATGGAACGGCGCGAGCGTGACGCCGCTATGGACCGTGACCAGGAAGGCGCCCGGATGGGCCGCCGACTCGGCATAGACTGGCATGCCGTCCGGCGACATCACGCGCAGCGCCGCCCAACTGCGCACGACCTGCGCATTGGCGAGCAGCGGCAAGGCGGCGACGGCGCGTTGGGCCGTCGTCTGGATGACATCGGGCGTGGTGCGATCGTCCAGCCCGGCCTCTTCCGAGGATTCCCCGAAGATGACGCCGCCCTCCACCGTCTGGCGGATGAAGCTGATCCCGTAGCGCAGGAAAGGCTTCAGTTTCTCCGTGACCAGAATCTGGCCCCGGACGGGACGGATCGGAGCGAACAGGCCCAGCCCGGGTGCGAGTACCTTGTTGCCGAGCCCGGCGGTCAGGATCACCCGATCGGCGAGCCAGTCGCCCTGAGGCGTCTCCACCCGAAAACCCGAGCCGTCCGGCGCAAGGCGCGTTACGGGGTGGCCGGGCCGGTAGTCGCCGCGCCGTTCGAACACCGACAGCAGGGCGCGCAGCAGATGGAACGGGTTCGTCGTGCCGTCGTCGCTGCAGAACGTCGCCCCGACCACCGCGGAGCCGACCTCGGGCAGCAACCTGCGAATGCCGGCATTGTCCATGACCTCGAATCGGCTCGGCACCGTGGCCTGGGCATCCAGATCGGTCAGCGTCTTGCTGCGGCGTTCCAGTTCCGCTTCCGTGAAGCAGAAGAAGAACGCCCCGGGCCGCCGGAAATGCAGGTCGATCCCGCTCTCGGCGCCGAGATCGTGGGCGAAATCGTCCCAATCCTTCGCCGCCCGCCGGGTCAGGTCGGCATAGGCCGGGCCGCCCGCGCCCTTGCCCTGCACCCAGACATTGCCGAGATTGCCGCGTGCCGCCCGAAAGGCGATGTCGCCCTCGTCGAACAGCGTCACCTTTTCACCGCGGGCGGCGAGACCATAGGCGACGCTCGCGCCGACGATGCCGCCGCCGATGACGGCGATTCCCGTCTTGTGCGGGCTCCTCATGCGGCCCTGCCCATGTCGTGACAGGGCGAATAGGTCCGAGCGCGTTTCATGGCAGCGTCGATGGTCAGTCCGTGCCGAAGCGCCGCGGCTTCAGCGCCGCATGGAAGGTGTTGACCATCGTGACCGCGTCGAAGACCGGCAGGCCGAAGCGTTCGGCGATATCGGCGCTGAACGGCGTCAGGTTGGTGCACTCCCCGACGATGGCACCGACATCGGGATGCCGGCTCAGGAGATCGCCCGCGGCGGCGAGCACCTCGTTGCGCAGCATGTCATAGGGAACGGTGTCGTCGCCCTCGCGGATGCTGCGGACGAATTCGGAGCTCTGCGGCAGGCCGACGACGGGTGTGTCCTCGGCGATGCCGACGGCGCGCAGATAGGGGCCGTTCAGCACCTCGGCATTGTAGGTGAGGATGCCGACCTTCTTGCCAGTCGGCAGCATGCGCTCGACCATCGGCACCTGCAGCAGCGCGCTGGTCGCGACCGGCACGGAGCAGAAATCCGCGAGCTCGCGCTGGTAGATCGAGAGGAAGCCGCAGGTCGTGGTGATGCCGTCGACGCCGGCATCGATCAGCTCCTGCGCCGCGCGCTTGAACGGTTCGAGCAGGCTGGACTGGTGCAGCTCCGTCATGCGCGAGGGCACGGCGTCGTGGACGATCTTGTACTGCACCGGAAAATCCCAGGTGCCGGCGTGGCCGATATCGCCCGGCCAGCGCCGGAAGCGGCTGTTGACCATCAGGATGCCGACGGTGACGCCGTAATAGGTCTTCTGGCGAAGGTTGTTGCGCATGGAACCCTTCCGGATCGTGCCGCGTGGGCGTCAGTGGCGGCCGGCCGAACGCCGGAACCGCTCGTTGAGGAACAGGAGGCCGGTCATCAGCACCAGCAGCAAGGTCGCGACGGCCGCGAGCGTCGGATTGATCTGGAGCAGCAGGTCCGACCACATCTGGCGCGGCAGCGTGTTGAAGGAGCCGCCGGTCAGGAACAGCGCCACCGTCAATTCGTCGAAGGAGGTGACGAAGGCGAAGAGGAAGGCGGAGAGCAATCCCGGCTTGATGATCGGCAAGGTGATCCGGCGCAGCGTCTGCCACCGGCTCGCGCCCATCACCGCCGCCGCCTGGTCGAGCCGCCGGTCATAGGTTGCGAGCACCGCCATCACGGTGATGACGACATAGGGCACGGCCAGCACGGCATGGGCGATGACCAGCCCGGTCACCGTCCCGACCAGTTCGAGCTTCGAATAGAGGAAGAACAGGGCGACCGCGATGACGATGCGCGGCACGATGAGCGGCGAGAGGATCACCGCGAGCGCGGCGGTCTTGCCCGGAAAGCGGTTCCAGGCCATCGCGAAGGCCGCCATCGTGCCCAGCACCAGCGCCACGGCGCCCGAAGCCAGCCCGACGACGAGCGAATTCCAGGCGGCGCTGGTCCAGTCGGAGGAAGCGAAGACGGCCTCGTACCAGCGCAGCGAGAAGCCGCCCGGATTGGCCTGCACCGCATTGCCCGGCGTGAAGGAGGCCGGGATCACGAAGAGCGTCGGGATCAGCAGGAAGGCGACGACGATGAGGAATAGCGCGAGGCTGCTGCCCCGGCCGAGCCCGCGGAAGGCGCGTGCGGGAAGCAGCCAGGCGAAGACCGCGCCGATGCCGGCACAGAGGCTGCCGAGGCCGTTGACGATCGCCCGGCCGATCACGTCGAGAATGCGCGACCAGGCCGAAACCGTCCGCGCCGAGCGGTCGGCGGAGCCGCCGGCCAGGCTCGACAGTCCGACGACCCGGTCATAGGCGACGAAGACCAAGATCGAGGCTGCGAGCAGCAGGACCGAGAGCGTGCTGGCCGCCGGCCAGTTCAGCAACTCCTGGATCTGGGTGATGATCACCTGCGTCAGCATGGTCTCGCGTGCGCCGCCGAGCAGGGCAGGGGTGATGAAGAAGCCGAGCGAGCTGATGAAGACCATCATCGCGGCGGCGCTGATGCCTGGCATGCATTGCGGGATATAGATGCGCCAGAAGATCTGGGCGCGTCCGGCGCCGAGCGTCTCCGCAGCACGCGACAGGTTGCCGTCGATCGTCTGCATCACCGGCAGCATCGTCATGACCGCGAGCGGCAGCATCGCATGCGACATGCCGATCAGCGTGCCCGTGAGGTTGAAGATGAGCGAGGCCGGTGCATCGACGATGCCGAGCGCGAGCAGGAGCTGGTTGACCGCGCCGTTCCGTCCCAGGAGGATCATCCAGGCGAAGGTCCGCACCAGGAAGCTGGTCCAGAACGGCAGCAGCACCCAGATGACCAGCGCATTGCGGCTGCGGGGCGCGGCGTTCGCCAGATAATAGGCGACCGGGAAGCCGCCGACGACCGAGATCACCGTGGTCCAGCCGGCGATCTTGAAGGTGATCAGCAGGACGTCGAAATAGAGCGGATCGGAGAAGGCCTTGGCGAAGTTGGCGGAGGTGATCGCTCCGCCCTGGTCGAATAGCGACAGCGACAGGATCTGCCCGACCGGGAAAAAGAAGAAGAGCGCCAGGAAGGCGAAGAGCGGGAGCAGTGGCAGGAGCGGCCTTGCGCGGCGCAGCCGCGGCTGAGGCGCTGACATCGCGGGCTCGGCGACGGGGGCGGGTTCGTAATCGCGCGCGGACATGGCCGTCATGTCAGGCGCCCGGCGGCAGCACGATGGCGTCGGCGGCGGACCAGCCGAGCGTCACGCTCTGCCCGCGCTCCGGCAGCGGCTGCCCGGATGTCAGCTCCTTCGCGAGAAGGGTCGTGCCGTCGTCGAGCCGGACATTGATCTTGGTGAAGCCGCCGACGAAGACGGCGTCGAGCAATTGGCCGTGCCGGATGTTCTCATGCGCCTCGCCGTCGCGGATGAGCTTCAGCCGTTCCGGCCGCACCATCCAGTTGACCTCGGCATCGGTGCGGTGGCCGGCATCGGCCGCCACCTTGATCGTCGAGCCGTTGGCAGAACCGAGCAGGGTCTCCGTTCCGGTCGAAAGCACCTTCGCAGGGGCGATGTTGGATTCGCCGAGGAATCCGGCCGCGAACACCGAGGCCGGCTTAAAATACAATTCCGCCGGCGTGCCGATCTGCTCGACCCGGGCATTGTTCATCAGGCAGATGCGGTCGGACATCGACAGCGCCTCCTCCTGATCATGCGTGACGTAGAGGATGGTGATGCCGAGCTCGACATGCAGACGCTTGATCTCGGTCTGCATGTGCTCGCGCAGGTTCTTGTCGAGGGCGCCGAGCGGCTCGTCCATCAGGATGATCGAGGGCTCGTAGACGATGCAGCGCGCCAACGCGATCCGCTGCTGCTGGCCACCGGACAATTCGCGCGGCAGGCGCTCCGCGACATGGGGCAGATGGATGAGGTCGAGCACCCGGCGCACCGCCGCGTCGATCTCGGCCGCGCCCATCCGGCGCATGCGCAGCGGAAAGGCGATGTTCTCGTAGATCGAGAGATGCGGGAACAGGGCATAGTTCTGGAAGACCATGCCCAGCCCGCGCTTCGCCGAGGGCTCGTCGGTGACGCGCCGCCCGTCGATCCAGATGTCGCCACCCGTCGGCTCGGTCAGCCCGGCGATCAGCGACAGGAGCGTGGTCTTGCCCGAGCCGGATGGCCCGAGCAGCGTCAGGAACTCCCCGTCGCGCATCGAGAGCGTCGTCGGCTGCAGCGCCGCCACCTCGTTGTAGCGCTTGGTGACCTGTTCGGTTCGCAGCTTCTCCGACATCGGGCCTGCGCCTCAGCTACGGAGCAGCCAGGCGTTGAAGCGCTCGAACATCTTGTCCTTGTTCGCGCCCCACCATTCGTCGTTGCTCGGGATCAGCTTGCTGAAGTTGGCCGGCTCCGTCGGCAATTGCTTGGCGCGGGCGGGGTCGATGAACTTGAACGCCGTCTGGTTGGTCGGGCCATAGGCCAGCGCCTTGGTGTAGAGCGCCTGCCGCTCGCCATTGGCGCAGGAGGCGATGAACTTCTTGGCGAGCTCCGCCCGCGGGCAGCCCTTCGGAATCGCCCAGCCTTCCATGCCGTAAAGCCCGCCATCCCAGATGATCTCGACCGGCGCGCCATTGTCGATCGCCGCCTGGATGCGCGCATTGCTGGAGGGCAGGAAATCGACCTCGCCGCTCTGCAGGAGCTGCGTCGTCTGGGTGAAGCTCGTCCACCAGACCGCGATATGCGGCTTGATCGTGTCGAGCTTCTTGAAGGCCCGGTCGACATCGAGCGGGTAGAGCTTTTTCGGGTCGACGCCATCCGCCAGCAGCGCTCCTTCGAGCGTATGGATCGGACTCTTCGGCAGGGCGCGGCGGCCGGGGAACCTGGCGACGTCGTAGAAATCGGCCCAGTTCGAGGGGCGGGCCTTCATGTTGTCGGTGCGGTAGCCCAGCACGCTGCCATAGACGTTGGTGCCCAGCCAGTCCGGCTGCTTCGCCAGCGGCAGAAGCTCGTCGTAATCCGCGCCCGAGAACTGCAATGGCTCGAGCAGCCCGGCATCCGAGAGCAGCTTGCGTGACGACAGGGTGATCGAGACGACGTCCCAGACATAGGACTTGGCGTCGACCTGCGCCTTCACCTGGCTGGTCGGCTCGGAGTCGCGGGAGACGTTGACGAGCTCGACGCCGGTCTTGCGGAAGGGCGCATAGAAGGCGGGGGTGAAGCCGGTGACGTAGACGCCGCCGGGATCTGCCACGGTGATCCGCTCGGCGGCGGAAGCCGGGCGGATGATGAAGGGCGCGGCGATCAGGCCGGCGCCACCGCCGAGAAGGCCGCGCCGCGAAATTCCATTACGAACGAACGAGTGATCCGGCATGACATTCCCCTTTTTCTTGGAGTCAGGTGGAGAAATGGTCTTCGATGGTCATCTATGCCTGCGTCGAAATTGGAGACTGTTCTTCAAACAGGTCAATCTGTTTTTCAAAGCGGACGGATCCATCTACGCTCGATTCTCTGCTTCCGCGAGGGATGGAATGACTGAATTCGCGTCCGTTTGTGGTAGAATAATCTACGAATACGTCGTGTCCGGGCGCTTTCAGGAAAGCGATACGCTCGTTACGGCGGGGTTGGGAAAAGTTTAGCTGGATGATCGCTGTCCCGATGGACGGCATGCCAGCACCGGCATCTCGAATCCCGGGAACGACCGCCGCTATGCCCGGGCCGCCGCATCGCATGCGGGGTTCGACATGCGGTGCGAGAGAACGTCGATCGAGCCGCCGATCGCGCCGGCCCGAGGCCGGGGCGGACGAAATGGGCTCCGCCACTGTCCTTCGGCTGAGGAGCGAGGATGCGGCCATCGACTCCATCACATGGTCATTGTCGATTTCATGTTGTCGACAATACGCAAGGCATGTAGGTTTACAACATCAAATTTGCGCCGCATTCGATTTCGCATCGACCAGCGGTTCGACGGGGAGACGCGCATGAACAAGCCGGCAATGCCCGGTGGTGCCGTGACGGCGGTGAGCGCCCGGCGGCCGGCGATCGTCGTGGCGCCGAAATCGCTGACCCAGCAGATTTCGGACCATATCCGCTCCGAGATCATCCACGACAACATCAAGCCGGGCGAGTGGATCCGGGAGAAGGCGCTGACCGAGCAGTTCGGGATATCGCGGACGCCGCTGCGTGAGGCCCTGCAGATCCTGGCGACGCAGCGGCTGATCGAGATCATCCCGAACCGCGGCGCCGTCGTGGTCGCATTGTCGGATGACGAGATCCGCCATCTGCTCGAGGTCTATGTCCGCCTCGACGTCTTCGCGGCCGAACTCGCCTGCGAAAAGGCGACGCCGCTGGACGACGAGGCAATCCGCCGGCATCTCGCGACCATGGCGGAGGCCTATCATGCCGGCGACCGCTATACCTATTTCGACGCCAACCAGGCCTTCCATCTCGCGATTGCCGCGGCATCGCACAATCCCGTGCTGATCGAGATGCACGCGCAGCTCAATCTGCGCCTCTACCGCACCCGCTATCTCGGGGTTCTGCAGGCCGAGAACTGGGCGAAGGCCTTCAACGAGCACGAGCCGATCGCCGAGGCTTTCCTCAGCCGCAATGCGCCCGAGCTCGCCCGGCTGGTCTCGGAGCATCTCGGCTTCGCCTGGCGCATGGTTTCGTCCGACGAAGTTGCGAATGCGGCAGCGACGCCGGTCGATCTGGCAAGGACCGCCTGACTATCCGCTGACCTCCCGATCCGGGGCGACGACGATGTTGAAGACACCTGCACGACCGACCGTCGCCACCCATTGGGGCACCTATCGCGTGCGGATGTCCGAGGGCCGGCCCGCCGAGCTGGAAGGCTTCGAGCAGGACCCGGCGCCGTCTCCCATCGCCCGCTCGATGATCGGCGCGCTCGATGATCCCACGCGGATCGAGAAGCCGATGATCCGGGCCTCCTTCCTCGAAAAGGGCCATCGCGCGATAGGGGCAGGGCGCGGCGCGGAGCCCTTCGTCGCCGTGGACTGGCCCGAAGCCATCGCCATCGCGGCCGGCGAGCTCGACCGGGTCCGCAAGGAGCACGGCAACGGCGCGATCTTCGGCGGCTCCTATGGCTGGGCCAGCGCGGGGCGCTTCCATCACGCCCAGAGCCAGATCCACCGCTTCCTCAACGCCATCGGCGGCTATACCCGCTCCGTCGGCAATTACAGCTATGCCGCCGCCGATGCGATCGTACCGCATGTCGTCGGCGACCGCCGCGGGCTCGTCACCGATCACACCTCATGGCCCGTCATCATCCGCCACGCCCGGATGCTGGTGATGTTCGGTGGCCTGCCGCTGAAGAATTCGCAGGTGAGCTCGGGCGGGATCGGCCGCCATATCCTGGCCGAGAGCCTGGAAGCCTTCGCGGCGAACGGAGGCGAGCTTATATCGGTCACGCCGATCCGGGACGATGTCGAGGAGCGTTTCGGTGCCACCTGGCTGCCGATCGCGCCCAATACCGATACCGCGCTGATGCTCGGCCTCGCCCACACGCTCTGGAGCGAGGGGCTGCACGACAAGGCCTTCCTCGCGCGCTGCACCACCGGTTTCGACAAATTCCTGCCCTATCTCTCGGGCGAGAGCGACGGCATCGCCAAGACGGCGGAGTGGGCGGCCGCGATCTGCGGCATCGATGCCGGAGCGATCAGGGGCCTCGCCCGCAGGATGGCGGCCCAGCGGACCATGATCATGCTGGCCTGGGCGGTGCAGCGTGCGGATCATGGCGAGCAGCCCTGCTGGATGGCGATCACGCTTGCCGCGATGCTCGGCCAGATCGGCCTGCCCGGCGGGGGCTTCGGCATCGGCTACGGTTCGGTCAACGGCATCGGCAACCCGATCCTCGACCTCGCCTGGCCGTCCTTCTCGCAGGGGAGCAACGGCGTCGACGACTACATCCCGGTGGCGCGGATCTCGGACCTGCTGCTGAAGCCGGGAGAACCCTATCAGTTCAACGGGCAGGAGCGGCGCTATGCCGATATCCGCCTCGTCTACTGGGCGGGTGGCAACCCCTTCCACCACCATCAGGATCTCAACCGCTTCCTCGAAGCCTGGAAGCGGCCGGAGGTGACGATCGTCCATGAGAGCTGGTGGAATCCACTCGCCCGCCATGCCGATATCGTCCTGCCGGTGACCACCCAGCTCGAACGCAACGATATCGTCTGCTCCAGCCGCGATCGCCTTCTCGCGGCCTCGCACCGGGTCGCCGC
Source organism: Allobosea sp. OAE752 (assembly GCF_050433265.1). Classification (NCBI taxonomy): domain Bacteria; kingdom Pseudomonadati; phylum Pseudomonadota; class Alphaproteobacteria; order Hyphomicrobiales; family Alloboseaceae; genus Allobosea; species Allobosea sp. OAE752. The sequence continues at coordinate 319,781 of NZ_JBNPXO010000006.1, forward strand.
GCCGTTCGGGCAGGCCCGGAACGACTACGATATCTTCGGTGCGCTGGCTGCCGTGCTGGGCGCGGAAGCGACCTTCACCGAGGGGCGGGCCGAGGAGGATTGGCTGCGCTTCCTCTACGAGACGGCGCAGGAGCGTCTCGCGGGGCTGGGTTTCAACCCGCCCGATTTCGAGACCTTCTGGGAGGAGGGGGCGCTGCTCTTCCCGGAGCCGGAACGGCAGCCATCCCTGTTCGAGGCGTTCCGGCAGGACCCTGCCTCCAACGCCCTGCCAACGCCGTCCGGCCGGATCGAGATCTGGTCCGACAGGATCGCCTCATTCGGCTACGACGATTGCCTGGGCCACCCGGCCTGGCTCGAGCCGCGGGAATGGCTCGGCGCCGGCAAGGCGGCGCGCTTCCCCCTGCATCTGATCTCCAACCAGCCCAAGACCAAGCTCCACAGCCAATACGATCAGGGCTCGCATTCCCGCGCCGCCAAGATCCGGGGGCGCGAGCCGGTCCGGATTCATCCGGCCGATGCCCAGGCCCGCGGGATCGGCGATGGCGATATCGTCCGCCTGTTCAACGATCGCGGCGCCTGCCTTGCGGCGGCGGTGCTGTCCGAGGCGGTTCGCCCCGGCGTCCTGCAGCTCGCCACGGGCGCCTGGTTCGACCCAGCGATGCCGGGTGTCTCCGGGAGCCTCGAAAAGCACGGCAACCCCAACGTCCTGACCCATGATCTGGGGACGTCGCGCCTGGGGCAGGGGCCGAGCGCGCAATCCTGCCTCGTCGAGATCGAGCGCCACGACGGCGATGTGCCGCCCGTGACAGCCTTCGATCCGCCCCTGATCGTCAACCGCTCCTGAAGACGCCAACCCGCGCGGAGATATCCATGCTGATCAAGAGAGCCGATTCGAACGGGCGCCGCAGCCGTGCCGTGGTGCATAACGGCACGGTCTATCTCGCGGGGCAGGTGGCGGATGACCGCTCGGTCTCCGTGGCCGGCCAGACCGCCCAGGCGCTGGCGAAGGTCGACGACATGCTCGCGCAATGCGGCAGTGACCGCACCAAGATCCTGTCGAGCATCATCTGGCTGAAGTCGATGGACGACTACAAGGCCATGAACGAGGTCTGGGATGGTTGGGTCAACCCTGATCACGCGCCGGCGCGCGCCTGCGTCACGGGCGACATGGCCTACCCCGATATCCTCGTCGAGATCATGGTCGTCGCGGCCGCGTGAAGGCCCCCGAAAGCAATCCGGCCGCATGAACCCTGGGAGACAGCCGATGCCTCGCCCGAAAGCGATCGAATACAGCGAAGCCAGCGATGCGGTGAAAGCCGTCTATGACGAGATCAAGTCGGCGCGGAAGCTCGACGACGTCAACAATTTCTGGAAATACCTCGCCAATGACGAGAAGACCCTGCGCCGGACGTGGGACAGCGTCCGCGAGGTAATGGCGCCGGGCGCGCTCGACCCACTCGTCAAGGAAATGATCTACGTCGCCGTCAGCGTGACCAATAATTGCGGCTACTGCATCGCGAGCCACAGCGCTGCCGCCGCCAAGGCGGGCATGACGCCTGAACAGTTCCAGGAACTGATTGCGGTCGTCGGCATGGCGAATGAAACCAACCGACTGGTGAACGGGTATCGCGTGCCGATCGACCCGGCCTTCGAGAGATAGCCGCGGCGGTCGTCAGCGATCGGCCGATCGCAGGCACCCGGCGGCGTGTCGCGCCTCCGGGGAATTTTCCTCCGAGCGCGAGGATGGAGCGATGCTTCGTGTGGGTCTTGTCGGGCTGGGTCGTATCGCCAGGACATTCCTGAGCCTGCGGACGGCGGAGGATGATGCGCACTGGCAAGTCGTCGGTGTCCTCAAGCGGAATGTCGCGGCGGCCGACAAGGTGGGTTTCCCTGTTGTCGACACGCTTGCCGGCATCGGCGCATTGGCGCCGGATCTTCTGATTGACTTCACCGGGCCGAGCGCACTCAACGCTTACGGAGCCGATCTTCTCCGTCTTGCCGACGTCTGGACGGTCGGCGCCGCGGCCCTCGTCTCCACGGCGCTCGAACGGGATCTGCGCGAGGTCGCGGGGCAGACGGGGCATCGCCTGCGATTGCTGCCGGGCGCGATCGGCGGGTTGGACGCGCTTTCCGCCATGGCGGTCGACCCCGACTCGACTGTTTCGATCTTGGCCTGCACGGCGTCGAATCCGGTCGCGTCGGGGGTGATCGATAATGCGCGCTCCGTCGTTGGCAGGAGCCGTGGCGTGAACGTCATTGCCACCGCCGCCTTCGCCTCGCGCGGCCTGGACCGGACGCCGGTCGATCACGTCGCGGTTGGCGACGGGGAGCAGCGCAGATTCGCCATCGAGGCCGACGGCGCCTACGGGTCATTTCGTGTCTGCATCGATCCGGTGACGGACGCGGAGCGCGGTACCGTGCTTGTGGCCGCCAGTGCCATCGCTGCCCTGCGGAATGGCTACCGCCCGATTTGGGTCGGCTGACGCTGTCTTCGTTGAAACGCTCGCTCGCGGAACGCACCGCGGGCGATGCCAGCTTGAACGGATATTTGCCAGGGCCGAAATGGGCGAAGACCCGGAAGTCAAGCCGCCCAAGGCGCGACGAAGGTTTGTGCCCGGTGTCATTCGATGCACCCTTGCCAAGGGAAGCGGTTGCGCTCGGGTCGCCGCCACTTCCTTCGATCCCGGCTTTCGTCAGGCGGCGAGGTGCCGGTTGAAGAAACTGGTCAACTTGTCGAACGGGATCGCGTCGACCTTGTCATAGAGATCGACGTGGCTGGCGCCCGGGATGATCATCAGTTCCTTGGGTTCGGCTGCGGCCGCATAGGCGGTTTCGCTGAAGTAGCGCGAATGGGCCTTTTCGCCGTGGATCAGCAGGACCGGGCGTGGCGAGATCTCCTTGATGTAGGTCAGGAGCGGCATGTTCATGAACGAGAGCGGCGTCGTCCGGGTCCAGGAATGGCCCGAGTTGACCGCACGCGGGTGGTATCCGCGCGGCGTCCGGTAATAGTCGTGGTAGTCGACCAGGAACTGCGCCTCGCCGCCCTTCAGATCGTTGTAGGGCGGCTGGTAGGTCGGGGTTCCGTTCGCGGCGTCGTCCCAACGCTGCCGGCTTAGGTGCTCCAGCGCCTGCGTGCGCTGCTCGAGCGTCACGCTGTCGTTGTAGCCCTTCGACATGACGCGGGTCATGTCATACATGGTGCTGGCGACGACGGCCTGCACCCGCTTGTCCACGGCGACCGCATTCAAGGCCATGCCACCCCAGCCGCAAATGCCGATGACGCCGATCCGCTCGCGGTCCACGGAGGGATGAAGCCCGAGATAGTCGACGGCGGCACTGAAATCCTCGGTGTTGATATCCGGCGAGGCAACGTTGCGGGGCTCGCCACCGCTTTCGCCGGTGAAGGATGCATCGAAGGCCAGCGTGACAAATCCGCGCTCCGCCATCGTCTGCGCATACAACCCCGATGACTGTTCCTTCACCGCGCCGAATGGACCGCCGACGGCCAGCGCCGCCAGCCGCCGGCCGGCCCGGTCCTTGGGCAGGTACAGATCGCCCGCCAGGGTGATGCCGTAGCGATTCCTGAAGGAGACCTTCTGGTGATCGACCTTCTCGCTCTTCGGGAAGGTCTTGTCCCAGTCCGCTGGCATGCTCTGAGCCTTTGCGTGGGAGAGGTTGAAGAGAGGGGTGGCTGCCAAGACGGCGGCGCCCGCACCGGTCAGTTTCATCAGATCGCGACGATCCAGGTGTGGGGTCGACGCCGGGGCTGTATTGGTATCCATCGATATCTCCTGTTCTTCCGTGACTATTCGGGCTTCAGCAGGCGTCGACCGTTGCCGATCAGCGCGATGCCGATGGCGGCCAGGATCAGGCTCCCCATGAAGGTCGCGAAGATCGACAGGCCATCGAGCAGCATCCCGCCGACGACGGCCCCGAGCAGGATCGAGGCCTGGATCGCGGCGACCATCAGGCTGCCGGCGGCCTCCGGCGCATCGTCCGCGTTCTGCGACATCCAGGTCATCCAGATTACCGACATGGCGGTGTTCATGGCGCCCCAAACCGCCAGGAAAACCCCGGCCGCGACGACCGAGCCGCCAAGCAGCAGGAGGCCGAGCGTGCAGCCGCCCATCAGCAGCGCGGGAAGCCTGAGGAGAGGCGCCACGCTGCCGCTCAGAAACCGACCGGAAGCCCAGGTTCCGACGAAGCCGGCGCAACCGAGCACCAGCAGCAGGATGGAGAGCGTCGTCACATCCGCCCCCGTCACCAGCTCCAGGAACGGGCGCAGATAGGTGAACATCGTGAAGGCCGAGCCCCAGGACAGCATCGAGGCGACGAGGCCGCGCAGGAAATACGGGCGCTTCAGCAGGCCGAGCATGGTCCGGACATCCTGCCGCTGGCGCGCCGGGAGTGAGGGCAACGCGAGCAGATGCCAGACGAGGTTGACGGCGACGATCGGCGTCAGCGCCCAGAACACCGCGCGCCAGCCGAACATTTCACCGAGATAGCTGCCGACGGGCGCGGCGAAGGCCGCCGCGATAGCCTGGCCGCCATACATCAGGGCCAGCGCGCGGGGCACCTCGCTCTCGGGAACCAGCCGCATGATCACGGCGGTCGCCAGGGCCCAGAAGCCGCCGATGCAGATCCCGAGCAGGGCGCGACCGAGCATCAGGACGGCGAAGTTCGGGGCGGCCGCGACCAGCGCCAGCGAGATCAGCATGAATGCCGTCATCGCGACCAGGATCCCTTTCCGGTTCAGCGTCCCGCCAGCGGTGGTGATGACCAGGCTCGCCGCCACCGCGAAGAGGCCGCTGATCGAGATCGCCTGTCCGGTCTGCCCCTCGGTCGCGCTCAGCCCTTCGGCCATCGGCGTCAGCAGGCTGACCGGCATGAACTCCGAGGCGATCAGCATCGCCACGCAGAGCGCCATCGAGAAGACGGCGCCCCAGGAGGCGATCGACTTGGTTCCTTCATGCGATACGGCGGTGACCGCCATGTTGCTTCGCTCCTGCATCCGTTGCTGCAGTGCAAAATAGCGGTTCAACCTTCGAACGATTACCCGTCTGAATTTGAATGAACTAATCGATGAAGTCGATTAATCTCGCCTGCGCCAGGACCGGGAAGCCTTATGGACAAGACCGATCTCAACCAGCTCAAGTGGTTTCAGGTCGTCGCCGAGGAGCACAGCTTCACCCGGGCGGCGGCGAAGATCGGCGTCGCGCAGTCGACGATCAGCTACGCCATCAAGCAACTCGAAGAGCGCATCGGCGTTCGCCTTCTAAGCCGCACCACGCGCAACGTCGCGACGACCGTCGCCGGCGAGCGCCTGCTCCAGACCATCACGCCGCGGATCGCCGAAATCGAGGACGAGATCGCGGCGCTGACGGCGCTGGGTGACAAGCCGTCGGGCTCGATCAGGCTGACGCTCTCCGACCACGCCCTCGAAAGCGTCGTGTGGCCGAAGCTGAAGCCGATTCTCCGGGACTATCCCGACATCCATGTCGAGCTGATCCTCGACAGCACCTTCCGCAACATCGTCGAGGAGGGCTTCGACGCCGGTGTCCGGCTGGGCGAGAGCGTCGAGAAGGACATGATCGCCGTGCGGATCGGCCCGGACTGGCGGCTGGTGGCCGTGGCATCGCCTGCGTATCTCGACATGCACGGCGTACCGCAACATCCGCAGAATCTGGTCCGGCACGTCTGCATCAACATGCGCCACGAGACAGCCGGCGGACTCTATGCCTGGGAATTCGAGAAGGATGGACAGGAGCTGCGCGTCCGGGTCGGCGGTCAGCTCACCTTCAACAATTCCTACGCCATGATCGATGCGGCGGTGAACGGCTACGGCATCGCCTACGTACCGAACGATATCGTGGGGCGTCAGGTCGCATCGGGCGAACTGGTCCAGGTGCTGGACGACTGGTCGCCCTTCTTCGACGGCTATTTCCTCTATTATCCCAGCCGCCGCCAGAACCTCCCGGCCTTCAAGGTGATCGTCGAGGCATTGCGCCACCGACGTCCGGCAGGTCCCTGAATCGTTGGGGTCCGCTTTCGGGCAATGCGCCAAGGTCAGCTCGCGGCGCGACCCCGACACGCCGGTGATTTTCCGGCGATCCCGAGAGCAAGCCTAGCCGTCGGATCCACCGGCCAAATACACTCCCAGGCTGCCGCGATCGACATGGGCGATCGGCGCCTTGTAGGTGATCCGGCCGTTCGAGATCACTGCGACCGTGTCGGCAAGCTCGAGCACCTCGTCGAGATCCTCGGAGACGAGGAGGACCGCCGCACCGTTGTTCCGTGCCTCGACGATGCGCGCACGGATGTCCGCGGCCGAGGCGAAGTCGAGGCCGAAGCAGGGATTGGCGACGACGAGCACGGAGATCCGCTCGGAGGAGAGTTCGCGCGCGAGCACCGCTCTCTGCACATTGCCGCCCGACAGCGCTCCGATCGGAGCGTCGGGCGAGGGGCCGGCGACACGGAAGCGCGCCATCAGCTCGCGGCCGGCCGCGCTGATCGCGCGACGATCGAGCCACCAGCCGCGCCGGCTCAGGGGCGGCTTCTCGAAACGCCGAAAGGCGATGTTGTCGGCGATCGACATTCCGAAGACGGCAGCGTTCCGCAGCGGCTCCTCCGGCACGACGAACATGCCGGCTTCGTCGAAGGCGCGCCGCGTCGGCACGAAATCGCGCCCGTTCACGAAGATCTGCCCATCCGTCAGCGGCCGCTGTCCGCAGCAGGCCTCGACCAACGCGTTCTGTCCGTTCCCGGAGACCCCGGCCAAGCCCACGATCTCGCCCGCAGCGACTTTAAGGCTCACGCCGCGCAAGGCCGGTCTGCCGTCCCCGTCCTCGGCGAAGAGCCCGGCGAGCTCCAGCGCAGGCTCGTGCGACCGCGGCATCTCGCGCCTGAGCGGCTGCACCGCCTTGCCCTTGTCCGGCCCGGGCGCTTCGCCGACCATCATCGCGGCCATTTCCCGGGTCGTCAGCCCGCGCCCCGAGCCGGCGATCCGCCCATGCCGCAATATCGTGACGGCGTCGGCGAACGCCTTCACCTCGCGAAACTTGTGGGTGATCATCAGCACGGTGATCTCGCCGCGCTCGGCCATCGCCTTGAGATGCCCGAGCATCTCGTCGGCCTCGGCCGGGGTCAGCACCGATGTCGGTTCGTCCAGGATCATGAAGCGCTGGTCGAGGTAGAGCAGCTTCAGGATTTCGAGCTTCTGCCGTTCCCCGGCCGAGAGTGCGCCCACGTTCCGATCGAGCGGCACGCGGAACGGCGTGCGGTCGAGAAAGGCATCGAGCCGTTGCCTCTCCGCTGCCCAGTCGATGACGGCGGGCGCGTTGCGCCGCGCGATGACGAGATTCTCGGCACCCGTCAGCGAGGGCACCAGCGTGAAGTGCTGGTAGACCATGCCGAGGCCGAGCGCCTGCGCCTCGCGCGGATTGCGGATCCGGGCCTCGCGGCCGTCGAGCAGCACCTCCCCTTCATCGGCGCGGTGGAAGCCCATCAGGCATTTGACGAGCGTCGACTTGCCGGCGCCGTTCTCGCCCAAAAGCGCATGGAACTCGCCGGCCGGGACCTTGAGCGAGACGCGGTCGAGCGCCTGGAACGCGCCGAACCGCTTCGAAAGGCCGATGGCTTCGAGGGCTGCGCCCCTTGCGGCTGGAATGGTGAGCGCCTCGGGCATCATGCCTCCCTCACCGGGTGATCGAGAGCTCGCCCGGCGCGTGCCGGGCGGCGCGACGGGCACTGCCCGTGCCGGCCATGACGAGGAGGGTCAGGATGTAGGGAGCTGCGTTGAAGAAATAATAGCCCGCGGTGACGCCGATCGACTGGAGCGCCGGTCCGAGCGCGCCGGCCGCGCCGAAGAGAAGCGAGGCGGCGAGGCAGCGCCGCGGCTGCCAGCGGGCGAAGATCACGAGCGCGACCGCCATCAGCCCCTGTCCCGACGACAGCCCCTCGTTCCAGCTTCCGGGATAGAAGAGCGACAGGAAGGCCCCGCCGATGCCGGCACTCGCCCCGCCCAGCGCAGTCGCGATGAGGCGCACGCGGTCGACGGCGATGCCGAGTGCGCGGGCCGCGGCCGCGTCGTCCCCCGTGACCCTGACGACGAGGCCGGCGCGGGTGTTGCGAAACGCCCAGTCGAGCAGAAAGGCCAGCGCGATGCCCAGGAGAAAGAGCGGGCTGACGTCGAGCGCGAGAGCGAGCGACGGGATGCCCAGCCAATCGCCAAGCGGGAGTGAGGGAAGCCGGGGCGCAGTCGGCTGGATGTAGGGCTTGCCCAGGAAGACGGCGAGACCGGTGCCGAACGACATCATCGCGATGCCGATTGCGACATCGTTGACGCGCGGCAGGCGGCAGATCGCGCCGTGGAGCGCACCAAGGGCGAAGCCGGCCGCCGCAGCGGCAGCCACGCCCAGCCAGGGATTGCCGCTATGGTAGGAGACGGCGAAGGCGACCATCGCGCCGAGCACGAGGGTTCCCTCGAGCCCGAGATTCACACGTCCCGACTTCTCGGTGAGGCATTCGCCGAGCGAGACGAAGAGAAAGGGCGTCGACACGCGGATCGCGCCGGCGACCATGGCCACGAGGACCGCGAAAAGGCCGGCATCGGTCATGGCCGCTGCCTCGCGCCGCGAGGCTGGAAGATCGCAAAGCGCCCATAGAGCGTCTCGCTGGTCAGGAGGGTCACGAAGATCACGCCTTCGAGGAGCGCGACCGTCGCGTCGGGGAGGCCGAGCCGCCGCTGGATCAGGCCTCCTGCGGCGCTGAGCCCGCCGAAGAGGATCGCGACCGGCGGGATTGCGAGCGCGTTGTGGCGGGCGAGGAACGAGACGAGGATGCCGGTGAAGCCGTAGCCCGCCACCAGAGAGACATTGGCGGCACCGTGGACCGTCGCCACGTCGAAGAAGCCGGCAAGGCCGGCGGCCGCCCCCGCGAGCAGGCAGCAGAGCACGAGCAGGCGCCCGACCGGCAGTCCCTGGCCGAGCGCGGCGTGCGGATTGCCGCCCGCGATCCGGATGGCGAAGCCGGTTGTCGTCCGGCTGATCAGCACATGGGCCGCTAGGCACGCGATGAGGCCGGCCACCAGACCCCAGTGCACCGAGGTGCCCGGGATCGGACCGAGCATGGTTTCTGCCCCGATCGGATGGGTCGACGGCTTGTTGGGCGAGGCTGGATCGCGCAGCGGACCTTCGACCAGGAAGGAGAGCACGGCGACCGCGATATAGGCGAGGAGCAGGCTCGCGATGGTCTCGTTGACGCCGCGCCGATGGCGGAGCACGCCCACCAGCCCGATCCAGAGCGCGCCGGCCGCCGTTCCGGCGATCGCCATCAGCAGGAGGACGAGAGGGGCGGGCGCCCAGCCGAGGAGCGGCAGGGCGGCGGTTGCGGCGGCGAGCCCGCCCATGACGAAAGCTCCCTCCCCACCGATGATCATGAGACCGGCGCGGGCGGGAAGCGCAACGCAGAGCGCGGTCAGGATCAGTGGCGCTGCGCGCTGAAGCGTGTTCTGCCAGGAAAAGGCCGTGCCGAATGCGCCCCGCCAGAGCAGCTGGAAGAAGGCGGCGGGCGACTGTCCCATGGCGAGCAGGATCGCCGAGAAGATCGCGGCCGAGATGGCGAGCGCGAGCGCGGGAACGACGACGAACTCGGCAGCCCGGCGGAGCTCGTCCGCTCCCCGCATCGCGAAGCCCGCCGAGCCATGCGTCGCTTGATCTCCGGAAACCGCAGGTCTTTCCATCTCGCCGCCATAGCTCCAGACGTTGCCTTGCGGAGCCGGGCGGAGGCAGAGCGGGCCGCCTTCCGGTCCGGCTGACCTCAGGTGACCGATCCCTCGATGCCCTCGACGAGATAATTCGCGGTCTCGAGCTCGGGCGCGTAATTGCCCAGCGCGCTGCCTGGGGCGACGATCACGTTGCCCTTGTTGTCCCTGATCGGGCCGGCAAACATCGGCTGCCCCGCCCTCAGGCCCGCGATCGCTTCCGTGGCGGCACGGCGTGCCTCCTCGCTCGCGCCCGCGCCGAAGGGCGTGCTGGTCACCATGTCCTTGTCGTACCCGCCGATCGCGACGTTCGGCAGCGGTTCGCCTCTGGCGAGCAGCTCCGCGAAGCCCTTGTAGATCGTCTCGTACTTGGTTTCGGCGCCGGTGATGAAGCCCTTGGGTGCGAGGGCAGCCTGCGAGGTGTTGTGGCCGCAGCTCTTCACGCCGCGCCGCTCCAGCGTCTCGACGATGACCTTGGGGCTGTCGACATGGCAGGCGACGACGTCGCAGCCCGCGCTCGCGAGCGCGTTCGCGGCCTCGGCCTCCCGCACCGGCAGGGACCAGTCGCCGGTGAAGATGAGCTTGACGGTCGCGCCAGGGTTTCCCTTGCGCACGCCCAGCATGAAGCTGTTGATGGTCCGCAGGACGAGACTGATGGGCTTCGCCGCCACGTAGCCGATCTTGCCGGTCTTGGAGGACAGCCCGGCGGCGACGCCGTTCACGTAATGCGCCTGGTCCATATAGGCGAAATAGCCGCCGAGATTGGCGGGATGCTTGTCGGCCGACCAGAGCGTCGTGGGATGGCGGAGCTGCACATCCGGGTACTGCCTGGCGATATCGACCATGAACGGATTGAAATAGCCGAATGAGGTGCCGAAGATCAGCTTCGCGCCGTCGAGCTCGATCATCGACTTCATGGTGTTCGCCACGGCGAGCGTCTCGGGCACGTTCTCCTCTTCGACGACGGAAACGCCCGGAACCGTCTTCAGGGCCTCGACCGCCGTGGCGTGCGACTGGTTCCAGCCGAAATCGCCGCGCGTGCCGACATAGATGACGCCGACGACGAGCTTGTCTGCCGCGCCGGCCGCGCCGGGCCATCCGGCCGAGGCGAGCGCCGCAGCGCCCGTCGTGGCCCCCAAGACGAGGCTCCGCCGCGAGATCCCTGCTGCCGTCATGTTCGTCACTCCCCTCTGACCGGAAACCGCCGCCCTCGCTGGCTCTTCGCCTTGCGAGTCATTCTTGCGTTTCGGCATCGCCGGGCCCTCCCCGGAAGCGGCCATGCGCCGCGCGAGCCGTATCCATCAGGCTTCCGCGGGGACGGGCGTCCGCACCGGCGGCGGCGCCTTGTCCCAATCCTCCGCCGTCATCGTGCGGAGGTCGAAATAGTCGCGGGTCCGTACATAGCCGTGCCCACCCATGCGGCCGATCGCGTCGATCGCCGCCTGATCCACGTAATGGTTCTCGGGATCGACGGCGTCCTCGCGGATATGGGCCGCGACCACCTGACCGAGAATGATCTCGCGGGAGCGGCCGAGTTCGAGCGTGACGTAGCGGCGGCATTCCAGGCTTGCCGGCGCCTCGCCGATCCGCGGACATTTGATCTGTGAGCCGGGAACGGCGGTGAGGCCCGCCTGCGCGAGTTCGTCCACCGTCGCGGGAAACGGGACCGCGCAGACGTTCATGCGCTCGACCAGGGCATCCGACACGATGTTGACCGTGAATTCCTCGGTCATCCGGATATTTCGCGCCGTGTCCTTGAACGCCATGTCCGGCTTGTTCTCGACCCCGAGCGCGACGATCGCGGGATCGGCCGAGAGGCAATTGAAGAAGCTGTAGGGCGCGGCGTTCACCCGCCCCTCCTCGTCGACCGTGGTGACGAGCGCGATCGGGCGCGGCACGACGGTGCCGATCAGCAGCTTGTAACGTTGGCGGGCGGTAAGCGCCGCGAAATCGAAGAGGGTGTGCGAGCTGGTCATTGCCCCTCGATTGGACGGGAAGATGCCCGCGATGTCGCGCACAACTTCCGTTGAATGACGAACATTCTCGTATGCATGATTCTGATATTCAAGAATACAATATGTGCATCGCGTTGCCGAAAATGCACATAAAAGCATCGGCACCGATTTCGCGTCGATGCACGAAACACGCCGGGAGTGCGACCGGGAGCATCGTCGGCCGGATGCGGAGAGGCGCCATGCGCCGCCCGAGCTTCGGTGAGATCAGGAGAGAGGCATGAAAGGCGGCGAGAAGCCCGGCGACGCGTCATCTCGCCGGCGTCGAGCCAGGGAAGGGCGCCTCACCCGGCCGTGCTGTAGCGCGCCAGAATATCGGAGATCCTGACGTCCTCGGCCTCCTGAGGCCTGGGCAGCGCCCGCGCCTCAACGGCGTGAAGATGCTCGTTCATGATGCTGATGGACGCCGCAGCATCGCGCGCGCGCAGCGCCGCGATCACGTTCCTGTGCTCGGCGGTCGCGCATTCGGCGACATGCGGTCGCCCATAGACGGCGAGGATCAGGGAGCAGCGCGAGACCACCTCGGAAAGATAGCGCGCAAGCAGCGCATTGCCGGCGAGGCGCGCGAGGACGATATGGAATTCGCCCGCGAGCCGGCTTGCCGAGGCGGTGTCGCCGCGCTGGGCCGCGGCCTCCTCCTCGTTCACATGGGCCTCGAGCGTCTCGCCCATCTCGGGCCGCCAATGGGCGGTCAGGCGCTGGACGATCTGTTGCTCCAGGCAATGCCGGACTTCGAAGATTTCCCGCGCCTCGTCGAGGCTCGGGATGGCGACGGTTGCCGTCCGCTTGCGCTTGATCTCAACCAGCCCCTCCTGGCTGAGCCGCATCAGGGCCGCCCTGACCAGCGTCCGGCTGATCCCGAAATGCGCGCCGATCTCGTCCTCGCGCAGCTTGGTTCCCGGCGCGAGCGCCTGCTCGATGATGGCGCGCCTGAGCGCCTGATAGGCAATGTCGGACCGCGACGAGATTTCCATGGGTCACGGGGATATCGCAAGAGTCGCTCGAGGCGCAAGTATGCGCAGCATCGCCGTCCGCGCGCATGCAACGAATTCATGATTGCCAATCTGATCCTTAATCACGTATACATGAATAGGTCCTCAACGCGAGGCAGGCAGGAGCATCCCGGATGGCAACACGCATTGTCACAATCGCGCTGAACCAGCAGCAGCTCGAACTCGTCGATCGGACCCTGGCCAAAGGCCTCGCGGAGGATCGTGCCGCCCTCATCCGGCATGCGCTGAGGCGCTATGCGGCCCGCCACCTGCCGGAGCAGGGCGCGGCAACTCGCCCGAGCCTGGCCGTCGGTTGAGCAGAGGGCAGCCGATGACGCGAGAGATTCTTCTCGACTTCGTCCTTGAGCCGGGCACGGGCAAGGCGCTCGAGGTCCGCAAGGGCCAGATCCTGCGCCTGGAGCAGATCGACGGCGGCCAATGCCTCGATTTCAACTGCTTCAATCTGCACGACTACAAGGAATATTTCCACGCCGGTCGGACCCGCACGCTGCACGGGCTGCATCCGACGAAGGGCGACTTCCTGTGGTCCGCGCCGCCGCGCGAACGGGCGATGATGTTCATCGCCGCGGACACGGCCGGGGCCAACGACGTGCTCTTCCCGCGCTGCAGCGCCAATCTCTACGAGTCCGTCTACGGGTACTGCACGCACACCAACTGTCAGGATATCCAGGCGGAGGCGCAGCGCGAATACGGCTTGACCCCAGACGACGTCCACGACTCCTTCAACCTCTTCATGGAGACGGGCGTTGACGACGCTGGGCGGCCCTACATCACCCGGCAGACGTCGAAGCCGGGTGACCATGTCGACTTCCTCGCCCTGATGGACGTGCTGGCCGTGCCCAATATTTGCGGGGCCGACGTGATGCGCACCAGCAATTTCTCGCTGAAGCCGGCCAGGATCAGCATTCTTCAGGCGACGGAGGCCGATCTCGACGCGGTCCCCGTCCTGCCCGTCTGGCGCACGCAACGGACCGTCGCGGACTTCAGGCAGCAGAGGATCAAGGCCGACAGGGAATTGCGGCGCGATTCCACCTATGTCGCCGAGTTCGTGAACGCTCCGATCCGGACCACCACCGTCGAAGTGCCGCTCGACGAAGACGAGCAGGCCCTGCTCGACCAGCTCAAGCGCAGCGATCTCTATGACGACGATGGCGCAGCGCTGCGCGACATCCTCTTCAGCTGGTGGGAGGAAGAACAGCTCGCCCGCTGATTTCGAATCTTAATAACCTTCATGATACCAAGTCGAAGAGGGGATGACCGAGATGACATGCGCTGCGAAAGCGCTCCGTGCGCGCCATTATCCGGCCATGCTGCTTGCGGCGCTGCTCTCCGCGTCGGCCCCCGGCGCGGCGGTCGCGCAGGAGGTCCCGGGATTCATGGACGTCGTGGCCGGCGCTCCCAGCCAGCCACAGGCCGGCGATGTCGGCCGGCTGGACGAGGCTCTGGGCGACGGCATGGTGCGCCGGGAGGCGACGGCCGCCGAAAGGAAGGTCATAGAGCTGAACAACGTCATGTTCGGCATCTACGACAACAATCTCAGGAAGTTCATCCGCAACCTGCGGGAGCAGAGCCCGATCATCATCGGTCTCTTCAACGGCGATGGCGGCTCGATGATCCTGTACCCGCCGGGGAAGGCGCCGATCGTCGCGCCGCCGGTGGCGCCGGTCTACCGGCTGGTCAAGTCGGTCTCGCACAGCTCCATGGCGATCTTCCAGCTCGTCGCGACCGCCGTGCGCGATCCGGCCGGGGACACGTCCTGGCGCGCTCCGGCGACGGCCTATCGGGCCAGTCTGAACGAGGCGCTCGGCAGCCTCGATGCCATCGAGCTTACGCCGGAGCAGCGCACGGTGCTGCGCGATCTCATCACGCGCAACATCGCCTTCCTCGACGCCTGCCTCTCCAAGGGCAGCTTCACCTATCCGGAGCTGGAAGCCTTCGCGCAGGGGCTGCGCCCGCTGATCGGCAAGACCACCGAGATCGCCGGCCTTGCCCAGGTCCAGCACTGGACCACGGTTCTGAAGGACTGGCGGCGCATGCTGGGGGCCGATTGGGAGCGGACCTATGCCGCCACCAACACCCTCTACGTCACCCGGCGCAACAACATCCTGTTCACGCTGCTCGCCCAGCAGATGGGACGGGAGGCGATCAACACCCGCCTGCTGCTGCTGGAGACCTCCGCCTTCACGACGAAGCCGCAGCAGATGCTGGAGTTGCTCGCCCGCATCGTGGCGGATCGCGCGCTCGGCAAGGTGTTCTTCAACGACTACTACCTGATGGATTCCGAGCTGCTCACCGACGGCACGCGCAAGGCGATGGCCGATCTGGCGGCCCAAGCCGGCGAACAGGTGATGCTGCCGCCTCTCGCGCCGTTCCTGAGCAATGCCTGGCCGTGGCAGACGAGCACCGAGTACGCGCAGGGCCCGAGCCAGATCGACTGGAAGTGACGGGCGCGTTGGCGCCCTCGACTCAACGACAGGCGCAGATCGGCGGGCGGCGCCGTTAGCGCGGATACGCAGGGCGGGAGGAGAAGAATGGGAGCCGGCATTTCACGCAGAGGGTTCCTGCGGGCTGGAGCGGCGGCGGGCGTCGCGCTCAACGTCTCCTTCCTCGCGCCGCCGGCCGGGGCCCGGCTGATCGAGACGCCGCCGCGGCCCGGCCCGGACTGGCTCACGCCCGCCGGCCGGCCGCGCTATCGCCTCGATGCCATCGCCAAGGTCACCGGAGCCAAGACCTTCGCGCGCGACTATCGCGCCGCGGACCTTCCCGGCTGGCCGCGCGAGCAGTCGCACGCCTTCCTTCTCCACGCGACCAAGGCCGACAGGAGCTTCGAGGGCATCGACCTGACGGTTCTCGGCGAGGCGCTGAAGCCCGACCGGATCGTGCTGCACGAGGATCTCGTCGCGGACGGCATCAAGGTGCCCCATCCCGACTTCTTCGGCGACGTCTTCCTGGTGCCGAAGGGCGAGACGCCGCGCCTGCTCGGCCAGCCGGTCGCGCTGCTGATCTATCGCGATTTCGCCCGCTACGACGCCGCCAAGCGCAAGGTCCGCTTCGACGACAGCGTCGTGCGCTACGGCGCGGCGACCCCCTACAACCAGCCGCCGCATTACGGCGCCTCGCGCTATGTGCGCATCGACGGCGGCTCGCCCGAGGCCGAGGACCGCTATTCGCCGTTCAAGGACAGCGTCATCTTCGGCAAGTTCTCCGGCGACAAGGCCGTCTGGCCGAGCCCCGGCGAGGGCGATGCCATGGCGCGCGGCATGGCCGCCGCAGCGCAGATCGAGCAGGACATCGCCGCAGCCGGCAGCGACGCGCTCGTCCTGAAGCGGAGCTATTTCTCGCAGTCGATCGACGCCTCCGCCATGGAGGCCGACAACGGCAATGTCTGGTACGACGCCGCGACCGGCGTGCTCCACGTCATGGCCGCCTCGCAGTCGCCCTATGAGGTGGCGGAGGTCTCGGCCGAGCTGGTGTCGACGTCGAAATTCCCGCTGAAGGAGGTCGACCTCAAGGTCGGCTACACCGTCGGCTACGGGACGAAGGACCACTACATCTTCCCGCTCTTCTGCGTGCTCGCCGGCCTCTATGGCGAGGGACGGCCGGTGCGGCTCGCCAACGACCGCTTCGAGCAGTTCCAGACGGGCCTCAAGCGGCATGCCTTCTGGATGGACAACACGCTGGTCGTCGACCGCGGCACCGGCAAATTCCGCATCATGACCGGGCATTTCAGGACCGATGGCGGCGGGCGGGCGAACTACTCCTTCTCCGTCGCCTTCGTCGGCGCCACGGCAGCACAGTCGATCTACTATCTGCCGCAGAGCGACTTCTCGGCCGCCGCCTTCGCGTCGCGGGCGGTCGAGGCCGGTTCCACGCGCGGCTACGGCACGCTCCAGTCGATGTCGGCGACCGAAATGATGGTCGACGAGGCGGCGGAGCTGCTCGGGATCGATCCGATCGAGCTCCGGCTGAGGAACGTCTTCCGCTCCGGCATGAAGAACACCCAGGGCGCCATTCCGGCGGGCGCGCTGCGTAATGAGGAGATCCTGCTCAAGGCCAGGGCGCATCCGCTCTGGAGCGAGCGCGCGCAGAAGAAGAAGACGTTCGAGGCGGCCAATCCGGGCAAGAAATACGGTGTCGGCTATGGCCATGTGCAGAAGGACTACGGCACCGGCGCGGAAGCCGCGCTCGCCTCGCTCGAATTCGACCCGCGCGGCCGGATCAGCTTCCGCCACGTCGCCCACGAGATGGGGCCCGGCGTCACGACCTCGCAGGCGATCATGGTCGGCGAGATTCTGGGACGCGTGCCGGACGAGACCGAGTACGGCGTCGTGCGCTGGCCGCAGATGCCGCTCGAGACGACGGACGAGCCCTATACGCTGAGCCAGGACGAGGAAGACCGGCGCAAGCAGAACCCGCGCTGGACACCCCGCATCACCTCGCCGATGAGCGCGACCAACAGCGTTTACTATCTCGGCCATGCGACGCGCGAGGCGGCCCGAATCCTGGTCGACCTCGCGCTCTGGCCGGCGGCCAGGTCGCTCTGGTCACGCGGGACCGGCGGCGGCGCGCTCGCGCCCTACGACGTGCGCCGCGAGGATCTGCGGCTCGGGGGCGGCATGATCAACGCAGGCGGTATGCCCCCGCTCGCCTTCGAGGCGGTGGCGGCGGAAGCGCATCGCCTCGGCCTGCCGACCGGCGTGACGGTTCATACCTTCAACCGCTGGCAATGGACGGAAGCCGAGTTCGACGTGCCCGAGCGCGGCCGCCTGCGGCTGTCGATCGATGCGCTCGCCCTGCGCTACGGCGAAGGGGCGCCGGAGGAGCACAAGCGGTCGATGACGACGGGTGGCTGGCATTTCATCGAGCGGGCCGCAGTGTCCTATCCGCCTGCCCAACGCAACAATGCCGGCGTCACCTATTACGCGCCGATGGCGACCCTCGCCGAAGTCTCGGTCGATATCGGCAGCGGCACCGTTACCCTGCTTTCCCACCACTCCATCCTCGAATGCGGCCGGCAGGTCGTGCCCGAGCTGGTCTCCGGCCAGATCCAGGGCGGCATCGCCATGGGCATCGGGCACGCCCTCAAGGAGTATCTGCCGCTCTACGAGGACGGTCCCGGCGACGGTACCTGGAACTGGAACCGCTACGAGCTGCCACGCGCGAAGGACGTCGCCCTCTGGTCGCAGACGGCGGAGGTGCTGCCCCCGCTTTCCGACAGCGACCCGCCGAAGGGCATCGCCGAGGTGGTGATGATCGCCGTGGTGCCGGCCATCGCCAATGCCGTCACGCATGCGATCGGCAAGCGCTTCCACGACCTGCCGATCACGCCCGAGAAGATCCGGGAGGCCCTGTCATGACGACCGAGACGAAACCGCTCGCCCTCACCGTCAACGGCAGGCCGGTCGGCCCCGTCGACGTGCCGGAAGGGCTGATGATGCAGGACTTCCTGCACGAGTACCTGAACCTCACCGGCTCCCGCATGGGCTGCGGCCAAGGTATCTGCCACGCCTGCACCGTCATCGTCGAAGGCGAGGGCGGCGCGCTCAGGGAGATGCGCACCTGTATCACCGGCGCGCACTGGTTCGCCGGCAGGACGGTCGTGACCGTCGAGGGGCACGCCAGGCATGACGCGAAGGGCGAGATCGTCCTGTCGCCGGTCCAGCAGGCCTTCATCGAGCACTTCGCCTTCCAGTGCGGCTATTGCACGCCGGGCTTCGTCACGGGCGCGACCGTCCTGATCGACCGGCTGAAGCGCAAGCCGGTCGCCCGTGCGGAACTGGAACAGGTCGTGACCGAAGCGCTCGACAAGCACATCTGCCGGTGTACCGGCTATGTGCGCTACCATACGGCCGTACGCGACCTCATCCTCGCCACGCCCGGCCTGGTCAGCGGGTGACGGGGCCGGCGATGAAGAAACGGACTCTCCTGCTCGCCGCCGCAGCCGTGATCCTCGCCGGGGCTGCCGTCGCCGGCAGCGTGTTCTTCGGCGCGCTCGAGACCAGCGTGGTCTCCAAGGCCGTCGAGCGCCCTCTCGGCGCCGACGAGATGAAGCGGCTCGCCGAGCGCGGCGCCTATGTCGCGGTCGCCGCCGACTGCTATGCCTGCCATACCGCCAAGGACGGCGCCGCCTGGGCGGGCGGGCTGCCCTTCGAGACGCCTTTCGGCACGCTCTACGCCACCAACATCTCGCCGGACAAGGAATTCGGCATCGGCGCCTGGACCCGGGCGGAGTTCCATCGCTCGGTCAGGGACGGCGTCGGCAAGGGCGGGCGGCACCTCTACCCGGCCATGCCCTATGCCTCCTATCGCGAGATGAGCGAGGAGGACGTCGACGCCGTCTACGCCTATCTGATGACCCGCGAGCCGATGCGGGTGCCGAGCCGGGAGAATGAGCTCTCCTTCCCGTTCAACATCCGCCAGTCCCTCACCTTCTGGAACCTCTTCAACCTGCGGCGAGAGGGCTTCGCCGCGAACGCCGCGCGATCCGAAGCCTGGAACCGCGGCCGCTACGTCGTCGATGCGCTGGGTCATTGCGGTGAATGCCACACGCCGCGCAACCTGCTCCAGGGGATGGAATCCGGCGCCTATCTGAAGGGCGCCGTGATCGAAGGGGTCGAGGCGCCTGACATCACGAAGGAAGGCCTCGCGCGGATGGGGTTCGACCCGTTGACGCTCGCCCGTTTCATGAAGTCGGGCCTGTCGGCACAGGGCTCGATGACGCACCAGATGTTCGAGGTCGTCCATTTCTCCACGCAGTACATGAGTGAGGGCGATCTCCAGGCGATGGCCGCCTATCTCTTCGACCTCGACGCTTTGCCCGCAACGCCGGTTCCGCCGCCGGCTCCCGCGCCCGTGGAGGTTCCGGCACCCGTCGCTGCGGCGGGGCGCGGCACCTATCTCAACCTTTGCGCTGGCTGCCACGGCGCCGACGGCCAGGGCATCCCGCATGTCGCAATCCCGCTGTCGACCAACGCCTCGCTGCGGCTCGCGAGCCCGCGGAACTTCGTCCGCGCCGTGCTCCACGGCATTCCCGCCCAGCGCTTTCCTGGGCTGGAGCGCATGGAGGCGATGCCGGCCTTCACCGAGCTGCTCGATGACAAGGCGCTCGCCGACCTGACGAACTGGATGCGGGCTCGCTGGGGCGGGCGGCAGCCGATCGTGACGGATGAGGAGATTGCGAAGTTGCGGTGAGGTCAGCTCGCCTCGCGGCCCGGTAATCTCCTTCCCAGCCGTCGGCGCATCGTCATCGAGGTCGACGGCAAGCATCACTTCTCGGAAAACGACCTTCCGTCATTGAGGACTTTTCCGGGATTGAAGACGTTGAAGGGATCTAGCGCGCGCTTCAACGTCCTCATCAATGTGAGCTGGCTCGGTTGCTTGTAGTGAGCAAGTTCGGAAACCCGGTAGCTGCCAATTCCGTGTTCGGCGGAAATGCTGCCCTGATGTCCGGCCACGACGTCATGGACGGTACGGTTGATGGCCGCCTTGGCTTCGACTGCAGCGCCAAGCACGTTGAAATGGACGTTCCCGTCCCCGACATGGCCGAACACGACGAGCTGTAGCCCGTCGAAGGCATTGTGCAGGGCGCTCGTGGCATCGCGAATGAAATCGGGGATGCGGTTGATCGGCACGGATACGTCATGCTTCACGCTGCGTCCGGATTTCAGCTCGGCCTCGGTTACATGCTCTCGCAGGGCCCACAGGGCCGCGGCCTGCGCCTCCGTCTCGGCGATCACGCCGTCGCTGGCGTCCCCAGCCTCCAGCGCCATCGTCAAAGCCGCTTCCATCGCGTCGCGCAAACCTGACAGGCTCGCCGCTGCCTCGATCAGCACCGCCCAGGATTGCATCTCCATCGGCGGCTTCAACCCGAAATGCTGTTTCACCAGAGCCAGCGCGGACGGCGAGATCAGTTCGAAAGCAGCGATCGCGTCGCCGAGCTCGGCGGTGGCATGTCTGAGCAAGGCCAGCGCAGATTCTGGATCGGGCACGGCGAGAAGCGCGGTGATCTTATGTTTCGGCCGAGGTGCCAGGCGCAGGCTCGCCGCGGTGACGATCCCGAGTGTGCCCTCGGCTCCGATCAGGAGCTGCTTCCAGTCGTATCCGGCATTATCTTTGTGCAAATGGCGCAGGCCCTCGACGATCGAGCCATCGGCAAGGACCGCTTCCAGCCCAAGCACGCGCTGGCGCGTCATCCCATAGCGCAGCACATTGATGCCGCCGGCATTCGTCGAGATGATGCCGCCGATCTGGCTGGAGCCCTGCGCCGCGAAGCTGATGGGGAAGAGCAGCTCATGCTCCCGCGCCGCCGCCTGCACGGTTTCGAGCACGACCCCGGCCTCGGCCGTCATGGTCATGCCGACGGGGTCGATGGCGCGGATCGCCTTCATCCGCGACAGGCTGAGCACGATCTGGGCGCGTCCGGCAATCGGAACCGCGCCGCCAGCGAGGCTGGTATTGCCGCCTTGCGGCACGATCGCGATGTTCCGTTCGGCGCAGACCCGCACCACGGCAGAGACCTGATCGACGGTCTTTGGCCGGGCCACGGCGAGGGCAGGCGCACCGAACTCGCCACGCCAGTCCACGCAGTAAGGCGACATGGCTTCACCGGTCAGGACGAGACCGGCGTCACCCAGGACAGAGTGCAGCACCGCCAGGAGCGCGTCGTATGGGCCGGTGGAATCTGTCATGAGCCTTGCTGCCCGAAGCCATAGAGGCGGTGCGCGTTTTCGGTGAGGACGCGGGCACGGCCGGCCGGATCGGGCACCCAGTCGGCGAGGAGGTCGAGCAGGTCGCCGACATTCATCATATGCTGCCAGTGCGCAACGTGCGGCCAGTCGGAACCCCAGACGCAGCGTTCGGGTGCAGCCTCGTGAAGCATGCGGGCGAAAGGGATCGTGTCGGCGTAGGGCGGCCCCTCAACCGTGTTGCGGTAGGCACCCGAAAGCTTGACCCAGGCCCCATCGCGCACGAGCGAGAGAAGCGTCCGGAAGCCGTGATCGGCGATACCGCGCGAGACCGGAAAATGTCCCCAGTGATCGACGACGAAGGGGACGGGCAGCCGGGCGAGCTTCGGCCCCAGCGGTGGCAGGTCCCTGGCATCGATCAGGAACTGCAGATGCCAGCCCAACTCCCTGGCCAGCGCGGCATAGTCGTCCAGCTGGTCGAAGCCGATGCCGCCGCCATAGAGGATGTTGAGGCGCAGGCCGACAACGCCAGCCTCCTTGAGCGCCGCCAACTCACGGTCGGGCAGGCCGAGCGGAATGACGGCGATGCCACGGAGTCGCTCGCGGTTGGCCCTCAGGGTCTCGACCATCAGGCTGTTGTCCATGCCATGCACGCTGACCTGGACGAGGACGCCATAGGTCATGCCGGTCGCGTCCAGCATAGCGAGGTAGCTTTCCGGTGTGGCTGGTCCCGGCGTGTAGCTGCGGTCGGCCACGAAAGGGTGAGCCGGAGGCTGCCCGATGACATGGGCGTGGGTATCGACTGCGCCTTGCGGCACCACAAAGCGCGTCGGCCGGTGCGGATGGGGATCGGGCCCTGGGCAAGCTGGCGCCGGCTCGATTGCAGAATTCATCTCAACCATCGGCGTGCAGCACCTTGCCGCGCGTTTCCGGCAGCCCATAGGCGGCCAAGAAAAACAGCACATAGGCGAACAGAGCAAAGAGGCAGATCGCGTTGGCGAGAGTCGTGATCTGCGACAGATAGCCGACGAGGAAGGGGAAGAGCGCGCCGACACCGCGCCCGAAGTTATAGCAGAAGCCCTGGCCGGAGCCGCGCAGCCTGGTCGGATAGAGTTCCGTCAAGAAGGCGCCCATGCCGGAGAAATAGCCGGAGGCGAAGAAGCCGAGCGGGAAGCCGAGAACCCAGAGCAGCTCGTTCGAGAGTGGGAGCTGCGTATAGGCGAGGACGACCACCATAGCCCCCAGCGAAAAAGTCAGGAACAGGCTGCGGCGGCCGTATTTGTCCGCGAACCACGCGCCGACGAGGTAGCCTATGAAGGAGCCGATGATGAGCGCCGAGAGATAGCCGGTCGAGCTCACGATGGAGAGTTTCCGTTCGGTCGTCAGGAAACGCGGCACCCAGAAGGTGATGGCGTAGTAGCCGCCCTGGCAACCGGTGGTGACGAGCGAGGCGAGGATGGTCGTCTTCAGGATCGGGCCCTGGAAAATCTCGAGGATCGACGGGCGATCGCCGGAGATGGCCAGCTTGGCGCGAGCCTCGACCGAGACCTCCGGCTCCTTCACATAGGCGCGCAGATAGAGGACCAGCAGCGCCGGCAGCGCTCCCATCGCGAACATCCAGCGCCAGGCCTGCTCGGCCGGCAGCAGGGAGAACAGCGCGGCCTGCGCCAGCACGGCGAGCCCCCAGCCGACGGCCCAACCCGACTGGACCGAGCCGACGGCCCGGCCCCGGTATTGCGCGCGAATCGTCTCGCCCATCAGCACCGCACCCGCGGCCCATTCGCCACCAAAGCCGAGGCCCAGCAAGGCGCGGTAGATGAGGAGCTGCTCGAAATTCTGCGCGAACGCACAGAGCAGCGAAAAGAACGAGAACCAGATGATCGTCAGCTGCAGGGTACGGACCCGGCCGATGCGGTCGGCGAGATAGCCGGCTCCCCAGCCGCCGAGCGCTGAGGCAAGCAAGGTTACCGTCCCGGCAAGACCCGCGGTGCCGGCATCGACCTGCCAGAGCATAATGATCGTGCCGATCACCAGCGGATAGATCATGAAGTCCATGCCGTCGAGCGCCCAGCCCGTCGCGCAGGCCCAGAAGGTGCGCTTCTCGGGAACGGTCATGTCCCTGTAGAAGCCGGTCAGGCTGGTATCCTCGACCGGCGCGATCGTGCTTGAAGATGTCGGCATTCGTAACCTCCCTTGCATTCGCCTTCCATGGGCGATCAGCTCGAAGGAGAGGTCTTCCAAAACGTTGGGAGACGTCTGCCGGAAAATTCTCCAGCGGCACACCAACGTCCGCCGTTTTGTCGAAAAATTATCCGTGCCCGCGCTGCAGGCGGCGATAGCGCGCCGGACTCTCGCCCGTTATGGCTCGAAAAGCGACGCCGAAATGCGACTGCGAGGAGAAGCCAACCGCGAGGGCGATCTCGACGATCGGCAGATTGGAGGTCGCGAGCAGTCGCCGGGCGGCGAGCACGCGTTGTTCCACCACGAAACGGTGCGGTGTCAGGCCGGTGGAGCGCTTGAAACTTCGGATGAAGCTGGAAGGGGTCATGCCAGCCACTTGCGCCATCGCAGCCAAGGTGACCGGAGCGCTGGCGTTGGCTTGTACGAACTCTGCAACGCGGGCGCACATTGTCTCGTCCAGGCTCGGTAGACGATCGGATTTCGGCGAGCCAGGAGCTGCGTAACGGTCCGACAGGTGCAGCGCGAGTGTGTAGGCGATCTGCTCGGCCAAGAGCGCATTGGGCCGCTGGCCGCTGTCGCTCGCTTCGACCAGCCGCTGGGCCGACATTTTCAGCAGCGGATCTTCGATATCCCAAGCCATGTCCATCAGAGCGATCGGGGCGGCTGATCCGCGCGCGGCACCGACCTCCTTGAGCAGCGCTTTGCCAAGGTAGAGCAGCAGCAGTTTTCCGGATCCGACCTCGGGCACCGCATCCACGACGACACTGCGCCCCGGCTGCCCGATGCGAAAACGCCCCGCATGAACGGGCCCGTCGCGCCGGATCCGGCCATCTTCGATCAACACGTGGCGGCGGACGTCGTAGAGTGTGATCGCGACCGTCGGGACAGGCAGTTCGCCAAACTCGTAGAGATGTGGCCCGGTCACCTCGCTCACGGCCGCAGCAAAGCCCGTCGTCGACCAAAGATCGATGAGAGCTGACTGCCTTCGACCTGTGACAAGCTCAGCGTGAAGAAGCGGGTTCAGCTGCATCGAATTGGATCAAGCTGCAAAGACCGCCTCCAATAGCATCGATCGTTTGGACTGGCCACCAACGACCCCGCAGCCATCTTAGGTTCGATTCCGCGACAGAACGGTCGACGTTGATCTCACCGGACAGTTTGCGAACGGGCCGCGATGCAAACTCCGGCTTGCGTGCCGCGCCAGTCGCCCAATCCCGTTCGAGCAACCGGATCCGCCGATCCCCATGCAGCGGCCGCTGACGAGCGAATATGCGGCTTGCACCGAGCCGCGCAGCCGCGAAGAGATCGGCCTTACATATCTGGAAACCCTCGCGGGAAGCAGGAGCGGAGCAGACGAATGCTTCGGGCGGCCGACACTCCGAACGGCGCCGCGCTCTGTGCGATCGTCCTGTCGCACAGGCGGGACACCGAAGGTCGATGGCGAATCTGGGCTCCTGATCCTGCCAGAAGAGGCTTGTTCCCGCTGCGCCAGTGGCCAAGCGAGCTCGATTGCCAAGCGCCCGTCGCGGGCATATGCCGATTGAATTCATCCGCTGGATCGGACTTTTGGTCTCGTTTGCATGACACGCGATATTGCAGCGCGACGGCATCGCGCCATCCTGGACGACCTCGATCGGCTGGAATCCGTCACTGTCGAGGAGCTTGCCCGATCGCTTGAGGTTTCGCGCGAAACCATCCGGCGCGACCTCAAGGTCTTGTCCGCAGACGGACGGCTGTCGATCGTTCATGGCGGAGCCATTCGCAACGAGCGCTCGGAAGCATCGTTCGCGAGCCGCCGGTCCGTGAATCGCGAGGGCAAGGAACGGATCGCCAGCCTGGCGGCCTCGATGCTCGGCGACGGCATGACGATCCTGCTCGATTCCGGCACGACGACCGAAGCCGTAGCCCGCGCGCTGGCCAGATCGGACCGCAAGAGGCTGGTGGTCCACACGACGTCCCTGGAAAACGCGCGGTTGGTCAGCCGCTTGCCGGGGGCCCGGGTCTTTCTGATCGGCGGCGAGTTCGACCGCAATGAGGACGCCACCTCAGGTTCCGAGGCCCTGCGGGCGATTGCGCGCCTCTCGGCAGACCTTTCCTTTGTCAGCGTCGGAGGGGTCGACGTGGAAGGTCGGCTCACCGACTACAACCGCGCCGGAGCGGCGATCCGGGGTGCGCTTCTGCACGCGGCGGAGCAGGGCTTTCTCATGGCCGACAGCAGCAAGTTCGGGCTGGTTTTGCCCAGTCGAATCGAGGGCGAGGAGCGTTGCGCTGCATTGCTGGTCGACCGGCTTCCGCCAGAGACGATCGGTGCAAAACTCGCCGAAAACAGGGTTCGCGTGCTCGCCGGTTAATTTGACCGATTTTGTGGTTTTTGTTGTTTTTTGTGTTTTGACACGATAAGCTGCCTTCATCGCGGAGGCGCTCATGTCCATTCCTTCCCAATCTCGCGTCGTCATTATCGGCGGCGGTATCATCGGCTGCTCGGTCGCCTACCACCTGACGAAGCTCGGCTGGCGCGACGTGCTGCTGCTTGAGCAGGGGCGCCTCTCCTCGGGCACGACCTGGCATGCGGCGGGCCTCGTCGGGCAGCTCCGCAGCCAGTCCAGCATGACGCGCCTGATCCGCTATTCGACGGAGCTTTACGCCTCGCTGGAGAACGAAACCGGGCTGGCAACCGGGTGGAAACGCTGCGGTTCGGTTTCCGTCGCCCGGACGCCGGAGCGCATGACGCAGTTGCGCCGGACGATCTCGGCGGCGCGGGCACAGGGCGTCGAGATCGAGGAGCTCAGCCCGCAGGAGGCCGGTGACAAATGGCCGGTGATGCGCACCGACGATCTGCTTGGCGGGGTCTGGCTTCCCGGCGACGGCAAGGCGAACCCCTCCGACATCACGCAGGCGCTGGCACGCGGCGCCCGCAGCGGCGGCGCGACCGTGCGCGAGGGCATCCGCGTCACTGGCATCGAGACCGAGAAGGGCCGGGTCAAGGCGGTGCAGACCGATCAGGGCCGGGTCGAATGCGAGGTGCTGGTGATCTGCGCCGGACAGTGGTCGCGCACCATCGGACAGATGTGTGGCGTCTCGGTGCCGCTGCATTCGGCCGAGCACATGTACATCGTCACCGGCAAGATCGCGGGCGTGACGCCCGACCTGCCGGTGATGCGCGATCCCGACGGCTATATCTACTTCAAGGAGGAGGTCGGCGGGCTGGTCATGGGCGGCTTCGAGCCGGATGCGAAGCCCTGGGGCATGGACGGCATCCCCCACCCGTTCGAGTTCCAGCTCCTGCCCGACGATTGGGACCAGTTCGGCATCCTGATGGAGAACGCGCTGGAGCGCGTGCCGGCGCTGGAGACAGCCGAGATCAAGACCTTCCTCAACGGTCCCGAGAGCTTCACGCCCGACAACAACTTTCTGCTCGGCGAGGCGCCGGAAGTGGCCGGCGTCTATGTCGGGGCCGGCTTCAACTCGATGGGCATCGCTTCCGCCGGAGGCGCCGGCCGCGCGCTGGCGGAATGGATCGTCGAGGGCGAGGCGACCAGCGATCTCTGGCCGGTCGACATCCGCCGCTTCGCGGATTTCAACAACAATCCGGCCTGGCTGAAGGACCGTATCAAGGAGACGCTCGGCCTTCACTACGCCATGCCCTGGCCGAACCGCGAGCTCGATACGGCAAGGCCCTTCCGCCGCTCGCCGCTTTACGATCGCCTGGCGGCCAAGGGGGCCGTCTTCGGCTCGAAAATGGGTTGGGAGCGCGCGAACTACTTTGCCCGCTCCGAGGAGGAGCGCACGATCGGCTATTCCTTCGGTCCGCAGAACTGGTTCGACACGGTGGCGGCCGAGCACCGGGCCTGCCGCGAGGCAGCGGGCCTCGTCGACATGTCGAGCTTCGCCAAGTTCCTGCTGCAGGGGCCAAAGGCCGAGGCTGCGCTGCAGCGTCTGGCCGCCAACGACGTTGCAGTGCCCGTGGGCACCTCCGTCTACACCGCTCTCCTGAACGCGCGCGGCACTTTCGAAAGCGACCTGACGGCGGCCCGAATTGCGCCGGACACCTATCTTCTGCTGACCGGTACCGCCCAGGCGACGCGCGACGCGCATTGGATCAGGCGCCAGCTCCCGGAGGGCGCGACGCTGACGGACGTGACCTCGGCCTATGCCGTGCTCTCGCTTGCCGGGCCGAATGCGGCGAAGATCCTGGCCCGTCTCTCGCCGACCTCCTTCGACCTCGCCGATTTCCCGGCCAATGCCATCCGCAAGATCACGATCGGTTATGCCACGAGCTGGGCGTGCCGCCGTTCCTATCTCGGTGAGGGCTTCGAGCTGTACGTTCCCGTCGAGTTCACGCCAGCGATCTATGACGCGCTCCACAAGGCCGGGGCCGATCTCGGCCTCATGGATGTCGGCTACTACGCCGTCGATTCACTGCGCATCGAGAAGGGCTTTCGCGCCTGGGGACGTGAGCTGACGCCCGATATCAATCCCTACGAGGCCGGTCTCGGCTTCGCCGTGAATCTGAACAAGGGCGAATTCATGGGCCGCGAAGCCCTTGTCGCCGCCAAGGCCGCGCCACGCACCAAAAGGCTCGTCGCGCTCATCGGCCCACGTCCGACCGGCCAGATGGCTTGGGGCGGCGAGGCGATCCTGGCCGATGGCAAGCCCGTCGGCGAGATCACCTCGGCGGCCTTCGGTGCGACTGTCGATGGAATCGTCGCGCTCGGCTGGGCCGAAAGCCACGAACCAATTGATCAAGCCTGGCTCGATGCCCGCAAATGGACGATCGATCTGGCGGGGACGGCCGTCGCCGTCACGGCCAGCCTCGCGGCGCCTCTCGATCGCAAGCCGGCGTGAGGCGCGCGGCCATGACCGACCTTGCGCCGCTCTCGCTCAGCATTCCCCGCGACATCGCCGTGCAGAAGCCCGCCCGTATCCTCACCCTTTCCTGCGAGGACCGGCCCGGCATCGTGCATGCGGTCAGCGGAGTCCTTTACCGGCACGGTTGCAACATCCTGGAAAGTGCGCAGTTCAGTGATCCGCGCGACGCCCGCTTCTTCATGCGTGTCGCCTTTGCGGCGGGTGATCGCTTCGACGAGGCCGCCTTCCGGCGCGAATTCGACGGCGTCGCCGGAACCTTCCGCATGGCATGGGATACCATCGACCCGACGCGCCCGCAGCGTGTCGTCCTGATGGTTTCGCGCTTCGGCCATTGCCTGAACGATCTGCTCTTTCGCCAGGCGACGGGAAACCTCGACATCACCATCCCGGCCATCGTCTCGAACCACCGCGATTTCGAGCCGCTGGCTCAGAATTACGGCATTCCGTTCCATTACCTGCCGGTCACGGTGGCCACCAAGGCCGAGCAGGAGGCCAAGCTGCTGGAGATCGTCGCGCAGACCGAAGCATCGCTGGTCGTCCTCGCCCGCTACATGCAGGTGCTTTCCAACGACCTCTGCCGCGCGCTCGACGGGCGGGCGATCAACATCCACCACTCGTTCCTGCCGAGCTTCAAGGGCGCGAAGCCCTACCATCAGGCCTATGATCGCGGCGTGAAGCTGATCGGAGCCACCGCGCATTATGTGACCTCCGATCTCGACGAGGGCCCGATCATCGACCAGGACGTTGGCCGCGCCGACCACTCGCTGACGCCGGACGATCTGGTCAGTGCCGGGCGCGATATCGAGGCGGTCGTGCTGGCGCGGGCGCTCAGGCTCCATATCGAGCGCCGGGTGATGCTCGCCGGCCGTCGCACGGTGATCTTCCGCTAAGACCGACGTGTTCTCCTCGGAACCACACCGTCATCCCGGACAAGCTGCGCAGCAGCGCCGATCCGGGATCCATCGCAAGGCTCTGCGCCCTTCGATGGATCCCGGGGCAAGCCCGGGATGACGGCGCGGCTTTGAGATTGCTCGGCCTGCTCTGGAACCGCTCACGCGAAGGCGACGTTCCGCGTCTGCGCCCGCAGGCGCGGATCACGCGAGCGGATCTGGACTGGCCTGCCGTCGAGGACCTCGAAGCAGCGCGCCAGCGTGTCGTCCGATAGCCGCCGCATCGCCTCGGCCGTGAAGAAGGTCAGGTGCGGGAACAGGATCACGTCGTCGCGGCCGAAGAGCGGGCTGAGCGGATGGCCGGAACGGGCGAGCGGCTCCTGGCTGTAGACGTCGAGCCCGACGCCGCCGAGCTTGCCCGCCAGCACCGCCTCGACCAGCGCCGCCTCGTCGATCAGCGCGCCGCGCGAGACGTTCACGAGGATCGCATCTGGCTTGAGGCAAGCAAGCTCCGCCCGGCCGATGATATGGCGGGTTTCTTCGTTGAGAACGCTGTGCAGCGAGACCAGATCGCATTGCCTGAGCATCACGTGAAGGTCGTCGACTTTCTCGATCCCGGCGGCAGCCATCGTCTGCGCATCGACATGCGGATCGTAGCCGAGGACGCGCGCGCGGAAGCCCCGCCCCGCCATCCGCGCCATGCTGCGGCCGATCTTGCCGGTGCCGACCAGCCCCAGCGTCGCGCCAGAAATGTCCCGGCCGAGCCAGCCCTGCGCAGGCCAGATCCAGCCCTCGCTTTGGACGGCACGACCGATTTCCGGCAGGCGCTTCGCCAGCGCGATCGTCAGGGCGAAAGCGCCCTCCGCGACCGTCTCCTCGGCATATTCGGGCACGTTGACCACGGGGATGCCGCGCGCGATCGCGGCGGGGATGTCGATCGCGTCGATGCCGACGCCGTATTTGACAATGCCCTTGAGCTTGGGCGCCGCCGCGATCACCCGCGCGGTGACGGGCGTGTAGCACATCAATAGCAGGTCGGCGTCGGCGACCTCCCGCATCAGCGCTTCCTCGGCGATTCCGTCAGGGAGTGTGACGAGATCGACGCCGCGGGCGCGAAGCCCGGCGTCGATCTCCGGGCATTCCAGTTCTTGGTCGGTGCGGACAGCCTTCATCACCGCCCCTCAACCCGCCAGGATCGCCTGCTCGACGATGCCGAGCGCGCGTTCGAGATCGGCCTGCGCGATCACCATCGGCGGCGACAGGGTCAGCACATTGCCCTGGCTGATCTTGAAGCTCAGGCCCGCCTCCAGGCAGCGGTAATAAACGCGCTCGGCCAAAGCATTGTCAGGCGTCCAGGCGTCGCGGTCCGAGACGAGCTCGATCCCGAAGAGCAGACCGCGGCCGCGCACGTCGCCCACGGACGCGCAGCTCGCTCCGAAATGGCGCAGGCGCTCCATCGCATAGGCGCCGAGCTCGGCGGCGCGCTCCGTCAGCCCCTCCTCGCGGATGATGTTGATGGTGGTCAGCGCCGCGCGGGTCGTGACCGGGTTCTTCTCGTGGGTGTAATGGCCGATCGCATAGCCGCCGGCGACGTCGAGATCGCGCCGCGCCACCACCGCTGCGATCGGCAGCATGCCGCCGCCCAGCGCCTTGCCGAGCACGACCATGTCGGGCTGCACATCGTCATGCTCATGGGCGAAGAAGCGCCCGGTCTTGCCGAGACCGGTCGGGATCTCGTCGAAGATCAGCAATGTGCCGTGCCGGTCGCAGGCCTCGCGCACGCTCTTCCAGAAGCCCGGCGCCGGTGGATAAGGCGTCGCCCGCATCGGCTCGGCGACGACCGCCGCGACATCGCCTTCCCGCGCCAGCACATAGGAAATCATGCGGGCGCAGGCGCGCGCGGAATCTTCCAGATTGTCGTGGCCATAGGCGCAGTTGCGGGTGCCCCAGGGGGCGACATGCTCGGCGCCTGGCAAGAGCGGGCCGGCGATACCGGAGCGGAAGGTCGCCTCGCCACCGACGCTGGAGGCGCCGAAGCCGGCGCCATGGAAGGCGTCCCAGAAGGACAGGGTCTTGAACCGGCCGGTCGCGGCGCGGGCGAGCCTGAGCGCGACCTCGATCGCATCCGAGCCGCCGGTGGTGAAGAGTACCTTGCCGAGATCGCCCGGCGCCAGCCGCCCGAGAGTCTCGGCAAGCTCGACCGCCGGCTCGCAGGTAAAGCGCCGCGGCGCAAAGCAGAGCTCGTCGAGCTGTGCCTTGATCGCCTCCTTCAGGCGCGGATGGCCATAGCCGATATGGTGCACGCTATTGCCATGGAAATCCATGTAGCGGCGGCCCATCGTGTCCTCGATCCAGATGCCTTCCGCCTTGGCGATGGCTGTGAGGCAGGGGCTCGACAGGCTCTGGTGCAGGAAGGCTGCGGAATCGCGCGCGAGCAATTCGCGGGTACCGGCATCGCCGATCCCGGCGGACCAGTCGCCGCGCGCCGCGGAGGTGTTGGATTCGCCCTCGGTATGGACGATGACGGCGGCTTCGGCGCGCATGGTAAAGGCCTCGGTTCGCGCCGGCGGGGCGCTGTCGAGGCTCAGAATGCCTTCGTTCCATCAATCTGAAAAATCGCTATTTCATATCCAAGTATAAATTTCAGCGATATCATTCCGCGTCGGCTTTTCGAGGCTCCGCCCCGCCATGCGCTACGTTCAGCTCCGTGCCTTCCATCAGGTCGCATTGTCCGGCGGGTTCTCGAAGGCGGCACTGGCGCTCAACCTCACCCAGCCCGCGATCTCGGATCAGGTTCGGAAGCTGGAAGAGGAATACGACGTCGCCCTGTTCAGCCGCCGTCATCGCCAGATCGTGCTGACAGCGGCAGGGCAAAGATTGCTGGCTGTCACGCATCGCCTGTTCGGTGCCGAGGGCGAGGCGCTGGAGCTGTTGCAGGAGGAGCGTTCGCTGCGGACCGGCGCGCTCAGGATCGTCGCGGATTCCGTGCATCATGTGCTCGATGTGCTCACCGCCTTCCGCGAGCGCCATCCCGGCATCCAGGTCTCGATCGCGCAAGGCAACACCGGCAGCATCGTCGAGACGCTGATCGGCTACGATGCCGAGATCGGCGTTCTGGGTGAGCTCGGCGACGAACGGCCCTTCGCGGTGCTGCCGCTGAACGTCTCACCGATCATCGCCTTTGCCGCGAAGGGGCATCCGGCGGCGGCCCGTGCAACGCTCTCCTTGCAAGAGCTGGCGAGCTGGCCGCTCGTCATGCGCGAGCGCGGATCGCGCACGCGGCAATTGCTGGAGCAGCGTGCGGCGGAGCAGGGCGTCATGCTCGCTTATGCGATCGAGGCCGAGGGCCGCGAGGCGGTGCGCGCCATCGTGGCGGCCGGCGGCGGGATCGGCTTCGTCTCGGCGGCCGAGTTCGGCGAGGACGATCCGCGGCTCGTCCGCATTCCGCTCGACGGGCCGCCGCTCAAGATGCACGAGAAGCTGATCTGCCTGCACGAGCGCCGCAACAGCAAGGCGATCCAGGCCTTTTTCGCGCTGGCGCGGTCCCTGCGCGGCTAGCGCGCCGCTTTACGGCAGCGCTGTCCCGGTTCGCAAGGCGTGCGCCCAGTCGGCGCGTCCATTCGCCTCTGCCCGTTTGGCCGCGCGCTCCCAATCGTAGATCGCGAGGTGATGTTCGATCGCGATCTCCTCGCCGAGCGTCACGACGGCAAAGCGGGCATGAGGCATGCCGCTTTCGGAAACATGGGTCGGGTTCGTGTCGTCATAGGCCGGATTCCCGACGCTGCCGGGATTGAGCACGATCGCACCGGAACTCAGCCGCGTAGCGCGCGGCAGATGGCTATGCCCGCAGAGCATCAGCGGCGCCGCCCGTCCCTTGAGGCGCTGTTCGATCGCCGCGATCGACGAAGGCACGAGACGGCCATCATACACCTCTTCCATCAGGTAGGTTTCGTCATGGTCGGGGGTTGCATGGAAGCAGAGCGCCCCTTCGACCATGGCCTCGACCGGCAGGCCCGCCAGCCAGCCGCGCGCCTGCGGATCGAGCACGCGCCAGGCATAGCCATCGGATGCCCCCAGTCCCTCGGGCGAGGCCGCGCCGAGAGCCCGGTCGTGATTGCCCCGGACGTGGCTCATGTCGCGCGAACGCAGCAGCGCGACGGACTCGGCCGGCCAGAGCGGCCCGGAAGCGCAATCGCCGAGATTGATGAGGCGATCGACGGACATCTCATCGAGCCTCGCGAGCACGGCTTCGAGCGCGAGCAGGTTTCCATGGACATCGGCGATCACGCCCAGGCGCATGCTCGGCATCCTAGCGCTGGCGCCATTGCTGCAAGCGGCCGAAGACCAGTTGGTCGAGGCCGACATGAGCGAGCTTCACCGCGATGGCGGTGACCATGATGATGCTCGCCATGCCCGCTGCGGAAGCCATGGCGCCGGCCTCGTCCATATGGACGATTGCGATCGAGGCGAGCTTGGTGTCGGCTCCATAGAGGAAGATCACGGCGGAGACCGTGGTCAACGCGTTGACGAAGACATAGACGGCGATGTCGAGGATCGCCGGCAGGCAGATCGGCGCGGTCACGCGGCGGAAGGTCGACCAGAACGGCACCTTGAGCGAGGCCGAGACCGACTCGAACTCGCCGTCGAGCTGCTTCAGGCTGGTCAGCGCCGTGATGTGCCCGACCGTGTAGAAATGCGCGACGGTGTTGATCACCAGGATCGTCAGCGTCCCATAGAGGAAGCCGAGCGGGTTCCAGCCGGCATTGTAGAAGAAGACATAGCCGAGGCCGAGCACGAGGCCGGGCACCGCCATCGGCAGGATCGCCAGGAACTGGGCGAAGGCGCGCAGGCGCGGGAAGAGCTTCACCTTCTCGATCAGATAGGCGCCGGTGAAGATCAGCGCCGTGCCGATCACCGCCGTCAGCGAGGCCAGCATCAGCGAGTTGGCATAGGTGCCCCAGCCGTCGGGCTCGACCTGGGCGAAGTCGTAGTTGCTCAGCGTCAGCGACAGGTTATAGGGCCAGTATTTGACGAAGGAGCCCCAGAAGGCGACCGCGTAAGGGCCGACGATGGCGAGCGCGATCAGGCCGACGAAGCCGAGCAGCGCGAGGTCGCGGCGCCGGTCCGGACGCGGGACGTAAGGCACGGCGCGGGCGGACAGCATCGCGCTCTGGCGCCGCTGCACGACGCGGTCGACGAAGAAGGCGAGCACGGCCGGCACCAGCAGGATGATGCCGACGACGGCGCCCATCGGGAAATTCTGCTGGCCGACGACCTGCCGGTAGGCATCGGTCGCCAGCACGCTGAACTGGCCGCCGATGACCTTGGGAATGCCGAAATCGGTGATGACCAGCGTGAAGACGACGAAGGTCGCGCTGATCACGCCATAGCGCGCGCCCGGCAGGGTGATCGTGTGGAAGATGCGCCAGCGCGAGGTGCCCATCGCATCCGCCGCCTCGCGCAAACGCCCGTCCGAGAGCGCCAGCGCCGTGACGAGGATCAGCATCGCATGCGGAAAGCAGTAGAGCACTTCGGCCGCGATGATGCCGATGGGGCCATAGAGCGAGGCGCCCATCATCAGGGATTTCAGGATGCCCTGATTGCCGAAGAGGTAGATCAGCGCGAGGCCGGACAGCAGCGAGGGCGCGAAGACCGGCACCATCGCGGCGGCATAGAACGCGCCCTTGGCCGGGATGCAGCTCCGGCGCAAAGCATAGGCGTAGAGGAACGCCAGCGGCACAACGATCACGGTGGTCACGCCGGCGACGAGCAGGCTGTTGAGCAGCGAATAGAACAGCGAGGGCGTCGTCGCATAGCTGACGAAATTGGCGAGGCCGACGAACTTGCCTTGCGTGTCTTCCAGGCTCTTGGACAGCAGCGCCCAGAGCGGCAGCGCGATGATCAGGACCAGCACCGAGCAGAGCGCCAGGATGAGCGCGCCGGCGACATGGCGCTCGCTGATCCGCAGCGGCGCGACTTTCACGGGCGTATCGGTCATCGGCAGGGGCTGTGCCAGATCGCTCATCGTCCGTCCCCGGCAAAGACGTGCAGCGCCTCGGGCGGAAAGGCGACGGCGCGGACCTGCCCCGGGACAATGCCGAGATCGCGCATCGCATTGGTCGAGAAATCGGCGGCGATGCTGGTCGCGCGCGAGCTCGTCGGCTGGAGATGCGCGCGGCAATAGGAGCCGAGGAAGGCGAGGTCCCCGATCGTCGCCTCGAAGCGGTTGGGCGTGTCCTCGCCGATGCTGCGCGTGCGGACCTCCTCGGGCCGCATCGCCAGACGCACCGGCGTGCCCACCGCGAAGGGCGCGGCATTGGCGACGACGAGGTCGAGCTCGTCGACGCGGACCTTGCCCGGACCGGTCACGATCGCGTCCATGAAGGTCATGTGCCCGACGAAATCGGCGACGAAGGGCGTCGCGGGGCGGCGGTAGATCTCCTCGGGCGAGCCGACCTGCTCGACCGCGCCATCCCGCATCACGACGATACGGTCGGCCATCGCCAAGGCCTCCTCCTGATCATGCGTCACCATGATCGTGGTCACGCCGAGCCGCTGCTGCAGCGAGCGCATCTCGTCGCGCAGGCGCACCCGCACCTTGGCATCCAGCGCAGAGAGCGGCTCGTCGAGCAGCAGCAGTTCCGGCGAGGTGGCGAGAGCCCGCGCCAGCGCCACGCGCTGCTGCTGGCCGCCCGAGAGCTGGACCGGATATTTCCTGCCCTGTTCCGGCAAGCCGACGAGGGCGAGAAGCTCGTTCACGCGCTTGCTGATCTCGTCGCGGGAGCGGCGGCGGTTGACCAGCCCGTAGCCCACGTTGTCGGCGACGGTGAGATTGGGAAAGAGCGCATAGGACTGGAAGACGATGCCGAAATCGCGCTCGGAAGGGCTGGCATGCGAGACGTCGCGCCCGCCCATATGGATCGTGCCGCTGTCCTGGAGATCGAGGCCGGCGACCGCCCGCAGCAAGGTGGTCTTGCCGCAGCCGGACGGGCCGAGGAAGCAGACGAATTCGCCGCGATGAATATCGAGGTTGATGTCGCGCAACGCCTTGAACGCGCCGAAATTCTTGGCGACCTGGCGGATGGAGAGGAAGGGTGTCGTATTGCTGGACATCATGCCGGCCTTCATCTGAACGGACAGAGATCCGTCCCGCGAACAGCGGCGGGACTTCTCTTGCGTCTTGCACGGATCATGCCGCCGGCCGCCCACGCGGCCGGCGGCATGGCAGAGGCTCAGTTCTTCGGCGCAGCCTTCGACTCGTAGCGCTTCGACCACTCGGCAAGCACCCGTTCGCGGTTATCGGCCATCCAGCCGAGGTCGTTTTTGATCATCCCCGCCTCGGCATTGGCGGGGTAGTTCGCCGGCTTGTTCTCGACGCCGGGCGCGGCGACGATCGCATAGGTCTTGGAGTAGAGCTCGTTGGCGTCCTTCGTGGTCGACCAGTCGGCGATCTTCTTGGCGAGCGCGAGATTCTTCGAGCCTTTGACGATGGCGCTGGCTTCCATCTCCCAGCCCACGCCCTCCTTCGGGATCACCACCTCGATCGGCGCGCCCTTGCTCTTCTCGGAGGCGCCGCGCATATCGAGCGCCAGCCCGATCGTGCGCTCGCCGCGCGCCGCCTGGACGCAAGGCGCGGAGCCCGAATGCAGGTAGGCGCCGATATTCTCGTGCAGCCCGTCCATGAACTTCCAGCCTTCGGCCTCGCCCATGCTCTGCAGCCAGCCGGCGACCATGAGGTAGCCGGTGCCCGACGAAGCCGGATGCGGCATCACGATCTTGCCCTTGAAGGCCGGGTTGAGCAGGTCCTTCCAGGAGGTCGGGACCGGGACACCCTTGGCCTCGGCCGTATTATAGCAGACGACGCCGAGATAGGCGTCCATGCCGGTCCAGGTATAGGGGCTGTTGGGATCGCGGAAGACCGGCTTCAGGGCATCGGCCCCGGCAGGCTTGTAGGTTTCGAGCAGGCCTGCCTTCTCGAACATCAGGAGGCTGGACGCTGCCAGGCCCATCACCATGTCGGCGCGGGGATTGTCCTTCTCGGCGAGGAAGCGGGCGGTGATGACGCCGGTGGAGTCGCGGACCCAGACGACCTCGGCCTCGGGCACCGCCTTCTCGATCGACGACTTGAAAGGCGCGAGCTGGTCGTTCTCCAGCGCGGTGTAGATCGTCACCTTGGTCTTCTGCGCGTGAGCGATCCCCGGAAGTGCGAGCGCAAAGGCACCGATGACGCAGGAAGCTAGCCAGTTCTTCATGATCTCATCCCCTCTTTATGATCAGTTTGAACGCTCTTCGGACGTTTTCTTCCCCTGATATGCAAAAACGCAGGCGGATCGCTCCGCCTGCGCTGGCTTTTCTTGTTCACGCGGTCCAGGGCATGGACCAGGTCTTGACGTTGGTGAAGGATTTCATGGCCTCGACGACGCCCTCCTTGTAGCCGAGGCCGGAATCCTTGATGCCGCCGAAGGGGGACATCTCGATCCGGTAGCCCGGGACTTCCCAGAGATTGACGGTGCCGACCTCGAGATCGGCGACAAAGCGCTGGATGTAATCGTAGCGGTTGGTGCAGATGCCGGAGGAGAGACCATAGGCGGTCGAGTTCGAGATCGCGATCACCTGCGCGATGTCGTCGGGCACGCGGATGATCGGGATCACCGGGCCGAAGGTTTCCTCATGGACGAGCTCGCAAGTGTAGGGGATCTTGTCGACCACGGTCGGGTGGAACAGCGCCCCTTCCGCCCGCTTGCCGTAGAGCACCTCGGCCCCCTTGCTGACGGCGTCGTCGACGCGGGCCTGGAAGAGCGCGGCCGAGCGGGCGTTGATGACGCAGCCGACATCAGTGGCGGGGTCCATCGGGTCGCCGCATTTCAGCTTCTTGGCCTTCTCGACGACGAGCTTGGCGAAGACGTCGGCGACGCTCTCGACCACCAGGATGCGCTTCACCGCCGTGCAGCGCTGGCCCGAGTTCTTGGTCGCGCCGGTGACGGCAAGCTCCGCCGCCTTGTCGAGATCGGCATCCTCCATGACGATCAGCGGATCGTTGCCGCCGAGCTCCAGCACGATGCGCTTGTAGCCCGCGGTATTGGCGATGTGCTTGCCGACGCGGACCGAGCCGGTGAAGGTCACCAGGTCCGCATCGGGATCGGTGATCATCGCATCGCCCATGGTCGAGGGGTTGCCGGTGACGACCGAGAGCATCTCCGGCGGCAGGCCCGCTTCGTAGAGCACGTCGGCGAGTGCCAGCGCGGTCAGCGGGGTCAGTTCGGTCGGCTTCAGCACGAGACGGTTATTGGTCGCGATCGCCGGGGCCAGCTTGTGACTGACCATGTTGAGCGGGTGGTTGAACGGGGTGATCGCCGAGATCACGCCGAGCAGCGGCTGGCGCGTGGTGAAGATCTTGCGCGCCTTGCCGTTCGGCGAGATGTCGCAGGAGAACATCTCGCCATCGTCCTTGATGGTGAGCTGCGCCGCGAAGGACCAGACGTCATAGGCGCGGCTGGCTTCATAGAGCGAGTCCTTCCAGCACAGGCCGGCTTCCGCCGTGATCAGCTTCGCGAAGAGCTCCTTGCGGTCGCGCAGCAGCTCGGCCGTCTTCTGCAGGATCTGCTGGCGCTCGTAGCGCGAGAGCGTCGGCTTGAAGGCCTTGGCCTTGGCGAAGGCCTCGCGGACATGCTCGGGCCGGGCGGCCGGGATCAGGCCGACGACGCTGTCGTCATAGGGGTTCCTGACCTCGACCATGTCGTCGGTCGTGACCAGCTTGCCGGCGATGCGCATCGCCTCGCGCCGCACCGGCGGCTTCACCGTCGCGTTCATCTCAGTTCACCAGGTTCAAGGCGACGTCGAAGACGTCGAAATTGCGGAGCGTGCGGCCCTGCGGCACCGTGATCGGCCGGTTGGCGATCATCGGCACGCGCTGCTCGGTGATGCCGCCATGCGAGCGCAGCGGCTCTGTGAGGCCGGAGAGATCATGTCGGTCCGGCGAGGTGCCGATCACCTTCTGGCGCGTCGAGACGACCACGACATCGCCGATCCGGTCGGCCGGCAGCTCGAAGCGCTCGCAGGCTTCCGCCGAGGTCACCGCCAGCGCGATGCCCTCGATCCCGGAGATGCGGGCTGCGACCTCCTCCTGGCTGGTGCCATCCGGCAGATAGACCGTGGCGAAGGAGCCGAGTGCGCCGTGATGGACGACGTAAGGGTCGGTGATCGGCAGGATCACGCGCATCGTGCCCTTGCCGTACCACTCATCCATCAGGCTCTGGAGATAGACGACATCCGGCTCGCCATTGGCGAGGTGCTTGTCGTTCATGCCGTGATCGGCGGTGATGACCAGCGTGCAGCCGAGCGCATCGAGCTTGCCGACGTAACCGTCGAACATGGCGTAGAACGAGTCCGCCATCTCCGAACCGGGGCCGGCCTTGTGCTGCACATAGTCGGTGGTCGAGAGATACATCAGGTCGGGCTTGAAGGTCTCCAGCAGCTTGACGCCGGCAGCGAAGACGAACTCCGAGAGATCGGCCGAATAGACGGATGGCACCGGCATGCCGACGAAACCGAGCACGTTCTCGATGCCGTTTTCAGCCTTGTTCGCCTTGTCGGCCTTCTCCGAGGAGAAGGCGATCGCGCTGCCCGAGGCGAAATCCAGGCCCTTGCCGAGCAGGGTGCGCAGCTTGTCCTTGGCGGTGACCATCGCGACCTTGAAGCCGGCCTTCTGGAACTCCGCCAGGATGGTCGGCGCCCGCAGGAAGCGGGCATCGTTCATCATCACCTCTTCCTTGGCCTCGCGGTCGTAGAAGAAGTTGCCGGCGATGCCATGCCAGGCCGGCGGGCGGCCGGTGATGATCGAGAGGTTGTTGGGGTTGGTGAAGCTCGGGATCACCGAATAGGCGTGGGTGCTGGCGCCGGTCCTCATGATCCGGTCGAGGTTCGGCGTCAGGCCCTTGGCGCTGGCAGCCTCGATATAGGCCGGCTCCGAACCGTCCATGCAGATCACAACCACCGGACGCTGCGGACGCGCATATCCGCGACCGTTCGCAACGACATCCGCGCCGACTTTCGAATGCATGTTCATCATCACCTCCTCAAGCGGCCGACTTCAAGCCAACGCCCATCTCATCAAGGACATCCGACACCGTGGCGACGAAGGCGCGCATGTCCTGTGCGCCGAGCGCCCCGATGCAGCCGATGCGGAAGCTGTCCGCGACCGTCAGCTTGCCGGGATAGATGACGTAGCCGGCATCCTTCAGCGCGTCGTAGAAGCGCTGGAAGACGAAATTCTTGTCCTGCGGCATGTGGAAGGTGACGATGATCGGCGCCTGACGAGCCGCCGGCAGCAAGGTGCGGAAACCGAGCCCTTCCATGCCCTCGATCAGGATGCGGGCGTTCTCGGCATAGCGCTCGCCGCGGCCGGCGACGCCGCCCTCGGCCCAGAACTCCTGCAAAGCCGCGTGGAAGGCGACGATGACATGGATCGGCGGGGTGAAGCGGTACTGCCCGGTGCGCTCGAAGCCGGCATTCTGGTCGTGGAGATCGAGCACCAGCGTCGTGGCATTGCCCTTGGTCTCGGCCAGTGCGCTCTTGCGGGCGATGACGAAGCCGAGCCCGGGAACGCCCTGGATGCACTTGTTCGAGGAGGCGGCGACCGCGTCGAAATAGACCTCGCGGCTGTCCAGCGGCAGGGCCCCAAAGGCGCTCATCGAGTCGACCAGCAGGCGGCGGCCATGGCGCTTGGCGAGCGCGGCGATCGCCTCGACCGGGTTGCGGATGCCGCTGGTCGTCTCGCAATGGACCGTGAAGATGTGGGTGATCGCGGCGTCAGCGACCAGCATGCGATCGATCTCGGTGAGATCGGGCGGGGTGTCCTCGGCGGTCTCGTGGACGGCGACGGCGCGGCCGGCGATCTCCAGGATGCGCTTGGCGCGCTGGCCGTAGGCCCCGTTGATCAGGACCAGGATCTTGCCGTCGCGTGGCACGAAGGTGGTCAGCATCGCTTCGACGGCGAAGGTGCCGGAGCCCTGCATCGGCACGGTGACGAAGTCCTCGCCGCCATGGATGATCTTCGGCAGCTCTTCCAGAACCGCCTTGTTGATGCCGACGAAGGTCGCGTCGCGCGAGCCCCAGTCATGCACCATGGCCTCCTTGATGGCGCGGCTGGTCGTCAAAGGCCCCGGCGTCAAAAGCAGCGGATCGCCGGTTTCGGAGGTGGCGGGGCGTCGGGCTTGGGCCATTGCAGGTCTCGCTCTCGTTTTCCAGCGGATGGCCGACGCTAGAACACGCTCTTGACATAGGTCCAATACATCCTCTTCATGTTTGATATAGAGAGGATCTATAGATATGGCCGTCAGCTATTCCGGCCTCGCTGCGTTTCATGCCGTGGCCGAAGCGGGAAGTTTTACCAGCGCGGCGAAGGCCAAGAATCTCAGCCAGCCCACGCTCTCCACGCAGGTGAAGGCGCTCGAGGACGCGTATGGTGTGCGTCTTTTCGATCGGATGGGCAGGCAGGTTAGGCTCACCCCCCTCGGGCAGAGCCTTTTCGTGATCACCGCCCGGTTGTTCACCGCCCAGGACGAGGCGCAGGCTCTCCTGGCCGGCACGCGAACGTTGCAGCGCGGCCATCTGCGGATTGCGGCTGACAGCGCGACGCATGTCATGGCGGCCCTCGCGAAGATGCGTGCGAACTACCCGGGGCTCACCTTCTCGCTGACCATCGGCAACTCGTCCGAGGTCGTCGATCAGATCATGGATTTCGTCGCCGATGTCGCGATCACGGCGCGCCCGAACTCCGATCCTCGCATCCACAGCATCAAGCTGCGGTCGGACAATCTGATCGCGTTCATCGCGGCCGACCACGAACTTGCTCGGCACGACAGCATCCCCATCGAAGCGTTCGCAGGTCAGGATATCGTCTTGCGCGAACGGGGATCCATCACGAGGGAGGTGATCGAGAACAGGCTGTCGATGGC
Source organism: Allobosea sp. OAE752 (assembly GCF_050433265.1). NCBI lineage: Bacteria > Pseudomonadati > Pseudomonadota > Alphaproteobacteria > Hyphomicrobiales > Alloboseaceae > Allobosea > Allobosea sp. OAE752. Next base: position 362,146 of record NZ_JBNPXO010000006.1, read on the forward strand.
TGCCGTCAAACCGATGAACCTGCTCGAAGTGCAATCGCGCGAGGCTGTTCGAGAGGCTGTCGCGGCCGGCTTCGGCATTGGCGTCGTCTTCGAAGCCGAATTCAGACCTGACTCCAACCTGAAGCGGCTGACCTTGACCGGCGCTGATTTCAGCGTCGGAGAATATGTGGCCTGCCGGGCGGAGCGGCGCCGCCTGCCTCTGGTCCGGAGCTTCTTTGAGATGGTGCAGCAAATCGTCGAAGGGACCTAGCACCAAGGCCAGATTCGGCCGTATCCGGACGCCGGACAGAGCCCTTAGCTGGTGGATGCCGTATTGATCCCGGCATCGATCCAATCACGCGTCTGCTCCAGGACCTCATCCGAGAGCGCGGGATCGTCTACCGCCCGGGTGAGGATCATAGCTCCCACCATCGCCGCAAAGCTTCCGATCGCCACGCGGCGTCTGTCCGCCACATCCAACTCCGGGAGCGCCTCGCCGATCCGGTCAAGCTGCGACCGCAGCCCCTGGGTCATGGCCGAGCGTGCAGCTGGGGTTTGATGGCGGACGGCCGCAGCGAGGGCAGCGGTCGGGCAACCACCGGCGCAGTTGTCGCGATGACCGGTTGAAAGATAAGCATCCAGATACGCGCGAAAATCGCCCCCTTCGCCCGCATTCGCGGCGAGGACATGGGCAAGGGTCTGCGCGATCAGATCGTCCTTCGAGCTGAAGTGGCCATAGAAACCGCCATGGGTGAGACCGGCGGCTTTCATCACCTCCGCGACGCCGACCGCGTCGAACCCCTTGTCGCGAAACAGCCGGCTGGCCGCATCCAGGATCCGGCGACGGTTCTCCGCCATCTGTTCTCGACTGACCTTCATTTCAAAATTCTCCGCGAGCACCATTGACACTTACATGATGGCCATCATATTTAGCATCGATCATGATGATCGTCATGAATATAAATGCGACCACAAAAGAGAGCAACCCTATGACCGTCATTCCGTCAGTTCTCATCACCGGCGCCTCCACCGGCATCGGCGCCGCCTATGCCGAGCGCTTCGCGCGCCGCGGGCATGACCTGGTGCTGGTCGCCCGTAACACCGCGCGCATGGAAGCCTTGGCGGATCGGCTGCGTCAGGAGACGGGCGTGGCGATCGACATCATCCAGGCCGACCTTACGCGACCGGGAGACCTTGCGACGGTGGAGACCAGGCTGCGCGACGATGTCCGTATCGGGGTTCTCGTCAACAACGCCGGAACCGCCATTGGCGGCAGCTTTATCGAGCAGAGCACCGATGACGTGGCACGCCTCGTGGCGCTCAATACGACCGCACCTCTGCGGCTTGCCAGCGCCATCGCTCCGCGACTTGCAGAGAACGGCGAAGGGGCGATCGTCAACATCGGCTCCGTGGTCGGCCTGGCGCCGGAATTCGGAATGAGCGTCTACGGCGCAACCAAGGCCTTTGTTCTGTTCCTGTCGCAGGGACTCAGCCTCGAGCTCGGCCCAAAGGGCGTCTACGTCCAGGCCGTGCTTCCCGCCACGACGCGAACAGAGATCTGGGACCATGTCGGCGCCGAGGTCGATACCATGACCGGGGTTATGGAGGTGGGCGATCTGGTCGATGCGGCGCTGGTGGGCTTCGACCGCCGCGAAGCTGTGACAATCCCGCCGCTTCCCGATGCCGGGCAGTGGGACGCGCTTGAGGCCGCGCGTCAGGCCATGCTTCCGAACTACCGGAATGCACGCCCCGCCGAGCGGTATCGCACGGGCGCCTGAGCATCAAACGAAACATCGATTATCCGGCCGCCATCATGGCTGACGCCTGATCTGGAGGAACAGCATCATGAAGGCCTTCATCCTCGACCGCTACGGCAAGAAACAGCAGTTGCGACTGGGCGACATGC
>NZ_JBNPXO010000007.1:0-270806 GCF_050433265.1 Allobosea sp. OAE752
CTCGCCGTACAGCGTCGCAAACATCTCGCCCCGTTCCCGCCCCCGGCGTCAGCACGATCGCCGCGATCAGCACCCACACCGCTCCCGCCCGCCTCTGGCCGCGCGGTCGGCATGGTTCATCAACGCTGGGCGCAACAGGTTGCAGAACAGCGTTCATCAGCTTGGCCAGGAGATGACACGCTTAGCGTCGCGGCCGGCATTACGCCTTGCAGCCATTGTAAAAGACATCCGCACATTGTCTCGCCCGCAGTGCAATCTCATCGCGATGCGGAGCGCTTCGCTGCCCCATCATCGCAGTGCGCTGCGGCTCCATGATCATCATCCCGCGCAGCAGGCCCGAGGTGATATGGACATCGTCAAAACGCAGGAGACCTTTGTCCTTCTGCCTCGTCAGCCAGGCTTCGATGATGCCGTTCACGGGCATGATGGCTGATTGGTAGAAAGCCCGTGCGACCTCGGGAAACCGCTCGCACTCGCTGATGACGAGCCGCGTGATCGCGATGGTCTCCGGGCTCAGCGTCAGGACGCCGAATGCAAACAGGATGTGCTCAAGCGCGGCCCGCGGATCGTCACTGACGTCGTCGACCACGTCGAGCAGGAAGCGGCCAATGCGATCTTGGATCGTGCGCTCGAACAATTCCGCCTTTGTGGCGACGAGCTTGTAGAGCGTCTTGGTCGAGACGCCGGCGCGCTGCGCCACCGTCATGATGCTCGTGCCGGCATAGCCCTTCGACTGAAATTCGCGATCGGCCGCTTCGACGATGAGATGGAGCGTGTCGGCATCGCACCGCTTCTGGGGGCGTCCGCGGGACCGCTTCACCGTCTCGTGATTTTGGCGCATGACTATTTTCCAAAATTTCGTTGACACACGCAATGTAAGGATTATTTGGAAAATAGCAATTTTCTAAATGACGAAGCGCCCGATCGCGACGCCCAGTAGGAGCTGGATCGATGAGCACACATGAAGATCGCGTCAAGGCCGAGCGGGCCGTGCCTGGCGAGCGGGTTGTCCCGGCAACCACGGTTGAAAAGCCGGCCGATTCTGCTTTGTCGCCACCGCCAGGGGAAAAAACTCACAGCAAGCACGGCCTGCGCCGCCTGGCGCTGGGAGGTGTCGCACTGATCGCGCTCGTGGGCATCGGCTATTGGGGGCACGGGTATTGGACCGTCGGTCGCTTTCAGATCTCGACGGACGATGCCTATGTGAAGGCCGACAGCACCACGATTGCTCCAAAGGTCTCCGGCTATATCGCCGAGGTGCTGGTTCGCGACAACGAGCCGGTCAAGGCCGGCCAGGCACTTGCCCGGATCGACGATCGCGACTTCCGCGTCGCGCTCGATCAGGCGAAGGCCGACGTCGAAGCGGCCCGCGCCGCCGTCGTCAGCAAGCTGGCCCAGCTCGAGGCTCAGCAATCCGCGATCGATACGGCCAAGGCGACGGTCGAGGTCGACAAGGCAAATGCGAATTTCGCCGAGCAGGACAACGAGCGCTACGCCAACCTCGCCAGGACGGGCTATGGCTCCGTGCAGAACGCCCAGGCGGCGGTCGCCAAGATTTCGGCGGCACGGGCCGCGATCGATCGCGATGTCGCTTCGCTCGCCCAGGCCCAAAAGCAGGTTGATCTGATCAAGGCCGACCTGGCCCAGGCGAGGGCCACGGTCTCTCATGACGAAGCCGTTCAGCGCCAAGCCGAACTCAACTTGTCCTATACCGCTGTTCTGGCCCCCGTGGACGGCATTGTCGGAAACCGGACGCTTCGGGTCGGCCAGTATGTCCAGGCAGGCACGCAGTTGATGGCGGTTGTTCCGGTCGCGAACGCCTATGTCGTTGCGAATTTCAAGGAAACACAGCTGACCAATGTGAAGCCCGGTCAAAAGGTCGAGATCGAGGTCGACATGTTCCCGGGTGTCACGGTGGAGGGGCATGTCGACAGCATCGCTCCGGCCAGCGGCCAGGAATTCGCCCTGCTTCCGCCCGACAATGCGACCGGCAACTTCACCAAGGTCGTCCAGCGCGTTCCGGTCAAGATCGTGCTCGATCCCGACCACAGCCTTGCCGGCAGCCTGCGACCTGGCATGTCGGTCGTTCCGACGATCGACACCAAGGTTTCCAAGAACAATTCAGTGGCGGACGCGCGGTAAATCCGCGCGCCCGGCTTGCAAGGAGCTGGGCCATGTCTACGCAAATGCCGGCCGTTGCCCCAGCGACCCCGTCAACCGGGGACAGGGCGAGCTTGTCGACCTGGATCGCGATCACGGCGGGCGCCATCGGCGCCTTCATGGCGATCCTCAACATTCAGATCACCAATGCCTCGCTGCTCGATATCGAGGGAGGCATCGGCACCGGCATCGACAACGGCGCCTGGATTTCGACCTCCTACCTGATCGGCGAGATCATCGTCATTCCGCTGACGAGTTTTCTCAGCCGCGTCTTCTCGTTCAAGCTCTACATGATCTGGAGCACGATCGCGTTCGCCCTGTTCTCGATGGCCTGCGCCTTCGCCAGCAATCTCGGCGAGATGATCGCCATGCGCGGCCTTCAGGGCTTTGCCGGCGGCGTGCTCATCCCGATGGCCTTCACCATGGTCGCGACCCGCCTGCCGAAATCGCAGCAGCCGATGGGCCTGGCCATGTTCGCGCTGGCGGTGACATTCGCTCCGGCGATCGGGCCGACGATTGGTGGTTACCTCACCGAGAACTATGGCTGGCAGACGATCTTCTTCATCAACACGCTGCCCAGCGTCGCGATGGTGGTTGCGCTCTCGCTGACGCTCGAAAAGCAGCCGTTACAGCTGGGCCTTCTCAAGGAGGGCGACTGGGCTGGCATCGCGACGATGGCGATCGGCCTCTCGGCGCTGCAGACACTGCTCGAGGAAGGCAACAAGGAGGACTGGTTCCAGTCGACCTTCATCGTCCGTCTCGCCGCGATCGCCGCCGCGTTTTTGGCGGCCTTCGTCTGGATCGAGTTGACGGTCAAGAAGCCGCTTGTCGATCTCTCGCTGCTGAAGAACCGCAACTTTACGGTCGGCACGCTGTCGAACGTCCTGGTCGGGTTCGGCCTGTTCGGCTCGGTCTATGTCCTGCCGCAATATCTCGGCCAGGTGCAGGGTTATAACGCCGAGCAGATCGGCATGGTCCTGGCGTGGACCGGGCTTCCGCAGCTTCTCCTCATTCCGCTCGTCCCGATGCTGATGAAGCGCTTCGACATCCGCTACATCACCTTCGTCGGCATAGCCCTGTTCGCCGGCTCATGTTTCATGAACACGCATATGTCGCTGAATTATTCCGGTGACCAGCTGTTCTGGCCCAATGTCGTCCGTGCCATCGGCCAGTCGATGGTGATCACGCCGTTGACGGCGATCGCGATGATGAGCATCCAGCCCAGGGACGCGGCAAATGCATCGGGCCTGTTCAACATGCTCCGCAATCTTGGCGGCGCGGTCGGCACGGCCGTGCTTGGGACGATCATCACCAAGCGGGAGCAGTTCCATTCAAACATCATCGGACAGGCCGTTACGCCCTTCCGCGACGAGGTCCGGGGCCGCCTCGACCAGATGACGGGCTACTTCATGTCGCACGGCGTTTCCGATCATGCGGCGGCCCAGCGTCAGGCGGTCATCGCGCTGGGCAAAACGGTGAAGCGGCAGGCGTTGGTCATGGGCTTCAGCGACACCTTCGCGATCATCGGCGTCATCCTGGTCATCGCGGCGGTTGCGATCCTGTTCGCCCGAAAAGGGCAGGGCAGCTCGGCTGCGGCGCACTGATCACCACAAACAACGCCAGCCACCGCGCGCAGGCAAGCTGTCTGTACAGTTGGTGTGAGTGCCGCGCAGCCCAAAAGCACGAGCGCGACATTGGCGTCGGTGCTTGCTGAGACGACGGCGACGTTTCGAGACCTGACGGGCAAGGCTCCACGATCGGTCGGCGCGTGGCTGCGTGAGAACATCGCGGCTTTTCGAAAGCCCTGATTGCCATGCCGCCGGTCGCGGTCGGGGGTATAAACGCCGAGGTTGGAAGATCAGACAGATCGGGAAGCCGACGCTCCTTCGTGCGGCGCCGGTCGGCCGTTCATAGCATCGAACGCCTGTCGCGCGGCATCGACCTCCGGCAGCTTTTCGAGCGTCCATTCGTGCAGCGCCCGGAACGGCTGCTGCAATGTGCGACCAAGCGGCGTGATCTGATACTGCACCGCCACTGGGGACAGCGAGATGACCTCCCGCGAGATCAAGCCGTTGCGCTCCATCCGGCGAAGGCACTGGGTAAGCGCCTTCTGGGTGACGCCTTGCAGCCGGCGACGGATGGCGTTGAACCGCTGCGGTCCATCGTCGAGCACAACCAACACCATCATCGACCACTTGTCCGCGATCTGATCGAACAAGGCCCGGCTAGGACATGCCGACGAGAAGCAGAGGGGTTCCAATTCGAGCATCCAGGTTTCCTTCGATATACCAGGGCGACTTCAAGTGCCTAATTGACGCTAGGTATACAAGTTATACTTAGGCGCTTCATAGTTGGAAATGGAGTCCCTGACATGCCTCATCGTGATACCAGCAGCTTGTTCCGTCCTTTCAGCGTCCGGTCGCTCGAACTGAAGAACCGCATCGTCATGGCGCCGATGACACGGCTTTTTTCCCCTGAAGGCATTCCGGGGCCGGCGAGCGCTGCCTATTATCGCCGGCGCGCGGAAGGCGATGTCGGATTGATCTTGTCCGAAGGAACGGTGGTGGACCGCCCGGCATCGCGTAACGATGCCGGAATTCCTTTCTTTCACGGCGACAAGGCGCTGGCGGGGTGGAAGAATGTGATCGATGCTGTCCACGATGCCGGTGGTCGCATGGGCCCGCAAATTTGGCACACCGGCGCAACCCGCTACATCAACGGCTGGGAGCCCGATGCGCCGGTGGAGAGCCCTTCCGGTCTTGATTCCCCGGGCGACCCGCGCGGTGTCTCTATGAGCGAGGAGGACATCGCCGACACGGTTGCAGCCTTTGCCAAGGCGGCGGCGGACGCGAAAAGGATAGGGTTTGACACGGTCGAGATCCACGGCGCCCATGGGTATCTCATCGATCAGTTCTTTTGGGCGGGCACCAATCTGCGCACAGACCGCTATGGCGGGCTCACGATAAAGGACCGCTCGCGCTTCGCGGTGGATATCGTCGGCGCAGTGCGCGAAGCGGTGGGGCCCGATTTCCCGATTATCCTGCGTGTCAGCCAATGGAAGCAGCAGGATCTCAGCGTGCGCCTCGCCGCCTCCCCGACGGAGATGGAAAACTGGCTGCGGCCGCTGGTCGAGGCGGGGGTCGATGTCCTGCACGTTTCGCAGCGCCGCTTCTGGGAGCCGGAATTCCCGGAGATTGACGGCGAGAACGGGCTCAATGGCGCAGGCTGGGCCAAGAAGGTGACTGGCGCTGCGACGATCGGTGTCGGATCGGTAGGCCTCGACAACGATGTTGTGAACAGCGCCTTCGCCGGCAAGGGATCAACTTCGGCCAGCCTGGATCGCCTTGTCGAGCGACTGGAGCGGGACGAGTTCGACTTGATCGCTGTAGGCCGGGCACTGCTGAGCGATCCCGAGTGGGTGGCGAAGGTCGAACGAGGCGATCACGGGGCCTTGAAGGGGTTCGATGCCGCGTCCCTGGCCGAACTGGTATAATGGTTGCCGCGGGCGGAGGCGGGATTCGTCTCCGCCACCACGGCATTGACGGCAGGATCGACTGCGTCCATCCGGCGCGCGGTTCTGCAGCAACTCCCGAGCGGAGAGCCGCTTCGTTCCCAGGAAGCGCCGTACTGTCACGGCATCGAGATCGCGTGGTTCGCTCAAAGCGCGCCTTTGTCAGGTTAGGCCTCAGAGCGATACGCACGGCTCAGCCCTGCTCAGGAACGATCGTGCGATTCTCGGACGCGGACAGGAGGATCGCTGAGGTCGCCGCGAGCGTGCGGAGACCGTCTTCGCCCGAGCAGACGGGTGCGGCACCGTCGCGGACCACAGCGCAGAAATGCGCCAATTGGGAATGATAGGCATCCGCCGGTGTGACGAGGCGTTCCTCGGAGATCGATGCGGCATTCCAACTCGGTTCCTCGCCCGTGGCATGGCGCCAGATCCTCAGGTCGGGGAACTCAAGCGCCGCCTGGGTGCCGAGAAACCGCGTCGAATTGGCTCGGCTCATTCGGATCGCCGGATTTTCACCGGAGTTTGCGTCCCAAGACCAGGGCGAAGGCGCTGCGTCGCTGGCCGTGACCGTCGCCAGCGCTCCGGTCTCGAAACGGATCAGGACAGCGGTCGTGTCCTCGATCGCCAAGCCGCGACCCATATTCCCAACATGGGCAGTAACAGCCGAAATCTCGCCGCAGAGATGGCGCAGCAGATCGATGTCGTGGATGAGATTGGTCAGCACCGGGCCGGCGCCGGGTTGTGTGCGCCAAGGCACCGTGAAATAGGCGTCCGGCTTCCGCACGGCCCAGAGCATGTTCACGGCGAGCAGACGCCCCAGCTCGCCGCCGCCGATGATCTCGCGGGCCGCCGCCACAATCGGATTGTGCCTTCGGTGGTGGCCGACGAGGAGCGAAACTCCGTTCGCCTCTGCGACGTCGATGATCCTGCGTGCCGACGGGACATCCGCAGAGATTGGCTTTTCGACCAGGAGATGCAGCCCTGCCTCCGCAGCGGCCACGCAGATCGACTCGTGCAGCGGAGTCGGCGTCGCGACGATCACGGCCTCGGGTCGGATTGCGGCAATCATGCTCTCGATGTCGGCAAAGACGGGCACGTCAAGTTCGCCGGCCAGAGCAATCGCTGCAGGCGCAGGATCAACGATCGCACGGAGCGTGGATTCGGGATGGCTGGCGCATAACCGGGCATGGCGCTGGCCGATCGCTCCCGCGCCGATGACCGCGATCTGGACTGGAGCCCGTTCCATCTCAGTGGGTCGCCCGGCCGCCGGTTGCGTCGAAGGTGAAGCCCGAAGTGGCGAGATCGATGCGGATCACATTGTCCCAATGCTCCGGCGGATAGTCCTCGACCCGGTGGATGGGGCCGTTGATCCCGGCATTGTTGATCAGAATGTCGACGCGACCGAGCGCAACCAGCGTCTCGCTGAAGGCGGCCGCGACCGCTGCCGTATCGGCCACGTCGACGACGCGTCGGTCTACCGCCGCTATGTCGAAGCCTTCGAAGGAGCGATCCCATATCGAGACACGGCAGCCGCGATTCAGCAATTCCTTGACGATGGCGAGACCGATGCCGCGCGCCCCACCAGTGACGATCGCAGTCTGGCCAGCGAATTCGGTTGTCATGACCCTGAAGCTCCCATTGACCTGGCCTGGGTGGGCTGGCTGCGGGAACCGGAGCGCGAGCACACCGGATCCCGCCTGTGATCGCTACCGCGCCTTCTTCAGAGCCTCGTCGTATTTGGCGACGATTTCGGTGTATGCGTCCTCGGCTGTGCCATTGCGCAGAATCATTCGCACCGTGGCGTCGCCGATGATCTGGTTGAAGGTCGAGCTGATCACGGAATAGTTGACCATCTTGCCGCGCGCCTTGATCAATTCGGCCCAAGCGAGTTGGTTGGCCGCCTCCGGCTGCTTGAAATAGGGCGCCTGATAGGCAGAGGCGCGCGATACCACCTCGCCACCTTCGGCTGCGATCGCCTGCGCTTCGGGACTAGTCATGAACTTCGTGAAGGCCCACGCCGCCTCACGCCGAGGAGAATTGGCGTTGACGACGATCTGGAAGCCATAGGTCACCATCTTTCCGGCGGGCGCGAAGGCGGGCGGCGGCGCCCAGGCGAGGTCGTTGCCGGCTCCGCCGGACTGGATGGCGCGGAAGCGGAACAGGCCGAAGGTTCCCTGCGCGATCGTGCCGGCTCGCAGGCCGTCATGGGTTTCACTGTACCCGAACTGCGCGTTTGTCGGCGGCGTCGCCTTGCACTTGCCGTACATGTCTCGAATGGTCTGGAGAGTCCGGATCACGGCCTCGCGCGGCGCCTGGAAGGCGCGGCCGTCATCCGCGAAATAGTCACCGCCTGATTCCGTCACCATCGAGCTGAAAAGGTTCTCGGCCAACGCCTGGGCGCCCCCGACACCACCGCTCGATCCGAGCGGAATGGCATAGCCTGTGACGCCGTCCTTGTTCAGCTTGCCGCCGGCTACGCACGCCTCGTCCCAAGTCTTCGGCGGCGTGACAGCGGCTTTATCGAGCAGGCTCTTGCGATAGAGCAGCACAGGGATACGGTAATCCTGCTGTATTCCATAGATCTTGCCGCCGACCTTGGTCTGGGCGAGCGGAATCAGCCAATCGGTCTCGCTGACGTTGTCGCGCTTCAGCAGGTCGTCAAGCTGCAGCACCGAGCCCGTGGCCACGATTTCCGAAATCGACCAGTTGGCGAAGCGGGCAATATCTGGCGAATCCGACTTGCTGCGAAGCGCCCGCGCCGACGCGCTTTGGGTGGGGTCGATGACAACCTTGACCTTGATGTTCGGATTGGCCTTCTCGAAGGCCTCGATCATCCGTGTCTGCGCGGCAGCGCGGGGATCGGCCTTGTTGTTGGGGTCGAGGAAGGTTGCGTAAGCAATCTCGACCTGTTGGGCATGGGCGGGTGCAGGGGCAAGGGCGCTCAGCGTGAGCACGATCGATGAGGCAAGCAGCGCGAATTGGCGGCGGCTGGCACGCGAATTTTTTGTCTGGATCGATGTCGTCATGGTTCCCCTTCTTTCGGTCTGGTTTCTCGGTGGCGGTGGTCGGCATGGGCATCGCTATCCCTTCACGGGACCGGCGGCAGCCCGCCAAAGAACCCGTGCCGGGCGAAACTGAAGAAGGTGATCACCGGCAGCGAGCACCTCGTTGACCAGTTGACCAGTGCGACCTGCAGCTTCCCGCTGGCGTTTCCGGGCGCGAATACCGCGACCGCGATGTCGTCGGCGCTGCCCAAGGCAACATGCTGTCAATTCGCAGCGCATGAGGGAGCTTTCGCCGACACGAACGCCGCGATCAGGACTGACTGCTACCGGCCGAGGGATTGCAGATTCCAACCCCGCTTCTTCAGCTCCGCGATGCCGGTGTTGATCGATCCCAAAGGTTCATTCTCGCGAATGATTTCGAGGACCACGTTTTCGACTTTGCAGGTAGCGTCGACGGCTTTTGCCAGCTCCACAAAATCGACCACCCCCGTGCCGATCGGATCATGGCCCCATTCCTCAAGGCCCGTGTCGGAGATATGGACGAGCCCGATTGCCGAATGCCCGGACAGCAGGGTCGAGACGGGATCTTCCTTGATGTACGCCGCGTTCGCGACGTCATAGACAATCTTCAGATTTTCACTGTTAACGTCTTTTACGAGCCCGAGCATTTCATCGAATGTCGGCCTGAAGCAATAGGGCGTGTTTTCGAACAAGAGGCGGACGCCAGCCTGCTCGGCCCGCGGCAACAGAACGTCCAAGCTTTCGTACAGCCAGCCAAATGTCTTCGGAAGCGATGGAGAAATCATCGGGCGCCTTGTGCCCGGCGAGATGACCACCTCGGCTGCGCCCCAATCGTAAGCCAGCTCGATCACAGCCTTGATGTGATCCGTGCTCTTGCGTCTTATATTGGCTGCGGGACTCGCCAGATTGATATCGAATCCACCGGCGTTGAGACACCGCACGCTTGCGCCGCAATCCTGCAAACGCTTCTTTCCGTCCGAACGCACCGCCCGCGTCATCTCGTCCGGCCAACAATGCGGCGAACTGATCGGCACCTCGAACACATGGTAGCCGTGCCGGGTAAGCTCGCACATCGCATCCACCGCCGTCGCGGACCAGATGTATGAAAACGTATTGATGATCATTTTATAAGAACTCCCTAGACGCTCGTTGTTTTTTTGAGGACGGACTGGACCGATCCGATCTCAAGAGGCTGACAACAACAGTTGATCTCAGTCTCTTGAGGCGATTGAGCCAATAAATCCTCGGTCAAGCGCCTTGAGGCGTTGAGCTCGGGCGGCCAGGAATGTGGCTGAGAATCGACTTGGTAAAACCACCGTCGACACACAGATCCTGGCCCGTGATGTAACTCGATAGCGGGCTGATCATGAATTCGATCGCATTGGCGATATCTTTCGGATCACCGATCCGGGAAAGCGGGATCAGCGCCTCCCTCGCCTTCTTGATCTCGGGATCGGCGTACATCTTCGCTGACATGGGGGTGTGCGTCATGCCGGGGGAAACGACGTTGACGCGAATGCCGTCTGGCGCCCACTCCAGGGCGAGCGTTTGCGCAAGCATCCTGAGCGCAGCCTTGGTCGGGCTGTAGGCGCCCGATCCCTCGTGCGGTACCTGCCCTGACATCGAAGACGTGAAGCAGGCTGCGCCGCGGCTTGCTTTCAGATGAGGGTAGGAACTCTTGGCGAGCAGCCAGGCGCCGCGAAGGTTGATGTCGAACATCCTGTCCCATTCGGCAACCGACAGGTCACAGATTTTCCCGGGGCTCGCGACGCCGGCATTGCAGACGAGAGCGTCGAGCCCGCCGAAAGCTGCCACCGTCGCTTCCACAAGCTTGGCGGCAGCGTCGACACCGCTGAGATCTCCCGACAAAGCGACGGCCTCGCCCCCCATCTCCCGCACCGCACGGGCAACCTCCTCCTGCGGTTCAGAATCCTCTCGACCACAGACTGCGATCTTCGGACGCTCGCCTCTCGCAAGGGCGGCTTCAGCGATGCGCAGGCAAACCGCCGCTCCGATCCCGCGGCTTCCGCCGCTCACCAAGGCTCTCATCGATCGTTCCTCCTGTTAAAATCGGGTCTCGTCGCCGCGAAGCCCATCCAATCCCGGGGCTTGTGGCGTTGGTGCAGGGTCCAGATCGCGTCGTGGCGATCTCTTTCGACATCCGTCATGCCCGCCATTCAGACGGTGACGCCGAGCGGCCACGGAGCGAACTCGGCCGATCCGAAATCGAACAGCTCGCTCTTGGTGCGCTCGCCGGAGGCGACCCGCAGAATGAGGTCGAAGATCCGCTGCCCGGATTCCGGTACGGTCTCCTCGCCCTCGAGGATCGTGCCGCAATTGACGTCCATGTCCTCCTCCATGCGCCGGTAGAGAGGAGTGTTGGTGGCGATCTTGATCGACGGCGCCGGCTTGCAGCCAAATACGCTGCCGCGCCCGGTGGTGAAGCACACCACATTTGCGCCGCCGGCCACCTGACCGGTCGCCGCGACCGGATCGAAGCCCGGCGTGTCCATGAACACGAACCCCTTCGCGGTCGCGGCTTCCGCGTATTGGATCACGTCCACGAGGTTGGTGCTGCCGGCCTTGGCCATCGCGCCGAGCGACTTTTCGAGAATCGTCGTCAGCCCCCCGGCCTTGTTGCCAGGAGACGGGTTCGCGTTGATCTCCGCCCCGTGCTTGCGGGTGTAGTCCTCCCACCAGGACATGAGGCTCACCAGCTTCTCGCCGACCTCCCGGCTGACGGCGCGACGGGTGAAGAGATGTTCGGCGCCGTATGTTTCCGTCGTTTCCGACAGGATCACCGTCCCGCCATTGCGCACGACGAGATCGCTTGCGACGCCAAGGGCAGGATTGGCCGAGACGCCGGAGTAACCGTCCGAGCCGCCGCATTGCAGGGCGATTTTGAGCTCGCTTGCGGGAACGGTCTCCCGATGCACATGGTTCGCATCGGCGAGAACCTCCCGCACGAAATCCATGCCGGCCTCCACCGTCTTGCGGGTGCCGCCCATGGCCTGGATATCCATGTTGCGGATGCGGTCGGTCAGATTGTGCTCCTTCAGCATCCCGCTGATCTGATTCACCTCGCAGCCGAGCCCGAGCACGACGATGTGAGAGAAATTGGGGTGGCGCGCATAGCCGGCGAGCGTGCGCCGCAGAAGCTGCAGGGGCTCTCCTTCGGCCATGCCGCAGCCGGTCTTGTGCGTGAGCGCAACGACGCCATCGACATGCGGATAGTCGGCGAGCGGCTCGATCCCGAGAAGGGGATGCCGCTTGAACGCATCGGCCACGAGCCCTGCGACATGGGCGCTGCAATTCACCGAGGTGAGGATGCCGATGTAGTTGCGGGTCGCGACGCGGCCGTCCGGCCGGCGAATGCCCTCGAAGGTGGCGGGGACTTCGACATAGTGCGTGGGCTTTGCGTCTCGGCCGTAGGCATAGTCCTTCGCGAAATCGCCCATTCCCATGTTGTGAACATGGACATGGTCTCCAGGGGCGATAGCGGTGGTCGCAAAGCCGATCACCTGATTGTAGCGGCGAACCGGCTCGCCTTGAGCGATCGGGCGCGCAGCGGCCTTGTGTCCAGCAGGAATGCGAACGGAGGTTACGACCCCGTCCGCAATGGGCGTATCAGCCGGCAACGCCATGCGCGCAATGACGACATTATCGTCGGTGTGAAGGCGTATCACTGGGTGCATCGTCCCGGCTTCCTGTGTGTGAAACCGCGCGTCGACCGTGGCAGGGCGCGCCGTTCTTGCTGGTCGGGCCGTGTCGTTGGGAGCCGGCCCTGGCGCCCTAAGGGCGGCGATTTGGCCTCATCGGTTGCCGACGAGGTCGAATTGCAGGCGGTAGACTCCCTGCAGGGCTTCCTGAGCGCCCAGATCAGCCAGCACCGCGTGGCTCAGATGAGTGGACAGGACATGCTCGACCGCCTCCTGCGTGGCTCCTTCCACGATCAGGACCCAACGAGGAACCATGTTTGCGGCGCGCCCGCGCTGCTCGGCTGTCTTGACGTTGCTCGCGCTCTCATCGGCCCGGCAGATATGCGCTGCGGAGATCGCGGCTGTTTTCGCCACCTCGGGCAGGATCGCTTCGGAGACCGTCTTGAGAATTTTCGGATCCTGGCCTGGTTCGCAATCGAAGCGGATCGTCCCGATGAAACCACCCGACCCCGCGCCCAGCGAGACCTCGACATCGCACAGCGAGCGAGCGGTATTCCTGAAGTGCTGGACCGAACGTGTGGTCCACTCGGTCGGGCTGTTCAATCGCGCCAAATAGTCCGCTCCGGTGAGCACGGACTTGTCTTCAACCTCGTAGAGCGTGAAATACTCCGGCGTTCCCGACAAGGCGATATAGCGGCGTCCGCGCAGAAAGCCGGGTATGCCGACCCGCTCCGGAATATGCTCGCGGTCGTGCCATTCGTAGAAATTGGCGCGTCCCTCGTCAGTGATATCGTTCCAAATCGCGATGACGCCGGATCCTGACAACGACATGGGTGTTTCCTCTTTCGTCTGTTTCCCGTTCGGCTCGATCGATCTCAGAGGTCGACGAACGCGCTCGGCATCGCGGCGGGTTCGAGCCGCTCGGGGGGAGGGGCCCTATGGGGCATGCTCGACTGTTTGGGGGGCGCCGCCATTGGCTGCGGAACGGTATGCTGCCTCAAGGACAGCCATCGCGTGTTCGGCTTCGCGCAGACCTGCGAAAGGCGGGCGCCCCTCGACCAGATCCGCCCAGCTGCGCCTCAGGAACACCGGGTAATAAGCGTCGGTGTTGTACTCGACCGTTATGGACTGTCCCGCCGCCTGATCGCGTGCCTTCAGATAAAGTTGGTCGGCATATCCCCGTATGTAGGAGGTGCTGTGCGAGATGGAGAACGCGAAGTCGCGCTGATCCTCTGCCGTCGACGGATACAGGTAGCCCGTCTCGATCACTCCGATCTGGCCTGCCGCATTTTGACAGGTGAGCACAGCCTGCTCGTCGACCGTGACGTCGGGTCGATATGTGCGTGCCTGGGCTGAAACGTGAGTGATCGGGGCGCCCGTCAGAGTCGCGATCAGGTCGATGAAATGGATGCCGACATTCAGCAGTGACCCACCGCCAGCCTGCTGCTTGTCCAGCATCCAGCCGCACCCGTTGCGCTCATAGCGCTCGACCGGCCCAACGACGAACCGGAACGAGAGGTGCTGAAAGCCCTCCGGCGTAAAGCCTTCGGCGGGCGACAGCCGCGCGGCCCAGTCGCTCACACGATTGATGAAGGGAACGCTGACATAGACGCCGCGCTGCTCCGCCAATTGCCGGATTCGGCGAACTTCCTGCAGATCGAGCCCGCAGGGCTTCTCGATCAGAAACGGAATACCACGCTCGATGAGCCGCTCGGCCAGTCCCGCCATCCTGGAATGACGGCTGAACACCAGGGCAAAGTCGAATTCCTCTTCGAGAAGCTCTTCATTGGAGTCGAAGAGCTTGCAGTTCAGTTGTTGCGCGAAACGAGTGCCGGCAAACGCTTCACTATCCGAGATCCCCACGACCTCGATGCCAGGGTCTCCCAGCGGCGACAGATACAGTGGGAAATGCCAGTGGCTGACGTCAAATATGGCGATCTTCATCGGAAGCTCCGTGACAACCCGGGTGTCGAGGCAATCAATCCATGTAGGAGCCGCCATTGACGCTTAAGGTCTCTCCGAAGACGTAGCTCGCGTCGTCAGACGCGAGGAAAGCCGTGGCCCGCGCGATCTCCTCTGGGCGACCAAGGCGGCCGGCGGGAATGCGCGAGATGGTCGTCGCCTTCATCTCGCTGCTCATCTCATCGCTGAGCTCCGTGGCAACCAATCCCGGCGCGATGGCATTGACGTTGATGCCAAACGGGGCGGCGTAGAGCGCGAGGGACTTCGTCAGGCCGATAATCCCAGCCTTGGCAGCGGTGTAATGCGCATTGCCGATAAAATCGCCGCGCTTTCCGGCCACGGAACTGATGTTGACGATCTTCCCGTACTTCTGCTCCTTCATGCCGGCGAGCACGGCCTGGCAGCAATTGAACGAGCCTTTCAGATGGATGTTGAGCATCCGGTCCCATTTTTCGGGGGTGATTTCTGGAAAGCTCACAAAATCGCCGATGCCGGCGTTATTGATCAGGATGTCGACCCGGCCGTGATCCCCCCGGATCCTTCGGAAGGCAATCTCGACCTGGTTCGGGTCGGCTACGTCAAAAGCGATCGCACTGGCACTCTCGCCTCGAGCCCGTGCGGAGGCGGCTGCCTCTTCGGCCAGTTCGAGCGTGAGATCGTTGACGACCACATGGGCGCCACGGCCGGCGAGAACGTCGGCGATGGCTTTTCCCAATCCGCGGCCGGCGCCGGTGACCACGGCGATCTTTCCCGACAGGTCCTGCTGAATTGACCTCATGGTGGCTCCCAGGCTTCCTTGGCGGGTTATCGGGCCGCGAAGTTTGCGAAAACCAGCGGATCATGCTAATGGAATGTCGTTCCAACAACCTCTTGCTACAGTGGTGCCATGCGGCTTGTCAAATCCCTCGTCGAACGCTGCTTCGACCTCATCACTCTGCTGAGCGAGAATGCCGGCGCGATGCCGCTCGGAGAGATCAGCCGCCGCTTGGATGTGCCGAAAAGTGCGGCGCATCGGCTTGTCACCACCCTGTGCGACCTCGGATGGGCCGAGCAGGACGCCGATAGCGGCTTCTACCGCCTATCGTTGCGCTTGGCCGTGGTTGGCCAGCGCCTTCTGGTCGGGACGCGTATTCCGGACATCTGCCAGCCCATTCTCGATCGATTGGCAAGCACAACGGAAGGTCTTGGCAGGATCGCTATCGTCGATCCTGACGGACTAACCTGGATTGCTCATTCGCAAGGCGCCAGAACAGGATTGATATACCAGCCTGAACTTGTCGCAAAAGTTCCCCTTCATATGACGGCCAATGGTAAAGCTTGGCTGGCGACGCTCGATCGTGACGAGGCCCTCGCCCGAGCCGTCGCCAGTGGACTGGGAACGTCGGACAAGGGAGGCCCTCGGGTCATCACGACGAAGCAGACTTTCTCGGCTGCCCTGGACGAGACGCAGGAGCGAGGCTGGGCCACTGCGATCGAAGAGGCCGAGCCCGGCGTTGCCGCCGTGGCGGCTGCAATTCGCGTCGGCGAGCAGGTCGTGGGCACCGTAAGTGTTGCCGGCCCGATCCATCGCTTTTCCCCCCTCGTCGTTCCACGAGTGGGGGAGCAGGTAAAGGCCGCTGCGCAGGAGCTTTCTGCTCTCTGGCCGTACCGAATTGCCTCCTCCGTCAGGCAGGCGACCACGGCGTAATCGCCACAAAATATTGATAATATTATATATTTTCTGCTTCGTGCCGCAGAAATGCGCGGCGCGAGAGGTTCGAATTGACATTCAGCATGCTAACGGAATATCGTTCCATTAACAGCCAGATCCTGGCCAACTAAAAAAATGGCCGCTCAGAGGCCGAGGGAGGAAACGAGTGGCTAATGTTGAGCTCAACGCAGTCCGGAAGGCTTACGGCACCGCGGCTGTCATCCACGGTGTAACGGTCGACATTCGCGACGGTGAGTTCGTGACGTTGGTCGGGCCGTCCGGATGCGGAAAGTCGACCTTGCTGCGCATGATCGCCGGCCTCGAGGATATCTCAGGCGGGGAGATTCGGATCGGCGGCAGAACGGTAAACAGCGTTCCGCCGAAGGAGCGCGACATCGCGATGGTGTTCCAGAACTACGCGCTGTATCCCCACATGACCGTCGCGGAGAATATGGGCTTCTCGCTGAAGCTCAAAAAGGCTCCGAAGGACGTGCGTGAAGCGGGCGTCAAGCGCGCCGCGGAAATCCTCAGCCTGACCAAGCTGCTTGATCGCTATCCGCGCGAACTTTCGGGTGGCCAGCGGCAGCGCGTCGCAATGGGGCGCGCCATCGTTAGAAATCCGCAGGTCTTCCTCTTCGACGAACCGCTGTCGAACCTCGATGCCAAGCTCCGCGTGCAGATGCGCACCGAGATCAAGGAGCTGCATCAGCGCCTCAAGACCACGACCGTTTACGTAACCCACGATCAGGTCGAAGCCATGACCATGGCCGACAAAATCGTCGTCATGCATGATGGAATTGTCGAGCAGGTCGGCGCTCCGCTTGAGCTCTACAACAACCCCGCCAACATGTTTGTGGCTGGCTTCATCGGATCGCCCGCGATGAACTTCCTGAAGGGCCGCTGCGAGCGAGGTCGGTTCCTTCTGGAAGATGGGTCGGTTCTGACCCTGCCGGCCGGCTTGGAGCATCTGTCGTCCGGCGCTGTCTACGGCGTCCGGCCCGAGCATCTCGTCAGGAGCGACGACGGACTGGCTCTCACTGTGGCCGTCGTCGAACCGACGGGGGCTGAGACGCAGGTCATTGCGCGTCACGGGTCCCAGAGCATCGTTTGCATTTTTCGGGATTCAGATCTGCCGCAGCCGGGCGAAATCATTCGGGTCAGGCCGGATGTTTCGCGGGTTCACGTGTTCAGCGAACAGGATGGCCGCCGCCTTTCCTAAGTACCGAAGACTTTGCTCCCTGGCTGCATCGCGAGTGCAGCCGTGGTCGAGAGAACTCATACGGAACTGAAATGTCAGCAAGCCACACACAGGCCGCGACCGCCACTTCCGGGGCTGGTCTTCTTGGCGACACGTCGGACACGCAGAGCCGAGCTCGCTTTTCGTGGATCCCCTATCTCTGGTTCGCACCAGCGATCGTCGTCCTGTTTCTGGTCACGCTCTATCCGACGTTCTTCGTTGGTTGGTTGAGCTTCCAGAAAACGCGGTACTACGAGCTCACAGGGTTCGTAGGCCTGGCGAATTTTTACGAGGTCTTCGGCTCGTCGGCGTTCTGGAACACGGTGTTTGTCTCGCTGACCTACGTCGTCGGATCGCTCGCTGGCGCGGTTGTTCTCGGGATGGCCGCGGCCCTCGTGCTGAACAACGCCGGCGCGACCGGTTCGGTCCTGCGGGTGTTCATTCTGTTCCCCTGGACGCTGTCGATGTCGGTCGTGGGCAGCATATGGCTTTGGCTGCTGAACCCGTCATTCGGACCTATACCCTATCTGATGCAGGCCGTGGGGATCGAGCCTGGTCTCATGTTGGGTGATCCGGGCCTCGCATTGCCCCTGATCATCATCGTCACCGCGTGGTGGTCCTTTCCCTATGTGATGGTCATGGCCACCGCTGCCATGCAGTCAATTCCCAAGGAGCTTTACGAAGCCGTGGAAATTGACGGCGGCGGGGCGCTCGTCAAGTTTCGCTATGTCACCCTGACGCACATCCTTCCGACATTGGGCAGCACTGCACTGACCCTGTCGATCATGTACCTGACCCTCATGACGCTGATTATCGTCATGACTGGCGGCGGCCCATTGGGTTCAACGACGACATTGAGCTTCGAGGCGTTCCGCGGAACTGTTCAGGCCGTCAATATTGGGCCCACGGCTGTCGTCTCCATCGTTGTCCTGTTGATCAACGTTGCGCTCGGTGTGGTCTACACCCGGCTTACTGGCCGCGTCACTGGATAGGATCTGTCATATGAGCGCCGCCATATCCTCCGGTCGCCCGAATGGGCGAATCCCCGCAATCCTCCTGTCCTTCATCTTTGCGGTCATTGTGCTCGGGCCTGTGGCGTGGGCCCTGGCGACTTCATTCAAGACCGAAGTCGAAGCCGTGGCCGTGCCGCCGACGCTCTGGCCCAGCACTGCGACATTGGAAAACTACCTCAAAGTGTTTCGCGACCAGTCGTTCCTTCGGGATTTCTGGAATTCCGTCGCCTACTCCGTTGGCGCCGTGGCTCTCGCCCTGCTGGTCGGGATCCCCGCGGGCTACGCAGCCGCGCGCTTCTCGTTCAAAGGCAAGCGCACTTTGATGCTGACGATTCTGGCAACCTCGATGGTGCCGGGCGTCGCGCTCTTGGTCCCGACGTTCTACCTGCTCGACTCGATCGGGCTGCTCAACAGCGGGATCGTCGTGACGATCATCCTGTCGGCGAGGATCATTCCCCAGACGGTGTGGTTCATTGCGAACTTCGTCGAAGCCGTTCCCGTGGAGATCGAAGACTCCGCCTTCATGGATGGCGCAAACCGCTTTCAGATCATCTGGCACCTCATCCTTCCGCTGATCCGGCCGGGCATCGCCGCAGTCGCAACCATCGGCATCGTCACGACCTGGAACGACTACATCACGGTTGCCGTCTTTGCGCCCGAGGTCGCCAAGCGGACTCTTCAGGTTGCGCTGGTCAACCAGGTCTTCGACGCGGTCGGCATCTCGTGGTCTTACATGATGGCCTTCGTCGTCATCGCATCCATGCCGGTCATTCTCATGTTCGGTCTGGTTCAGAAGTGGTTCATCTCCGGCCTTACGGCAGGGGCTGTGAAAGGCTGATCGGCAAGAAATCTTACCCGCGCGCCAGAATTACCAACGAGAGAGGGGAAACACTCATGAGCGCTACGTCACGACGCACATTGATCAAGGCAGCCGTCGCATTGACCGTCTGCGCCGGCGTATCCACTTCCTTCACGGAGCGGGCCGCCGCCCAAGCGACGGAAATCGTCTACTCGACGTTCCTCGACCCCAATAATGCCAATGATCCTCGGTCTGCAGCCCAGACGAAGATGATCCAGGCTTTCGAGAGCAAGCACCCGGACATCAAAATTCGTCTTCTGGTCGATCCCACGGGCCAGACGGTAACAAGGGCGGTCAAATCCCGCAGCGAAACGCCCGACGTCATCCGTGTCGTGAGCTTCGGTCTTCCCGAATACGCGGCCACGGGCAATCTCCTGGCGCTGAACGACCTCGTCAAAAAGGATGGGATTCCGGATGACGACTGGTTGTTGCCGCTCTCGACGGCCCAGATCGACGGCAAGCTCTACGGCCTACCCCAGGACTTCCGCATCCCGATCCTGGTCTACCGCAAGGGCGCCCTCCAGGAAGCGGGCGTGACGCCGCCGAAGACGTGGGAGGAGGTCTGCGCGGCCGGACCAAAGTTCAAGCAGCCGAACATCAACGGTTTCGCCGTCCCGCTCGGCGCGACCGGCGGCATTGGTGGTGCCCAAAGCCTCGCGGAGTTCTTCCTCAGCACGATGCTCGTCGGCTCGGACGGGCGTTACTTCGCGCCGGACGGCAAGATCGCGTTCTCGAAAGAGAACTTCATCCGCGCCGGAGCGACCATCAAGGACCTGTTCACCAAATGTAAGGTGACGTCGCTGCGCAGCGCGCAGATGGGGATCAACGAGGTCCATGACGGCCTGCGATCCGGCACGATCGCGATGACGAATTTCGGCTTGTACCGCTTCAAGACGGTCCAGACGCAAGGAGCAGGAGACGATCTGGCCTGGGCCCCGGCCCCGTCCTACACGCCGTCGGACAAGCAGACCGTCTACAGCTATTCGATCGCCCTGAACAAGAATTCCAAGAAGCAGGATGCCGCCTGGACCTTCATGAAGTTCGTCATCTCCCCGGAGGCGCAGGCGATCGCGGCCGAGGGCGGCGAGGTGGTTTCCAGGAAGTCGACCTATACCGCGCCCTATCTGCAGAGCGAAGCCGCTGCGAACCAGAAGCGCTGGGCCGAACTGGTCAGTCAGCGCGGCCAGGCGGTCTCTTATTCGCCCATTCTGTCGACCTTCCACACCATCCTTGGCGAAGCTTTCCAGAGGATGGTGCTGAAGGATGAGACGCCCGAAAACGCCTATGCGGAAGTCGTCAAGCGCTACGACGAGGCGCTGACCAAGGCGCAGTGATCGCACCACAAGGCCAGGCGGGTGGGACGGGCATCCCTGCCCACCCGCGGTTCATGGAGAGTCACATATGAAGTTGTTTCGCTACGGACCGGCGGGCGGGGAGCGGCCTGCTCTTCTCGAAAGCGACGGCACGATCCGGGATCTCAGCGGGGTCGTTCAGGACGTCAACGGCGCGTCCGTGACCCCCGATGGACTTCGACGGATTGCAGCGCGCGACCCCAAAACGCTGCCTGTCATTGAGCAGGTCGATCGGATCGGCCCCTGCCTCAGCGGCGTGGGCAAGTTCATCTGCATCGGGCTCAATTACATCGATCACGCGCGAGAGACGGGCAACCAGGCGCCCGTCGAGCCGGTCGTGTTCATGAAGGCGACGAGCGCGATCGTCGGCCCCAACGACAACATCGTCCAGCCCCGCGGGTCCACCAAGCTCGACTGGGAGGTCGAGTTGGGGGTCGTGATCGGAACGAAGGCAAAATATGTGTCGGAGGCGCGTGCCCTCGAACATGTCGCGGGCTACTTCCTCGCCAATGACGTGTCTGAACGGGCGCTGCAGAGCGAGGGCACTGGTCAGTGGACCAAGGGCAAGAGCTGCGACACCTTCGGGCCGATCGGGCCTTGGTTCGTCACCGCTGATGAGGTCCCGAACCCTCAGGCGCTGCGGCTTTGGCTCGATGTCGATGGCGTCCGGCGCCAGGACGGCACGACCGCGAACATGATCTTCAGCGTCGCTCAAATCGTGAGCTATCTCAGCGGGCTCATGACGCTTCACCCCGGCGACGTGATCATCACGGGAACGCCGGCTGGCGTCGCGCAGGGAATGAAGCCTCCCGCCTACCTGCGCCCCGGGCAAGTCATCACGCTCGGCATCGAGGGACTGGGCGAACAGAGGCAGGCCGTCGTCGCTGACGCAGCCTGATCGCATCTCGCGGTGAGCATCCCTCCTGCTGCAGTGCCAGTGCGATCGCTCATCGATCGGAGCACCGCGCGAGCCGTCAATTCTCCGTGTCGCCATCGGCCTGGATAGGCCATAGGCAAAGAGGTCAGAATGGCTCTTGAGCATTCGCGCCCTTCCGAAAACCAATCTTTCGCAGATGAGCTGGTCCGCGCCCATCTGACTGGAAAGAGGGTTGCTTCCTCCTCGATGCCGGTGCCGCACAGTCCAGTGAGTGCCATGCAGGTACAGGCCTCGGTGCAGGAGCGGCTTGCTCGACCCGTCGGCGGCTGGAAAGTGGCGATAGGGCCGCAGCAACTGCCGGTCGCCGCCCCGCTCTTGTATCTATATCCCGACGCGGCGGAAATTTCCCTGTTCCCCGACTGCACCATAGAGGTCGAGCTCGCGGTTCACCTCCGTCAAGATCTTCCAAGGCGTGAGACCGGGGCTTATCAGCGCTGCGATATTCTCGACGCGATCGAAAACGTCGTGCTTGGAATCGAGGTCATCGGCGGACGGCTCGACAGCGCGGCCAGCGTGCCATTCCTATCCTTTCTCGCGGATAATCTCGGAAATAGGGGGTATGTCGTTGGCGAAAGCGTCCCGCTCTCCGCCCTCAGCGAGATCAATGGCCTCGCATGCGACGTGATGCTGAACGGACAGCCTCTCTACGAGGCCCCTGCGTCCCATCCCGCGGGAGATCCGTTATTGCCATTGCTGGCTTATGCAAACGCGCAAAGCGACAATCTCGGAGGATTGAAGGCGGGACAGCTCGTGACCACGGGGAGCCTTTGCGGCGTCCTGCCGATCCGCGCCGCTGGGCTGTTGGACGCTCGTATTTCGCAGCTAGGCCGGATTTCCGTGCGCTTTTCCGAATAGTGCCGGATTTTGCTCGCCACGAGCATTGAGAGTGTACGTTCTTCGCGTCCACTCCGCCGAAGGGGGCGCCAGTCGGCTCCACGCATCAATCAAGCCGGCGTCAAGGCTTTTCGAACCCGGGGTCGCCCGACGGCTAGGTCGCGTAGCAAGATGTGCCGCTTGTCTGGACTCCATAAGAACCCGCTCGTCGTGCTCGACGACGCCGATCTGAAGGTCGCCGTGAACGGCGCCTTCTTCTCCACCGGCCAGCGCTGCACCGCGTCTTCGCGCCTGATCGTCCAGGCCGGCATCCACGACAGGTTCGTCGAGGCCTGCATCGAGCGGCTGAAAGGTCTCAATGTCGACGACGCGCTGAAGGCCGGCACCCATATCGGCCCGGTGGTCGACCAGAGCCAGCTCGACCAGAACCTGAAATACATCCAGATCGCCAAGGACGAGGGCGGCAAGCTCGCCTTCGGCGGCGAGCTCTTGAAGCGCGACACCCCCGGCTTCTACCTTCAGCCGGCGCTGTTCACCGAGACCACCAACGCCATGCGCATCTCGCGCGAGGAGGTCTTCGGCCCGGTCGCCAACATCGTTCGCGTCAAGGATTACGAAGAGGCGCTGGCCGTGGCCAACGACACCGAGTTCGGCCTCTCCTCAGGCATCTGCACGACCTCGCTGAAAGCGGCACTTGCCGCCCTATGCGCAGAGGTGTGATTTCCGGCACGCGCACGGGATTGTAGATGGTAGAATTGCGGCGAGGTGCTGGTCGTCCCCAGGACGCTGGTTATCGTCGTCGCAGAAGCTAAGTATCGCTCAACATTACTGTGCGAGGCGCCCGCGCTGCCGAAGACGGTGAGGCCGTCAGCGACGTCGTATTCCATGCGGAGCAAGCCGCTGTGGTCGTCGACATCGGTGTATTCCCAGGGCTGCGTGACATTGCGGCGGCCATCCGCAGCTTTGGAAAACGGCACTCCCGCGCGCGCGAAGAATGGCCGGGGCGACGCGTTTTTCGCCGCGGTCACAACAGCATTACGTAATTGAATTGTCTTCGACCGAGACGCTCGGGCGCGAAACGGCATGAGAAAGCCCATCCGCCGCAATTCTTGATCTGGACCGCAAAATTCTTTCGAACGAATCGGTTTGAGCGTCCGCTTTCCGACCGTGGCTCAATGACCGCTTCTGACGCAAAGCCGACCATGTATTGGATGGAAAACAGGACACTCCAGAGAGGCAGGCCATCTGCAGGGACGGCCCTTCAAGTAGAAATTTTCGTGCAAAATCCCAGCTTAATTGATGCAAATGGAGCGAGCGCCGCCGCCATTGGCGGATAGCAGCGATCTCAGGTCGACGTCCTCGCTTTCACGATCCGTAATCAAGGACTTGCGTAGCAGGCCAAGAAATTCTCCGATCATAGAAAGGGCTTTTTCCGATTCCTTTTCCGCGATTCGTTTGATGAGCAAGGATTGAAACCGAGCATCGGCCGATAGGAGGCCGCTTCTGTCAAAAAACGATTGTGCGAGAACATATCTGACGGCAAGGCGGGCTAACAGGTGCGTTAACAGCACATTGCCGTAGACTCCAGCCAGCAGAATCCAAAACTCTGCTCTTAGCTGAAGAGCTCGATCGTGATTGCCTGACGAATCGAACTCAGACTGCACCTTGATATGCTCATCCAGCAAAGCACGATGCTCATCGGAAATAACAACGTCTGAATGCACCAATTGGGTCACCAGATGCGTAACCGTCATCGCGAACACTTCCTGCGTCGAGCGTGCGTCCGACAGGTCCAGGACGGCAATGAATGCGCCGCGGTTTTGTGGAAGGTGAACCACCCCCTCCTGTTCTAGGATGTTAAGAACCTTGCGAACAACCGTGCGGCTGACGCCGAAAACATCTCCTATAATGCTCTCGTTCAGTTTTGTGCCCGGACGAAGCTTTCGTTCGGCAACGCAACGCCAGAGCCGCGCATAAATTTGAGCCTCGACACCGCTCAGTGGCACAACACGAAGTGCTTCCGCGGGCATCCGAGAGAGCGCTGGTGAGAGAAAGCTCTCGTTCTGTCGATTCATCAGGTCCTGATTGCCGTAATAGACCGCATCAGCTCGCCTGGTTGCCCAGGAAGCCGCGTGCAGTCTGCCCCTTTCACGATCACGTTATCATGATTGGCAGGCCAGAAAAGCCCCTTGTTCACAGGGGACAAGGTTATTCTGGGCTGCATCCGGATTACTTTAAAAGGATTGCGGGCTCGGTTCCCGTCCAAAAGCCCCGTCCTCTGGACGCAATGCTATCAGGACTTGCCCGCGTCGCGGTAACGATCCACCGCAAACGTCTTCTCTGAGGCCTGACTCGCGCGATCTTACTCGCTCGATCTATTTCTTATTTCGCAGGAATCTCAATGATGGGAACGACGATCGGGATTATTGTTCCCTGAAGCAGATCATATTTCATGCTGGCGCGGTTTCGATCGCATGAGCGCACTCATGCGATTGGCGCAGCATCGCGCCCTTGGCTCGGCGGACAAGTCATCCGCACGGTCGCCGCGTATGTCGAGACTTTTCCAATCGATTCAATGGCGCGATGAGATACAGGATTGCGGATTCGCCCGGCGCAGGGCCAGTGCCAAAAATGCAACATCTGTCGCGTAAGAGAGTCTGGATCTGATATTCAGATTGATCGGATTTATGTCAACATTGTATCCAGAAAGTGCGCCTACGTCAGCGACAGGCGGTTCAATGCGGCAACATGGTGTCGCTCCGACTTAACTTTTTGGAGGTTTATCAAATGAAGCTCGTCAAGAGCCTCCTCCTCGGTTCCGCCGCCGGCATCGCCGCGGTCGCCGGGGCTCAGGCCGCCGATCTTCCTTCGCGGAAGGCCGCTCCGGTCGAATACGTTCGCGTCTGCACCGCCTACGGTGCCGGCTTCTTCTATATCCCGGGCACCGACTCCTGCCTGCGCATCTCGGGCCGCGTTCGCGCCGAGTACGCTGTCGGCAGCCGCTACAGCGACTACCAGGATGCCTACGGCACCCGCGCCCGTGGCCGTCTGAACATCGACGTCCGCACCGCGACCGCCTACGGCACGCTGCGCACCTTCATCCGCTACGAGCTGACCAACAACACCGGCATCTACGGTGCCGGCGGCATCACCCCGTTCAACGTCGGCGCGACTGTCCCGGGCTTCGTCCGCGGCGCTTCGTCGACCTCCACCGGCTCGCTGCTCGACCTGGCCTTCGTCCAGTTCGGCCCGATCACCGCTGGTCGCGCTCAGTCGTTCTTCGACTTCTACGCCAACGACCTCGGCTTCAACTCGGTTCGCACGTCGGATACGCGCGTCAACCTGCTGGCCTACACCGCCACCTTCGGTTCGGGCTTCTCGGCCACGATCTCGGCGGAAGACCGCACCTCGGGCACGTCCGGCCGCGAGCTGCCGGGCGCGGTGTTCAACCCGCTGGTCGGCGGCGGCGCTGCTGCGGCCGTCGTCCAGGGTCAGGACTACCCGGATCTGATCGCGTCGCTGCGCGTCGATCAGGGCTGGGGTTCGGCTCAGCTGTCCGGCGCTATCGGCCAGCGTAAGTACGCCACGGCTGCGGCTCTCGGCGCTGTCGACGGCGACGAGATGGTCTGGGCCATCCAGGGCGGCGTGAAGATCAACCTGCCGATGCTCGCCGCTGGCGACGCCTTCTGGCTGCAGGCTGCTTATGCTGACGGCGCTCTCGGCTATCTCGGCTGGAGCCCGGGCAGCCTGGGTCTCGGCCGCATCGGCGGTCTGGTGCTGGCTGATGCCGCGCTGAACCCGGTCACCGGCAATGTCGACAACTCGACCGGCTGGTCGGTCGTCGCGGCGTTCCGCCACTTCTGGACCCCCACCCTGCGCACCGAGATCTTCGGTTCGTACTCCGAGGTGAAGTTCAAATACCTCGACGCGGCGGCGGTTGCTTTCGGTGGTCTCACCGCTCGCTCGGCTGATCCGAAGGAGCTCATCCTCGCTGGTAACCTGATCTGGTCGCCGGTCTCCGGCCTGGATATCGGTGTCGAAGTGCTCTACTCGCACCTCGATATCCGTTCGCCGGTCGGCAGCGTGAGCAACGCCGCTGCTCGCAGCGCGGTCCTCGGCATCAAGTCGGAAGACTCGGTTGCTGGCCGCCTGCGCATCCAGCGCGACTTCTGATCGCCTCTCGCGATCCTAGTCGGAAGCCCCGGGGAAACCCGGGGCTTTTTTTCTGGCGGCATTCCTCTCCGGCACCGGCTTGATCAGCATTGTTATCGCTGCTCGATCTTCATCGACCCGCAGCTTGCCGTGCCGCAACCTCCCGGATCCGTATCTCGTTTGCGGGGAGCGGCTTGGGGGTAGCTATCATCCAGATCGAGTTGAGGCGGAGACGGGCCAAAGCCAGTTTTTCAGATAATGGAATTTGTCCACCAATCCGATTGAGAATGATTCATGAGTCAATTCGATTCTGTATTGACTAAGTGCGAGGCGCATGGCACGTCTGATGGTAGACAATGATCCGATCGAGTTTCGAGACCCGACCCTCTATTGTCTAAAAGCGGCCTGCGTTGCCCAATCAGCGGAGGCTAAGTGAGTACTCGATAGTATTCGCTGACAGCTGAAGATGTGGAGCGCGCCGACCCCGGCGCCTCCACATTTGTTGCGTTAAAGCATGCTCGGCTCGGTTATCACGGCGGGTGCAATTGGCGCCGTGCCGAGGCCCCAGCCAATGCGAGTTCCTCCGCCTGACATCTCGGCTTTTCCTGCGTCTGGAGGGGCTCTCGATGAACGACGAAAAGCACGTTCGAATCGAACATCCGCTCCCAGGCAGGCCTCCAGCATCCGCTTCTGGCGCGATGCGGCCCCGTTGGGAAATAGTTGCAGAGCGGCGCTATGGAGCGCTCCCTTCCCGCGCATCCTTCCTTGGGCGGCCGAGTATTCGCAGTTCTGTATCGGTATGACCGAAATGGCGCGCCCAAAGGGTTCGAACTCAATCCTGGGGAAGGGGCTATACGCGTAGAGGCTCGCCGCCCTCGGCAGAAGGTCGGCGGGTCCACTGGCGACAACGTCTTAAGCGCCGTCTGGCCCGTCGCGCTTGAGTTCCCCATGCTCGATCGACCGCTTCGCGGACCTGTCAGGCAAGCCTGCTTCCGCTTGATGAAGCACATGACGGGCCACGCTGCCCCAAACCCGACGGTACTCAGGAATTCACTAAACTTGTGCATCGCGGCAAAAATCACCGCATTGCAGCATGTTGTCGGCCATCTTCATCGCTTGACATGTTTAGTGATTGGCGGCCTACTAAACAAATCGCTGAACTTGGACGGTTAGTTCCGAGGCGGCGTGAGGAAACGCCCCGCGTCGGCCGTGCCCCTTCTTCCGGCTGTGCCCTTCGCGGTCACGCAGGTTCACCCGTCACCCCAATGACGGCTGGTGACGGCACGCCAAGGGAGGGAAGATCATGAAAATAATCAGGACCTGGATGCTTGCCGCGACCATTGCCGGGAGCGCCGCGCTGGCTGCCACGGAGGCTCAGGCCCAGGGCAAGTCGCTGACGCTCTGCTGGGCGGCCTGGGATCCGGCCAATGCGCTGGTCGAGCTCTCCAAAGACTTCACCGCCAAGACCAATATCGCAATGAAGTTCGAGTTCGTGCCTTGGCCGAATTTCGCCGACCGCATGCTCAACGAGCTCAATTCCAAGGGCAAGCTCTGCGACCTGATCATCGGTGACTCGCAGTGGATCGGCGGCTCCGCCGAGAACAATCATTACGTGAAACTAAACGATTTCTTCGCCAAGGAAGGGATCAAGATCGACGACTTTATGCCGGCGACCGTCACCGGCTATGCCGAATGGCCGAAGAATACGCCGAACTACTGGGCGCTGCCGGCCATGGGGGATGCGCTCGGCTGGACCTACCGCAAGGATTGGTTCTCCAGACCCGAGCTGCAGGCCGAATTCAAGGCCAAATACAACCGCGAGCTCGCCGCGCCGAAGTCGCAGACCGAGCTGAAGCAGATCGCCGAGTTCTTCCAGGGCCGCGACATCGACGGCAAGAAGGTCTATGGCGCGGCGATCTTCACCGAGCGTGGCTCGGAAGGCATCACGATGGGCGTCGCCAACGCGCTCTATCCTTTCGGCTTCAAATATGAGGACCCGAAGAAGCCCTACGCCATGGCCAGTTTCGTCAACTCCGACGATGCCGTGAAGGGCCTGGAGTTCTACAAGTCCCTGTACAAATGCTGCACCCCGCCGGGCTACTCCAACGCCTATATGCAAGAGGGCTTGGACGCTTTCAAATCCGGACAGGCGGCCCTGCAGATGAACTGGTTCGCCTTCTTTCCCGGCCTGTACAAGGATCCCAATGTCGGCGGCGACAGGATCGGCTTCTTCGTCAATCCGCCTGAGAAGGAGAAGGGCTCGCAGCTCGGCGGTCAGGGCCTCTCGGTCGTCGCCTATTCGCCGAACCGGGCCGAGGCGCTGGCCTACGTCAAATGGTTCGCCTCGCTCGACGTGCAGAAGAAGTGGTGGGAGCTCGGCGGCTATACCTGCCACAAGGGCGTGCTAAACGATCCCGGTTTCGCCAAATCCGCGCCCTTCGCGGCTGATTTCCTCGTCGCCATGGGTCAGGTCGTCGATTTCTGGGCCGAGCCGTCCTACGCGCAGTTGCTGCAGGCGGAACAGGCGCGCGTTCACGACTATGTCGTGGCGGATAAGGGCACCGCCAAAGAGGCGCTCGACCTGCTGATCCAGGATTGGACCAAGGTCTTCAAGGAAGACGGCAAGTTCTGACGCAAGCGGGCCTTCGCCCAGCCGAACCGGGGCTGCGCCTCATCGCAGGTGGCGCAGCCAGTCATCGACCTTGCCTTTGAACGGTGCTGAGTCATGAATGCGAGCGACGTCACCGGCATCAGGAGCGCGGCAGCGATGCGCGCAGCCTATTCCCCGATCGCCCAGCGGGTCCGGGGTCTCAGCGACAAAGCCATCGCCTGGATCTTCATCGCGCCGACGATGATCCTCCTGCTTGCGATCAACCTGTTCCCGCTGATCTGGACGATCCAGCTCTCCTTCACCAATTACCGCGCCAATCGCCCCAATGCGCCGCTGCGCAATGTCGGGCTCGATCACTACCAGACGATCCTGTCGGATCCGGAAATCTGGCAGCGCATGCAGGCGACGGCGCATTTCGTGTTCTGGACGATCCTGCTGCAGACCGTCAGCGGCTTTGCGCTGGCCTACCTGATCGACCGCAAATTCCGCGGCCATGGCTTCTGGACCACGCTGATCCTGATCCCGATGATGCTGTCGCCGGCGGTGGTCGGCAATTTCTGGACCTTCCTGTACCAGCCGCAGATCGGTCTGTTCAATTACGTGGTCTCGTTCTTCTCCGGTATTGCGCCGTCCTCCTTCCAGATGCTCGGCGATGTGAAGCTGAGCCCTTGGGCGATCATCATCGTCGATACCTGGATGTGGACGCCCTATGTGATGCTGATCTGCCTGGCCGGCCTGCGCTCGATCCCGGACTACATCTACGAGGCAGCCGAGGTCGACCGAGCCAGCAACTGGCGGCAATTCATCTCGATCACGCTGCCGATGTGCCTGCCCTTCATCATGCTGGCCGTGCTCTTCCGCGGCATCGAGAACTTCAAGATGTTCGACATGGTCAACCTCCTGACCTCGGGCGGCCCGGGCTCGACCACCGAACTCGCCTCGATCACGCTGAAGCGCGCCGCCTTCGAGGCCTGGCGCACCGGCTATTCCTCCGCCTTCGCGATCATCCTGTTCGTTGCCGTGTTCGGGCTGGCGAACATCTATGTGAAGGCGCTGAACAAGGTGAAGGCACGATGAGCGGCGCTCTTTCCACGGCTCATTCCGTCGTCGCGCCGAGCGGACGCGTCAAGCTGCTGGCCGGCACCATCGTCGTTCTCTACGCGCTGGTGGCCATCGTGCCGCTGCTCTGGATCGGCCTGACCAGCATCAAGACGCCGCCGGACTCGATCTCCTACCCGCCCAAGGTCGTGCCGTTCGTGCATTTCGAGCCTTCGATCGAAGGCTACTGCAACCTGTTCAACACGCGCTCGCGCCAGACGGCGGATTATCTCGCCTCGCTCCCGCCTGCGAATTCCGCCTGCGAAGAGATCGCACGCTCGCGCAGCATGGTGGTCGTCGGCCCGTCGAATTATGTGCCGCGCTTCGTCAATTCGCTGATCATCGCCTTCGGCTCGACGCTGCTCTCGGTGGGGCTGGGCACCTGCGCGGCCTATGCCTTCTCGCGCTTCAAGGTGCCGCTGAAGGACGACTTGCTGTTCTTCATCCTCTCGACACGGATGATGCCGCCGATCGCCGTCGCGATCCCGATCTTCCTGATGTATCGCGAGCTCGGCCTCTCCGACACGCGGCTCGGCATGATCCTGCTCTACACCTCGGTCAACGTCTCGCTGGCCGTCTGGCTGCTCAAGGGCTTCATCGACGAGATTCCCCGCGAATACGAGGAGGCGGCGATGATCGACGGCTACACGCGGCTGCAGGCCTTCCGCAAGGTCGTGCTGCCGCAGGCCACGACCGGCATCGTCGCGACCGCGATCTTCTGCCTGATCTTCGCCTGGAACGAATATGCCTTCGCCGTGCTGCTCACCTCGGGCACGGCGCAGACCGCGCCACCCTTCATCCCGATCATCATCGGCGAGGGCGGGCAGGATTGGCCGGCGGTCGCGGCGGGAACGACGCTGTTCCTGATCCCGATCCTGGTTTTCACCGTGCTGCTGCGCAAGCACCTCCTGCGCGGCATCACCTTCGGGGCGGTGCGCAAATGAACCGGCATCCGAGCCATACCCGTGAGCCGCAAGGCGCGGCCGCATCGCGCTGGCCGAGGGCGCTGCGACGCGGACCGATGGAGACACTGGCGACGCTGCTGATCTCGGCCGGCGTGCTGATGCTGCTGCAGCCCTTCTCGCTGACGCTCTACGGCCATTCCTTCGTCACGACCCTGATCGGCGTCGTCATGTTCACCTTCGTCACCAAATTCCCGGAGTGAGCCATGGCCGAGATCCGGGTCGATAATCTGGTGAAACGGTTCGGCGCCTTCATGGCGGTGCGCGATACCAGTTTCACGGTCGAGAACGGCGATTTCTTCTGCCTGCTGGGTCCCTCCGGCTGCGGCAAGACGACGACGTTGCGGATGGTTGCGGGGCTGGAGCTGCCATCCTCCGGCAGCATCCGGCTCGATGGTGAGGATGTCACCTTCAAGCGGGCGCGCGAACGCGACATCGCCATGGTGTTCCAGCTCTTTGCGCTCTACCCGCATATGAACGTGCGCAAGAACATCAGCTTTCCCTTGGTCTCGATGGGGGTGTCCAGGGACGAGACGAGACGGCGCGTCGAGGAAGCGGCGCGCGTGCTGCGCATCGAGCATCTGCTCGACAAATCGGTCTCCGGTCTTTCCGGCGGCGACCGACAGCGGGTCGCACTCGGACGCGCCATCGTGCGCGAACCGAAGGCCTTCATGATGGACGAGCCGCTGGGCGCGCTTGACGCCGAGTTCCGCCATCTGATGTGCGGCGAACTGCGCGCCCTGCACGATCGGCTGAAGGCGACGACGGTCTATGTCACCCATGACCAGCTCGAAGCGATGTCGATGGCCGACAAGATCGCGGTGATGAATGATGGCGTGATCGAGCAACTCGGCTCGCCGCAGGAGATCTATGACCGCCCGAATTCGATGTTCGTCGGGGATTTCATCGGCTCGCCCGCGATGAATTTCATCCGTTTCGACGGCGCGGCCATTGCGGGCTCGACCTCGGTCAGCATCGATGCCGCCTGCGTGACCTTGCCGGAACTGCGCGAGAGCCACGCGCCCGGACCGCTGGCGCTTGGGGTGCGGCCCGAGCAGATCGTCATCGGCGATCCCGGCCGGCAGGGTAGCGCCCTTCCGGGCGAGATTTTTGGCACCGAATATCTCGGCACGAACCAGATCGTGACGGTCGCCACCCCGCGCGGCAAGCTCAAGGCGCGCTTGCCTGCCCATCTGCCGGTGGCCGCCGGCGACCGCGTCAGCCTGTCGTTCAGGCCGGAGCGGCTATCGCTCTTCGATGCGGTGACGGGAAAGGCGATCCGCTCCGCCTTGCATGAGGCCAGCACGACGAGGCGCTCCCATGGCTGAGGTCACGCTGACGCAGGTCTCGAAGCGGTTCGGTTCGGTGCAGGCCGCGAGCGATCTGTCGCTCACCATCGCCGATGGCGAGTTCGTCGTGCTGCTGGGGCCGACGGGCGCGGGCAAGACGACGGCCTTGCGCCTCATTGCCGGGCTGGAGACCCCGGATGACGGCCGCATCTTCATCGGCGGCGTCGATGTCACGGCGCTGCCGCCGGCGGCGCGCGACGTCGCCTTTGTATTCCAGCAATACTCGCTCTATCCGCATCTGAGCGTCTTCGACAATCTCGCCTTCCCCTTGCGGTCGCCGACACGGCGCACGCCCGAGGACGAGATCCGGCGCGCGGTCGGCCATGTCGCGAAGCTCCTCAAGATCGAGGACAAGCTGCAGAACCGCGCGACGCAGCTCTCCGGTGGCCAGATGCAGCGCGTCGCGATCGGCCGTGCCCTGGTGCGCAGCCCGTCGATCTATCTGATGGATGAGCCGCTCTCCTCGCTCGATGCCAAGCTGCGCGCGGAATTGCGCATCGAGCTGAAGCATATCCAGCAGGATCTGGGCGCGACCATCCTCTACGTCACGCATGATCAAACCGAAGCCATGACGCTGGCCTCGCGCATCGGCGTGATCAACCACGGCCGTCTCGTGCAGATCGGAACGCCGCGCAGCATCTATGAGGACCCGACCGACATCTATGTCGCCACCCGCCTCGGCAGCCCCGGCATCAACCTGTTGCCGCGCGCGCTCTTCCCCGATCTGGAGGCGCCAGCCAACACGACCACGATTGGCGTGCGCACCGAACATCTCGCCATCGACAAGGCCAGGAACGGTGCGGTGACGGGCAAGGTCAACTGGATCGAGCGCCTCGGCGATCAGAACCACCTGCATATCGCCGTGAACCAGCAGCAGATCGTCAGCCTGGTCGATCCGGATGAAGGCCTGGATGTCAGCGACGAGGTGAGCGTGAGCCTGCTCAAGCCGCTGTTCTTCGACGCCGACGGCCAGCGGGTGAGGTGAACCATGGACGGCGCGTTGAAGAAGAAGCTGATCGAGGCCATGGCCGGGGCAATCGTGGCCTATGCCGATGAATTGACGGCGCTCGACCAGGCCATTGGCGACGGCGATCACGGCCTGAACATGAAGCGTGGTTTCGAGGCGGTGCTGGCGGACATGGATCCGATCACGGCAAAGCCCTTGCCCGACGCCCTGAAGGCCATCGGCACGACATTGGTGATGAAAGTCGGCGGCGCCTCAGGGCCGCTCTACGGCACGCTATTCATGACGCTCGGTAAGGAGCTGCCGCCGGAGCCGACGATTGCGGATGTGGCGCGGGCGCTGGCCGCAGCGATCGAGGCCGTGAAGGCGCGAGGCAAGTCCGATCTCGGCCAGAAGACCATGCTCGACGTGTTGGCGCCGCTCCAGGCCGCACTCGCCCATGGCGGCGCCGATCTCACGACGCGCCTTCCCGAAGTCGCCAGGGTTGCGGCCGAGGCGACGGTGCCGCTCAAGGCCATTCGCGGACGCGCCTCGTTTCTCGGCGAACGTTCGATCGGCCATATGGATCCCGGGGCACGCTCGTCAGCCCTGCTCGCCACCGCAATCTGCAACGCCATCGGAGCCTGAAAGCATGACAGCCAGCAAGAATGTCGGCATCGTCATCGTGTCGCACTCGGCCAAGGTCGCCGAAGGCGCCGCCGACATGGTTCGCCAGATGGTCGGCGACAATGTCCTGCTGGCCGCGGCCGGGGGCAATGCCGCAGGCGGCCTGGGCACCGATGTCGCCGCCATCATGGCGGCAATCGACGAGGCATGGTCGGAAGCAGGCGTCGCCATCCTGGTCGATCTCGGCGGGGCCGAGACCAATAGCGAGATGGCGGTGGAAATGATGCCGGAGGAACGGCGCGAGCGCATCGTCATCTGTAATGCACCGATTGTGGAAGGCGCCGTGATGGCCGCGACCGAAGCGTCCGGCGGCTCGCCGCTGGCCGTCGTGCAGGCGACGGCCGAGGAACTCATGTCGGCATGAATGACATGTCGGCCAAAGGTAGTGAGAGGAATGCAAGGATGCAGGAGGTGACGGCCAGCGCCCTGCTCACCAACAAGATCGGGCTTCATGCCAGGCCTTCGGTGAAGCTTACCCAGATCGCCAAGCGCTTCGGCTCCCGTATCGAGGTCGCCACCAGCGCGGCCGGCCCGTGGACGGATGCCAAGAGCCCGGTGAAGATCATGCGCGTCAAGGCGGCCCAGGGCGAAATGCTGCATTTCAAGGCCAGCGGCGAAGATGCTCCGGCTGCGCTCGCTGCGCTCGTCGATATCGTCGCACGCAAGTTCGATGAGGAGTGAGGCGTGATGGAACGCCGCCTTTCCGGCCTCGCCGCATCGACCGGGCTCGCCTTCGGCCCGGCGGTGGCCTTTCGCGCCGTCGGCGAGATGCGGCGCGAGAAGGGCCCAGTCTCAAGTGAGCGACAGGCTCTGGCGGACGCCGTTGCCGCTTCCCTTCGGGCCGTCACGGCCTTGGCGGCCAGTCTTCACGGCGAGGCTGCCGATATCGTGGGCTTTCAGGTGGCACTGCTCGAAGACGACGCCTTGACCGAGGGCGCCTATGCGGCAATCGAGCGCGGCGTGCCGGCTGACGCGGCCTGGCGACAGGCGCTGGCGGAGGAGATCGCGGGGTATGAGGCGTCTGACGACGCCTATTTTCGCGCCCGCGCCGCAGATCTGTCTGACATCCGGGACCGAGTTCTGCGCCAGCTTTTCGGCTTGCCCGAACTGACGAATGCGCCGCCCGGCGCCGTCATCCTGGCGCAGGATCTGCCGCCCTCCGCCTTCCTCGGCATCGATTGGTCGCAAGGCGGCGGCATCGTGCTCGGGGCCGGCAGCCCGACCAGCCATGTCGCCATGCTGGCGCGCGGGCGTGGCGTGCCGATGGTGGTCGGCATCGGCTCCGACTGGGAGGCGGTCTCCGGCACGGTCGTCGTCGATGGCATGGCAGGTCTCGTTCTGACCGGCCCGTCGCGCGCGAGCATCGACGAGGCGCGACGGCGGGCAGACGAGCTCGGCCACCTGCGGAGCAAGGCGGAAACCCGCAAGCGTGAGCCTGCGCTGACCCGCGACGGGACCCCGATCGCCGTGATGGTCAATGTCGCGGGGATGGCCGATCTCGTCGGCTTCCCGGCAGAGGCTTGCGACGGCATCGGCCTGACCCGCACGGAGTTCCTGGTCGAGCAGGCCTTGCAGGATGAAGCGCGCCAGTTCGAGGCCTATGCCGCGTTGCTGCACTGGGCTGGCGGCCGGCCGGTGACGATCCGCACGCTGGATGCCGGCGGAGACAAGCCCATCGCCGGCTACACGATCGATGGCGAGACCAATCCCTTTCTTGGCCTGCGTGGCATCAGGTTGTCCCTGCGCCATCCCGAGGTCTTTCGCGTCCAGTTGCGGGCGTTGGCCCGGGCGGCGAGCCTGGGCCCGCTCAAGGTCATGCTGCCCATGGTCACCGCAGCGCTGGAACTGGAACAAGCGCGAGTGCTGCTGGACAGCGTTCTGGCGGAACTCGCGGCGGAAGGATTGCCGCATGCAGCGCCTGCGCTCGGCATCATGGTCGAGGTTCCGGCCGCCGCCATGGCGGTCGCGAGCTTCGACGCCGCCTTTTTCTCGATCGGCTCCAACGATCTGACGCAATACGCGACCGCCGCCGCGCGCGATGGATCGGAGGTCGCGGCCTATGCCGATGTCCTGCATCCCGGCGTGCTCGCCATGATAGCCCATGTCGCGCGCCATGGCGCCGAGCTTGGTCGAGAAGTCAGTCTCTGCGGCGATGCGGGGGGCGATCCGCATGCCATCGCCGCATTGCTGCGGGCCGGCGTCCGGGCCGTATCGGTCTCTCCCGGGCTGTTGGCGATGGCGAAGGAAGCGATCCGTGAGGTCGATCTCTCGGAGCCAAGGACGGACGCATGACCGGCCCCGAAACCCTCCCGGCCGACTCTTCGCCATTGGCCGCGTACAAGGCGATCCTGCGCGCGGTCATCGAGAACCGACCCTCCGGCACCCGGCAGCGGCTGGCGGAAGCCATTGGCAAGAACCGCAGCTTCATTTCGCAGATCATCAGCCCCGCCTATGCCACGCCGGTGCCGGTGCAGCATCTGGAGACGATCTTCCATGTCTGCCATTTCGCGCCGCCGGAGCGGCAGGCCTTCCTGAACGCCTATCGCGCTGCGCATCCGGGGCGCTTGGAGGTGGTCGATGCCGGGCGGCCGATGCGCCGGCTGGTCGTCGAGCTGCCGGATTTCGGCAGCGCCGACTTGAATGCCCGGGCCGACCATATCGTGCTGGGGGTCGCGCGCGGCCTGGTGTCGCTGATCCCGGCCGCCGACGACGAAGACGCCGACGGGCAGGGGGGGAGCCAATGAAGAAGCTGATCAACGCGGTCGACGGCATTCTGTCGGAGAGCCTCCAGGGACTCGCCGCCATCCATGGCGATATCCTCATGCTCGGCAAAGAGGAGAAGTTTGTTCGGCGCAAGGTGCTGAAGCCTGGCAAGGTTGCGCTGATTTCGGGTGGGGGCTCTGGCCACGAACCCCTGCATGCCGGCTTCGTCGGGACCGGCATGCTCGATGCCGCCTGTCCGGGGCAGGTCTTCACCTCGCCGACGCCGGACCAGATGCTGGCGGCGGTGGACGCCGTCGGTACGGCGGCGGGCTCGCTCTTCATCGTCAAGAACTATGAAGGGGACGTGATGAATTTCGAGATGGCGGCCGAGATGGCCCAGACCCCGGTCGCGACCGTCGTCACCGACGATGATGTCGCGGTCCCGGCCTCGACCTGGTCCACCGGCCGGCGTGGCGTCGCAGGCACGCTGATTGTCGAGAAGATGGTCGGCGCCGCCGCCGAGCAGGGCCGCGACCTCGACGCGCTGAAGTCCCTCGGCGAGGAGGTCAACCGGCGCACCCGGTCGATGGGCGTGGCCCTCACATCCTGCACCGTGCCTGCAGCCGGCAAGCCGACCTTCACGCTCGCCGAGGATGAGATGGAGATGGGCGTCGGCATCCATGGCGAGCCGGGCCGGCGGCGCATGAAGCTGGCAACGGCGGACGCTATCGCCGACGAAATGATGGGCGCGATCCTCGACGATCTCTCGCTGAAGGGCGGCGCGCCCTGCCTGCTGCTCGTCAATGGCTTCGGCGGGACGCCCGCCATGGAGCTCTATCTGATGGCCAATGCTGCAAGGCGCGTCTTGGCGGGGCGCGGTCTCGCCATCGCACGTGGGCTGGTTGGGTCTTACGTCACCTCTCTGGACATGGCGGGTTGTTCGCTGACCGTGACGGCGCTGGACGACAGCCTGATCCAACTCTGGGACGCGCCGGTCCATACGGCCGCGCTACGATGGGGGTAAGCATCGCAACGTTCGAACGTCGGCTATCGGCGCGAGACCCAAGGTCGGCTTTTGGCGCTTCATGGAGGGATGAGTCAGCTTGAGGCGCACTTTTAGAGCATGATGGTCTTTGCCAGGACGCTTGCTGCAGCTTCAGCTCTGCGAATGAGTCATGCTTCGACGATGAGATAGTCTTTTTCGATGAAGACTGGCACGGTCTCGGCCTGATAAGGGCCATCGAAAAGATCCTTGCCGGGCCGGACCTCGACCTCGTAGCGTTTGGCACGGATCCTGTCAGGCTCAGCGCGCGATTTGCCCGTGCGGATATCGAACTCCCAGCCATGCCAGGGGCAGCGCAGGATCTCGCCGCGCCTGCTGTAGCTGTACTGCCCCGGCTCCACCCCCGCCTCGACCAGCCCGGTGGTGCGGCCCATGCAAAGGTCTCCCCCTTGATGCGGGCAGCGATTGAAAAGGCCGAAGAACTCGCCGCCCAGATTGAAGATCACGACCTTGCGGCCAGCAACCTCGGTGACGAGACGCTGGCCGGGCGGCAGGTCCGCGGCAGGGCCGATGACGTATTTGGCCATTTCAGCCCCGTCCGTAGAGCGCCTTGGCATTGTCGAGGAAGAGCGCTTGCCGGGCAGCATCGTCGAGCTTGACCGGCACGGCCCAGAGCGGGTCGTCGAAATCCCAATGCGGATAGTCGGTGGCGAAGAGCAGACGATCGATGCCGATCCATTCGACGATGTCGTGAAAATGTTTGCGCTTCTCCGGTTCCTCCATCGGCTGCGTCGTCATCCAGACATGGTCGCGGATGTAGTCGCTCGGAGGCCGCTTGAGATGGGGGGTCTCGCTGCGCAGGCGGGACCAATGCTTGTCGAGCCGCCAGCCAAGCGAGGGCAGCCAGGCGAGACCGGCCTCGATCAGCACCATCCGCGTGCCGGGATAGCGCTCGAACACGCCCTCGATCACCATCGAGGTCAGCAGCGCCTGGCAGCACTGCGCATGCCCGACCATCTCCTCGATGTAGTAGGACGGCCACCCTCCGGCGGTGACGGGATAGCCGCCATAGCCGAAGGCATGCACGCCGATCGGCAGTTTCGCGCGCTGGGCGGCCTCGTAGATCGGCCAGTAGCGGCGCTGGCCGAGCGGCTCGGCGGTGCGGCTGAGCAGCAGCACCTGCACGAAGGCCTCGTGCCCGGCCCAGTGATCGATCTCGGCTGCCGCAGCAGCGCCGTCCTCATAGGGCACGACGATCGAAGCCTTCAGCCTTGAATCCTTGCTCGTCCACTCGGCCACCTGCCATTCGTTCAGGGCACGGGCGAGCGCGGCGGAATAGTCGAGGTTCTGGGCCGCGCCGGCCGCCGGCGCGATCACCGTCATGATGCCGAGCTCGACCTTGTTGGCGTCGAGATGCTGCGCCTGCATGAAGGAGAGATCGGAGCCGGGGCGGCCGTCCGGAGGCCAGGAATCGAGACGCGCGGCGTCCGGCTGGCCCTTGGGATAGGCCGGGCCGCTCTGGTAGCCGTGGCGCGGCAGCATGCCATAGGTCATGGCGTGCTCCTGCCAGCGCTTGGGCAGATAGGGCAGGATGTCGGCGGGTTTGGCCAGACAAGGATGGATGTCGCAATCGGCGATGATCGGCCTGACGATGGTGCTTTCCGGTTTCGGCCGGGCGGGCAGCTCCATGTTCATGCGAAATCCTCCTTGAGACGGGGATAGGTCGCGAGCGGATTGTCGATCAGGATCTTGGTCTTGAGGCTATCGGGCAAGAGCGGCGGCAGCGCGTCCTGGCCGTCGAACTGCCAGTGCGGATAATCGGTCGAGAACAGGAGAAGCTCGTCCGATCCGGCCTGGTCGAGGATGCGCAGGAGGGCGTCGCCCTCCACCGGCGCGTCGACCGGCTGCAAGGTGAAGCGAACCTGCTCGCGGATGATCTCCGGCGGCGGCCGGTCGACCCAGGGGATCTCCATGCGCAGGCCGCGCCAGTATTTGTGCAGGCGCCAGAGATAGGCCGGCAGCCAGGTGAAGCCGGACTCGATCAGCACGACCTTGAGCGAGGGGAACTTGCTGAACACGCCCTCACAGACGAGGCTCGTCAATTGGGTCTGGAAGCCCTGTGCCTGGTTGACGTAATCCTCCGTGAAATAGGAGGGCCATCCCACCGGAGTCACCGGATGGCGATAGGTCGAGCCGGCATGGATGCCGACGGGCAAGCCATGGCGCGCCGCCGCCTCGTAGATCGGCCACAGGCTGCGCCGGCCGAGCGGCTGGTCGACGAGACAAGGCAGGAGCACCTGCACGAAGCGGCGGTCGGCAGCGCGCCGCTCGATCTCGGCCGCCGCTAGCGGCGGGCTCTGGATCGGGACGACGATCGAGGCGCGCAGGCGTTGGTCCTTGTCCAGCCATTCGGCTGCCAGCCAGTCGTTGAGGGCGCGGGCGAAAGCCGCGGCCATGTCTTCGCTGAACAGTGTGGTGACAGCGTAGAGGCAGTTCAGGATGCCGGCCTGGCTGCCGAATCCGTCGAGGGCCTGGGCGCAGAGCTGCTCGCGGCTGGAGCCCGCCTTGGCGCCGGCGATGCGCCAGTCCGGCCGCGATGTCAGCGGCGCGCGCAAGGGGTAGCTCGTCGGCTCGAGATCATGGACGCCACGCTGCGCCACCGCATCCGCCCATTGCGGGTCGAGATAGGGGATGAGCGCGGCGATGCCCGGCACCGCCGGATGCAGATCGCAGTCGATGCCGCCGAGCGTGAGGGCACTCATCTCTGTGCCTCCTCGCCGAGCAGCAGGTCGATCGCCGCTGTCCAGGAGAAGGTCCCGCCGCCGATCCCGGCGCTGTCGATCGGATTGAAATACTCGCTGAAGCCGGCGTCCCCGATCAGCCTGCGGGTCTCGGAGGCTACGGAATCGGCCGTCGCGTCGAGGCCGGCCTCGCGCAGGCCGCGCGCGATCATCCAGTTGACCACGGCCCAGACCGGCCCGCGCCAATAGCGCTGCGGCTCGAAGCTTGCCGCATCGGGATCCGTCGAGGGAACGAGGCCGATGCCCCGCCGCCGCCAGGCGTCTATCCTTTCGGCAAGGGCGGCAGCGTGGTCGTGCAGCCCGGCGAAGAGCGGCAGGAACCCTGCTGAGGTCCGGACCGGAATCAGGCCCCCGCCGATCAGATCGCGCGTGAGATAGTGCCCGAGCGGCTCGTCCCATAGCCCCGCGATCACGGTTTCCTTGCGCGCGATCCGCGAGGCGATCGTGTCGCGTTCCTCTGCTGTGCCGAAACGCTCGGCCAGAGCCAGGAGGTCCCGTTCCGCCCGCAGCAGGATCGCATTGGTGCCGACATCCGCGACCTTGAAAGGGGAGAGCTGGAGCATGCGTACGGCGTCCCACCCGGTCCCGCGGAACAGATCGACCAGATGGATGAAGCGCTGATACTCGACGCCCCGCGGGCGGAAGGCGGCGTCGACATGGCCGGTGTCGCGGCGCCGGATCTCGGTTTGCGTCTCGGTCGGGACGCGTTCGAGCGCGGCGTCCCAGGCCGGGCTGTTGTCCATGCCGGTTTCCCAGGGATGCAGGGTGGCGACCAGCCCGGTGTCGTCCGGATCGCGCGCGTGCTGCCACCAGAGATGGTTCGCGATGAGCTTTGGATAGATGGCGCGCGCCCTCGCAATGCCGTCTTCTCCGTGCCGCTC
Organism: Allobosea sp. OAE752; assembly: GCF_050433265.1. NCBI lineage: Bacteria > Pseudomonadati > Pseudomonadota > Alphaproteobacteria > Hyphomicrobiales > Alloboseaceae > Allobosea > Allobosea sp. OAE752. Next base: position 41,431 of record NZ_JBNPXO010000007.1, read on the forward strand.
CAGCACGAAGCGGGCCGCGGTCGCCAAGACGGGCGGCTGCGGGATACCGGATGTCGGCGGGGTGCGGGCGATGCCCCAGACGGCGGGACCGGGGAAATAATCCTCGGACGGGGCGTGGAAGACGATTTGCGGCACCAGCCCGTCCTCCCATTGCCCCTCTAGCAATCTTTCGATCTCGCGCCAGGCCCGGTCAAAGTCGAAGGTCGCCCATCCCATCGCGACGAAGGCGGAATCCCAGTTCCACTGGAAGGGATAGAGACGGTTCGTCGGGACCGTATAGCCGCCGCGATCATTGGCGGCGAGGATGGCGCGGGCGGCCTCGATGCGGCTCATGAGCGGGTCTCCAATGCATGCCCAGCAGCGTTCATCCAGCTCAGCCGGGTGCGATCGGGCTTGAGCGCGATTTCGCTGCCGGGGACCAGGGGCGGCAGCGGGCCGGCGGCCGACAGCACGACGCGCATCGGCTGGCTGCCGGCCGCCGTCCCCGTCAGGAGGATCTGAGGGCCGAGCAGTTCCGCGACCTTGAGGATGAACGGGAAAGCATCCTGATCGGCTGCGGCGAGCGCGACATCCTCCGCGCGCAGTCCGAGCAGGACCCTGTCACCGGCGCCCTGCGGCACTGGCAGGGCGAGCCCGCCGAGATCGGCATGGCCGTCTCGCACCGGCAGTTCCAGAAAGTTCATCGGCGGGCTGCCGACGAAGCCGCCGACGAAGCGCGTGGCAGGGTGGTCGTAGATGGCGGATGGCGTGCCGATCTGTTCGATGCGTCCGCCATGCATCACCGCGATGCGGTCCGCCAGCCCCATCGCCTCGGTCTGGTCATGGGTGACGTAGATGGTGGTGGTGCCCGCTCCGCTCAGGACGGCCTTGAGTTCGGCCCGCATCTCGAGCCTGAGCAGCGCGTCGAGATTGGAGAGCGGCTCGTCCATGAGCAGCACCGCCGGCTCGACAGCCAGTGCGCGCGCCACCGCGACCCGCTGGCGCTGGCCGCCGGAGAGCTGCGCCGGATGACGCTGCAGCAGCGGCTCGATATGAAGCAGCGCCGCAGTCTTCTCAACCTGGCGCGCGATGCGGGTCTTGTCGGCCTTGGCCATGCGCAGCCCGAAGGCGACGTTCTCGTAGACGGTCAGATGCGGGAAGACGGCGTAATTCTGGAAGACCATGGCGAGGCCGCGCTTGCGCGGCGGCAGAGCGGAGACGTCCCGCCCGCCGATCAGGACGCGCCCGCTCGTCTGGCTTTCGAGCCCGGCGATGATCCGCAGCAAGGTCGTCTTGCCGCAGCCCGAGGGGCCGAGCAGCGCGAGGCATTCCCCATCGGCGACCGAGAGGTCGAGTTCCGCGAGAGCCGTGACCTCGCCGAACCGCTTGGCGACTCGTTCGATGGTGATGGTCGCCATGGCGCCTACCGGTTGCTGATGCCCCACATCGCGAAGAGGCGACGCCGGACGAGGAAGATGAAGAGAACGGAGGGCACGATCAGCACGAGCCCTCCGGCGAATTGCAGATGCAGCGGCGATTCAGACAGCACCGACAGGAGATAGGCGGTGAGCGTGCGCTGCCTCACCGTCAGCACCGAGGCCGCGAAGACCTCGTTCCAGGACAGCACGAAGGCGAAGATCGAGGCGGCCGCGATCCCCGGCAGAGCCAGCGGCAGCACTACGCGGACGAAGCCGGTGAACCGCGAGCAGCCGAACACCCAGGCAGCCTCCTCGAGCTCCTTGGGGATGCCCATGAACAGGCTGGCGCAGACCAGCGTGGCGAACGGCGTCGCCAGCACGGCATGGACCAGCGCGACGCCGAAGGGCGTGTCATAAACGCCGAGCCTGATGAAGGAGACGGTGAGCGGCAGCGCCAGGATCGCGACCGGGAAGGCGCGCGTCATCAGAATCAGCACGCGATAGGCACCCGCGCCCCGGAAGCGGAATCGCGCCAGCGCGTAGCCGGCGGGCACGCCGAGCGCGAGCGCCATCACCATGGTCATGGCGGCCGCCTTGATGCTGACCCAGGTCGCCCGCCAGACGCCCTCGATGGCAAGGAAGCTCCTGAGCGCCTCGAAGGAGGCGCCGAAGGGCGTGAACGGCTTGGGCCATTGCGAGACGATCTCGCGGCCGCCCAACGCGCCTAGCGCGAGCAGATAGATCGGCAGGAGCGTCCAGACGCAGAGCACGGCGACGCCGGCCCAGAGCATGGCGCGGTCGGAGCGAGTGGCGCCGGTCATGCCTGTTGCTCCGTGGGCGTGCGCAGGGCAACGAGGTAGAGCAGCGTCGCCGCGATCGAGATCGCCATGACCAGCACGGCATAGGCTGCCGCCACGCCGTAATCCTGGCTGAAATATTGGGCGTTGAAGGCCTCGCTGACGAGGACGGGGAAGTTGCGACCTCCAAGAGCCAGCGCCATCGCGAACATCTCGAAGGCGAGCACGGTGCGCAGGATCAGCGCCGTCTGGATGGAGGGCTTGAGCAGCGGCAGGGTGATGCGGACGAAGCGCTGCCAGGGCGTCGCGCCGAAGACCTCGGCCGCCTCCTCGTATTCCTTGGGCAGGAGCTGGACGCCAGCAAGCAGGATCACGAAGACGATCGCCGTCGCCCGCCAGATCTCGGCGACGACGATCGCAGCCAGCAGCGCGGCGGGCGTCTCATAGGTCAGCCAGGCTTGCGGCTGAGCGATCAGCCCGAGCTTGAAGAGCACCGAATTGAGCCAGCCCTGGTCGTTCAGGATGGCGAGCCAGACGAGGCCGGCCGCAAGATCGGAGATACCGAGAGGGATCGACCAGACCCAGACGAGGAGGTCGCGCCCGCGCCGGATCTTGCGCAGCATCATCGTCATGCCGAGCGCGAGCGCCAATTGGAGCGGCACGGCGAGCAGCACAACCTTGAAGGTGTTTCCCAGCGCATCCTCGAAATTGAGGTCGCTGGCCATGCGCGAGATATTGCCGAAGCTCCACGCTCCGCCGTCCTGGAAGGCCAGCACAGCGGTCTGTACCAGCGGGATCAGGAACAGCCCCGTGAGGAAGAGCGCCGAGGGCGCGATCAGCAGATAGGGCAGGAGCTTGGGCTCGCGCATCGTCGCCGACCGGCTCACTGGATCGGGCAGGGGCCGTCGCTCGGCTTGTCGGGCAGCCAGCAGGCGGCCTTCGTCTCGGTGATGATGCGCTTCAGCGCCTCGCCCTGCCGTTCGAGCGCAGCCTTCGGATCTTCGCCGCGCAGGACGATGCGCTGGAAGGTGTCGAGATAGACCTTGTCGAACTCGCCGCCGCGCTGGTCGAGCCCGACCGGCAGCAGGCTGACCACGGCGTTCGGTGCGCTCGTCATCTTCTGCACCGCATCGATCTCGAGCTTCAGGCCAGGATCGATATCGGCCGGCAGACCGACCTTGGCGACGGGAAAGAAGGCCACTGCCTTCGCCGTTTTCACCTGGATGTCGGGACGGGTGAGGTATTCGATCAATTGCTTGGCCTGCTCGGCCTGCGGTGCGCCCTTGGCGATGGCGAGGCCGGCGACGACCGGCATATAGCCCAGCCCCTTCGGCCCGGACGGGGCCGGGAAGGCGACGAAGTCGTCGGGCTTGCGCGAGAGCGCGTCGATCAGCCTTGCCACATGGTCGAAGGCGACCCAGACGTCGCCGGACAGAAGCGGCTCCTGCATGAAGCCGTAATTGGTCGAGTTCGGATTGACGGTCTTCCACAGCTCGCGGAATTTCGTCCACATCGCCACCGCCTCCGGCGACTTGAAGGTCGTCACCACCCCGCCGGTATGGGACGGGTAGAGATAGCCTTCGAAGAAGCGGTGCATCAGCCCGGTCGGACCGGCCGGGAAGCCGAGCATGCGCTTGCCGGTCTTGGCCTGGATATTCGCGCCCCACTGAGCGAGCTGGTCATAGGTCAGCGCATTGATGTCCGCGCCTTCGGGCAGGAAAGGCAGCGCCTGCTTATTGGCGACCATGATATAGGTCGCCTGCATCCAGGGGATGAACATCTGCTTGCCGGTGCCGAGCTTGCCGGCCTCGACCATGCCGGGGTTGAGCCCACGATCCTTCAGCTTGGCGAGCACGTCGTCGAGCGGCACGAGCGAATCTGCCGCCAGCGGCTGCAGCTCGCCGTGGAGCGCACCGATCAGGCTGGAAACCGGCTTGCCGGCCTGCTGCTCGGCCCGGATATGGACGCCGAGTTGCGGTGGTTGTTCGGTGACGAAATCGGCGCCGCCGGGAAAGTCCTTGAGGATCTCGGAGCGCATCTTCTGGGCGGCCTCGATCGGCCTCAGCTGCGTCGAGAGGAAGACGACCTCTGCGGCCGCGGGTTTGGCAAGACAGGCGAAGGTCAGGGCGGCGATGGCAGCGGTCCGCCTAAGCCGGGTCGTAGGGCCTTGCGTCATCGGATGTCTCCTCCCTGGAGATGCTGCGGCTCTTGAGGCGGCCGCTATCGGTGGGAACCGGTCCATCGGACCGGCGGGGAACGAGGGTGGCGCTGCGCAGCTCGGTCATCGCCGTGCCGTCGCGGCCGGCGAGCTGGGCCAGCAGCATGTCGAGCATGCGCGCGGCGGCGCCTTCGATATCGGGGTCGAAGCTGGTCAGCGGCGTTGCCACGTAGTCCGCGATCGGCGAGTTGTCGTAGCCGATGATCGAGACGTCATGGCCAGCGCGCAGGCCGAGGTCGCCGAGCGCATGCAAGGCGCCGATCGCGAGGCGGTCGGTGGCGCAGAGCAGGGCGGTCGGCCGCTCGGCGGCTGCCAGCAGATCATGTGCCAGCCGGTGGCCGTTTTCCTCGCTCGGCTCGGCGAAGCGAGAGGGGCCGGGCGCCGCGCCGGCTCGCGCCAGGGCTTCGCGCCAGCCGGCCTCACGGAAGAAGCCGAAGCCGTATTCGAGCGGCGCTCCGATGAAGCCAATCCGGCGATGCCCGAAGGTTAGGAGGCGCTGCGTCGCCTCCTCGAAGGCCTTGGCGCCGTCGATATCGACGCTGGCATGCCCGCCCGCACGCGTGCGGCCATGGGTGACGAAGGGCAGGCCCGACGCCTTGAGATAGTTCACACGCTCGTCGTCGAGCCGCGTGCGCGCCACGATCATCGCATCGACCCGCCGGTTCTCGACGAATTGCCTGTAGAGCACCAGCTCCTCCGGCCCGCCGCGGGCGCTGGACACGATGAGATCGAGCCCGGCCTGCGCCAGCCGCGGACCGATCGCGGCGATCAGCCTCAGGAAGAAGGGCTCGCCCAGCTGGCCGGGGCCGGTGGGCAGGACGATGCCGACCGCATCGCTGCGGCCGCCGCGCAACCGCCGTGCCACCGCATTCGGACGATAGCCGATCCGCTCGGCCTCTTCGATCACCCGCCTGCGCGTCGTCTCGGCGACGTCGCTATAGCCGCCGAGCGCCCGCGAGACGGTTGTGACGGAGAGGCCCAACGAGGTTGCGAGCTTTGAGAGCGACATCTCCAAACGCTAATCCGAAACGTTTTGGATCGTCAATTAGGGGCTTGTTGCTTGGCTCGTATCCTCTGCCGATAAGCGCTGCGCCAATGGGCTGTCACAGGAGATTACCCCTGGAGGCGCCCCTTCATCCGCGCCGCCAGCGTTCCCGCCTCCGAAGGTCTGCTTTCCGTCAAGGAGCCAATGTCGGTTGTTGGCGCATCTCGGATAAGAAACGAGTCGCCCACTATCGGTGGTTTCAGGCCCTCGCAACCCCGATGCAGACACTCCCGCGAGCCCGCTTCGGGAGTGTTCGTTTTTGTAAGCCCGCCAAGGGCTTGCCGCCCGGTCTAAGCGAGGATCGTGCCGAGTTCGCCGCTCAGCGTCGCAAGTCGTCGCGTAGCCCTGTCCGTCCATGCGACCGACTGCGTCGAGCGTGGCAGGGTCGAAATGGTTTTATCGCAGGCGACCCAACTCGTTTCTTCGAGCATCGCGTCAGGTGCACACCCATTCGCGCACGACACACCGCGTGCCTATCCGCTCGCAAGCCTGCACAGCTCGATCCTCGGCTTGCTGGCGCGTCGGTGCGGCCTTTGCGCTCCACGGCGTGATGCGCTCGCCCTTGCCCTCGGCCACGGCGAGCGCGCCGCAGTGATGGTAGGGGAAGCCGGTGCGATCATCATCGTCCCAATGGCGATGATTGCGAAAGACGCTCACGACGACGCATTCGTCGCCTCCAGCCCGCCGGCAATGCGCGAGAGCCAGGTCCGCCGCCTCCTGCCGCTTGTCGGCGCCCCAGAAGAAGCCGTGCTTCTGGTCGGCACTCGAATAGGCGATCGCCGCCCAGATGCCGCTTTCCTTCGATGCGGGCGGCCCCTTGACCGGTCTGGTCTGAAAATCGGCTGCGCCGAGCTGACCCGAGCAGGCGAGAAGCACGCCGATTGCTGCAATGGCAGAGCCGAGTTTCATCTTGGCACCTTATTTTCGGGCGGCCGAGGCTACGGAAACGACGACGCAGCCACTCGCCGTCGGGAGGAGCATCGCGTTTCCGCCATTATTGGCGAGAGCGTAGACGGCGACTTGCCCAAGGTTGCTGGCGAGCCGGCTGCCTTGCGGGAGAACGGAGGGAAGCTCGGCGCATGAGGCGGAGAAAGGCGCCACCCGAACCATGGTGCCTTCGCAAGCCGACTGCGTCGGCGCGGCGAAGACGATGCCGGCGGCCGGTCCGTTATAGTTTTGGGTGGTGTAGCTCATGCCGACCAGGGCTTGCACGGCGTGACGATCCGCAGCTTCGTTGCTCCAGGTCGACTGGACGTCGTATTTCGCGCCGCTCGTCAGCAGCTCTCCGAGAACCGGAAACACCGTGGAGCAACTCTTCAAGCCCGCCTGCCTTGCATGTTGCAGGAAGGGCGTTTCGGGGCGAGCCTGATCGGCCTTGTTCGTTTCCGCGATCGCCGATTGCGAGACGAGGTTTCGGATTGCGCTGTAATTCATCGAGCCGTAGGCGAGCCCACCCAGGATGACGATGCCGATCGCCGAATAGATCGCGATCCGGGTCCATTTGGGTTTGGGCGCGAGGCGGTCGTCGACCTGGCCTGACCGGCCCTGCTGGCGCGACATGATCCGGTCGTGGATGGATTGCTGGTTCATTGGGACTGCCTGTTCATCTGATCGCCTCGACCGCCTTCGAGAGTCCTCTGAGCGTCGCCGCCGAGATCGTGGTTGTTCCGCGGGGCGTCTCGTAGGAGATCTGCGGCTGCGCACCCTTCGAGATTTGCTCTCGCACGACCGGCCCGACCGGCAGCATCCCGACGCAGACCGTCGCATTGCAGCCATCGAGCTGCACCTTGAGCGGATTGGCCTGGCCCTGGAATTTCAGCGATATCGGGCCGGGATTCGTCGCATCCGGCGCAGTGCGCAGAATCATGTAGGGCTTGCCGTCCTGCGTGGCCGCAAGCGACCAGCTAAAGGCCAGATGGCCGGCCGAATCCTCGATGGTCTGCGTGACGTTGCAAACCTTCCGACGGGTCTGCAGGTTTTCGTCACAGATCAGCGTCCAGTTCTCGAAGGGTTGGATGATGCGCCGGTAGGCTCCCAGCTTCACATCCGGCGGCACCGCCACGTCGGAAGGCTTGACCCTGTAGTTGGCGCCGGCCGGCGCCTGTCCAGCCGAGTATTGGCCGGACAGGAACAGGCAAGCCATGGCCATGAGCCAGAGGGAGAGGGCTCGCTTGCCGACCATGCCGCCGCTCAGTTCAGAGTGAGGCTGACGCCGGCGCCCACGCCCCATTCACCCCCGCTGGTCGCGCCGGTCAGGTTGGCGCGGACGCGGCCGTTCTCGCTGGTGTAGCCGGCGCCGAAGGCGAGTGCGCCCTCACCGCGCCAGGCGCCGCCGCCCGCTGCCACGCTGAGCTTGCCGGGACGATCGTCGAAGCGCAGCGACGCCGCGGCAAGCCCGACCGCCGCGGCCTGCCTCGCCTCCTGGCGAGCCGCACGAATGCCCTGGTTGAGCTGCCCGAACTTCTGATCGGTGTAGGCTTTGCCGGCCTCGGTCACATTGGCGAGCTGGCTGTCCGTATAGGATTTGGCCTCGGCAACGCCCTTGTTCAACTGGTTGACATTGACCGCGTCGGTCCCTGCCACGCCCTCGGCAACTTTGGAGATGACGACCGGTGCGTTGGGATCGCCGCCCTGCAGCGTGATGCTGTTTTTCTTACTGCCGTCGATATTGGTGTCATAAAAGACGGCGCTGTTGGTGATGTTGCCGATGCCGCTCTGGAGGCTCTCGATCGCCAGGTTGCTGGCGTAGAGCTGCGAGCCGTTGATCGCGTCGGTGCTGGTCGCCGAGATCCGGCCGGCCGCGACGTTAGTCAGCGTTCTCTCCGCGCCCACGGAACCGATGCTCACGGTGCCGACCGGTGCCGCGCCCGCGAAATTATAGGTCGTGCCCCGGATGGTGGTGCTGGCGGTGCCGACGGCCGCATCCGTCGCGGAGCCCGCGCCCAGCGCGACGCTGTTGGCGTTGTTGCTGATTGCGCCGGCGCCGAGGGCGAGAGATTGGATGCCGTTTGCTGTCGAGTTCGTGCCGAGGGCAACGCCGTCGGCAAGATTGACCGTCGCGTTCTGGCCGATGGCGATGCCGCCCGGTGCCGTCATCTGCACGATGGCGCCATTGCCCATGCCGATGCCGTTGTCGCCGTTGACGGTGGTACGCGGACCGACCGCGACCGAATCGAGGCCGACGGCCGCCGAGTCGGTCGCGGTCGAATTGGCGTGGAAATACATCGTTCCCGTCACCGCGAAGGAGGCCAGCGAGTTCTTCAGCTGACGTAGCGTGACCGCGTCCTGATCCTCAGTGCCGTCGGCGACATTGATGATCTGGCGATAGGAGGAGGCGGTGCCCACCGAAAGCGCGCCGAGCAGCGTCTTGTCCGTGGTGTTGTAGAGAACGATGCCGGTGCCGGCGATCACGGATCCCGACGTCGGCGCGATGGCGCGATCCGAGAGGGAATCGGCGCCGAGCGCGATGCCGCCGAGGATGGTGGCCTGGCTGTTGCGGCCGAGCGCGAGCGACCCGTCGGCGAAGGCGGTCGCCTGGTAGCCGACTGCGGTGGAGCCTATCCCCTGAGCGGAGGAGTCGGCGACCGCAAGCGTCCTGTCGTTGGTGCGAACGTACCGGATGCCCTCGCCGTTGGCGTCCGTGTAGACGGTCGAGACATTGCCGGCGATGTTGTTGATCGTCGAGCCGAGCGTGGCGATGTTGGTCGTGTTCGTCGTCACCTGCTGATTGGTCGCGAAGAGCTGCGAGCCGTTGACCGCGTCGGTCGAGGCAGAGGTGAGCTGCCCGGCCGCGACGTTCTGGATCTGGCGCTCGGCGCCGGCCGAGCCGACCGAAAAGGCGCCGCCCGCCGGGTTCGCACCTGCGAAGCTGTAGGCGGTGCCGCCGATCGTCGCGCCCGCCACCGCCGTCGTCGTGCCCGACACCGAGTTGAGGCCGATGGCGACGTCGCCGGTGTTGACGGACCTCGCATTCGGGCCGATGGCGACGGAATCCGTCCCGGCAGCCACCGAATCCGGCAGGGCCGAATTGGCGTGGAAATACTTGATGCCGCCGCCGGTGGTGATGTTGTTGACGGTGCCGGCGAGACCATCGACCGCCTGGTTGGTGGCGAAGAGCTGCGAGCCGTTGATCGCGTCGGTCGAGCCGCCATTGATCCGGCCCGCCGCGACATTCGTGATGGTGCGCTCGGCCCCCACCGCGCCCACGCTCACGGTCGACAGCGGAGTGGTGCCGGCGAAGCCATAGGTCGTGCCGTTGATCACGACGTTCGCCGTCGGGACCGCAACGGCCGTGACTGCGCCGGAACCCAAGGCGACATCGCCGGAGCTGGCTGCCGCCGTCGCGCCGTTGCCCAGCGCGATGTTGCCGATGAAACCGGCCGCACCGGCGGTGGAGCCATTGCCCAGCGCCACTGAGCCTTGCCCGATCGCTTTGTTGTTGTTGCCGATCGCGACCGCGCCGGCGGCTTGGTTGGCCGCCGTGGCGGTCGCCGTGCCGTCACTGTTGGCGATGTTGTTCGCGCCACCGGTGAAGGCACCGGTGCCGCTGGCGTAGCTGGGATCGCCAATGGCGACCGCGCCGTCGCCATATGCGACGTTACCGGCGCCGATGGCGACGGCCTTGCCTCCGCTCGCATTCGCTCTGGTGCCAATGGCGACGGCATCGGCAGAGCTCGCAGAGGACTGGAGACCGACTGCAACGGCGTTGGCCGCGGTCGCCCCGCTTGCACGTCCAATCGCAAGGGCGTCGTTCGCGGATGCCGTCACGTCCGTGCCGATGCCGATGGCGCTCTGTGCGCTGGCGCCTGCTCCAACGGTGCGCGAGCCGAGATAGACGGAGTTCAACCCGGACGCGCTTGCCGAAACGCCGAGAGCGGTACTGTTGATTCCGCTAGCGGTTGCGCCCAGTCCCAGCGCGGCTGCGTTCGTGGCTGTGGCGGCGGCGTTGTTGCCGAGCGCCGTGGTTGAGACGGCTGTGGCTTGGGCTCCCGATCCCGCCGCGACGGCGCCTATTCCACTCGACACAGCCGAATTGCCCAGGGCCAGCGCGAAGTTGCCCGAAGCGACGGCGACGTTGCCAAGTGCTGCCGAGTTGGTCCCGCTGGCATTGGCCTGGGGACCAACCGCAACAGTATTGGCGGCGGTTGCCATGGCATGGAAGCCGATCGATGTCGTTGCATTGGCGGCGACGCCGATGCCGGCGTTGGTGCCGATCGCAATATTGTCGTTGCCCGTGACGAGGTTGCCTGCCGAAGCTGAAAGCGTACCGTCGTAAGTGGCGGTGCCGTCGCCAGTTCCCATAGCGAGGTTGCGTGCGCCGGTAACGCCCGAGCCGGCGCCTCTCATGACGCTGGGAATGCCGCTGCCGATAGCGGTGTTCTGTGCGCCGCTCACCAGCGTGCCGGCCGCGACGCCCATCGCGACCGAGCTGGAATTGCCGGTGGTCGAACCGGCGCCGGCGCCCTGCCCGACCGCAACCGTGCTGCTCCCGATCGCGAGAGCCTGCGCACCCAGTGCGAGCGAACTGTTCCCCGTAGCCCGGGCGCCGTTGCCGACGGCGGTGGCGGCGCTATTGGAGGCTTCGCTGAGGCTGCCGATCGCGACAGCATTGGCGGAGGTCGCCTCGCTCGATACGCCAACAGCCGTAGCGGCAGCGCCGGCAATGGCCGTGGAGCCGATGGCAGTCCCGTTCGCCCCGTTGGCGGTGGAATTGACACCGAAGGCCGACGCTCCGTCCGCGAGCGCCTGGGCCCTCCCGCCTATGGCGAGGGCATTGACGCCGTTCGCGCGCGCGAAGACACCCATGCCTATGGCGTTGAGGCCACTGACAGCCATCGAATAGCCGATGGCGATCGTAGCGTCGCCTGTTGCGTTGTTGGAGGTGCCCAATGCCACGCTGTTATTGCCATTCGCCGTGGCAGCGTTGCCGATGGCGACGGCGTTGCCGCCTGTCGCCGAACCGCCCCATTGTGCATTTTGCGCCTGCGCCGGCGCCGAGAAGGTCAGCACGGCGAGCGCGGCCAGGCCGCTGATCGCACCGGCCGAACGTAACCCTCCGCCAATCCCCAATGTCCCAAGCCCCAGCCCCTTGCGGCTGAGGCCGAGTACGCGATGGGCCATGCGCAGCACCGCCATCAGCCGGCGTCGCAGAGCGCGGCCGTCGCCGCCTGAAATCCAGTTGCCGGCGAAGCCGCCGCGCAATCCAGCTGGCGCGCGTCTATTCGTGCAGTCGGTCATCAGCCCACGTGCTCCTTGGCCCCGCTCGAAAGCTCTCGATGTGCCGCATCGGCTTTGGCGTTGATCTGATCGGTTTGGTCGCGCTGTTCCTTCAGCGTCGCGGCAATTTTTGTTCCGTGCTCTTCCGCCAGATCGAAGGCTCGTTCGATCCATGGCTCGCCGGCTTTCGGCACGGTGCGCAAGGCCGCGTGAGCGCGCTCGGGCGGCAGCTTCCGCCCGACGAGGGCATTGCAGGCCGTGAAATGGAGAGCCGGCTCCCGCTCGGCGTAGAATGGGGCGGTCAGGCCAAGGACAAGCCGTGCGAAGAGGAAATCAATCTCCGGGGCTGCCAGCCGATCAGCGTATTGCCGCTGTAAAGCGGTCCAAGCCATATCGGATTTCGAGCAAATTAATTCAAATTCTGAAGTTATTTCGCTCATATGCCAAGTCGACCGCCATGCAGATGACCATTTGGACATCTGTTGCTACTCATGACTGCGCGTCTGCGTAAAGCGCCAATTTTGCCTCTTTGAAGACACGAAATTAGCGCATTGCGCCGCAGCATAGGTTACGGCTCATGAAAAGCGGCAAACGTTAGCCGCGAGGCGCTTTGCATGCGCCTTGTGCCTGATTGCCATGCTTTATGCGCATGAATTGCTTCTCATCGACGGCGGGGTGCGCGCCTGCGCATGCCTCGCCATTTAGGCCTCAGTGGCTCGACCTTTCCTGATGCGCCGCGGAATCACCCGACGGTCAGGGTCTTTCGCCTTCCCCGCCTTCCCCGTCTTGGCCCGAGCGGGATTCGCGTTGCTCGAACGCTCTCAAGGCATCGCACACGGCTGCAGCGAACGCCGCGGCGGCCGGCGACAGGTCGCGGTCGGGCAATTTGCAGCAGGCGAGCACATTCCGCGAAAGAAGAGCGTCGTCGATTTCGACATGGCTCAGTCGCCCCCGATCCTCCTTTTGCTCTCGCCCGGTCACGACGCTGACCCCGACCCCGCATTCCACAAGCGAATGGATCAGCTCGAAGGAGTTCGTCTGCACGATCTGGTTGACCCGTGCCTTGGAGCCGCCGAATGCGATATTGAATATCTGCCGTATAAACCCCGAGCCATCGGGCAAGATGAGATTGTGTCCGCCGAGGTCTGAAAGCGTGACGGACGGACGCGCCGCGAGAGGATGATCAGGCGAGGCGATCATATACATCTTGAGAGGGATACTCTCCATGTATGAAAGCTCTGCTTCCGGGGAGAAATTATAAGCAACTGCGAAATCTATATCGCCATCCTTCAGCCGCGAAACGAGCTCCCGCGTGCTGTCGACCTTGACGTCGAAGGTTATATTTGGATGGGCCTGATGAAAATCTTTGATTGCCTCCGGCAATATGGTGTTTACGATCACATCGTTGAATCCGACCGTCACGTGCCCGCGCCCGAGACCCTGCAGCGCAATAATTTCATCGTTTGCCATGCGCAGTTCGTTGATCGCCGAACGCAGGCGGGACTGCAGGATGCGTCCCGCTTCCGTCAGTTGCAGCCCGGCTCGACCGCGCGCCCTTTCGAACAATTTGACGCCGAGATCGGTCTCGAGATTGCTGACCTGCCGGTTGATCGCCGACGCCGCGATGCGCAGGGATTCCGCCGCAGCGCGAAAGGAGCCACGCTCGGCCACCTCGGAGAAGTAGCGCAGCGTGGTCGAACCCACCAATTTAGGAATCACCGGATGCTCCGATAGCCATGCAACCGCCTGGTTTCCCGTCAAAAAGTCATAGGGATTGCGATCCTGATGGCGAACAGCTCTCGCCATTCCGTCCATAAGGCGCGATTACGTTAGGCGACTGTCAATCGGTGGGCTTGTCCCGGCACGCATCGGCGGGGCAGGTTGCAGTTTGAGGTGCGTCATCGCAATCACCGCTCGCTCCCTCGTCGGTGTCCGCTTCCGGGCAGTGCCCCAATGTCTGGTTGTGGTGCTCGGTTCCCGGGAAATCGTTCTGTTGCCGTGGGTTACGCTCCCTGATGGCTGCCATCGAGGTCCCTATCTTCGCCAGACACTCAGGTCGCGCCGACTTTCTGGAGGAATGCTCCCAGTCGTGACTGCGCTGCGCGACCCGCGAGTTCCGCCGGTTTACCACGCTCGATCACCCTGCCGGTTTCCATGAACCAAATCTCGTCCGCGACCTCGCGGGCGAAGCCGATCTCGTGGGTGACGCAGATCATGGTCATACCCGCGGCTGCGAGCCGCTTCATTGCGGCCAGTACCTCGCCGACCATTTCGGGATCGAGCGCGGAGGTCGGCTCGTCGAACAGCATGACTTCCGGGTCCATCGCCAGCGAGCGGGCGATGGCGACGCGCTGCCTTTGCCCGCCCGAGAGCAGGCCGGGCATCTCGTTTGCCTTCTCGGTCAGCCCGACTCGGGCAAGTTCCTCCATGGCGCGCTCGCATGCCGCCGCCTTCGACAGGCCGCGCAATTTGGTCAGGCCGAGCGTGATGTTGCCGAGCGCGCTGAGATGCGGGAACAGGTTATAGGCCTGGAAGACGAAGCCGACGCGCTGGCGCAATCGGTTGATGTCGACGCTCCGGGCGGCGATGTCGGCGTCGTCCACAAGCACGCGCCCGCCTTGGATGGTCTCCAGACGGGTCACGGTGCGGATCAGGGTCGACTTGCCCGAGCCGGACGGGCCGACCAGCACCTTGACCTCGCCGCGGCTGACCTCGCCGGAGATTCCGGCGAGCACCTGAAGCGTCCCGAACCATTTGTCGACGTTTTCAAAGCGGATCATGGCTTCCTCACGCCGCGACGACGATGCCGGGCGCGCCACCACGGCCGGCCGAGATGCGCCGCTCGATCAGGCGCGCCAGCGAGGTCAGCGCGAAGCAGAGCGCGAAATAGGTCAGCGCCAGGATGCCGTAGACCTCGAAGGGCTGGGTCAGCAGGACGTTGTTGACCTGCGCCGCCGCGAAGGTGAGCTCATGGGCGCTGATGACGTAGCCCAGCGAGGTCTCCTTGATGGTCGAAACGAACTGGCTGACCATGCTCGGCAGCATGTTGTGCAGCGCCTGCGGCAGCACGACCTTGATCGTCGTCGGCCAGTAGCGCAGGCCGAGCGAGGTCGCAGCCTCGGTCTGGCCCCTGGGCAGCCCCTCGATGCCGGCGCGGATGATCTCGGAGAGATAGGCGGCTTCGTAGACGACGAGCGCGATCACCAGCGTCTCGACCCCGCCGACCGCCCGACCGATGATCAGCGGCGAGAAGAAATAGGTCCAGAAGATGAACATGATCAGCGGCAGGCCGCGCACCGTGTGCACGATCGCGGTCGCCGGCAGGCGCAGCCAGCGATAGGGGCTGAGACGCGCCAGCGCCAGGCCGATCGCGAAGGGAAAGCACAGCGCCAGCGAGAGTGCGGCCATGAACAGCGTCATGACGAGGCCGCCGATCGGCCCGTGCGGATACTGCCCGACAAGGAAGAGCAGCCAGTTGTTCTGCAGGATCTCGAGCATCAGCGCGTCTCGAGCCTGAGGCGATGGCCGGACCAGCTGCCCAGCGCCATGATGCCGAAGGAGATGGCGAGATAGATCGCGGTCGCGACCGCGAAGGCCTCGAAGGTCTTGAAGGTGTAGCTCTCGACCTCGCGCGTCCGATAGGTCAGCTCGCCGACGCCGATCGCCATGGCGAGGCTGGTGTTCTTGAACAGCAGCAGGGTCTGGTTGATCAGCGGCGGCACGGCGATGCGCAGCGCCTGCGGCAGCACGACATAGCCCATGGCGCCGAGATAGCCGAAGCCCATCGAGCGGGCCGACTCGTACTGGGCCTTCGGGATCGAGCGAATACCGCTGCGGATGTCCTCGGCGACATAGGCCGCCGCAGCGAGGCCGAGCGCGATCGCCGCCAGCAGGAATTCGCCGTGATGGGCGTTGATCCACTGCCGGGCAGGGCGCGGCAGCAGCGAGGGCACGCCGAAATACCAGACGAAGATCTGGACCAGCAGCGGCACGTTGCGGTGGTACTCGACATACAGAGCCACGAACCAGCCGAGCGGCGGGAACGGAATCATCCGGACAAGCGTCAGGACGATCCCCATCGCCATGGCGAGGCACCAGGCGACCGCCGTCAGCGCCAGCGTGGTGGCGATGCCGATCAGGAACCAGTCGAGATATTTCCCGGTCAGCACGCTGCCGATATCGAAGACATAGCCCATCGATCGGCTCCCCTCCGATGCCCTGCCGTCAGATCAGCCCCTGATCTCTTCGATCTTGTAGTCGCGCTTGATGTCGAAGGCCGTGCCCGGGCCGAACCACTTCGAGAAGATCTTGTCGATCTCGCCGGAGTCCGCGGCCTTGGCGAGGGTTTCGTTGACCAGCGTCTTGAAGGCCGTTTCGCCCTTGCGCAGGCCGAGCCCCCAGGGTTCGACGAAAAGCGACTTCTCGATCACGACCATCGGCACCTTCGACTGCTTGGCGAGCTTCACCAGGATGAGCTCCGAGCCGCAGAAGGCATCGACCTTGTCCTGCGCCAGCGCCAGGAAGGCGGAGGAGGTGTCCTGGAAGGTCACAGTCTCGGCAGTCGGGATCAGCCGGCGCACGCCCTGTTCGGAAGACGAGCCCTTGATCGCCGTGATCTTCTTGCCGGCCAGCCCTTCCAGCGAGGTGATGCCGGTTTCCTTGGTGGTCAGCAGCTTCTGCTGGCTGACGAAATAGGAATGGGAGAAGTCGATCTGCTGGGCGCGCTCGGGCGTATAGCCGAGATTGGCGGCGAGGATGTCGACCCGGCCCTGCAGCAATTCGGGAATGCGCGCCTCGACGGCGATGCTCTTCAGCTCAAGCGGAACACCGACCGCGTCCGCGACCTTCTTGCAGATGTCGACATCGTAGCCGACGATCTCGCGGGTCTGCGGGTGCTGGAAGGAGAATGGTTCGGAGGTGCCGAGCGTGCCGCAGATCAGCTTGCCGCGCGCCTTGATGTCGGCGAGCTGGTCGGCCTGGGCGGCTCCGGAGAGGCCGGCGGCGAGGGCGGCCGCAAGGCCGAGAGCCGAGAAGAGCTTCATCGTGATCCCCTGTTGTTATGATCGTTGCAATGCGTCGCAGGCCGTCTTGATGCGGGCGCAAGCCTCCTCGATCGCGCCGAGCGAAGTCGCGATCGACAGGCGCAGATAGGGCGAGAGCCCATAGGCCGAGCCGTCGAGGACGGCGACGCCGGCGTCTTCGAGCAAGTAAAGCGCGACATCGAGGTCGCTCTGCAGCACCCGCCCGTCCGGCCGGCGCCGGCCGATCAACCCAGTGCAGCTCGGATAGACGTAGAAGGCGCCGTCGGGCTTGCGGCAGCTCATCCCGTCGATCGCGTCGAGCAATTCGACCGCGCGGTCGCGCCGCTGTCGATAGGCCGAGCGGGCCTCGCCGACAAAGCTCTGGTCACCTTCGAGTGCCGCTGCGGCCGCCGCCATGCACATCGAGGCCGCGCCTGAGGTCGTCTGCGACTGGATGACGTTGATCGCCTTGACCAGTGCCTTCGGTCCGGCGCCGTAGCCGATGCGGAAGCCGGTCATGGCATAGGTCTTGGAGACGCCGTTGACGAGCAAAGTGCGCTCGCGCAGTTCGGGCGCAATCGCGACCGGGCAGACCGGCTCGCCGCCGTCGAAGCGGATATGCTCGTAGATGTCGTCCGTCATCAGCGCGACGTGAGGATGGCGCTTCAGCACCTCGGTCAGCGCCGTCATCTCGTCGGCGGAGTAGAAGGCGCCGGTCGGGTTCGACGGCGTGTTCAGGATCAGCCAGCGCGTGCGCGGCGTGATCGCGGCTTCGAGCGTCTCGGCGGTGAGCTTGAAGCCGGTATTTTCGCCACAGGCGACGATGACGGGCGTGCCGTCGCAGGCCAGCACCATGTCGGGATAGGATACCCAATAGGGCGCGGGCACGATGACCTCGTCGCCCTCGCCGATGGTCGCCGCCAGGGCGTTGAAGATCACCTGCTTGGCGCCGCTGCCGACCACGATCTCGTCGGCGGCGTAGGTCACGCCGTTCTCCCGCGCGAACTTGGCGATGATCGCCTTGCGCAGGTGGAGCGTGCCGTTGACCGGCGCATAGCGGGTCTCGCCGGCCGCCATGGCGGCGGTCGTCGCTTCCCGGATATGGGCAGGCGTGTCGAAATCGGGCTCTCCGGTGGTGAGGTCGATGATGTCGCGCCCCTGCGCCTTCAGCTCCTGGGCTCGCAGTCGCGCCACCATGCTGGGCGAGGGCTTGATCCGGCCGACGCGCGCGGAAAGCGGGATGGCCGGTACCGTCACGACGCAGCCTTTCCGGTCTTCATGTAGAAGCTGTCGACGCGTCCTTCCGCGATCGCGGCGAGCGCGTTCGCCTCGCGCTCTTCCTGCTGGCGCACCAGTTCGAGGAGCCCGGCCGCGTCGGTACGATCGAAGGCGACGATGCCGTCCGCATCGCCGACCACGACGTCACCCGGCATCACCACCATGCCGTCGATCGAGACCGGGACGTTGATCTCGCCCGGCCCGCTCTTATAGGGGCCGCGATGGGTCACGCCGCGGGCGTAACAGGGAAAATCCGCCTGCTGGAACGCATCGACGTCGCGGATCGCCCCGTCGATGACGAAGCCGGCGACACCCATCGCCCGCGCCCGGCTCATCATGATCTCGCCGACGAGCGCCTGGGTCAGGTCGCCACCACCATCGACGACGAGGATATCGCCCGGGCGCAGCAGCTCATAGGCGCGGTGCAGGGTCTGGTTGTCGCCCGGTCTCGTCTTCACCGTCACCGCCGTCCCGAGAAGTCGGCCGGAGCGATGATAGGGCCGCAGCGCCCTGGTCCCATGCAGGCGGTTCATCACGTCGGAGATGATCGAGACGGGGGCGGTCCGGAAGCCGTCGAGGATCGCCTCCGGCACCGCAGGGCTGTTCGGATTGGTACGGTGGCCGATCAACGACATGGAAGATTCCGTCCCCAAGAGCTTGGTTTCGGGAATCATGTGACATGGCGAGAATGACAGAAAGCGAATATATTTCTCACAAGCTATCGCTTTTCTTCATCATGAAGTGGCGCCGAGCGATGGGGGAAAGCGATGCCGGCGAGTCTGAGGCAGATCGAGGCCTTCTACTGGACCGCCAGACTTGGCGGCTTCACCGAGGCGTCGCGGCATCTCAATCTGGCTCAATCGACGGTGTCGAAGCGGATCATCGAACTCGAGGCCGTGATCGGCGGACCCCTCTTCGACCGCACGAGCCATGCCTTGCGCCTGACCCGGGCCGGCGAGGCGAGCCTGCCGATCGCCACAGAGATGCTCGCGCTGGAACCGCGCTTCCGTGAGGCGGCCGGCGGGGCCGCGACCTTCTCGGGGCCGTTCCGCTTCGGCACGACCGAGCTCGTCGCCCTGACCTGGTTGCCAAAGCTGATCGTCGCGATGAAGCACGACTACCCCAATGTCGTGCCCGTTCCCGAAGTCGCGGCCAGCGTCGACCTGTTCGGCAAGCTGGCGGCCACCGAGCTCGACCTCGTCATCGCGCTGGATCCCCCGCAAACGCCGGAATTCACGGCATTGCCGCTCGATACGGTTCAGCTCGAATGGGTGTCGGCGCCGGGCTTCGGTCCGGAGGAGAACCTGATCCCGCTCGGCGAGATGGCGCGTTATCCGATCCTGACGCAGACCCAGGGCTCCGGCCTGCAGAAGCTGGTGCTCGACTGGGCGGTGGCCAATGGACTCGCGATCAACCACATCGTTCAATGCAACAGCCTGAACGTGCTGGCAGCCCTTGCCGCCGCCGGATTGGGCGTCACCTTCCTGACGGCCAGCTATTTCGGCCCGGAGATCGCCAACGGCCGGCTGCGCGTCATCCGGACCGAGCCGCCGATTCCACCGCTCCGTTACCATGCGGTGCACCGCAAGGGCGACATCTCGCCGCTCGCCGCGCGCATTGCGGCAATCGCTCAGCAATCCTGTGACTTCAGCGCCCGCAGCCTGCCGCGGGATTGAGTGCTGAGGCGGACGCCTTCGTCGCTCGCCTGCGAGTGAGAAATATCCGTCTAAATCCGACACCGACACCAGGGTGTGCCTGAACGAATGTCTGCTTCCGGGCATCGTGCCAATGTTTACATACGGCGCAAGATGGGAGCGCGCAGCGCGATGTGCTGGCGAGGGATGCTGCCTCCCATCGGAAACATGCAAGTTTATGTAGCCTCAAGATAGCTCGACGCCAGTCGCCTCATATAGATGCCGATCAAACCAGGCGCCCACGAGCGCACCGATGCCTTAGGTCGGGGCCATTGCGAAGGCGCCACGCCCCTGTGTGCCAGGATTGTCTCGATGGCCCACCGCGCTGTGCATCGGCGCCGGCATGGACCGCATTCGCACAGATGAGGCCGATGGCGTCTGCCACCATCGGATTCGATCAGATGCTGACGAGCTCAGGTGCTGTTAGCTCCGCCTCCATCTCCTTCATATCCTCGAAGCGGTCGGCGATGCGCGGATGGGCGCGGCCGCCATCGGAGGCGCCGATCGCGACGACGATCTCGTCGGGGCCGGGCGCATCGGCGATCTGGAAGGTTGCCGTGATGAAATGCGAACGCTTGCCGGTCTCGCTCTTGTGGATCATAGGCAGCGAAATCAGCGCGCCCGGCGCGGTGCGCGTGTTGGTGAAGCTCAGGAAGGCGGTTCCCGAGACCGCCTCGCGGAAGGTGTTGCCGAAGCGCAGCGTATGGATGAGCGCCGAAGCGTGCTCGATCTCGCCATTTACGCCGACGATCGCGGCCTTGCCATAGGCTTCGACCCGCTCCCCCGGCAGCACGGCGATCAGCCGGCGCGTCATCTCCAGGCCGAGCGGGCGCGCGATGCGCATGATCTCGGGACGAAGGTTCTCGACGAAGCCCTGGCCGGCCCAGGGGTTCTTCACCACTGCCGCGACAACCGTCATGGTGATCGGACGCGGCGCCGCCTTGCCCCCCTCGATTATCGTCTCCTCGACGAAGGTCGCGATCTTGCGCACCCCGATATCCATGGCCCTCTCCCGACAGCTCAGTGGCGATGACGGCCGAGGCTAGTGTTCGTCAGCCGGATGTCTTCCTATGATTGCGAGGAAGCTTGGCCGTTGGAATGCTGCGAGGCTGCGCAAGATAGGAAGGGGGACGAAGTGCTTACGCCTGTTTCGCAAATGCATTCGCTCAGGGAGGTGGCGAGCCGGATCAACTCCGGCGTCGATCTCCCCGGCATCCTGTTCGACCTGGTCAAGGCGGCCTGTGACCATGGCGGCTGGAGCATGGGCTCGATCATGTCGATCGACGTAGGGCATGGCTACGCCCATGTCTCCGTGCGTCATGACCCGACGCTGCTGCGACGCCAGCTCGAGGATCGCTGGGAACTGGCGACGAGCCCGGCGCTCTTGGCGTTGCGGACGGGAGAGCCGGTCTACATCCCCGACGCACGGGCCTCGGAGGAATTCCCGGGCTACCGGCGCGAGGCCTTCGAGCGCGACTACCGTTCGGTTCTGGTGATGCCGCTGACCAGCGTCGATGCCGAAGGGCGCCCGATGGTGCTGAGCCTCATCTCGCGCGACATCAAGCCGCTGCCCTCCGACGACCTCGCCTTCATGGGCATGATCGCCCATCTCGGCGCGATCGCAGTCGAGCGCGAGCATCGTTTATGGGCAGAGCGGCGCGCAGCAGAGGAGCAGCGTCGCGCGCTGCATGCCCAGGGAGCCTTGCTGCAGGAAGTCCTGTCGGGCGGATCGGCGGAGGCCCTGGCGGCTCGGCTCGACGAGTTGCTGCGATGCGCGGTGCTTGTGGTGGATTTCGCCGAAAACGGACTCGTCGCCGCAGGTTCGCCAGCCCCCGTCTCCTATGACGAAGCTGCGTGGCGCACCTTGTTGGCGACGGGGCAGGCCGATCCCGTCATCGCCACGGTCAAGGCCGCGGTGGCCGACGGCGAGGCAAAAATTGGCAGCATCTCCATCGAAGCCAACGGCGGAAAGCTGGTCTTGCCTGCCTTGATCGAGCCCTTGAGCGTCGATGCGGATATCGTCGGTGCCCTCGTCCTGTTCGACGCCGAGCCGGGCGACGATCTGCGGCGGCTCATGCTGGACAGCGCCAAATTCGCGCTGAGCGTCCAGATGATGCGCAGCGTGATCCAGTTCCGCTTCGAGACACGCACGCTGACCGAGTTATTCTTCGAGATCGTCGAACGGCGCTGGCGCGATCCGGAGGACATCGCGCGCCGCGCGCGCCATCTCGGCCTGCCACTGTCGCGCGCGCTGCGGATGCTGGTCGTGGATCTTCCCGGTGCCGCAGGCGGCGAGCGCGAGCCGCTGGAAGCCCATCAAAGCGTCCAGCGGCTCGCGCGGCAACATGGCCTGAGCTGCCATGTCATCACGATCGGAACCGGCTTGGTCTGCCTGCTCCCAGCGCAGGCGGGCGAGGAGCGAGAGCGGCTCGACCGTTTCGCGCAGCGCCTGGTCGAAACGCTGCGCCATGGCCCGCGTGGCGAGCCCATCGCCGTCATCGGCGGCGTCTGTGACGGGCTCGACGCCTATTCCGGAGAATGGGAGCGGGCCTGGCGAATGCTGCGGATCGCGCGCAGCTTCCGGCGCAGCGGCGTGCTTTCGGCGCTCGATTTCGGCCCTTTGCCGATGCTGATTGGCGCCGCCGATTCGGCCGAGGTGCGGGCCTTCGTCGAGGGCAGCATCGGCCGGGTAGCATCGCATGATCGCGAGCATGGCACGCCCTATCTGGAAACGCTGACGGCCTATCTGCGCGCCGGCTGCCGCAGCCAACCCTGCGCCGATGCGATGGGGCTGCACGTCACGACGCTGCGCTATCGGCTCGCCCGGATCGAGGAACTGTTCCAGATCAATCCGGACACGCCGGAAAGGCGCTTTACCCTCGAACTGGCGTTGAAGATGCACGACGTCATTGAAGGCCGAACCGCCGCTTACCCCTGAAGCGGCGAATCCTTTTGCCTGCGTGTCCTCCGTTTCGGAGGAAGAAAGGCTGCGGGCGGCTGCCTAGCCTCATCCTCATTGGTGACGAGCACCGAAGAGGATCGCCATGCTGGCGACGGCGCCCCAACATTCCACCACGATCGACCCCGTCGCCTTGCGGCGGGCTTTTGGGACCTTCCTGACTGGCGTCACGATCGTCACGACGCACGACACCGAGGGTCGTCCGCGCGGCATGACCGCGAATTCCTTCACCTCCGTCTCGCTGGATCCGCCCTTGTTGCTGGTTTGCGTCGGCAAGGGGGCGTCGAGCTTTCCCGCCTTCGAAACGGCGGATTGCTTCGCGGTCAACCTGCTGCAGGAGGAGCAGAAGGATCTCTCGAACCTCTTCGCCTCCAAATCTCCGGATAAATTCGCCAACGTCGCTTATGACAGCGTCCATACCGGCGCGCCCGTACTCGGCGATTGCCTGACCTGGTTCGACTGCAGCCTGCACCAGCGCGTCGATGCCGGCGACCACATCGTGCTGATCGGCCAGGTGCAGGCATTCGGCACCAGCCCCTCCGCGCCGCTGGCCTTCTGCCGCGGCCGCTATGCGGCGGTGAAGGACCCGCTGCCGCCGGGCTGGCTCGCGTCGAGCAGCATGATCGTCAACTACCTCGTCGAGTCCGACGGCAGGCTCCTGCTCTGCCGCGAGGGCGATGGCGGCTGGGCCCTGCCGCGAGCGACACGCCGCATTCTCGACGGAAGGCTGCCGCTCGCCAATGGCGAGAGCCTGCCGCTGCTGCCGGAGGACACCTTCCTCTATTCGGTGTTCGACGTCGCCGATGGCGATCCAGGTCATCTTGTCTACCGGGCGCGACTCGCAGGTAATGCCGGCGACATTTGCCTGCCCGAGGGCGTGCGCTTCTTCGGCTTCGACGAGTTGCCCTACGAGCAGATCCTGACACGGGAAACCCGCAGCGTTCTTCGCCGCTATGTCAGCGAGAGCAACGGCCGCCGCTTTGGCATCTACATCGATTCCCATGACGGCGGACGCTTCGCGATGGTCGAGGACACCCGGCCCTGGGCCGGCATTCCGCAACTCTGGGAGCGCGGCGGCGCATCATGAAGACGACGGTCGAAACCCTTCAGGGCTCGCGCATCGGGCATTTCATCGACGGCTCCTTCGTCGCGCCGCAAGGTGGCGTCTACGCGCCGAGCTATGATCCGACCACGGCCGAGCCATGGTACGAGTTCGCCCTGGGCGATGCCGGCGATGTCGACGCCGCCGTCCGCTCGGCCCGCGCCGCGCTGATCAACCCGGCCTGGCGGCGCATGACGCAGACCGATCGCGGCAAGCTGGTACGCCGGCTCGGTGAG
Source organism: Allobosea sp. OAE752 (assembly GCF_050433265.1). Classification (NCBI taxonomy): domain Bacteria; kingdom Pseudomonadati; phylum Pseudomonadota; class Alphaproteobacteria; order Hyphomicrobiales; family Alloboseaceae; genus Allobosea; species Allobosea sp. OAE752. The sequence continues at coordinate 65,394 of NZ_JBNPXO010000007.1, forward strand.
CTCGTTCTGGCCCATGCCGAGGAATTGGCCCAGCTCGAATGCCGCGACAACGGCAAGCTGATCAAGGAGATGCGCGCCCAGATGCGGGCGATCCCGGACTCCTACGGCTACTTCGCGGGGATGGCCGACAAGCTCCAGGGCGACACGATCCCGGTCAACAAGCTCGACACGCTGAACTTCAACCTGCGCGAGCCGATCGGCGTCGTCGCGATGATCATCCCCTGGAATTCGCCGCTGATGATGCTGACGGGCACGCTGGCGCCCTGCCTCGCCATCGGCAACACGATCGTGGTCAAGCCCTCCGAGCATGCCACGGCCTCGGCGCTGGCGCTGGCGGAACTGGTGATCGAGGCCGGCATTCCGCCTGGCGTCGTCAATGTCGTCACCGGCGACGGCATGACCACCGGTGATGCGCTGACCCGCCATCCCGGCATCGCGAAATACGTCTTCACCGGCTCGACCGACACCGGCCGCAAGATCGCCGGAAACGCAGCGGGCAATCTCGTGCCCTGCCAAATGGAACTCGGCGGCAAGTCGCCTCATGTCGTGTTCTCGGATGTCGACATCGAGCGCGCGGTCAACGGCGTCGTCTCCGGCATCTTCGCTGCGGCCGGCCAGACCTGCGTCGCCGGTTCCCGCTGCTTCGTCGAGGCGCCGGTCTATGACCGCTTCGTCGAGGCGCTGGTCGAGCGCACCAGGCGCGTCAAGGTCGGCCATCCCATGGCCGAGGACACCGATATCGGGCCGCTCGCGCTCGCGGCGCAACTCGACAAGGTCGAGCATTTCGTCGGCTCCGGCGTGCGCGAGGGCGCCAGGATCGCCGTCGGCGGCCGCAAGCCGCAGAACGAGGCGCTGGCGCGCGGCTGGTACTACGAGCCGACGGTGCTGACCGAAGCGCGCAACGACATGAGTTTCATGCGCAACGAGATCTTCGGCCCCGTCGTCGGTGTCGTGCCCTTTTCGAGCGAGGAGGAAATGATCGCGCTCGCCAACGACAGCGAATACGGGCTCGCTTCCGGTATCTGGACCCGCGATATCGACCGAGCCATGCGCTTCGCCCGCAATGTCGAGGCTGGCACCGTCTGGATCAACACCTACCGCTCGGCCGCCTTCATGTCTGCGAACGGAGGCACGAAGAAGAGCGGCTATGGCCGCCGCGGCGGCTTCGAGGTCATGCGCGAGTTCTCGCGCCTGAAGAACGTCGTCATCGACTACTCGGGTGCCATGCAGGACCCGTTCGTCATCCGCCTGCGCTGATGCGCTGTCCCGCACGTTTGCACGGAGGCAAGCCATGAAATTCGCTCTCTCGATCAATATGGAGCGCTTTTCACCCGATGAATCGATGCAGGACGCCATGTCCAACATGCTGGGGCTTGCCCGCATGGCCGACGAGGGCGGCTTCGAGACGTTGTGGACCGCCGAGCATCACACCATCGAATGCACGATCTCGCCGAATCCGTTCCAGACGCTGGGCTGGCTCGCCCAGCATACCAGCCGGATCAGGCTGGGCACGGCGACGCTGGTCGCGCCCTACTGGTCGCCGATCCGGCTGGCCGGCGAGGCGGCGCTCTGCGACCACCTGACCGGCGGCCGCCTCGAAATCGGCATCGCGCGCGGCGCTTATCAATACGAGTTTGACCGCATGGCCGGTGGCATGCCCCAGCAGGAGGGCGTCGCCTATATGAAGGAACTCGTCCCCGCGGTTCAAAAGCTCTGGGCGGGCGACTACGCCCATGACGGGCATTACTGGCGGTTCCCGCTCGCGACCTCGGTACCCAAGCCGCTGCAGAAGCCGCATCCGCGCATCTGGGTCGCGGCGCGCGATCCCGGCACCTTCGACTGGGCCGTCGGCATTGGCGCCAGTATCCTCTCGACCCCGCTTTCGGCGCCTGTTGCGGAGATCGGAGTACTCGCCGAGAAGTTCCGCAAGGCCTGCGCCGATAATCCCGAGCGCCCGCGCCCGAAATTCATGATGCAGCGCCGCACCTGCGTCTATGACAGCAGGCAGGATTGGCAGGAGATCGTCCGATACAGCGTCGATTACGGGCGCTATTTCGAGAATCTGATGCAGAATATCGGTACGGTGAAGAACGGCTTCCCCGAGGCCGTGCCATTCGAGACGGTCGCCAATCGCGGCAGCTACGACCCAAAGGCGATCCGCGATAACCTCGTCTTCGGCACGCCGGAAGAGGTCATCTCCAAGCTCGAGGTCTACGAGGCCGCCGGTGTCGACCAGTTCTGTCTTGGCCTCTCCTACAATCTGCCCTTCGAGTTGCAGGTCCGGACGCTCAGGCTCTTCATCGACGAGGTGATGCCGCATTTCGCAGCCCGCGAACGCGAGGCCGCCCGTCCGCGCTTCGCTGCGGTCGGGGCCTGACGGCGATGGCGGATGCGGCTGCCCTGACACAGGCGCCTGACGTGAGCGGCACGCTCCTTCGCGACGGCGTCGAGCTGAACTACCGGCTGAGCGGCTCGGGCGGTCTGCCGCTCGTGCTGGTTCATGGCGTCGGCTCCTATTGCGAGTCCTGGGACGGGGTGATCACGCGGCTGTCCGACCGCTTCCGCATCTTGAGCTTCGACCTGCGCGGCCATGGCCGCTCGGCGCGGGTCAAGGGCCGCTATGAGATCGACGATTTCACTGGCGACGTGCTCGCGCTTGCCGATCACACCGGCTTCGGCCGCTTCGATCTCGCCGGTTTTTCGCTCGGCGGCCTGATCGCGCAGCGCCTCGCTCTGACCCACCCCGAGCGGCTGCGGCGGCTGGTGCTGCTGTCGACGGTCTCTGGCCGGACCGACGAGGAGCGGGAGCGCGTGCTGGCGCGCCTCGCCGCGCTCAAGGCCGGCGATCGCGGTTCGCACTACGACGCCTCGCTGTCGCGCTGGCTGACCGAGGATTTTCAGGCGCGCAATCCCGAGCTGATCGTCGAACTCCGCCGCCGCAACGCTGAGAACGATCCCGATTGCTACGCATCGGCCTACCGCGTGCTGGCCGAGACTGATTTCGGCGGGTTGATCGACCAGATCCGGCTGCCGACACTGATCATGACCGGCGAGCACGATCAGGGCTCGAACCCACGCATGTCGCGCTACATGCATGAGCGCATTCCGGACTCCCGGCTGCACATCCTGCCGGGGCTGCGTCACTCCCTGCTGAACGAGGCACCCGGCCAGGTTGCTGCGCTGATGCGGGGCTTTCTCACCGAAGCCGCCGAGGAGGGCCGCGCGTGATCGTCGAGGAGCGCATCTACCGCATCCGAACGGGCAGGATGGGGACCTATCTCAAGCTTGTTCGCGAGGAAGGGCTCGCGATCCAGCAGCCCATCCTCGGCCGCCTTATCGGCTACTTCACCACCGAGATCGGTGCTCTCAGCCAGGTCACGCATCTTTGGGCCTATGAGGATCTGGAGGACCGGCGGCGCAGGCGCCAGCAGCTTGCCGACGAGCCGCGCTGGCAGGCCTTCCTGCCCAGGCTTTCCGAGAACATCGAGCAGGCCGAGAACAAGATCCTGCTGCCGACCGACTTTTCGCCGCTGCGCTGACCGCGCAGCGCTCCTGGGAGAACGGGCGGAAGGTCGACCCCACCGGACAATGAGAAGGGGAACAGCGGTGAGCGAAAGGCTGCGTATCGAAAACCTCTACAAGGTTTTCGCCAAGGACCCGACCGAGGCGCTGCAGATCCTGCGCGGCGGCGGCACGAAGGACAGCGTCTTCGGGAAGCTCGGCCAGGTTGTTGGGCTCGATGGCGTCTCGCTCAGCGTCCCGTCCGGCGCGATGTACATGATCATGGGTCTGTCCGGCTCCGGCAAATCGACGCTCGCACGCTGCGTCAACCGGCTGAACGAGCCCAGCGCCGGGCGCATCCTGCTGGACGGCCAGGACATCGTGCCGCTCTCCGAGAAGGCGCTGCGCGAGGTCCGGCGCACGCGGATGTCGATGGTGTTCCAGCACTTCGCGCTGCTGCCCAACAAGCGCGTCATCGAGAATGTCGAGTTCGGGCTGAAGCTGCGCGGCGTCGCGCCGGCCCAGCGCCGCAAGCGCGCCGAGGAGATTCTCTCCGTCGTCGGGCTTGCGCGCTGGGGCTATCACCTGCCGCATGAGCTGTCGGGCGGCATGCGCCAGCGTGTGGGGCTCGCGCGGGCCCTCGCGACCGATGCCGACATCCTGATCATGGACGAGGCCTTCAGCGCGCTTGATCCGCTGATCCGCACCGAGATGCAGGACGAGTTGCTGCGCCTCCAGCGCACGCTGAACAAGACCATCCTGTTCATCACCCATGATTTCCAGGAAGCGCTGAAGCTGGGCACCCGCATCGCGATCATGTCGGAAGGCAAGCTCGTGCGCGAGGGCACGCCGCAATCGATCGTGCTCGAGCCGGGCAGCGACTATGTCGCCGCCTTCACGCGCGAAGTCGACAGGGCACGGCTGTTCGACGCACACTCGGTGATGAAGGCGCCGACCGTGCTCTGGCGCGGGCCGAACGGCATCGTCGTCGGAGGCGCCGGGGGCGGCCTCCTGCTCGACCAGCAGGAGCATGTGGTCGCCGGACTCGGCGAAGCCCAGATCGCCACGCTGAAGCAGACCGGCGAATTGCCGGCCGGGCGTGGCCCTTATCTCTGCGTTCCCGAGGGCGCCAGGCTCGTCGATGTCGCGCGCAGCTACCGCGCCGATCACGCCATGGGCGTCGTCGACGACAGTGGCAAGCTCGTCGGTCTGCTCGGCGCGGAGCAGATACTCGCCCGTATCGCCAACCTGCCGAGCCCGGGAGAAGCCGCATGATCAAGGCTGACGATCTCGCGATCTTCCCGGTCGACCAGTGGATCCAGGACGGAGTCCGCTGGCTGGCCCTGAACCTGCGGCCGCTGTTCCAGGCGATCAAATGGCCGGTCGAAAGTCTGCTCGGCTTCAACGACTGGGCGCTGCATGCGATTCCGTTCCCCGCGATGCTCCTGCTGATCGGCTTGATCGCTTGGCGCAGCGCCGGCCGGGGCGTCGCGGCCTTCAGCGTCGTGTCTCTGATCGTCATCGCCATGCTCGGCGTCTGGACCGAGGCGATGACGACGCTCTCGCTAATCACGACCGCGATCGTTTTCTGCGCGGTGATCGGCATCCCGATCGGTATTCTCTGCGCCCGCAGCGACCGGGTCTGGAACGTCGTCCGCCCAATCCTCGACATCATGCAGACTACGCCTACCTTCGTTTACCTCGTGCCGGTGGTGATGCTGTTCGGCGTCGGCACTGTCCCGGGCGAGGTCGCGGTGGTCACTGCTGCGGCTCCCCCGCTGATCCGCTTCACCAATCTCGGCATCCGCATGGTCGAGCACGAGATCGTCGAGGCTGGTCTCGCCTTCGGCGCGGACAGCCGCCAGTTGCTCTGGGAGATCCAGCTTCCGCTTGCGATCCCGTCCATCCTCGGTGGGCTCAACCAGACCGTTCTGACCGCGATGGTGATGTCGGTCGTCGTCGCGATGATCGGCGCCGAAGGGCTCGGCCTCGTCGTGCTCCAGGGCCTCGGGAGGCTCGATGTCGGCCGCGCCGCCATCGGCGGCATCGCCATCGTCCTGCTGGCGATGATGCTCGACCGCATCACCCAGAAACTCGCCGAGACGAAACGTGATCAGCGCACCTCCCTGCTTCAGGCGCTGATGCGCTTCCTGCGGGGAAACCGCCGCGAGGAGATCACCGCGCCTGCGCCGCCGGAGGCCAGCCGACAGGCGGCGTGACCGACCGATTTCAACGAAGAACCCGCCCACAAAGGGCGGGCCGGGGACAAGACCAGCCATAACCGAAGAGGAGAACGCGATGATCAGCCTGTCAGCCAGACCGTTTATCAAGACTGTTGCCGCGGCGGCGCTCGCCGCAGTCGCCCTGCAGGGAGCGGCGTTCGCCCAGGCCTTGCCGGGCAAGGGCAAGACCGTGCGCTACGCCCAGAGCGACAGCCTCGGCGCCAATTACGTGACTGCCCAAATCATCAGCCGGGCGATGAAGGAGCTCGGCTACGAGGTGAAGCTCTCGACGCTCAACACGACGCTGTTCTTCCAGGCTGCAGGGCAGGGCGATCTCGACCTCGCCACCGACGTCAACATGCCCCAACGCGAACCCGCCTTCCGGGCCGTCGAGAAGCAGGCCGAGCTGCTCGGCAGCGGCATGATCGTCGGCGGCGGCATCAACGGCTACCTCATCGACAAGAAGACCGCGACCGCACACAACATCACCACGCTGGTGCAGATGAAGGATCCCAAGATCGCCGCGCTGTTCGGCAAGGATGGGCGCGCGGACCTGATCAACTGCGACCCGGGTTGGAGTTGCGGCGACGTGGTCGACTTCCAGCTCGACAAGTTCGGCCTCAAGGACACCGTCCGCTCGGTGCGCGGCAAATACGAGACCCTGATGGTCGAGGCCGTGGCGCGCGTGAAGCGCGGCGAGCCCGCCTTCTTCTATGCGTGGAGCCCGTCCTGGGTGAACAACGCGCTGATCCCGGGCGAGGACGTCGTCTGGTTGCCCACGCCGGAGGATGCGCTGCCGCCGAACGTGCCGAACCGCGGTTCAGCCCTGGTACCGGGCGTCAAAGGCTGCGCCGGCGGAGCCGATCCCTGCCGCATGGCGATGTCGTCCTGGAACTGGGCCTCTGTCGCGAACAAGCAGTTCGTCGCGGCCAACCCGGCGATCAAGACACTGATCGAGCAGATCAAGTTCCCGCTCGCGAGCTGGTCGGCCTGGGAGTTCAACATCAACAAGAACGGCGCCAGCAGCGCCAACATCAACCGCATGGCCGATGAGTGGATCACCCAAAACAAGGCCATGTTCGACGACTGGGTGGCGAAGGCCAGAGGCGGCGTCTAATCGCAACTTGTAGGGAAAACGACAACAGTTCGGAATCGCATGCCCGGCTTGAGATGCCTCCAGGAAGGCTGCTGGAGGCCTCTCGGCGCAAGGCACCCCCATTCGCTCGCCCAACAGCGTCTGCTTCCTGGCGGGCGACAAGGTCAGCTATTGGCGCTTGCCGCTGATCGAGATCAAACTGTGCGTGCTCGTGCTATTTGTGTTTCACGTCGACTGCCAATGTGAGCTCGTCGATGCGTGGCTGGTAGAACACCTTGCCTCGCGTCGCCCAGATGTTCTTGAAGTGGTAGAGCGGGAGGATGGCGACGTCGGTGGAGACCAGCTTCACCGCGTCGAGCACGAGGGCCTCGCGCTTGGTGTCGTCGATCTCGGCGATGGCGCTGGCATTGAGCGCGTCGAGCTTCGAATTGGAATACTGCGCCCAATTGTAGAGGCCCCAGCCGGTCTCCTTGTTGCGCGTGCCGACGAGATCCCTGAGCAGGCCCGTGCCTTCCATGGAATTGTTGCTCCAGCTCCCGAGATAGGCGGTGAACTGGCTTTTGGCGCCTCGCGACGAGTAGACGCTGAAGGGGATGGCGTCGATCGCGGTGTCGACGCCGATGCGGCTCCACATCTGCGCGATCGCCTGCGCGACCTCGACGCTGTAGGGCACCCGGTCGTTTGAGGTCGAGAGCGTGATCTTGAAGCCGTTGGGGAATCCGGCCTCGGCCAGAAGGCGCTTGGCCTTTTCCGGATCATAGGCCGGGACCGGGGTCTTGGGATCGTATCCCATGATCCCGGGCGGCAGCCATTGGCCCGTGGGATTGGCGGTGCCCAGCATGATCCGCTCCGTGATGCCGGCACGGTTGATCGCGATCGAGAGCGCCTCGCGGACCTTCTGGCTGGTCAGCGGCGACGGATCGAGCTTGGCGCCCTTCTTGTCCGTTATCGGCGGCGCATCCTCGGCCGGCTTGATCATCGGGACGATGTAGTTGACGCGCATGCCAGCGACCGAGGCAACGTGGATGTTCTCGGACTTCTCGAGGCGCGGGAGATCGCTGGCGGAGGGCGTGTCGATCAGGTCGAGATCGCCGGACAGCAGGGCGGCCGTCCGTGCGGCGGTATTCGGGATCAGCCGGATCGTCAGCGTCGTCCAGGCGGGCTTCTCGCCCCACCAGTTGTCGTTGCGGGCGAATTCGACGCGCTCGCCGGGCGTATAGCTCACCAGCTTGAACGGGCCGGTGCCGATCGCCGCCTTGCCGCTGTTGTAGTCGGCCGTGGTCGCATCGGTGCCGGCGTGACGCGAGACGATGGCGAGGCGGGTGAGGTCGCTCGGCAGGTTCGGCACTGGCGACGTGGTGGTCAGGCGGATCACGGTGGGGCCGACGACCTCGGTGTCCTTGATCGGCCGGATGATGCCGGCGAAGCCGCCGAGATTGTTGGGAACGTCGATGGCGCGCTTCAGGGTGAAGGCGACGTCGTCGGCCGTGAAGGGCCTGCCGTCATGCCAGGTCACGCCTTCGCGCAGCTTGAACTCCCACACGGTCGGGGAGATCGCGCGCCATTCCGTAGCGAGACCGGGAGTGAGCTTGCCCTCCGGGCTGCGATGCACCAGCCGGTCGAACATGTGGAACGCGACCAGGTTGTTGGGCGTCGTGCTGTAGAAATGAGGGTCGAGCGAATTGACCGCTCCGCCGATTCCCATGGTCAGCTTCTCGGCGAAGGCAGGCGCGGCGCCCAGGCACAGAAGGAGGGTCGAGGCGAGCGCGAGGCGCTTTACCGGCGAGGTGAGGGTGGCAGCCATACGCGATCCCCTTATTATTGGTATATAATAATTGATATTTGAAGACGATTTTTGCTGACTGTCAAGCGAGCGCAAGCCCGATTGCGCGCGAGCGACGCCCGCACGTTGAAACCCAGAGATTCCGACTGAGTGAGCGGGCGCCGAGGCCCGGCTCAGGAGGCGAGCGTTTCCGTCGCTTTCGTCGCGGCCTCGAGCACGAGCGGCGCGAGTTCGGCGATCGCGGTCTCGCGGCTGTAGCGCGTGGTCAGGGTCGAGAGGTTGATCGAGCCGATCGCGCGGCCGGCGCGATCATGAACCGGCGCGGACACCGAGATGCTGCCCTGTTCCATGTTCTTCTCGGTGACGGAGAAGCCGACCGCCTTGGCCGCTTCGAGGATGCGCATCATCTCGGCCGCGTCGCGCGCCTTGGTGCGCTGTGACACCGAAGGGGCGGACGCTTTCCAGACCTTCTCGACATGGCTCGGTGCGGAATGGGCGAGCAGCATCTGGCCGGACGAGGAGGAGAGTGCCGGAAACCGGGTGCCGATGGGGAGGTTGACCGACGAGATATGCGTGCTCGGTATCGTTGCGATGATGACGATGTCGGCGCCGTCGACCTCGACCCAGGAGATCGTCTCCCGGGTCTTCTCGCTCAGGATGCGCATCTGCGGATAGGCCGCTTCCAGCCCTTGGTTCGACGAGCTGGCATTTTGCGCGAAACGGAAGACCTTCCGCGACAGGCCGTAGCGCTTCGTCTGGGCGTCGCGATCGAGATAACCGAGGCGCTCGAGCGTATAGATGAAGCGCTGCGAGGCGCTGCGGCCGAGCCCCGTACGGATCGCGATGTCCGACAGGCTCAGCGTCGCGGCCGTCTTGTCGAAGGCCTCCAGGACCTTCATCGCCTTGGCGACGGAGGCGACGAAGAGGCGCTCGTCGATCTCCGGCGCCCCTTCGCCGCGGTCGGCCAGGGGTGCGGCTGGCGCAGATTTCGACATCGACGACACCATGGTGTGCGGAGACCTTTCGCGGGGCTGTCCAAGCTGTAGCAGCTTCGTCCGGCGCCTCAACCCGCGCCCGGGCCGAACGTTCCGGCGAAGCGCTGCTTGAGGAGGTTCTTCTGGATCTTGCCGAGCGTATTGCGCGGCATCTCGTCGACCAGCTCGATGCGCTTGGGCACCTTGTAGCCGGCCAGCGAAGATCGGAGCGCCGCGATCGCTTGCTGCGGATCGAAGGGTGTGCGGCGGTTCGCCAGCTGCACCACGGCGACGACGGCCTCTCCGAAATCGGGGTGCGAAACGCCGATCACAGCGCTTTCGGTGACCGCGTCCAAGGCGTTGAGCGCAGCCTCGACTTCCTTGGGGTAGACGTTGAGGCCGCCGGTGATGATGAGATCGGCGCCGCGACCGAGCACGCTGACATGGCCCTCCTCGTCGACGCGGCCGAAATCGCCGGTCACGAACCAGCCGTCGCGGAAGGCGGCTGCCGTCTTCGCGTCGTCGCGCCAATAGCCGAGGAACGGAAAAGGCTGCTGCAATTCGATCATCCCGACCGTTCCGGCCGGCACCTCCTGTCCGTCCTTGTCGACGATGCGAAGCCGCGAACCCGGCAGCGGCAGGCCCGACGTATCGGGGCGGCGGTGATCCTCGAAGCGGTTCGAGGTGGCGATCAGGGCCTCGGTCAGCCCGTAGCGGTCGAGGAGGCGATGGCCGGTGCGGGCCGCGAAGGCCTCGAAGGCATCGGCCCGCATCGGCGCCGAACCGGTGACGAACAGGCGCATCTCGGTGCAGAGCTCCCGGCCGAAACGCGGGTCGGCCATGAGGCGGCTGTAATAGGTCGGGACCCCGGCGAAGATCGTCGCGCGGGGCAAGGCGGCCAGCACCGCCTCCGTCTCGAATTTCGACAGCAGGATCATCGCGGCGCCTCCGGCAAGTGCCGGCGTCGTCGTGCCGAAGAGCCCGTAGGCCATGGGGTTGGCGTGGAGCAGGGTATCGTCCGGGCCGATCCGCCAGCAGGCGGCGAGCGCGCGTGCGTTCCAGATCACGCTGCCGGCCGAAAGCAGCGCGCCTTTCGGCCGGCCCGTCGTGCCGGAGGTGTAGACCATGGCGTTCGCGTCGGACGGCGAAACCGCCGTGAGTTCGTCCAGCCCTTCGATTCCGCGGCTCCCCTCGGTCAGCGTGCCTGCGCCCTTTGCGTCCAGCGTCAGCACTCGGTGCGTTCCGGCCGAGCCGACGCAGTCGCGCCGCGAGGGGTCGCAGACCACCGCCACCGGCTCGGCGTCCCGGAGGATATGGCTGATTTCAGCGTCGGTCAGGCCGATATGGACAGGCAGATAGACGGCTCCGAGCCTGCAAACCGCGAGATAGAGCAGGATGCCCTCCGGCGATTTCTCCAGAAGGCCGGCGACGAACCGGCCTTTCGCGACGCCGAGTCCGGCCAGCAGGCCGGCGTAGCGGGCGGTGATGTCCGCCGCCTCGCCGAAGCGGAGCTGCCGCCCGGCCGCCGTTTCCATGAAGACGCGCGCCGGATCGTGCTCCCGGCCGAACAGGGCGCCAAACACGTTCGCGTCGGTGGGCACGGTGATCTCGGTCATCGTCGTCGTCCTGTCGGCGTTCCGGTTCAGCGCCCGGTGAAGACCGGCTTGCGCTTCTCGGCGAAGGCGCGCGTGCCTTCGCGATAGTCCTCGCTGCGATCGGCGGCCTCCGACAGCGCCGCGACATTGGCTGCAACATCGGCGAGGCGGCCCAGCTGAATCGCGTCGCAGGCGAGCTTGGCGGCCCGGATCGAGAGTGGAGCATTGGCAAGCATGGGCGCGGCGAAGCGTAGCGCCGCCTCGACGACATCGTCCTCGACGACGTCCGACACGAGCCCGCAGGACAGCGCCGCCTCGGCCCCGATCAGAGCGCCGGTGTAGAGCATATGCCGCGCCATCGAGAGACCGGCCGTCGCGGCGAGGAGCTGCGTGCTGTCGGCTGGATAGACCAGGCCTAGCTTTGCCGGGGGCACGCCGAAACGCGCGGTCGCGTCGGCGATCCGGAAATCCGCGCGCAGCGCCAGGGTGCAGCCGCCGCCGACGCAGGGTCCACTGACGGCCGCGATCACAGGTACGCGTGCCGCCGACACCGCCGCGTAGCAAGCCATGATGCCGTCCCAATAGACCTGGCGCGCCGGAGGATCGTCGCGCACGACGGCGAAGGCGCCAATCTCGTCGCCGGCGCAGAATGCGCCGCCACGGCCGGTGAGAATGATGGCACGCAGCGCATCGTCGGCATGAAGCTGCGTGAACGCGCCACCCAGTTCGCGCCAGGCCTCGCCGCTGAGCGCGTTGCGCTTGGCCGGACGATTGATCGCGACGATCGCGACCGCGCCGTGGCGCTCCAGTTCGATGTCGGACAAATCAGCCTCCGTGTCTCGCTCGCCCTGGCTTGACACATATCCGAACATAATATCAATATTCAATCACTGTTATTGTAATTCGATACTTCCTTGGCCGACATATGCGCGTCGACCGGGCGAGCATTCCGGGGTACGACATGCAGACCGACGCCATCACGATCGGGCAGCTCTGGGACAGGCGCGCTGCCGCGGATCCCGCACATGTCTATTGCCGCTTCGGGGAGCGCGACTGGTCCGTCGGCGAACTCGATGGCCGGATCAACCGGCTGGCGAACGCGTTGCTGGCGATGGGATTGCGCAAGGGCGACCGTGTCGCCGTGATGCTGCCGAGCCATCCCGATCACATCGTCACCATCTTCGCGCTGGCGAAGGCGGGACTGGTCCGCATCCCCGTCAATGTCCATCTCAAGGGCGCCTCGCTCGACTTCGTCTTCGATCGCTTCGCGCCGCATGCGCTCATCGCCGATCGCAGCCATGCCGAGCTGCTCGCGCCGATCACCGCGCGGCTGCCGGAGCTCAAGCTGGTCTGGCGCGGGGGCGACGGTCCGGGAGAGTTTTCCCGCTTGATCGATGCCGCTTCGCCTGGCCGGCCGCCCGTCGATGTGCTGGCCGACGACATCATCGCGATCACGCCGAGCTCCGGCACCACCGGCGAACCGAAGGGCGTGCTGAAGAGCGACCGCAGCCTGCGTGCGGGGCCGATGGGGACGCTGGCGCTGACCGGCGCCAGGGCTGGAGACGTCTTCCTGCTCTGGGAGCCGTTGCATCATGGGGCCGGCGTCGCCGTGCTGATCGCGGCGCTGATGGAGCCGATCACGCTCGCCATGGTCGAGAAGTTCAGTGCCTCGCAGTTCTGGGACCAGGTCCGGCGCTACGACGTCACGCATATCCACTATCTCGGCGGCGTCCTGCCGCTGCTCCTGAAGCAGCCGGAAAGTCCCCTCGACCGGCAGCACAAGGTTTGCATGGCCTGGGGCGGCGGCTGCCCGATCGATGTCTGGCGGGCCTTCGAGGAACGCTTTGGCGTCGTGTTGCGCGAGGGTTACGGGCTCTCGGAAATGACGACCTTCGTCACGATCAATCCGGAAGGCCGGCTCGGTTCTTGCGGGCGCGCCCTGCCGTTCTACGATGTGAAGCTGCTCGGCGAGGACGGGCAGGAGGTGCCTGTCGGCGAAGCGGGCGAGATCGTCGTCAGGCCGCGCGAGGCCGAGCTCGCCTTCAAGGGCTATTTCCGGATGGAGGAGGCGAGCGCCGCGCTGGTCAGGGACGGCTGGTTCTCGACCGGCGACCTCGCCCGGCGCGACGAGGACGGCTTCCTGTTCTATGCCGGCCGCAAGAAGGACAGCGTGCGCCGGCGCGGCGTCAACATCTCGGCCTGGGAGGTCGAGCGCATCATCCTTACCCATGACGACATTGAAGAATGCGCGCTGATCGGCGTGCCGAGCGAACTCGGCGACGACGATCTCAAGCTGTTCATCCGCGCGGCCGGCGGACGCAGCCCCGATCCGCTGGCGTTGATCCGCTGGTGCGAGGGGCGGATGCCGTATTTCCAGATTCCGCGCTATATCGAGAGGATCGACGAGTTCCCGAAGACGCCGACGCAGCGGATCAAGAAGAGCGATCTCAGCCGCAGCACCGAGGCCGCTTTCGATCTCGAGCGCTCCGGGCATCGGATCGGCAAATAGCGGCCCCAGCCTGCAGATGAGCGGACGGCGCGAAATCAGATGAATGGCAGCACCACCGAGGCGCGTGAGATGGGCGAGCGCAGATCATGAGCGCCTGGCTGCTGCGGCGCCTGCTGCAGGCGATCTTCGTGGTGATCGCCATGACGGTGATCGTCTTCATCGGTATCAGCGTGATCGGCGATCCGGTCGAGACGCTGATCTCACAAGATGCCGACCAGGGCGAGAGGCTGCGCACCATTGCCGCCTTCGGCCTCGATCGGCCGCTCTGGGTCCAATATCTCTCCTTCCTGAACGGCGCGATCCACGGCGATCTCGGGCGCAGCTTCGTCTATAACGAGCCTGCCCTGCAGGTCATTCTCCAGCGCATGCCGGCGACGCTCGAACTGGCGGTCGCGGCGATGTTGCTGGCGATCGTGATCGGCATCCCGCTCGGCTTGTTCGCCGGGGTGAAACCGCATTCGCCGGTCTCCAAGGCGATCATGACCGGCTCGATCCTCGGCTTCTCGCTGCCGGGGTTCTGGGTGGGACTGCTGCTCATCATGGTCTTTGCCGTGCAGCTCGGCTGGTTGCCCTCCGGCGGGCGCGGCGAGACGCGCGCGTTCCTCGGCATCCAATGGTCGTTCCTGACGCTGGACGGGCTGCAGCACATGATCTTGCCGGCGCTGAATCTGGCGCTGTTCAAGACCTCGCTGGTGATGCGCCTCGTCCGCGCCGAGGCGCGCGAGATCATCCCGCAGGACTACATCCGCACCGCCCGCGCCAAGGGACTTTCCGAGCGCGCGGTCGTGAGCAGGCATCTGCTGAAGAACATCATGATCCCGGTCGTCACCATCGTCGGGCTCGAATTCGGATCGGTGATCGCCTTTTCCGTCGTCACCGAGACGATCTTCTCCTGGCCGGGCATGGGCAAGCTGATCATCGACAGCATTCATGTCCTGGATCGGCCGATGATTGTCGCTTATCTGATGATCATCGTCCTGCTCTTCGTCGCCATCAACCTCCTGGTCGATTGCCTCTACGCGGTGCTCGACCCGCGCGTGAGGACGAGCCGATGAGCGCGCCGGCCTCGCTCGATCAAGTCGTCCCGCCGCGCGCCTCGGGCTTCAATCGATTCGCACGCGCCTTCACCGCCTCGCGCACCGCCGTGGTCGGCCTGACGCTGCTGGCGGTCGTCGTCCTGCTCGCGCTCCTCGCTGCCTGGATCGCGCCGCAGAACCCCTACGACCTGACTCAGCTCGACATCCTGGACGGACGCATGCCGCCCGGCTCGACCTCGGCGAGCGGCATGACGTTCTGGCTGGGCACCGACGACCAGGGGCGCGACATGCTCTCGGCCATTCTCTATGGCCTGCGCATCTCGCTGTTCGTGGGCGTGACCTCCGCCGTGGTCGCGGCCGCGGTCGGCGCCCTGCTCGGCCTCTTTGCTGCCTATGCCGGCGGGCGGATCGAGAGTGCCTTGATGCGCCTGGTCGACCTGCAGCTCTCCTTTCCGGCGATCCTGATCGCCTTGATGATCCTCGCCTTTCTCGGCAAGGGCGTGCTCAACGTCGTGCTCGCGCTCGTCATCGTCGAATGGGCTGCCTATGCGCGCACGGCCCGGGCCAGCGCGCTGATCGAGAGCCGCAAGGAATATATCGAGGCGGCCAGGGCGATGGGCGCCTCGCCCTGGCGCATCCTGCTGCGGCACCTGCTACCGAATTGCCTGACGCCGTTGATGGTGATCGCGACCGTCCAGGTGGCCCGCGCCATTGCGCTCGAAGCGACGCTGTCCTTCCTGGGGCTCGGGGTCCCGGTCACCGAGCCGAGCCTCGGCATGCTGATCGCCAATGGCTACCAGTACATGCTCTCCGGCAAGTTCTGGATCAGCTTCTATCCGGGCCTCGCTCTGCTGTTCACCGTCATCGCGATCAACCTTGTTGGGGATCGGCTGAGGGACGTTCTCAACCCGCGTGGAGCAAGCTGACAGGCTGGCAGCACCGCGGCTGAGGCGACGCGGGCAGGAAGCGCTCGGCTTCATCGAAACCCCGCCGGCTTTCATGCGGCGATCAGGACAACGGACGCAATTCTTTTCAATGCGAGGCAACAAGAGCTGCCGCGGGCAGTTGGCTTGAGAGACGCATCCGAAAGAACATGATGTCGAAGCTGGTTGTCCTGATCGTCGAAGATGAGCCGCTCCTCCGGATGGACGCAGCCGACTTCATCGCGGAAGCCGGATTCGAGGTGGTCGAGGCTGCCCATGCCGACGAAGCCATCGCCATCCTGAATGCCCGCCGTGACATCGCGGTGGTATTCACGGATATCGAAATGCCGGGCTCCATGGACGGCATGAAGCTGGCGCACGCCGTGCGCCTCGGCTGGCCGCCGGTCCTCATCGTGGTGACGAGCGGACGCGTCCTGCCCCCGGAAGGCGATCTGCCGGCGAATGCTCGCTATCTCAGGAAGCCGTACCGGCCAGCCGAGGTGATCGAAGCCTTCCGGGAAGCGGCTTGATCAGTCGGCGGTGAGGGCTTCGATGGGCCCACGGAGCGAAAAGACCACGCCGGCCGGCTGATAGTCCATCCCGGCTGTCCCGCTGAAGTATCCGGCCAAGGCCCGTTCGATCATCCGCGATCCGAAGCCACGGCGGCTGGGCGGCTCGACGGGAGGGCCGCCGCTCTCGCGCCACTCGAAATTGAACTCGCCCTCCAGGACCGACCACGTCACGTCGATACGTCCGTCGTCCTGGCTGAGCGCGCCATATTTCGTGGCGTTGGTCGCCAGTTCGTGGAGCGCAAGCGCCATCGCCAGGGCGGTCTTCGACGAGAGCTCGACGGCCGGACCTTCGATCCGGAAGCGCGACAGGTCGCCATGCCCCTTCAACGATTCTGCGACGAGATACTTCAAGCTCGCCCTTGCCCAGGCGGTCTGTGTCAGGATGTCCTGCGCCGAGGCCATCGTGTTGAGCCGCGCGGTGAAGGCTTCCTTGACGGCGTCAATCTCGGCGCCGCCACGGATCGTCTGATTGGCGATCGCCTGGATCATGGCGACCGTGTTCTTCATCCGGTGCTTCAGCTCGAGCGCGAGCAGGCGTTGCCGTTGCTCGGCTTCCTTGATCGCCGTGATGTCGCGCGACACCGACAGGATCGCCTCGGGCTTGCCGTCCGGACCGATGATCGGGCCGACCTGGACATCCCAGAAGCGAGGATTTCCGGCAAACGTATTGGCGATGCCCTGGAAGCGATAGCTGCGGCCGGCCCGCGCTTCCTCGAGCGCGAATTTGGCGTCTGCGTTGCCCTCATCGGTCCAGAAATCAGGCCAGGGACATCCCTTGATCGCGTTGAAGTCGCTGACCTCCATGATGCGCTGGCCGCCCTCGCTCATGAAGGACAGCCCGCCGGCAAGATCGATGACCTTGATGCAGTCGTCGGACGCCGCCAGCAGGCTGCGCATGAAGCGTGCGTCTCGCAGTTCCGGCGTCGTCAAAATATCCCCGCTCTCGCTCCGCTTGGCGGGGCATTCCCAATTTACGCCATGTACGTGCCACGCGGCCAGATCGATGTCCCTGTCATTTGACATGCAGGACTGTCCGACTCGAAGCTCGGGAGCGGGCCTCGACGAGGAACAAAGAACAGCGCGGGCCGTTCATCCTCGATGACCGATGCGATCAAATCCCAGGACGGCCAGACACACGCTGCGACACACGCCCCGGTTCACGACATGGATCGGTCGCTTCCGCTGGATTCGCCCAAGAATGTCACCCGCAAGAGCCAGCAACTGAAAGCGCGCGCCGTTGCAGGGCGGCATATCGACGAAGCGCTCTCCGACGTGCCGATCTCTGACGAAACCAAGGCTTCGCGGAAGGCGAAACTCATCGACATGCCGGCCGGCACCCCGGATAAGCGCCGCCGCAAGCGGCCGGAATAAAGCTCAGCTTCGTTCCCTGGCCGTGACGGAAGCGGGGCGGTTCGTCACGATGCCGGCTCCTCGTCACGATCGCCGGGTTGCGCGCGCCTGCAAGTTCCACGGGTGAAGCGTTCGATCTCGGCAAGCGCCTCATCCAGTGTCCGATAGGGTTCGAGCTTCATGCTCGCCATCGTCTGCACCGCATGACCGGCGGGCTGGATTCGAAACGCGCCCGGGCTTTCTTCCACAACCTGCCCCATCTCCCGGCCAAGCAGATCGGTCAGCAGCCACGCCGCCTCGCCCGGTTTAGACGTCACGTCGATATCCAAGACAGATTCCTTCGGTTCGTTGCTTGCGACCGCGACGGCCTTGGCTTTCATTTCGGGCGCTTGCCGGCCTTCGGCGTTGCTGCCGCGGTCGCGCGGTCGAGGGCTTCCTTCTGGAGCCGCTGTTCCTTCAGCCTGGCCGTATTGGCGTCGCGGGCCTGATTGACGCCTTCGGCTTCCGACAGGATGCGATTGCGCGACAGGGCTTGTGTCTGCGTCTTGAGGAATGCGGCTTCCGCCTGGGTGCGGGATTTCGAATGTTCGGTCATCTGCTTTCTCCTGATAGGCGGCTGCGGCCGCCCCTTCTGTCCGGTCGCTGATGCCAGCGAACCCATGATCGTCACCGGGAGCCGGATGCCGGCGATTTCGTTGTCGAAAGGACGATCTGGTCGTGACCGATCGCCCTCTCATGTCCGTCAGCGCCTCTGACGCGATACTGGCGCTCTCCGCTCTCGCGCACGGGCATCACGCGAAAGACCTCATAATCTCCCTCTCCCGACCGGTCGGCGAAGCCGAATGAGAGGTTCACGATATCGCCAACCTTGATGATCCGTTCGGTCATGGTTTTTCACTTTCGAGGGCAAGTTGGCCGCCGGGACGCCGTGCGTCTTTGCGACGGGTATCCAGGCGCGCGTCGCAAACGTCCATCGCATCCAGCAGCGCGGCGATACCAACGCACGACGACCCTCGACGGATCGGGATGCAGGTACAAGGCCTGCCTGTTCAGGAAACTGGGCTGGGACAAGATGTCCGCCGATCTGTTTGTGCAAGATCGCCGAAGGCTCAGGCGTGCAAGACCCGAAGCGGCGCCAGTTTCGGCCGATCCCCGCCGACGCGGGCAAACTGGCGAATCTCGGCGAGACTGATCAGACAGGATACCACGGATTCGCCGCCGCTGTTCTCATTTGACCGATCGCGATGCAGGCGGTCGCGGCAGGCGCCGGCATCGAGGTCGACCAGCGATAATGCGAGATCGCTATCGCCCCGGAAACCAGGCAAAGGCACGCGCGGCTTCAGCACACGCCCCCGGCGCGCTGTCCCGAAAGCGTCGCGACCGCTCGGCTGACGTTGCGTTGCGCGCGGAACGGTCGCTGCGATCGCTTCAAGTCTTCGGCATGCCGAGCCTTTCGGCACAGGCCTTGGCGACCGCCGAGTCGGGCGATGTGCTGCCGATCATCGTGGCCCAGCCACCCTTGGCGATGAAATCGCCCTGGCTCCACGAGCTGATCTTCTTCAGCTCGGAGAGTGCGGTATCCGCGTTTGGCTGATTTTGGAAGTTGCTCACGCAGATCGGAGACAAGGCGGCGACAACGGCGTTCTCGGCTCTGAGCTTCGCCAAGCGCTCGCTCGACGCGGCTGTCGACCAGCCGCCCCAGGAAAATCCGACTACCGCCAGGGCGATCGCGCCACCAACGGCACCCCAGATGGCAGGCTTGGTTTGTGAAGGAATCTTCATGATATTTTCTTCCACCCTGCGGAAGAAAATCCTTCCGCAGAACATAATATCACACTTTAAAGAAATAATTCGTAATATTTTATTTTCAAGGACGATGACGAATATTTTCAATTATGTAGAAATTACGTGCGATACTTCGCGCTAAAGCTGCGGCCGGCGCCGATCGAAAACAGTAGGTCCTGAATTTTTCGCAGCTCAAATCTCTCTGCAAATCGCAAATCGCTTGAAATCTCTGGGCGGGAGCGATCCAGCGGCGATGGCGGTGCTCGGGCGCTATGGGCTTGTCCCGGATTCGGGCGGACCCCGGACACCGATCAGGGCGGACCTTTCTCCTCCATCCGGGCGCGATAGGGCGGCCAGAGCCCTGCATATCGTTCGCGGTCGCGCCGGATCGCCGACGCATCAGCCCGGGCGATCTTCACGGCATGGCAAGCGGCGCGGCCGGATGTGGCGGGGCGCTCAAAAGATGCATTATAAGTCATATTTTCAATGTCTTACGTCATTCATATCTAACCTTCTGATATAGACCATATCCATCGTTGCCCCCCTTTTGGGCACCGCCTAAGCTCGCGTCATCGAAGGGCGAACAACGCCCCGTCTTCAGGGAGGTGACGATGACGCGTCTGCGCGCGTGGCTGCTTGCGGCCGCGCTCCTTGCACCCGCAATACCGTTCTTGCCGACGCCGTCGGCGGCCCAGGGCGTTCCGCAGAGCATTCCCCGCAAGGAGCTCCTGATTCTCGAGAATCCGGAAGGGACGATCAAGAACGCGGGCTGGTTCAACATCTGGGCGATCAACGCCGGCAGCCAGTCGAACGGGCTGCAGCAGGCGGCTCTCGACACGCTCTGGTACATCGATCCCGAAAAGGGTCTCGACGGCGCCTGGGACAATTCGCTGGCCGCCGAGAAGCCGGTCTACAATGCCGACTTCACCGAGATGCGGGTCAAGCTGCGGCGCGGCCTGTTCTGGAGCGACGGCGTCGAATTCACCTCCGCGGACGTGAAGGCCACGGTCGATATCCAGATCAAGAACCCGAACATGCGCTTCTCGGCGGTGCTCGCCAATAACGTCGCCTCCGTCGACACGCCTGACGCCGAGACGGTCATCTTCAAGCTCAAGAAGTCCAATTCGCGCTTCCACACCAATTTCACCGTGCGCTGGGGGGCGATCTGGATCCTGCCCAAGCACGTCTTCGAGAAGGTCGAAGATCCCGCGAAGTTCGACTTTAACAAACCCGTCTCGCTCGGGGCCTATACGCTCCACTCCTTCGACCCCGACGGCAAATGGTACATCTGGCAGCTGCGCGAGGACTGGCAGCGCAGCTCGCTCGGCCGGCACGGCAAGCCGGGACCGAAATATCTCGCCTATATCGACCCGGGGCCGCCGGACAAGCGCGTCATCGCGCAGCTCAATCATGAGCTCGACGTCATTCACGACATCGCCCCGGAGGGCATGTTCACGCTGGCAAAGCAGGACAAGGGCACCCGCGCCTGGTTCAAGGGCTTCCCCTATGGCCATCCGGACCCGACCTTGCCGGCGGTGATCTTCAACACCCAGCACGAGCAGCTGAAGAACCGCGACGTGCGCTGGGCGCTGGCGCTGATGATCGACGTCAAGGCCGTGACCATGGCCGCCTATCGCGGCGCCGCGACCATCTCCGCGATCGCCGTGCCGCCGACCGGTATTCATCCGGAGGCCTATCACAAGCCGATGGAGGCCTGGCTCAAGGATTTCGAGATCGATACCGGCAAGAGCAAGATCAAGCCCTACGACCCGACGGTCGGCAAGCAGATCGCCGACATGCTGCGTCCGTCCATGGGCGACCAGATCCCCTCCGATCCGGCGGTGATCGACAAATCCTTCGGCCTCGGCTGGTGGAAGACCAATGTCGCCGCCGCCGGCGAATTGCTGACGCGGGCCGGCTTCCGCAAGCAGGGCAACCAGTGGCTGACGCCTGACGGCAAGCCGTTTGTGGTCAGGCTCATGGTCGAGGGCGACCTCCGGCCGGTCATGACGCGGGCGGGCACGATGATCGTGCAGCAATGGAAGCAGGCCGGCGTCGATGCGCGCATCGACGTTGCGCAGGGCACGCTGCTGACGCGGCGCGCGGCCGGCGATTTCGACGCCTTCATCGGCTGGAGCGTCGAAACCTGGGGCGGCCATCAGGACCTGTCCTACTTCATGGACAGCTGGCATTCGCAGTTCGTCGCCCCGCCCGGCCAACCGCAGCCGCTGCGTAACTGGCAGCGCTGGAGCCATCCGGAACTCGACAAGATCATTGAGGACATTCGCAAGATCGACTTCGACGATCCCAGGGGCGTCGAGCTCGGTCGCGACTACGTCAAGCTGATGACCCGCGAGATGCCGATCATTCCCTTGATGGCCTACAACGTCTTCACCGCGATGGATCAGACCTATTGGAAGGGCTACCCGACCGCCGACGATCCCTACGCGAACCCGGTCACGAACTGGGGCAACTCCCGCTACATGTTCGTGCGCTTGAAGCCGGCCAACTGAGAAACCCGGGCCGCCTCGCCGGGCGGCCCGCCTTCCTCCCAGGACAATCGCCAGCCGGTGACGTCTGCGTCGCACGGACCGGTGGAGCTTTCGGGATCGCATGAGCGCCTACCCCGCCTATCTCGCGAAACGTCTGGCCCAGTTCGCCGTGGTGGTTTTCATCGGGGTCAACCTGGCCTTCGTGATCACCCATGCCTCGCCGATCGACCCGGTCGAGCAGTCGATCTCGGCCGTGACCTCCTTCGGCAGCACCGCGCCCGAGGCGATCGCGGCGATGCGCGCCTCGCTGCAGGAGCTCTACGGGCTCAAGGGCACGCTGGCCGAGCAATACGTCACCTTCTGGAGCCGGGTCCTGCGCGGCGATTTCGGCCCCTCTCTGTCCGCCTTCCCGACCCCCGTCTCGACCCTGATCGGTCGCGCGCTGCCCTGGACGGCGGGTCTGCTGATCGTCTCGACGCTGATCACCTGGGTGCTGGGCAATTGGCTCGGCGGGCTCGCCGGCTACTACCAGCGCAACCGCACGCTGAAGCTGATGGGCGTCGTCGCCATGGGCGTCCATCCGATCCCCTACTACATCGTCGCGCTTCTGCTGCTCATCGTCTTCGGCTTCCTCTGGCCGGTGCTGCCGATCACCGGCGGGTCGGCAATGAACCTGCAGCAGGGCTGGAACTGGTCCTTCGTTTCGAGCGTCGCCCGGCACTCGGTCCTGCCGGCGCTCTCGCTGATCCTGATCGGGCTCGGCAGCTGGTTCCTCGGCATGCGCTCGCTCGTTTCGAACATCGTGACCGAGGACTATGTCGTCTATGCCGAGATCGCCGGGCTCGACAGCCGCAGGGTGCTCGGCTCCTACGTCATGCGCAATGCGCTGGCGCCGCAGGTGACCGGGCTCGCCATGTCGCTCGGCGGCATCTTCAACGGCGCGGTGATCACCGAGAAGGTCTTTGGCTATCCCGGCGTCGGGACCCTCCTTGTCGATGCGGTCTATGCCGGCGACTACGGGCTGGTGCTCGGCGTCACCACCGTCTCGATCATCGCCGTCTCGGTCGGGGTCCTGGTGATCGATCTGCTCTACCCGCTGATCGACCCGCGCGTGGAGCTGCGCTGATGCTGGCCATCCTGCGGGACCTGATCCGCTACAACCTCGAATTCCGGATCGGGCTCGTGCTCGTCGGCATCGTGGCGATGATGGCGGCGCTGTCCCTCGTCTCGCCCTATCCGGCGGGCGACGTCTATGTCGTGCCGCCCGACCTGCCGCCCTCCACCGCCTATTGGCTCGGAACGACCTCGCGCGGGCAGGACGTGTTCTGGCAGCTCACGGCGGCGATCCGCAACACGCTCTTCTTCGGCATCATGGTCGCGGCGCTGTCGCGGGTGATCGCGCTCGTCGTCGGGCTGCTCGCCGGCTACTGCGGCGGCTGGATCGACCGGGTGCTGATGTCGATCAACGACACCTTCATCGTCATCCCGCTCTTCCCGATCCTGATCCTCTTCTACTTCGTCCTGCGCGATTCGATGTCGACGCCGCTGCTGGCGACGATCATGGCTTGCCTCGGCTGGGCCTATGACGCCCGCCTGATCCGCTCGGTCGCCCTTTCCCTGAAGACGCGCGAGTTCACGCAGACGAGCGTCTTCTCGGGGATGAAGACGCACGAGATCCTGGCGCGCGAGCACCTGCCCTATGTGTTGCCGATCGTCTTCTCCACCACGATGAACAACATGAACTGGTCGATCGGCATCGAGGTCACCCTCGCCGTGCTGGGCTTCACCGACATCAACACACCGACGATCGGCGGGATGATCTACTGGGCCAACCAGCATACCGCTCTCGTGGCCGGCATCTGGTGGTGGATCGCCTTTCCCGTCGCGCTGGTGGTGATGACCTTCGTCGGCCTGTTTCTGCTGGCTGTCTCGATGAACGAATATATCGACCCGCGCAGCCGTCTCGCCCGGATGGGAGGCAGCCGATGAGCGGTGGGGACGATGCGGGGCCGGTGCTCGAGGTTCGCGACCTCCAGGCGCATTTCCGCAGCCATTATTTCGGCGTCAACCGCGAGGTGAGGGCGGTGGACGGCGTCACCTTCGCGGTGAACCGCAACGAGATCTACGGGCTTGCGGGGGAATCCAGCTCCGGTAAGACGACTCTGGTCAAGACGATCGCGGGGCTGCTGAAGCCGCCGCTCGAAATGGTCGGTGGTTCGGCCCGCTTTTCCTTCCTGCCGGGCTGGGACGCGATCGGCCGGGCGCCGCCGGATGTGGTGCGCGCCATCCGCTGGCGGCACCTGTCCTACATCATGCAGGGCTCGATGAACGTGCTGAACCCGCTCAGGCGGGTCAGGCACTGTTTTCGCGACTTCGCCTGGCGCCATCTCGGCGGCAGCAAGGCCGAATTCGACGCGCGGGCCGAAGCGCATCTGGAGCGCGTCAACCTCGACCCGTCGGTGCTCGCCGCCTATCCGCACGAGCTGTCCGGCGGCATGCGCCAGCGTGTGACCATCGCGCTCGCGACGATCTGCAAGCCGGATTTCATCATCGCCGACGAACCGACCACGGCCCTCGATGTGGTCGTGCAGAAAGACGTGCTGGCGATGATCCGCGCGATCCAGTGCGAGATGGGCTCGAGCGTGCTGTTCATCACCCATGACATGGGTGTCCACGCCGCCCTGACCGACCGGCTCGGCATCATGTATGCGGGGCGCCTCGTCGAGGATGGCGAGACGCCCGAGATCTTCTCGCGGCCGCTGCATCCCTATACGCGCCACCTGATCGCGAGCCTGCCGCGCATCGGCGACACGCAGCAGCGCGACGGCCTCGAAGGATCCCCGCCCAATCTGGCGGCGCCTCCGCCCGGCTGCCGCTTTCATCCGCGCTGCCCGCTGGCCATGCCGATCTGTGCAACCACCGTGCCCGCCATGATCGAGAGCCTTCCCGGCCATCGCGTCGCCTGCCATGCGGTCAACGAGGGGGCGGCGGCATGAGCGCGCTGCTCGAACTCGACCGAGTCGGCAAGAGCTTCTCGCGCGGGGGGCTGTTCTCGACGCGCCGCGTCGAGGCCGTGAAGGAGGTGAGCTTCGCCCTCGCGGCCGACAAGCCTGAGATCTTCACCGTGATCGGCGAGTCGGGCTCGGGCAAGTCGACCCTGGCGCGGATGATCCTCGGCATCCATGCGCCCAGCTCCGGCCTGATCAGGCTCGGGGGCCGCGACGTCGCGGCCTATGAGCGGCGCGCCTTCATGGCCGAGGTCCAGCCGATCTTCCAGAACCCGTTCGAGGCGTTCAATCCGCTGAAGCAGCTCGACCGCTATCTGTTCATGACGGCGGAGCGCTTCGGCGGCGCGGCCGACAAAAGCGCCGTCGAGGAACCGGTCGACGAGGCGTTGCGGCAGGTCGGATTGTCGCTCCCGGAAATCGCGGGGCGGTTTCCGCACGAGCTCTCCGGCGGCCAGCTGCAGCGCGTCGCCATCGCGCGTGCCCTCGTCGCGAAGCCCAGGCTGATCGTCGCCGACGAGCCTGTCTCGATGGTGGACGCATCTCTGCGCATGTCGATCGTCAACCTGTTCGGCCGGCTGCGCGACGAGCTCGGCCTGTCGATCGTCTACATCACCCACGATCTCGCCACCGCCTACTACATCAGCGACCGGCTGATCATCATGCAGAAGGGCGTCGTGGTCGAGCAGGGACCGGCTCGTGCCGTGCTCTCGGCACCCACGCATCCCTATTCCCGCCAACTCCGCGACGCCGTGCTCACGCCCGACAGCGCCGGGGCCTTTCGTGCCACCCATCCACGCAAAGCGGTTGAAACATCCGGAGACAGGTCATGAGACAAGCCAGCATCACCTTCGACCGCGCCTTCGCCATCGGCGACACTGATCCGAGGCTCTTCGGCGCCTTCGTCGAGCATCTCGGTCGCTGCGTCTATGGCGGCATCTACGAGCCCGGCCACCCCACCGCCAACAAGCGTGGCTTCCGCAAGGACGTGCTCGAACTCGTCAAGGAGCTCGGGCCGACGATCATGCGCTATCCGGGCGGGAATTTCGTCTCCGGCTATAATTGGGAGGATGGCGTCGGCCCGATCAAGGACCGCCCCGCGAGGCTCGACCTCGCCTGGTTCACCACCGAGCCGAACAGCTTCGGCACCAACGAATTCGTGGACTGGTGCCGGGCGGCGAAGATCGAGCCCATGCTCGCCGTCAATCTCGGCACGCGCGACGGCGACGCGGCGCGCAATCTCGTCGAATACTGCAACCATCCCGGCGGCACGGCCT
The DNA here is from genome assembly GCF_050433265.1 of Allobosea sp. OAE752. Taxonomy (NCBI): domain Bacteria; kingdom Pseudomonadati; phylum Pseudomonadota; class Alphaproteobacteria; order Hyphomicrobiales; family Alloboseaceae; genus Allobosea; species Allobosea sp. OAE752. The sequence continues at coordinate 91,515 of NZ_JBNPXO010000007.1, forward strand.
GGTCGGATCTCCGCATCAAGCATGGCTGGAAGAAGCCGCATGACATCAAGTTCTGGTGCCTCGGCAACGAGGTCGACGGCCCCTGGCAGATGGAGCACAAGACCGCGACGGAATACGGGCGCGTCGCCTATGAGGCGGCGAAGATGATGCGCTGGATCGACCCGTCGATCGAGCTCGCCGCCTGCGGCTCCTCTGGCCGCAACATGCCGACCTATGGCCGCTGGGAGGACGAGGTGCTGGAGCACACCTTCGACCAGGTCGAATTCATCTCGCTGCACACCTACTTCAACAACTACGCCGGCGACACCAAAGCCTTCCTCGCCAGCCCCGACCTGATGGACCAGTTCATCGAGGAGGTCGTCGCGATCTCAGACGCCGTTGCGGCACGCCGTCGCTCCGACAAGCGCATCATGCTGAGCTTCGACGAATGGAACGTGTGGTACCGGACGCGGCGCGTGCGGGCCGACCGCGTCAAGGAAGGATGGCCGGTGGCGCCGCCGATCCTCGAGGAAATCTACTCCATGGAGGACGCCCTGGTCTTTGGCGGCGCCTGCATCTCGCTTCTCAATCACGCCGATCGCGTGAAGACCGCCTGCCTCGCACAGCTCGTCAACGTCATCGCGCCAATCATGACCGAGACCGGCGGTCCGGCCTGGCGCCAGACCATCTTCTGGCCCTTCGCGCAGATGAGCCGGCTGGGACGCGGGACCGTGCTCAAGGCGATCGTCAAATCCGAAAGCTACGAGGCCTCCTATTTCGACCCCAGGGGCAAGCAGGATCTCTTCTATCCGATCGACGCGCCCTATCTGAAGGCGTCCGTGGTCTGCGACGACAAGGGCGTCTCGCTCTTCCTGCTCAATCGCGACCTTGAACAGGGCGTCGAGGTCACCGTCGATGCGCGCGGCTTCGGCAAGCTCACGGTCTCGGAAGCGACCGAACTGCGCCATGCCGACCTGAAGGCGGTCAACAGCAAGGAGGAACCGCTCAAGGTCAAGCCGGCGACATTGAAGAAGGTCTCGACGAAGCCGGACAGCATCACCCTGGCCTTGCAGCCGGCTTCGTGGAATGTGATCAGGCTGGACAGCTGACAGAAGCCCGCGACGATGGACGAGAGCCCGCCACGACACCAGCGCGGCCGCCGCGGCAATCGCGGCGACACGTCGGGCGCGACCAAGCCGCGCGACCGGGGCTTCCTCGTCGTTAACGCCGACCGGCAGTATCAGGTGCTGCGCGGCCTGGCCTCTCCGGTCAGGCTGCGCATCCTGAGGCTGCTCAACCGGCAGGGCCCGAAGAACATCAATCAGATTGCGGAGATCCTCGGTCTGCCGCAATCGACGATCGTGACCAACGTCCAGGTGCTGGAAGAGGCCGAGCTGATCTCGACCTCGCTCGGCAAGGCCACCAAGGGCCAGCAGAAGGTCTGCGCCGCCCGCTATACCGAGATCGTCGTCAATCTCGACCCCGACGATCCCAGCCGCGAGAACAATGTCGTCGAGGTCGAGATGCCGCTCGGGCTGTATACGAATTCGGACGTCTCCGCCCCCTGCGGTCTGTGCTCGACCGAGCGCATTCTAGGGGTGCTCGACGTGCCCGAACTGTTTCTCGATCCGCGCCGCGTACAGGCGGCGCTGATCTGGTTCGGTCGCGGCTATGTCGAATACAAATTCCCGAATAATGCGAAGGTTCTCAACCGCAAGGTCGAAGCCCTCGAATTCGAGATGGAGATGTCGTCGGAAGTGCCGGGGACCAATTCCGACTGGCCCTCGGACATCAGCCTGTGGGTCAACGAGCGCAAGATCGGAACCTGGACATGCCCCGGCGATTATGGGGACCGCCGCGGCGCCTACACGCCGCACTGGTGGAAGCTCGAGGGATCGCAATACGGCATTCTGACGACCTGGCGCATCACGGCCGAAGGCACCTTCCTCGGCGAGCGCAGACTCAGCGATGTCACGATCGAGGAGCTCGACCTCGACCGGCACCACTCGATCAAGATGCGTGTCGGCATCGACGAAAGGGAGGGCAGGCCCGGCGGCGTCAACATCTTCGGCCGCGGCTTCGGCAATCACAACCAGGACATCAAGATGCGGCTGCACCTGCACGCGATGACCGCGCTTCCCCACGCCACGACGTGAGCGTCACCCGCCCAAACACGCCGTAGTCGGACCGCGATCTCAGGCTTTCGCGGCAGATGGCTTCCACGTCAGGAGCAGCTCGGCAGCTCCCGGCAAACCGTCCAGGGAAAAACTGCCGGGAGCCACCGCCTTATGCGGCCAGGGCCTTCTCCACCGATACGCAGGGCGATCGAAGGCTGGCGGCGACCGGTTCGTTCGTGATCTGGCCGCGGTGGACGTTCAGGCCGGCCGCGAGATGGGGATCGCTGCGAATGGCGTCGAGGCCCTTCGCGGCGAGCGCCAGTCCAAACGGGAGCGTGGCATTGTTCAAGGCGTAGCTGGAGGTCAGCGGGACGGCTCCGGGCATGTTTGCGACGCAATAGTGGATCACGCCGTCGACCTCGAAGGTCGGATCGGCATGTGTCGTCGGCCGCGAGGTTTCGAAGCACCCGCCCTGGTCGATCGCGACATCGACGAGAACCGCCCCGCGCTTCATCCGCGAGAGCTGCGCGCGTGACACCAATCGCGGTGCCGCAGCGCCGGGGATGAGGACCGCTCCGATGACCACGTCGGCGGCGACCACCTCCTCTTCGATGGCATGCAGCGTCGAAAATCGCGTGCGGACCCTGCCGCCGAACAACTCGTCGAGCTGCCGCAGCCTTTGCAGCGATCTGTCGATGATGACGACGTCCGCGCCCAATCCGGCGGCCATGCGGGCAGCATGCGTGCCGACGACGCCACCGCCGATCACGACGATGCGGGCCGGCGGAACGCCGGGCACGCCGCCGATCAGGATGCCGCGCCCGCCTGCATGGCGCTTGAGGGAAACGCCGGCGGCCTCGATCGCGAGCCGTCCGGCGACCTCGCTCATCGGCGCCAGAAGTGGCAACCCGCCAAAGCGGTCTGTCACGGTCTCGTAGGCAATGGCGGTGACGCCGGACTGTACCAGGCCGGCCGTCTGTTTCGGGTCGGGGGCGAGGTGCAGATAGGTGAAAAGAATCTGGCCTTCACGCAGCTGCCCCCACTCCGTCAGCTGCGGTTCCTTGACCTTGACGATCATATCCGCCGAGGCGAACACCTCGGCAGCGTGGCCCACAATCCGCGCTCCGGCTGCCTCATAGGCTGCATCCGGGGCGGAGATACCAGTCCCGGCTCCTGCCTCGATCAACACCTCGTGGCCGGCGGCAACATATTCCCGGGCGGCTTCCGGCGTCAGCCCGACGCGATATTCATGGACCTTGATTTCCTTGGGGACGCCAACGCGCATGATTTCCTCCAACCGGCTTGCGGGATCGATGTGTCGTCTCGATCAGCGTCGAGATTCTACCAGGAAACACCGTATCGCTCCCGGCCCCTGTTCGCGAAGGCCGGCGAAATCGGCCGTGATCTTGGGGGGGCGATTTGAGCGCGACGCGCGGCAGCTTTGGCAGCGACGGCAATTTCACGTCGAGCGTCGGGACCTCGACGCTCGACGGGCTGGGCGTCATCGGGAACGAGTGGCACTTGCCGCGCGAGCACATTCTCGTATCGGCCCTGCCGCGCAGGGAAGCGCTGCTGAGGCACATGATCTTGCGCCTGCGCTGACGCCTCAAAATCCGATCGCAGGTCTCGCTGCTGCATGAGAGGCGGCGGCGAGAAGCTTTGTCGTCCGTCCTGCTGCGGATTGCGCCTCAGCGTTCCCAAGGGGGCGGATCGCCGAAGGCGCGGCGAAGGCAATCTGCGAAGGCGCGCAGCTTCGCCGAGGGGCGGCGACCTTCGGGATGGGCCAGGTGAATGAATTCGGTTTCAGGCTGAACGCCGATGTCGACGATGCGCAGACCGCCGCTCCGGATCTCGGCGCTTGCGATGAACAGCGGCAGCAATGCGATGCCCAGACCCGCCAGCGCGGCATCCCGCATCATGTCGCCGTTGTTGACCCGCAGCGCCGGGCGCCCGCGCACGCTGATGGCGCCCTCGGGCCCGCGGAACCGCCAGTCGCCCACGCCGCGGTTCGTGTAGAAGATGCCGTCATGCCCATCGAGCTCGGCCAATGAGCCGGGCGTCCCGCGCCGCGCGAGATAGTCCGGCGACGCGACGAGAGCCCGCCGGCTCGGCGCCAGCGTCCAGGCGACGAGGCGCGAATCCGCGATCGGCCCATGGCGCAGCACGGCATCAAAGCTGTCGGAGCCGGCGTCGATACGGCGGTCGTCGAGGTCGAGCGTCAACTCGATCCGGGGATGCCGGGCCAGAAAAGGGTAGATCGCCGGGCCGAGATGCATCCGGCCGAAGGTGACCGGTGCCGAAATCCGCAACGCTCCGACGAGGGCGCCCCGCCGCTCCGCCATATCGGCCGCAGCCTCCTCGACATCCCGGGCGATACGGGTGGCGCGGGTGAGAAAGGCGGCTCCGTCCTCGGTGAGCGTGAGCCGGCGCGCGCTGCGATGCAGGAGGCTCGCGCCCAGGCCGCGTTCCAGCTCGGCGAGGCGGTCGCTCACCACCGATTTCGACAGGCGCAGCCGGCGGGCCGCCTCGCTCAGAGAGCCGGCCTCCGCGATCGCGACGAAGGTTGCGATGCCGTCGAGCTTCAACATCGTTCGGTTTTTCCGGATCTGAATTTCGCTGATGCGATGCTAATCCGAACGTGAGGCCAATGCTACGTTGCGTCACGCCAACGGGGCTGACAGCGACGGTCGCAGCGACCGCCCTCCCGACAGGCGGGAGATTTGGGATGTTGAAGCTCGCTTTAGCACTTGGAGCGATTGCCATGGCCACCCCGGCGGTCGCTCAGGTTTCCGACTTTCCGGCTTCCTTCAAGACACAGGAGATCGCGACCAACGGCGCGACCATCCATGTTCGTGTCGGCGGCCGGGGCCCGGCGGTGGTGCTGCTGCACGGCTATGGTGAGACCGGCGACATGTGGGCGCCGATGGCGGCCGATCTGGCGCGGGACTACATGGTGGTGGTGCCCGATCTGCGCGGGCTCGGCCTGTCGTCGAAGCCGGCCTCCGGCTTCGACAAGAAGACCCAGGCCGGGGACGTGGCCGGCGTGCTCGACGCGCTCAAGATCGAGCGAGCCGATCTGGTGACGCATGACATTGGCAACATGGTCGGCTTCGCCTTCGCCGCGCAATATCCGCAGCGCGTCGGCCGCTTCGCTCTCATCGACGCACCCGTACCCGGCGTCGGTCCCTGGGAGGAGATCCTCAAGAACCCGCTGCTCTGGCATTTCCGTTTCGGCGGGCCGGACATGGAGCGGCTCGTGGCCGGCCGCGAGCGCATCTATCTCGACCGCTTCTGGAACGAGTTCTCGGCAACGCCGGCGCGCTTCACCGAGGCGTCGCGCGAGCATTACGCCAAGCTCTACGCATTGCCCGGCGCGATGCATTCGGGCTTTGCCCAGTTCGCGGCCTTCGATCAGGACGCGATCGACAACCGTGCTTTTCTGAAGGCCGGCGGCAAGCTCACCATGCCGGTTCTGGCGCTCGGCGGCGAGAAGTCGTTCGGCACGACGATGGCGGTGGTCATGCGGGATGCTGCGACCGACGTGACCGAAGGCGTTATCCCCGATTCCGGTCATTGGATCATGGAGGAGAACCCCACGGCCACGATCGCCATGGTCCGCCCCTTCCTCGACAAGGGGCGTTGATCCATCCGGGCATTGACGGAGGTCACGGCCGAAAGCACCCGGCTGTGACCTCCCGAACCTCAGGCCTTTGCCGGCCGAGGGCCGATCCGCTCGCCATGGACGACACGCTCCGGCGCGCCGTGGACCATCGTATAGGCGTAGTCGACGCCCATGCCATAAGCGCCGGAATGCTCCTTCACGAGGCCCATGACCGCGTCATAGCTTTCGCGACGGGCCCAGTCGCGCTGCCATTCGAGCAGCACCTGCTGCCAGGTCACCGGGACGACCCCGGCCTGTACCATGCGGTCCATGGCGTATTTATGCGCATCGACCGAGGTGCCGCCGGAAGCATCGGCGACCATGTAGATCTCGTAATCGCCTTCCAGCATGGCGCAGAGCGCGAAGGTCGTGTTGCACACCTCGGTCCAGAGGCCGGAGACGACCACCTTCTTGCGGCCATTGGCGGCGAGCGCGTCGCGGACATTCTGGTCGTCCCAGGAGTTCATCGAGGTGCGCTCGAGGATCTTGTTCTGCGGAAAGACTGCCAGCAATTCAGGATAGGTATGACCCGAGAAGCTCGTGGTCTCGACCGTGGTGATCGTCGTCGGAACGCCGAAGATCTTCGCGGCCTTGGCCAGGCCGACGACATTGTTCTTCAAGACTTGTCGATCGATCGACTGGACGCCGAAGGCCATCTGCGGCTGCTGGTCGATGAAGATGATCTGGCAATTCTGCGGGGTGAGGACTTCGAGATATTTCTTCATAGGGCTCTCCTGTTCGTGAGTGGTTGAATGGCGCGACCGCATCAGGCCTTCGTTCCTGCAGGGGCATCGGCAGGACGGGCCGGCGGATCGACATGCAGGAAATGGCGGACGACCGGCCCTTCCTGCCCGGCATGGAAGCGCCTGACTTCTTGCTGGATATCGGCATCGGCCTTCGAGACGCGGCGATGCTGGCGCAGATGCTCGGCCCAGGACGAGACCATGAACCACTCCACGAGCTTCTCGGGGTCGGCCGTGTCCTCGGTGATGCCCCAGCCATAGGCTCCGTCGCGGCGCCGCTCGATCGACAATTCGTTGATCGCCCGCAGGAACGCCTCCCGATCGGCAGCCGGCACGCGGTATTCGATCAGGATCAGAACGGGGCCGCGATCATTGCCGACCTCCGCCGCGACGAGCGGTTCCGGCCAATGATTGGAGGGCGCGAGATCGGCCTCGCCCGCGGGCAGCTTGATCCGGTGCATCACGATTCCGGCCACGAGCAATGCGGCCGCGCCGATCAGCAGGGTGCCGCGGATCCCTGCGGCTTCCGCCACCGCGCCCCAGCCGAGGCTGCCGGCGGTCATCGCGCCATTGAACACGGTGAGATAGACGGCAAGCGCCCGTCCACGCACCCAGTTCGGCAGAATGGCCTGCGCGACGCCATTCAGCGTCGTCAGCGCCACGATCCAGGCCATCCCGAGTACGAGCAGGATGACGATCGCGAGCCATTGCGGTGGCGACAGCGTCAGCGCGGCCATGACCAACGCTGTGAGCACGGCCGAGAGCAGCAGCAGGCCATCGGCATCGAGACGCTCCCGCAAGCGCGGCAGGATGACGGCACCGCCGATCGCACCTGCTCCAACCGCGCCGAGCAGGACGCCGTAGAAGCTGGCGCCGCCGCCGAGCAGATTGCGCGCGACCAGCGGCAGCAGCGCCCAGACGGCGCTGGCGCAGCCGAAGAAGATCGCCGCGCGCAGCAGCACGCGATGGAGCTCCCGGCTCGCTTTGGCATAGCGCAGCCCGGCCCGGAACGCCCCGGCAAAGCGCTCGCTCAGCGCGTCGTCGGCGCCCGCCGGGCGGCGCCACCAGAACAGCGCTCCGATCACCAGCACATAGCTCAGCACGTCGGCGCCATAGGTGAAGCCGGCGCCGAAGGCGGCGAGGATCAAGCCGCCCAGCGCCGGGCCGATGGCGCGCGAGATGTTGATGCCGAGCGAATTCAGCGCCACCGCGCTCTTGAGATCGGCCTTGCCGACGAGTTCGGGCACGATCGCCTGCCAGGTCGGCGCCATCAGCGCCGCGCCGATGCCGCCGAGAAAGGTGAGGCCGACCAAAGCGGGCACGCTGAGCTGGCCGAGGCTCGCCAGCGTCATCAGCGAGAGGCTGACGCAGCCGAGCAGGATCTGGATGGCGATCAGGAATTTGCGGCGGTCGAGGATATCCGAGAGCACGCCGGCCGGGATCGCCAGCAGGAAGACCGGCAGCGTCGCCGCCGCCTGCACCAGCGCCACCGCGGCGGGTGCGCCGGAGAGGTCGGTCACCAGCCAGGCGCTGGCGACGTCGCGCATGAACGAGCCGATATTGCCGATGATCGTCGCCGCCCAGAGGACCGCGAAGACCTTCTGGCGCAGCGGCGCGAAACCGGATCCTTGCAAGGCGGTGCCGGTCATCGCGCTGATCCTTTTCGCTGGCTAAGGTCGTCGAGCGCCACGATGACGAAGCCGCCGATCAGGCCGAGATGCTCGAAGAAGGCGTTCATCGCCATCATTCGCCCCTGGCCGGCCGGCATTTCCCAGAAGCGCAGGGCGACGAACGTTGCAGCCAGCGTGAACATGGCGAGCGCCAGCGCCGCGAGCCAGCGCCAGCGGCCAAGCAGGATGAGCGCGCTCATCGCGAGTTCGAAGACGATAACACCGATCGCGAAAATCGGCGCGGGCGACAGGCCGAAATGGGTCATCTCGGCGATGGCGCCCTCGAAATCGAGGATCTTGGTCACCGGACCCTGGATATAGGCGGCGCAGAGCAGCAGGAGTGCCAGCCAACGCAGGCCGCGCATCGGCTGCGAGTCGTGGTCGTTCGCTGTCATGGTCACACCGCCCAGCAGGCGCAGCCGAGCGCGCCCCAGAAGCTGCGGAGGTCACCGACCGGCAGCTTGCTCGACCAGGCGCTGGCATGGTCGTGGCCATGCACGCCGCAGGAGCTGGCGCAGCCGCAATGCGTCATGGCCGCCCGCCGCAGCGAATTCTTGCCGGCGCCATCCGGCTCGCCCCAGGCGCCATAGCCCTTGAACGTCCTGACCGGCGACCAGTCCGGCATCGCCGGCGGTGGTGCGCTCTCGTCGAGCCCGGCGAAGTCCCGCGCGCCATAGACGACCTTGCCGCCGACGATGGTCAGGTCCGCCGAGATATGCGCGATGTCGTCTTCGGGGCAGCCGAAGAAATCGCGATCCGGCACGATCAGATCGGCGAACTGGCCCACAGTGATCCGGCCTTTCTTGCCCTCCTCGTTGGAGAACCAGGTGACGTGCTCCGTCCACATCCTGAGCGCGGTCTCGCGGTCGAGACAGTTGCGCTGCGGCGTGATGCGCAAGCCCCCGACCGTCTTGCCCGTGACCAGCCAGGAGAGCGCGACCCAAGGGTTGTAGGAGGCGACGCGGGTGGCGTCGGTGCCGGCCGAGGTCTTCACCCCCTTCTCCAGCAGGCGCGCCACGGGGGGCGTCGCTTCGGCTGCCGCCGCGCCGTAACGCTCGACGAAATACTCGCCCTGATAGGCCATGCGATGCTGCACGGCGACGCCGCCGCCGAGTGCGGCGATGCGGTCGATCGAGCGTTCCGAGATCGTCTCGGCGTGGTCGAAGAACCAGTTCAGATCCTTGAGAGGGATCTCCTTGTCGACCTTCTCGAACACGTCGAGCGCGCGGGAGATCGTCTCGTCATAGGTCGCGTGCAGGCGCCAGGGCCAGCGGTTTTCGGCGAGGATGCGCACGACGCCTTCGAGATCGCCTTCCATCTCGGGCGGCATGTCGGGCCGGGGCTCGCGGAAATCCTCGAAATCGGCGGCGGAGAAGACCAGCATTTCGCCAGCGCCGTTATGCCGGAAATAGTCGTCGCCCTGCTTGTATGTCGAGTTCTTCGTCCAATTGAGGAAGTCCTCCTTCTCCTGCTTGGGCTTCTGCGTGAACAGGTTGTAGGCGAGGCGGATCGTGAGCTGGTTCTCGTCAGCGAGCTTCTGGATGACGGCGTAGTCGTCCGGATAGTTCTGGAAGCCGCCGCCGGCATCGATCGCGCCGGTGACGCCGAGCCGGTTGAGCTCGCGCATGAAATGGCGGGTCGAGTTGACCTGATAGTCGAAGGGCAGCTTCGGCCCCTTGGCCAGCGTCGCGTAGAGGATGGCGGCGTTCGGGCGCGCCAGCAGCAGCCCGGTCGGATTGCCGTTGGCGTCGCGTGTGATCTCGCCGCCCGGCGGCTGCGGCGTGTCCTTGGTATAGCCGACGGCCCGCAGCGCGGCGCCGTTCAGCAGGGCGCGGTCATAGAGGTGCAGGATGAAGACCGGCGTATCCGGCGCGACGGTGTTGAGCTCCTCGATCGTCGGCAGGCGCTTCTCGGCGAACTGGTGCTCGGTGAAGCCGCCGACGACGCGCACCCATTGCGGCGGCGGTGTCACCGCGACCTGGCGCTTGAGCATGCTCATCGCATCGGCGAGCGAGCGTACGCCGTCCCAGCGCAGCTCCATGTTGAAGTTGAGCCCGCCGCGGATGATGTGGAGATGGTTGTCGATCAGCCCGGGCAGGGCGCTGCGGCCCTTCAGGTCGATGATCTTCGTGTTCGGCCCGGCATGAGCCATCACGTCGGCTTCGCTGCCGACGGCGAGGAAGGCGCCGTCCTTGACGGCAACCGCATTGGCGATCGGGTTGCTCCGGTCGAGCGTCGTGAAACGGCCGTTGCGGAGGATGAGATCGGCGGTCATGGGAGCGGTTCCTCGCTGCGGAGACTGGGCGGCGGCGGTGCCGAGCAGGCCCGACAGGGCCCCGGCGGCGACACCGAAGGTGGTTTGCCGGCGTGTCGGACTCATGACTCCCGCCTTTCATGGTTTTGATCGCCCGAGGGGCGAGACGGCAGCGTGCCGAAGAGATGTTCGCCGCATTCATGCCGCAGCCAGCCGAGCGTCAGGCCCTGTCCCGAAGCGAGGCGCTTTGCGACCGGAACGATCTGCTCGCCGGCGAGGATGCCCAGCAGTCCGATGAGCGCGATCACGGGAGGCGCAGGCGAGCGAACGTTCAGCAGGCCGTAGACGACGCCGACGAGCAGACCGGCGCCTAGCGAGACCAGATAGAGTTTCATCACGTCTTCCTGTCGCGTGGAATGGCAGCGGCCGGGCAAGCTGACGGCCGCTGCCCGCGGGATCTCAGGCCTCGATGAAGGCCAGCAGATCGGCGTTGAGCGTCCCGGCGTTCACGGTCAGCATGCCGTGGCTGAAGCCGGGATAGGTCTTCAGCGTGCCGTGCCTCAAATGCTTGATCGATTCATGCGCGGAATCGGCGATCGGCACGATCTGGTCGTCCTCGCCATGGAGGACCAGCGTCGGCACGCCGATCGCCTTCAGATCCTCGGTCTGGTCGGTTTCGGAGAAGGCCTTGATGCCGTCGTAATGGGCCTTGGCGCTGCCCATCATGCCCTGGCGCCACCAGTTCCAGATGACGCCCTGATCGACCTTCGCACCCGGCCGGTTGAAGCCGTAGAAGGGGCCGGTCGGCACATCGAGGAAAAACTGGGCGCGGTTGCCGGCCAGGGCCTGGCGAAAGCCGTCGAAGACCTCCAGCGGCAATCCCCCGGGATTCGTCTCGGTCTTGAGCATCAGCGGCGGCACGGCGCTGACGAGGACTGCCTTGGCCACGCGCCCCGACGGCTCGCCGTGCCTGGCGACATAGCGTGCCACTTCGCCGCCACCGGTCGAGTGGCCGATATGGACGGCGTTCCGCAGATCCAAAGCCTCGGCAACGGCGAAGGCATCCGCGGCATAGTGGTCCATGTCGTGTCCGTCGGAGACCTGGGCGGAACGACCATGCCCGCGCCGGTCATGCGCGACGACGCGATATCCCTTCGACAGGAAGAACAGCATCTGCCCGTCCCAGTCATCCGAAGACAGAGGCCAGCCATGGTGGAAGACGATCGGACGGGCGTCCCGCGGGCCCCAATCTTTGAAGAAGATATCGACCCCGTCGCGCGTCGTCACGAATGGCATGGCAAGCTTCCTTCTCTAAAGTGGTCCGCGGGCCCGTCAGGTCGGGCATCGTCCGGGGCCGGTTGCGAAAGCGCGGGCATCCGCGCGCTGGTCGCCGCCTGGAGCGGCGAACGAATATGTGGCCTTGCCTGCCCGACGACCGGTATGGGAAACCCGGAACATCCGAACTCTGGCGGAACCTAGGGGGCGGGCGGCGCGAAATCCATTAGTTACCTGAGAGATACCGGTAGTCAGAGCAAAGCGCATGACCAGTTCGAATGATTCCGCAGACGAACACTGTCTGGCCGACGGCTTCCTGAAGTTCTTCTCGCAGGAATGGATGAGCCACATCGTGTTTTCACTGGCTCGTCACGGGCCCCTGCGTTTCGGAGCTCTGAGACGGCAACTCCCGCCGCGGATTTCGGCGCGGGTTCTCTCCGCCCGGCTGAAGGCTCTCGAGGCCGCCGGCTATGTCGAGCGCCACGATCTCAGCGGCCGGGTGTTGCATGTCGAGTACTCTCTCACGGCTTCGGGGCGCGCCGTCGACGTCGCGCTCGCGGGGAGCGAGCAACTGCTATCCGGCGGTGCGCGCCAGGAGCCGCGCTAACAAAATCTGAGCGGGTCTGGGCGTCGGCAATTCGTCCGTTCCGCCTGCGCCGTAGTGGCGGTCGAGGGTCCTCCGCGCGGTTGGAATCGCCGATGGCCTGTGTTCGGGCAGCGCAGACCCACAGCGTGACGGAACAGCGATTTCCGTCTGAAGCTCGGTGGTGGCTGCGGAAATTCTCTCGCGGGTCGGCCGTGCAGAGACCGGGACCAGCATCTGTCGGACCGGCTTCAGGCCAAGAAGTCGGTGGCCGGTCCCGTCATCCGCATCTCTGTGTCCCAAACGACGACATGCGGATCGAAATCCCGGCTGGCAAGCCTCGGTGGGCGATGACCGCTGCTTGCCGGGCCGAGCGAAGGAGGTTGATGCCCTCTACGATGCAGGCTGCGCTACCGGCAGCTTCCATGTGCCGTTCAGGTACGCGGCACGGGGTCGGTAGAGCCGGAATGTGTAGTTCCACCCCTCCGTGATCGGCAGGCAGTTCGCGATCTCGCCGTCGCAGCCGCCGAACTGAATGTCGATCGCTCCGTCAGCGCTCTTCGTGCCGGTGATGCTGTTGACCGAATAGGCGTCGTAATCGTTCTTCTGGAAGAAGCCCTTGTCGTTGTAGACGCTGATCGACCAGAACGCGTCGACGGGAACATCCTTGAGCCTGAGCTTGTAGACCGTCTTGCCGTCGTTCTTGGCCGGGGTCACCGAGGGGTAGGATGCGTCCTTGTCGGGGTTGCCGCCCCAGCCGGACGCGGTGCCGAGCAGGTGCTTGACCGGATCGACCTTGCCCTTCGGGCCGAAAGCGTTGCTGAAGTCGCCCGATGCAGCGGAGAGCGTTTCCAGCGCCTCACGGATCTTTTTCTGCTGAGCCAGGTCCCAATTCGGGGCCTCGAACTTGCCGGCCGACTTCTGCTGCACCTTCAGCGCATCCTGCAATGCGTGAACCTGCGCGAGGTCCTTGCTGTCGTTGGGATCGACAAGGATGCGAACCGCAACGAACACATAGCGAGTGCCGACCTTGTCCCGGGTGAGCGTCGTGCGGCCCGGCTTGTAGACCACCATCGGGGTGTAGTGGTCTTCGCTGATGACCTGCATCGAGACGAAGCGCTTGCCGGCGTCTGGAAGGGTGATGGTCACCGGGCCGGCGTCGAGATCGAAGATCGCCTGGGAATAGAGCGTATCCCGGTTCATCCGGACCACGGGCTGCTTGTCGATCGGCGTCGGCGCCCTGTTGTGGACGAACTTGCCGAGAGCGCCTGCATCGACCGTTTTGGCCATATAGAAATCGGACTCGGCTCGCTTGAAGTTGTCGACATTGACCGCAACCGGCTGGGCGAACGCCACGCACGGCGCGAGAACGAGGAAACTTAGGCTGGAGAGCAGCGTCATGCGCATCGAACGGTACCTCATTGGTGTCTTTGATCCATGTGCTCGTCGTTACTGCGCCGACAGCGCAGCCGCTTCCGCGGCGCATTCGGATACCGGGAGCGGCCGCTTCGCCTTCGCCGCCTTCACTTCTGCCTTCGCTGCCTTGAGATCGGCGAGGAAGGCCGGGTCGGTTTGCAGTCGTGCAACGGTCGCCGCGCCCATGATCCGGCCTGCATCGACATCGCTCTGCCAATGCGCGTCGCAGATCACGCGGCTCTGCCCGAACTCGATGCCACGCTTGAGCAGCGCATCCGCGTGCTCGGGGCTGATTTGCGCGAGGACGAGGGCCCAGCCCCAGCCGGCAGCCGTGTGCCCCGACGGATAGGAGCCGTCATTCCGCAGAATGGCCTCCTGATCCGCCCGGCAGGTCGCTTCGTTGTGAACCACGAAGGGGCGGACCCGGTTGTACTTGTTCTTCACGCCATAGGTGGAGAGGCCGAAATCCGACAGCACCTTCTGCATCATCGCGGAGAGGCGCGGCGTCTGCCGGCTGTCGATCTTCACGCCCAGTGCGCAGGAGAAGTTATCGGCAGCCTGCGGAAAGGCGAGGTCTGCATCGGTACGGGCGAGGTTCCAGCGCGCGGTGTTTCGCAAGGGAAGCGTCGCCTTTCGCGCTTCCTCGTCCCGGGCGAGCGCAGCCGAGCCTGCTTCTGGAGGCGGGCCGAGCAGGACCAGGCTGTTCGGCAGATCGGATCGCTTCAGATAGCCGGGCGCGATCTTGAAATGCGGGTCGGTGACCTCTGGCCGGGCTTCGCCCGCCTGCGCCAGGGCCTGCCCGCAGAGCGCGACGAGCAGTGCAAGCAGCGAAACATGGGCGGCTCGCACCGCAGTCCCTGTCATCGACATTCCCATCCCTTTCGACATCGCCGAACTCATCAAGATCGCGGTCAGAACCGGTATGTTGCGGCGATGGCGGGCCCATGCTGGGTCACCTCGTACAAGAAGCCGCCGCTGCGATAATCGACATGGAGCGCCCGGTAGCCGGCCTTCAGCGTCAGGTTTTCGCTCCAGGCGTAGTTGAGGCTGCCCAATGCCTGCCAGGTCAGGCGCGAGCCGACGCCGAAGCCCCCGACGTCGCCCGCCACCGTCAAACTCCACGGCCCGTCGAGCTTTACGCCGAGCCGGGCGCCGAGGATCGGATCGGCCCACATCTGCGATTGACGGTGGTCGATGCGAAGATTGGCGAGGCCGGGCAGGATTTCGAGCTTGGTGTCGAGGTTCCAGAACCGGACGCCAGCCCCCACATCCAGCGCAAGAACGGTGTCTTCATAGACGCGATAGAGGACCGAGCCTTGCAGGGTCGTGGTCTGCGAGCGCAGCTTCAGCGCGGAAAAGAAGGGGCCGGGCAGATTGCCGCCCATCGTCACCTGCGAGAACTGCCCGTCGACCAGGACGCTCCAGCGCTCGATGCGCATCTCGGCGGACGCCATCAACGCGCCGTTCAACTCCTTGAGCACGTCGCGGAAGCGCAGATTGATATCTGCGGGCGGCAGTGGCGGCAGCGTCGCGCTCCTGCCGTCGATCGCGGTCGCCCAGATGTAGCTGGTAACCGAGAAGCTCGGCGCCGATGCGAGGACAGGCCCTGGTGGCGCGGCGGGCTGCCGGAGATCGGACGCCAAAACGGGTCCACACAACGCAGCCGACAGCCAACCGATGGCAAGATTGCGCGCCGTTGCGCCTGACATTGCTGCTTGTCCCCTGCCTAGCCTGCCTAACGGCATCTGCGCGAGCGCTTCGGCTTGCTGCAGCACGTGATCGCGGCCCGATTGGCCGGCGAATGTCGTCACGAGCATCTCGTGCATGGGCGGCCTGTCCGTCTTGCCATTTCGCGACAATCGCGACCGGTTGTGCTCCCTCCCCATGGGGCGGCGCACCAAATTGCTGAATCGTCAGTTCACCGCGGCGCGACAGAACCAGTGTTGCAGCGCCAACTGCGCCTATGTCGGAAACAGGAACGTCAACCCCACACGGGGGCCCCAGCCATGCGGCCCGTTCTTTGGCGCGGCCGCCCAATAGCGCACGCCTGCGGTGAGACTCACCGGCTGCTCGCCAAATTTCATAAGCTTCGAAACCTGGACGTTAATGGGCACCGACCATCGTTCAGCCTTCCAGTCATAGGTGCTCTCGGTATTGAGCGTGAACGTCCAGGCGTCCGATGTCCTGTAGGCGATGAAGGGCTGCAGGTAGGTCACGCTGATGTCGGACCTGTCTCCCCGCCCCGCAACGGACCAGATGTGGTTTGCAAGTGCGCCGATCGTCCATGCCCCTTCCTGCTTCAGAACGACGGCAGTCAGACCCATTCCGAACTTGCCGCCTCCGAGCAGATCGTCGGTCGCCGTCGGCAGCAGGAAGACAGGACCTGCGCCCCAGATGATCCCACCGGCGGTCGGCTGCGTCGGGGAAATGAAAAAGCTCTGGGTGATGTCTCCTAGACCGGATTGGTAGCCGGAGGGCCCTGCTATGTCGTGCTGCCAGATGACGGGGACGATGGTCCGGGAAATGATGTTCCAGTCCGCGTTCAACGAGAACGGGATGACCGGTTGGATGTCGAGCGTTTTCCGGTCGCCACGGTTCGGTCCGAAGCCTCGGTCGTAGTTGAATTGGAACGGCACGCTGATGAGCGACGACACGGGATTGCTGAGTTTTTTAGCCAGCTCAGCATTTGCATCCTGCGCCAGTGCAGCACCGGTACCAGTCAAGTCGATGCCCTGCCCAAGGAGTGCGAAGGCCGAGAGCACAGCCAGTTGGTCAATTCTCGACAGCATTCAAAAACTCCTCAATCTGCAATCTCAGAGGCCATCCGCAGATGGTCGAGCAATTCAATGGTGATCACGAGGTGGGATCTGGAGGTTTGCGGTGACGCTCACTTGACGAATTAGAACTAAAACGTACGAAAGCCCGGGATTTCCGAATAAGAAGGCCGCATTGCCGAATCTCCGTGAGGCGAAAATTTCCAGCAGTGGACGCTCCATGCGACGGATCATCTTCGGCTCAGCCGACATGCTCTATTTTGAATACTTGGTGCATATGCGGGTTGTCGGTCTTGCCATTTCACGCCACCCGCAAATGGCTATTCTGCACTCCTCAGGCGATTCAGGGGCCTGCCTGAGGACGTGCAGATCCTGTGATGACGGTGGACCTGATGGCTGACATCCCGTTGACGCGCGGCCAGTTTCTGCTGCCCTTCGTCAGCATCCTGGACGATATCGGCGCGCCGACGGAAACTCTCCTGGAGAGGTCGCGGCTGCCATCGTCCCTGGCCGAGAAGAGCGAGCTCTACCTGCCGCTCCTGCCGGCCTTGCGCTTCGTCGAGACCGCCCAGAGAAGCCAAGGTATCGAGGATTTCGGCTTCCTCGCCGCCCGGCGCCTGCATTTCTCGCATATGAGGGAAAAGACGCGGGCCTTCATCGCGCATTCACCGACGCTGCTCGTCGCGCTCCGGCACGCCTGCCGCGAGGCGTCAGGCGAAGACACCATCCTGAGCATGTGGATCGAGCATGACACGGATCACGTGCGGGTCTGCAGCAGGCTCACCGGGCCATGGCCCCTGCAGCTGAAACACGCGCAGTGGATCCAGAACATCTTCTCGGTCTACATCGTCCGGCAATTCGCAGGGTCCGACTGGATGCCGGCGGCGATCGGCTTTGAATCGTCTTATGGGCCAAGCCCTGCGACGCGATCCTGCTGGCCGAACGTGCGGTTTTTATCGGGCCAGCATGCCGCTTGGATCAGAGTACCGACCATGCTGCTCGGCCTCCCAAACCGTTCGGCCGCCTCGTTTGCGCCGCCACCCGACAATGAGGACGGCCCGTCCGCCTACAATATCGTCGATCTTCTCAAGCTGATGCTTCCGGCCTATCTCGACGAGGGAACAACCGCTCTTGCCGACGTCGCCGAGATCGCGGGTATCAGCATCCGGACGCTTCAGCGCAGGCTCGCCCATCTCGGTCTCTCCTATTCGGACCTCCTCGACACCGTCAGATACGAAAATGCGAGCAAGCTGCTGCGCGACACCGATTGCAGGATCATCGACGTCGCTTTTTCCTCCGGTTACACGGATCCGGCGCATTTCAGCCGCGCCTTCAGGAGGATGACCGGTGTCACACCGCGTCAGTTTCGCGAGCAGTCGCGGCTCGGCTGAAGGTGGGTGAATGCGGCTTTCGGGAAAAGCCGATACGAAAACAATGGTGCGCAGCATCGGGCTGAATACGATATTCAGGTCGATGCTGTGGCGCTTTGCCGGCCCCTTCGGGCTCTCATCCATTTTCTCCCGCCAGACGAGGTCGATATGATCGGTTTCCGCATCCTGAAGCGTGAGCGTGCCGTGAGCGCCGAGGTCGTCGCGCGTTTCCGTTCGCTGCCCGTGGCCAATGTCAGCGATTCGATGTCGCGCATGACGGCGGGTGGGCCGCGGCTGCGCCCGATGCACAAGGGCGGGATGCTGGCCGGGCCGGCGCTCACCGTGAAGACGCGCCCGGGCGACAATCTGATGATCCACCGGGCGATCGACCTGGCGGCGCCGGGCGACGTCGTCGTGGTCGATGGCGGCGGCGATCTCACCAACGCCCTGATCGGCGAGCTGATGGCGGCCTATGCGCAGACGCGTGGCATTGCCGGCATGGTGCTCTACGGCGCGATCCGCGATGCGGGCTGGATCGCCGCCCATGACTTCCCGGTCTACGCCGCCGGAATCACCCATCGCGGCCCCTATAGGGACGGCCCCGGCGAGATCAACGTGCCGATCGCGCTCGACGGCATGGTGATCGAACCCGGCGATCTGGTCATCGGCGACGAGGACGGTCTGCTCTGCGTGCCCTACGACGAGACGGAGACGATCTTCGCCGCCGCGCAGGCCAAGCAGCAGGTCGAGCAGAAGCAGAGGCGCGCGATCGAGGAGCGCCGCTACGATCGGAGCTGGGTCGAGGAGACGTTGAAGCGGCTTGGCTGCGAGACACAAGGCTGATCCCGGCGCGCGGCCTTCACCGCCGATCCGGCCGGAATGGCCCGCGCTGGCCCGCGAGGCCGCGCTCGAGCGGGATCTGCCGACGTCGCTTCCCGGCCCGCGCGATCATCATCCAATAGTCAAACAATATGACTATTCCTCCACCTCCGCGCCTGTGCCATAAGGGGGAATAACAAGCTGCATCAAGCGGCGTGGCTCACCAAGGAGGATCATGATGAAGCTCAAGGGCATTTTGATCGCGTCTGCGATTGCGGGCGCCGTGTCGGCCAATGCGCAGGCCAAGGACCTGACCGTCGGCTTCTCGCAGATCGGCTCGGAATCGGGCTGGCGCGCAGCTGAAACCACGGTTTCCAAATCGGAGGCCAAGCGGCGCAACGTCACCCTCAAGATCGCCGACGCCCAGCAGAAGCAGGAGAACCAGATCAAGGCGATCCGGTCCTTCATCGCCCAGGGCGTCGATGCCGTGTTCCTCGCCCCGGTGGTGTCGACAGGCTGGGACAGCGTGCTGAAGGAGGCCAAGGAGGCCAAGATTCCGGTCGTTCTGCTTGATCGCGACATCGATCCCGCCGGCAAGGACCTCTATCTCACCGCCGTCACCTCCGACAGCGTGCATGAGGGCAAGGTCGCCGGCGATTGGCTGGTGAAGACCGTCGGATCCAAGCCCTGCAACGTCGTCGAACTCCAGGGCACGGTCGGCGCCAGCGTCGCGACGAACCGCAAGAAGGGCTTCGAGAACGGCATCGCCGGTCAGGCCAACATCAAGCTCGTCCGCAGCCAGACTGGTGACTTCACCCGTGCCAAGGGCAAGGAGGTGATGGAGAGCTTCATCAAGGCCGAAGGCGGCGGCAAGTCGATCTGCGCCGTCTACGCGCACAATGACGACATGATGGTCGGTGCCATTCAGGCGATGAAGGAAGCCGGCCTGAAGCCCGGCAAGGACATCCTGACCGTCTCGATCGACGCCGTGCCGGACATCTTCAAGGCGATGGCGGCGGGCGAGGCCAACGCCACGGTCGAGCTGACGCCGAACATGGCCGGGCCCGCCCTCGACGCGCTCGTCGCCTACAAGGCCAAGGGCACCGTGCCGCCGAAATGGATCCAGACGGAATCGAAGCTTTACACGGCTTCCGACAATCCCCAGGCGATCTACGACAGCAAGAAGGGTCTCGGCTACTGAGCCGAAATAACGGCGCGCCGGTCTCGAGCCGGCGCGTCGTCATCCCCTTCTGCCTCGGCGCTTGCGGCTTTCAGCGTGGCATGCACCGGCGGAAAGCGGCCGTCCTCCCGTTGCGCAAAGCCGTTTCATGGACCAGCCTCAAGCATCTCCTCTCCTGACCGCCACCGGCTTCTGCAAGTCCTTCGCCGGCTTTGTCGCGCTCGACCATGTCGATTTCACCCTGCATGCGGGCGAGATTCATGCCTTGCTGGGCGAGAACGGGGCAGGCAAATCCACGCTGATCAAGACGATGACCGGCGTCGTGCAGCGCGATGCGGGCAGCCTGACGCTGAACGGCGAGGAGATCGCGCCCCATTCGGCGAAGGAGGCCGCGAAGGCGGGCATCGCCACCGTCTATCAGGAGGTCAATCTCGCGCCCAACCTCTCGGTTGCCCAGAACCTCTTCCTGGGGCGCCAGCCGACCCGTCTCGGCTTCGTCCGCGAAGGTGAGATGCGGCGGCGCGCGCGGGCGCTGGTGGCCGAGTTCGGCCTCGATATCGACGTGTCGCTCCCGCTCGAGCGCTATTCGGTCGCGGTCCAGCATATCGTCGCGATCGCGCGAGCGGTGGACCTCTCGGCGCGCGTGCTGATCCTCGACGAGCCGACCGCGAGTCTCGACGCCCATGAGGTCGAGGTGCTGTTCGCCGTCATGCGCCAGCTCCGGGCGCGCGGCATCGGCATCGTCTTCGTTACCCATTTCCTCGATCAGGTCTATGCCATCTGCGACCGGATCACGGTGCTGCGCAACGGCCGGCTCGCCGGAACGGCTGCTGTCGCCGAGATGCCGCGCATGGACCTCGTCACCATGATGCTCGGACACGAGCTCAGCGAGGCAACCCACACGCGCCCGCCCCATCGCGAAGGCGGGGAGACCCTTGCGACCTTCTCCGGCTTCGGCAAGGTCGGCTATGTCGAGCCTTTCGACCTCACCTTGCAGAAGGGCCGCGTCGTCGGGCTGGCCGGGCTGCTCGGCTCCGGCCGCACCGAGACCGCCCGCCTCGTCTTCGGTGCCGAGCGCGCCGATCATGGCTCGGCGACCGTCGTCGGCCGCGAGGTCAAGCTCGCGAGCCCGGGCGAGGCGCTGCGGCTGGGCTTCGGCTACTGCCCGGAAGAGCGCAAGACCGAGGGCATCGTCGCCGAACTGAGCGTGCGCGAGAACATCGTCCTGGCGCTGCAGGCCCGGCGCGGCGTGCTGAAGCCGCTGTCGCGCCGCGAGCAGGATGCGATCGCGCGCCGCTTCATCGAATTGCTCGACATCCGCCCGCCCGACCCCGAACGTCCGATCGGCCTGTTGTCGGGCGGCAACCAGCAGAAGGCCCTGCTCGCCCGCTGGCTCGCGACGGAGCCACGCCTGCTGATCCTCGACGAGCCGACGCGCGGCATCGATGTCGGCGCCCATGCCGAGATCATCCAGCTCATCCGCAAGCTCTGTGCCGAGGGCATGGCGCTATTGATCGTCTCCTCGGAACTCGAGGAGATCGTGACCTATGCCGACGAGGTGATCGTGCTGCGCGACCGGGCCCATGTCGCGCGCCTGACGGGCGACGCGCTCAGCGTCTCCGGCATCCTGGGCGCGATCGCCGCCGACGCAACACAGGCGGCCTGATGAGCGCCATGCCCTTCCGTCTGCCCCGTATCGGCACGTCACAGGTCGCGGCGCTGCTGGCCATCCTCGCGATGAACTGGCTGGTCTCGCCGCAATTCTTCGAGATCCGCCTGCAGGATGGCCGGCTGTTCGGGAGCCTGATCGACGTGCTGAACCGCGGCGCGCCGGTGGCGCTCTTGTCGCTCGGCATGGTCCTGGTCGTCGCCATGCGCGGCATCGATCTCTCGGTTGGGGCCGTGATGGCCATCGCGGGGGCCATCGCAGCCAGCCTCGCGGACAGCCATTCGCTGCCTGTGGTGCTGGCCGCGGCCCTGGGAGCCGGCCTTCTGTGCGGGCTGTGGAACGGCATCCTCGTGGCGGTGTTCGGCATCCAGCCCATCGTCGCGACGCTGATCCTGATGGTGGCGGGGCGCGGCATCGCCCAGTTGATCACCGAGGGGCGCATCGTCACCTTCACCTCGCCGTCGCTCGCCTGGTTCGGCGGCGGCTCGGTGCTGGGCCTGCCGCCGCCCGTGGTCCTGACGCTGGCGATGCTGGTGCTGACGCTCGTCATCGTGCGCGGCACCGCGCTCGGGCTGCTGATCGAGGCAACCGGCGCCAATGCCAAGGCGAGCGCTCTGGCGGGCGTCGGCACGCGATTGATCACCATCGCGACCTATGTCTGGTGCGGCCTCTGCGCCGCGCTGGCCGGCGTCGTCGCGGCCGCCGACATCCTCGGCGCCGACGCCAACAATGCCGGGCTCTGGCTCGAGCTCGACGCCATCCTCGCGGTCGTGATCGGTGGCACCTCGCTGCTTGGCGGCCGCTTCAGCCTGGTGCTGGCGGTGGTCGGCGCGTTGATCATCCAGGCGATGAACACCGGCATCCTGCTGTCGGGCTTCCCGCCGGAGACGAACCTGATCGTCAAGGCGATGGTGGTGCTTGCCGTGCTGCTGGCGCAGTCGCCGCGGCTGTCGGGCCTGGCCATGTTTCTGCGCAGGAAAAGCCGATGATCCGCTTCATGCCGCTTGCCGCCACCACGGTCGTCTTCCTCCTCGGCTTCCTCGCCTGCGCGATCGCCTTTCCGAATTTCGCCTCGCTCCGGGTGGTGATGGACCTCCTGACCGACAATGCCTTTCTCGGCATCGTCGCGGTCGGCATGACCTTCGTGATCATCTCGGGCGGGATCGATCTTTCGGTCGGCGCGGTGATCGGCTTCACGACCGTGTTCCTGGCCCTGGCGATCGAGCGTGCCGGCATCCCGCCTGTGGCGGCCTTCGCGCTGATCCTCGTCATCTGCGCGCTGTATGGCGCCCTGATGGGGGCTGCGATCCAGTATTTCGAGCTGCCGGCTTTCATCGTGACCCTGGCGGGCATGTTCCTGGCACGCGGCGCGAGCTTCCTGCTCTCGACCGAGTCGATCCCGATCAACGCGCCGCTCTATGCCGATCTCGCGGATAACGCCTTGCGCCTGGGTGGGGGAGCGCGCCTCACCGTCCCGGCGATGATCATGCTGGCGGTGGTGCTCGGGGGCGCGGCGCTGCTGCATTTCACGCGCTTCGGCGCCAATGTCTACGCGCTGGGCGGCAGTCGCGGCTCGGCGGCGCTGATGGGCATCGATGTCGGCCGCACCACGGTCGCGATCTACACGCTCTCCAGCGTTCTCGCCGGTGTCGCCGGCATCGTCTTCTCGCTCTACACCTCGAGTGGCTATTCGCTCTCGGCGGTCGGGGTCGAGCTCGACGCGATCGCGGCGGCGGTGATTGGCGGCACGCTCCTGTCGGGCGGCTACGGTTTCGTCTTCGGCACCTTCGTCGGAGTGCTGATCCAGGGCCTGATCCAGACCTACATCACCTTCGACGGCACGCTTTCGAGCTGGTGGGCGAAGATCGCGACCGGCCTCCTGCTGTTCGCCTTCATCGCGTTCCAGCAGGCGACGCTCCATGTGGCGCGGCGCCGGCGCCCTGCCGGGGTCACCTCGCCATGAACCCGCTCCTCGTCATTCCCGCCAGGCGCGGGCATTCCAACCATGCCGAGGTGGCGCGCACCATCGGCATCGACATCATCGCAGGGCGCTACCCGGAAGGGACCAAGATCCCCGGCGATGCCGAGCTGATCCTGCGCTTCCGCGTTTCGCGCCCGGTCCTGCGGGAGAGCGTCAAGACGCTGGTCGCCAAGGGGCTGCTCAGCACCAAGGCCAGGATCGGCACGGTGGTGCGCGAGCGCGCCGCCTGGAACATGTTCGACGCCGATGTGCTGGCCTGGCATCTCGACGGCGGCATCGACAAGCGCTTCCTGCGTGACCTCGCCGATATCCGTCTGGCGGTGGAGCCGCGTGCCGCCGCGCTCGCCGCCGAGCGTCGGACCGAGGCCGACCTCGCGCTGATGGCCGCTGCGATCGACAGGATGCGGATCGAATCGGCACGGGAGGCGCCCGGCTTCGCCGAGGCGGATCTCAGCCTGCACCTGCTCGTCGCCAATGCCTCCGGCAATCCGTTCATGCGCTCCATCGGCGCGGTCGTCGAGGCGGCCTTGCGGGCGTCCTTCCTTTTGAGCGCGCCGGTCGACGAGAGCGAGTACGAGATTTCCGTGGCGGCACATGGGCGCATCGTCGAGGCGATCGCCGCCCGCGACGCCGATGCGGCCGCCGCGGCGATGACCGGCGTGATCTTCGACGGTTTGCGCCGTCACGGCGCAGCCGAATGAATACGCAGACAGCACGACCCGCACGCCCCGGCTTTGCCGGTCCGCGCGACAACCCATGAAGGTGACAGATGCCGAAGCTTTCCGCCGCGCAGACCTACAAAGGCGTCTTTCCGGTCGCTCCCACCGTGTTCGACGCTGAAGGGCGGCTCGATCTCGAAGGCCAGAAGCGTGCCGTCGACTTCATGATCGATGCCGGCTCGCACGGGTTGTGCATCCTCGCCAATTTCTCGGAGCAGTTTGTGCTCACCGATGAGGAGCGCGAGCGAGTGATGGTCACCGTTCTCGAGCATGTCGCCGGCCGCGTCCCGGTGATCGTCACCACCACGCATTTTTCCAGCTTCGTCTGCGCCGAGCGCTCGCGCCGCGCGCAGGAGCTGGGCGCGGCGATGGTCATGGTCATGCCGCCCTATCATGGCGCGACCTTCCGCGTGCCAGAAGCCTCGATCTACGATTTCTACCGTCACGTCTCCGATGCGATCTCGATCCCGATCATGGTGCAGGATGCGCCGGTGGCCGGCACGCCATTATCGGTGCCGTTCCTCGCCCGCATGGCCAAGGAGATCGAAAACCTCGCCTATTTCAAGATCGAGGTGCCCCAGGCCGCCGCCAAGCTGCGCGCTCTGATCGAAGCCGGCGGTGCCGCGATCGAGGGACCCTGGGACGGCGAGGAGGCGATCACGCTGATGGCCGATCTCGATGCCGGTGCGACCGGCGCGATGACGGGCGGAGGCTATCCCGACGGCATCCGCCAGATCACCGACCCTTATTTCGCGGGCCGGCGCGACGAGGCGATCGACGCCTATCAGCGCTGGCTGCCGCTGATCAACTATGAGAACCGCCAATGCGGGCTCGCCGCCTGCAAGGCGCTGATGAAGGAGGGCGGCGTCATCGCGCACGAGACGCTGCGCGCGCCGCTGCCGGCGATGCATCCCGCCACCCGCGCCGGACTGATCGAGATCGCCCGGCGGCTCGATCCGGTCGTGCTGCGTTGGGGGCGCTGAGCGTGAATCCGATCCGCCTCGCCATCGTGGGCCTCGGCAAGATCGCCCGCGACCAGCATCTGCCGGCGATCGCGGCGACGCCGGGCATCGCGCTCGCCGCCATCGCCAGCCGGAATGCCGCGCTCGACGGCGTCGCCCATTTCGACACGCTGGAGGCGCTCCTGGCTGAGGCTCCCGAGATCGAGGCGGTGGCACTGTGCACGCCGCCGCAGGGCCGCCGCGCCCAGGCGGCGCTGGCGCTCGCGGCCGGCAAGCATGTGCTGCTGGAAAAGCCGCCCGGCGCGACGGTGAGCGAGATAGCGCCGCTGGTCGATGCCGCCAGGGAGGCCGGGCTGACCCTGTTCGCCACCTGGCATTCGCGCTTTGCCCCGGCCGTCGAGCCCGCCCGCGATTTTCTGGCCGCCCATGCACCGCGCTCCGTCGAGATCACGTGGAAAGAGGATGTCCGCGTCTGGCATCCCGGCCAGGACTGGATCTTCGAACCAGGCGGGCTCGGCGTCTTCGACCCCGGCATCAACGCCTTGTCGATCCTGACGCGCATCCTGCCGCGCCCGCTGTTCCTCACGGGAGCCACGCTCGCCTTCCCCGAGAACCGCGCCGCCCCCATCGCGGCCGAGCTGGATTTCACGGATGCGACCGGCCTGCCCATCCATGCCGTCTTCGACTTCCTTCAGACCGGCCCGCAGAGCTGGGACATCGCGATCGACAGCGCCGGCGGCCGGCTGCTGCTCTCCGCGGGCGGTGCGCGGCTGACGCGCGACGGCGCGGTGCTGGTCGATGAGAAGGAGGCCGAATATGCCGGCATCTACCGGCATTTCGTCGATCTGATCGGGCGCGGCGCCTGCGACGTCGATCTTGCCCCGCTCGGCCATGTCGCAGACGCCTTCATGCTGGGGCGCCGGACCAAGGCGGCACCGTTCTCATGGTGAAACCGACGCCCGCCGTCACGCGAGACGGCTTCGGCACGCTTGCCGACGGGCGCGCGGTCGAACGCGTGAGGCTGCGTGGTGCCGGCGGTTTCGAGGCCCGGATCATCACCTATGGCGCGGCGCTGCAGGCGCTCCTCGTGCCCGACGCGAAGGGCGCGCTCGCCGATATCGTGCTCGGCCATGACGATGCCGGCGGTTATGAAGCCCGGCGGGATTTCTACGGCGCCACGATCGGGCGCTTCGCCAACCGCATCGCCGGCGCCGCCTTCACGCTCGACGGCGAGCGCATCGTGCTGCGGGTCAATGATGGCACGAATACGCTTCATGGCGGCCCGGGCGGATTCGACCGGGCGCTGTGGTCGGTCGAAACGATCGAGGACGGCGAGGCTCCGGCCGTCACGCTTCGCCATGTGAGCCCCGATGGGGAGAGCGGTTTTCCCGGTTCGCTCGATGCGCGTGTGAGCTTTCGCCTGTCGGCCCCCGGTGAGCTGACGATCGGCTATGAAGCGGTGACCGACCGTCCAACCGTGGTCAGCCTGACCAATCACAGCTTCTTCAATCTCGATGGCGTCGCTGCGGGCGGGGACATTCTCGACCATGTCCTGACGCTGGCCGCCGACAGCTTCCTGCCGACGAACGCCGAGGCGATCCCGCTGCCGGGGCCACCGCGTCCGGTCGCGGGAACGCCCTTCGACTTCAGATCGGGCGCGGCGGTCGGCGCGCGCATCCGCGAGGACGACGCCCAGTTGCGCGCCGGGCGCGGCTACGACCATAATTTCTGCCTCGGCATATCGGCGCAGCCGCGCCTCGCCGCCCGTGTCGAGGCAACGTCTTCGGGGCGGGTCATGGAACTGCTGACGAACCAGCCGGGGTTGCAGTTCTATTCGGGCAACTTCCTCGATGGTGCCGCGCCGGGAAAATACGGGCGCCTGCACCGCCAGTCCGATGCGTTCTGCCTGGAGCCGCAGGCCTGGCCGGACGCTCCCAACCGCGGCGACTTTCCCTCGGCGCGGCTCGATCCGGGCGAGACCTATCGCCACGTCTCGATCTATCGTTTCTCCACCACCCGCGACGGAGGCATGCGCGCATGACCATGCTTCACACACCGCCTTCGCAGATGACCGCGCCCGAGACGGTTCCGGTCTCGGTGCTCTGCATGGAGCGCTGCCATCTTGGCGAAGGCCCGACTTACGATGCCGGGAGCGACACGGCCTGGTGGTTCGACATCCTCGAGCGCCGTCTGTTCGAGGCGCATCTGGAAACCGGCCGCATCACGATCCACGATCTGCCGGTCATGGCCAGCGCGCTGGCGCGGATCGATGCCGGGCGCCAGATGCTCGCGGCCGAGGACGGGCTCTATCTGCGCGAGATCGCGAGCAGAAAGCTGACCCGAGTCGCGGAGCTCGTCGGCAAGGACGGTCCCATCCGTTCCAACGATGCGCGCGTCCATCACAGCGGCACCTTCTGGGTCAGCACGATGGGCCGCGGTGCGCAAGCGGGCGCCGGTGCGATCCATGCGTTCCGTGACGGGAAGCTGTCGCTGCTCTTCAGCGGCCTGACCATTCCCAATGCCATCTGCTTCTCGCCGGATGGCGGTACCGGCTATTTCGCCGACACCCGCGAGAACACGCTCTATCGTGTCGCGCTCGACCCTGCGACCGGCCTCCCGGTCGAAGCGCCCGCGATCCTGCACAAGCGGGAGGCCGCCGGTGGCCTCGACGGCGCCGTCACCGATGCGCAGGGCCTGATCTGGTGCGCGATCTGGGGTGGCGGCTGCGTCGACGTCTATTCGCCGCGCGGGGACCGGTTGCGCAGCATCGCGATGCCGGCACGCCAGCCGAGCTGCCCGGTTTTCGTCGGGCCGCGCTTCGACCGCCTGCTGGTCACCTCGGCCCATGAGAACATGAATGCGGATGCCCGCGCCGCCGACCCCGACCACGGGCGGACCTTTCTGGCCGAGGTCGGGTCCATCGGACGTGCGGAGCCGAGTTTGCGCTGGGGAGGATCCTGACCGCGTCAGACGCCGCCAGCCCTCCCCGAACGATCAGCGGCCGACCCGCCGCCAAGAAACCGGTCCGCGAATGCGGCCGACCCTTTCACAACCCGGGAGTCCAGTATGAAACGCCTGACGACACTTCTCTCCGCTCTGACGCTCGCGGCCTTCGCCATGGGCCAGCCGCACTCCGCCGCCGCGCAGAGCAAGCCGACGGTCGGCATCGCGATGCCGACGAAATCCTCCGCGCGCTGGATCGCCGACGGCGACAACATCGTGAAGGTGCTCAAGGAGCGCGGCTACGACACCGATCTGCAATATGCCGAGGACGATGTCCCCAACCAGCTCTCGCAGATCGAGAACATGATCACCAAGGGCGCCAAGGTCCTGGTGATCGCGGCGATCGACGGCTCGACCTTGTCCGATGTGCTGGCCCAGGCCAAGGCGCAGGGCATCAAGGTCGTGGCCTATGACCGGCTGATCAGGGGCACGCCGAACGTCGATTACTACGCGACCTTCGACAATTTCCAGGTCGGCGTGCTGCAGGCCCAATCCGTGCTGAAAGGGCTCGGCCTGCCTGAAGCCAAGGGCCCGTTCAACATCGAGCTCTTCGGCGGCTCGCCCGACGACAACAACGCCTTTTTCTTCTACGATGGCGCCATGTCGGTGCTGAAGCCGCTGATCGACGAGAAGAAGCTCGTCGTCGCCAGCGGCCAGATGGGCATGGACAAGGTCTCGACGCTGCGCTGGGACGGCGCCACCGCCCAGGCTCGCATGGACAACCTCCTGAGCGCCTTTTACGCGAACAAGAAGCTCGATGCCGTGCTCTCGCCCTATGACGGCATCTCGATCGGCATCCTCTCCTCGGTGAAGGGCGTCGGCTACGGGTCGGGCGGGCAGAAGATGCCGGTCGTCTCCGGCCAGGATGCCGAGGTGCCTTCGGTGAAGTCGATCATCGCCGGCGAGCAATATGCCACGATCTTCAAGGACACCCGCGAACTTGCCCGCGTCACCGCCGACATGGTCGATGCGATGCTGTCGGGCAAGGAGGTCAAGGTCAACGACACCAAGACCTACAACAACGGCGTCAAGGTCGTGCCGTCCTATCTGCTGACGCCCGTGGTGGTCGACAAGTCGAACTGGGAGCCGGTCCTGATCGGCTCCGGCTACTACAAGGCCTCGCAGGTCAAGTGACGCCTGAGGCCCGGCTTCGCTGCCGGGCCTCATCCACCGGCCCGAAGGCGGGAGAACCACCATGAGCCCTGTGCTGGAAATGCGCGGCATCTCCAAATCCTTTACCGGTGTGAAGGCGCTGAACGATGTGTCCTTCACCGTCGAACCCGGGGAGATCCATGCCCTCGTCGGCGAGAACGGCGCGGGCAAGTCGACGCTGATGAAGGTGCTGAGCGGCGTCTATCCGCACGGCTCCTATGACGGCTCGATCCTGTTCGAGGGGGAGGAGCGGCGCTTCCGCGACATCAATGAATCGGAAGCGCTCGGCATCATCATCATCCATCAGGAACTGGCGCTGATCCCGCTGATGACGATCGCCGAGAACATCTATCTCGCCGATCCCCCGACCCGGATGGGGATGATCGACCGCAGCGCCGTCTATCGCGGGACGCAGGCGCTGCTGGCCAGGGTCGGGCTCGACGAGGCGCCCGATACGCGCATCGCCGATCTCGGCATCGGCAAGCAGCAGCTCGTCGAGATAGCCAAGGCGCTGGCCAAGAACCTGCGCGTGCTGATCCTCGACGAGCCGACGGCGAGCCTCAACGAGCGCGACAGCGAGGCGCTGCTCGATCTGCTGCTCGAATTCAAGGCCCAGGGCATCGCCTCCGTGCTCATCTCGCACAAGCTCAACGAGGTCTCCCGCGTCGCCGACCGGATCACCGTGCTGCGCGACGGCCGCTGCGTCGACACGCTCGACTGCCGCGCCGGCCCTGTCGAGGAGGATCGCATCATCCGCGCCATGGTGGATCGCGATCTGGCGCATCGCTACCCGCAGCGCGAGCCGAAGATCGGCGAGACGGTGCTGGAGATCGAGGACTGGTCCGTGTTCCATCCGCTCGACACCCATCGCAAGGTCGTCCGGAACGTGAACTTCCACGTCCGGCGCGGCGAGATCGTCGGCATTGCCGGGTTGATGGGGGCCGGTCGCACCGAATTCGCGATGAGCGTCTTCGGCGGCTCCTATGGCCGCAAGGCCTCCGGCACGGCGCGGCTGGAAGGCCGGCCGATCGAGCTGTCCGACGTGCCCGGAGCGATCGCGGCCGGTCTCGCCTATGTGACGGAGGATCGCAAGGAGCTCGGCCTGATCCTGGCGGAGGACATCCGCAAGAACATCACGCTGACCAACCTGCCCGAGGTCGCACGCTCGGGCGTGGTCGACGACATGGCCGAGCTGAAGGTCGCCAATGCCTATCGCAGCCGCATGCGGATCCGCTGCGCCAGCGTCTATCAGGAGGCCGGCCAGCTCTCGGGCGGCAACCAGCAGAAGATCGTTCTGTCGAAATGGCTCTTCACCGATCCCAAGGTGCTCTTCCTCGACGAGCCGACGCGCGGCATCGACGTCGGCGCCAAATATGAAATCTACTGCATCATCAACGAACTCGCCGACGCCGGGCGCGGCGTCGTGGTGATCTCGTCGGAGATGCCGGAGCTTCTGGGCATCTGCGACCGCATCTGCGTGATGAACGAGGGCGCCTTCGTCGGCGAGTTCCCAGCCGCCGAGGCGACACAGGAAAAGATCATGCGCGCCATCATGCGCAACCGGGAGGCAAGAGCGTGAGCACCGACGTCCAGAACGACGGCATCGTCAAACCCGCCGCGGCCCGCGTCGAAACCGCCAGGCCCAAGGGCGGAAACCTGCGCGAATACGGCATGCTGATGTCGCTCGTCGCGATCATGCTGTTCTTCCAGGTCGTGACCGGCGGCAAGCTGCTGCTGCCGCTCAACCTGACCAACCTGATCCTGCAGAACAGCTTCATCGTCGTCATGGCGCTGGGCATGCTGCTGGTCATCGTCACCGGCCATATCGATCTCTCGGTCGGCTCGGTCGCCGGCGCGGTCGGCGCGGTCGCCGCCGTCCTGATGGTGCAGTACGGCATGCATTTCGTCCCGGCGACGCTGATCTGCCTGGCGCTGGGCGGCCTGATCGGGGCCGCGCAGGGCTACTGGGTCGCCTATTTCAAGATACCGTCCTTCATCGTCACGCTGGCCGGCATGCTCGTCTTCAAGGGGCTGGCGCTGGCGATCCTGCAGGGCCAGTCGGTGGGGCCGTTCCCGGCCGAGTTCCAGAAGCTCTCTTCCGGTTTCATCGTCGATCTGTTCGACAAGATTCAGGGCCTGCAGCCGACCTCGATGCTGCTGGGCGTGGCGCTGGCCCTGCTGCTCGTCGTCCTCAACCTGAAGAGCCGCAGGCGCCAGCAGGACCACGACATTCCCGTCGAGCCCTGGAGCTTCTTCATCGCCAAGACCGCGATCTTCGCGGGGATCGTCCTCTACGCCAGCTATCTGCTCGCCTCCTATCGCGGCCTGCCTAATGTTCTCGTCGTGATGGGGGTGCTGATCGCGCTCTACGCCTTCGTCACGACGCGCACGACGATCGGCCGCCAGATCTACGCCGTCGGCGGCAATGCGCGTGCCGCCAAGCTCTCGGGCGTCAGGACCGAGCGGCTGACCTTCCTCGCCTTCGTCAATATGGGCGTGCTGGCGGCGCTGGCGGGGCTCATCTTCGCCGCGCGCCTCAACACCGCGACGCCCAAGGCCGGCCTCGGCTTCGAGCTCGACGTCATCGCCGCCTGCTTCATCGGCGGCGCCTCGGCCTATGGCGGCGTGGGCCGCGTCTCGGGCGCCGTGATCGGCGCGCTGATCATGGGCGTGATGAACAACGGCATGTCGATCCTGGGCATCGGCATCGACTATCAGCAGGTCATCAAGGGCCTGGTGCTGCTCGGTGCCGTCTGCCTCGACGTCTACAATCAGAAGCGCGGCTAGAGCATTTTCGAGCGAAACGGATACCGATTCGCGTGAATAAAATGCGATAAACAAAGAGATGGAGCATTTCCGCGTTTCGGAGAAATGCGGAAATGCTCCAGGGTTGGCGGCTCTGGTCAGCCCGACGCGGCGTGCGGATCGGCGGGGGCGAGCGTGGTGCGCCGCCCCTTCAGCGTGGCGTAGATCTGCCAGGCGATGAACAGCCCGAGGATGCTGAGCAGCGTCGCGCTGATCGGGTGTTCGAAGAAGGTCAGGAAACTGCCGCGGCTGAGCAGCATGGAGCGCCTGAAATACTCCTCCAGCATCGGCCCGAGGATGAAGCCGAGCATCAGCGGCGCCGGATCCAGGGACAGCCGCATCATGATGTAGCCGATCAGGCCGAAGGCGGCGGTGGTGTAGATGTCGTGCAGGCTGTTGTTGATGCTGAAGGTGCCGATGCAGCAGAAGAACAGGATCGACGGGAACAGCACGTTATAGGGAATCTTGAAGACCGAGAGCCAGAAGCGGACCAGCGGCACGTTCAGCAGCAAGAGGAAGCAGTTGCCGATCCACATGCTGGCAACCAGCCCCCAGAACAGGTCCGGATGCTTGGCGATCATGTTCGGTCCGGGCTGGATGCCCTTGATGATGAAGGCGGCCATCATCAGCGCCATCACCGCGTTCTCGGGAATTCCGATGCTCATCAGCGGGATGAAGCTGGTGCGCGCCGCCGCCTCGTCGGCCGCAGCCTGCCCGGCGACGCCCTCGATCGCGCCAGAGCCGATCTCGTCCTTGTATTTGCTGACCTTCTTGTCGAGACCGTAGGCCGCGAACTGGGCGATCGTCGGCCCGCCGCCCGGCAGGATGCCGAGGAAGGAGCCGACCACGCTGCCGCGCAGGGCGCTCGGGATGATGCGCTTGAACTCCGGCCAGGTCGGCATCAGCTTGATCTTGCCGTTGAACGGCGTGCGTTCCTCTTTCGCATCGAGGTTCTTGGTGATCTCGGCGATGCCGAAGCAGCCGAGCGCGAGGCTGACCAGGCTGACGCCGTCGACGAGCGAGGGCAGGCCCATGGTGAAGCGCTCGAGGCCGGTCTCCAGATCGGTGCCGACCTGCCCGAGCAGCACGCCGAGCAGGCACATCGCCATCCCGTTCAGCAGGCTGCCGGTGGTGACGA
Source organism: Allobosea sp. OAE752 (assembly GCF_050433265.1). Classification (NCBI taxonomy): domain Bacteria; kingdom Pseudomonadati; phylum Pseudomonadota; class Alphaproteobacteria; order Hyphomicrobiales; family Alloboseaceae; genus Allobosea; species Allobosea sp. OAE752. Next base: position 124,785 of record NZ_JBNPXO010000007.1, read on the forward strand.
AACTGACGCAGAAGAAGCCGAACAGCATCAGCGCGCAGTAGTCGGTCGGGCCGAATTTCAGGGCGATGGTGCCGAGCGTCGGCGCAAGCGAGGCCAGCACCACGATCGCGACGGTGCCGCCGATGAAGCTCGACACGCCAGCGGTGAACAGGGCGAGCCCCGTCTTGCCCTTGAGCGTCATCTGATAGCCGTCGATGCATGCCACGATGCTCGAGGCATGCGGGATCTTCATGGTGATCGCGCTGACGCTGTCGCCATATTGCGCGCCGTAATAGATGCCGGCGAGCATGATCAGCGCGCCGCCGGTCGGGATCGAGTAGGTCAGCGGCAGGAGCAGGCTGATCGTGGCCAGTGGGCCGAGGCCCGGCAGCAGCCCGACCAGCGTGCCGACGACGCAGCCGATGGCGCAGTAGAGCAGGTTCTCGGGCGTCAGCGCATGGCCGAAGCCGAAGGCGAGGTTGTTGAGCACCTCCATCACAGCAGCCTCAGATTCAGGCCGAGGAAGCGCTGGAAGATGAAGGCCACGACGATCAGGCCGATGGCGATCTTGAGATTTCGCACCCAAGAATAGCTGTTGGCGGCGAAGCCGGCAACGAAGACCAGCACGATGATGCCGACGGTCACGTTCACATATTCGGAAGCGATGACGAAGCCGATGAGGCTCGCCATGATCAGCGCGATGTTCCGCGGGCTGAACTGGAGAGGCTCCGGATCGGCGAGGCGTGCCTGCACGATCGTCGCCAAGGCTATGATCAGCAGCGGCGCGCAGATCAGGAGCGGGAAGAGCCCGGGACCGGCATGGGCGAGGGTGCCGATCGGATAGCGCAGCGCGTTCACGGCAAAGAACAACGCGACGGCGGCCAGAAAGACCCCGCGCGCAATCTGTTGATTTGGCATTGTCTCTCCGCGTCTCGTCCCGTATTGGTTGGTATTATTGGTTCTTGAAGCTCTGCATTTCGAGTTTTTCTATCTTAATTCCAACGTTCAGGGCCGCTTAAAACAAGTAGGGGTCGGAAATATGCCGCGGCAATAAAATTTATAATTACAATTAACCGAAATTCAGAACCGGTAGTTGGTTGATTATTGTATTCGGTTCTCCGGGAGGCGTGAGTATCGTTGCATTCCAGTGTCAAATTATTTTATTTGAATGAATTATTAAACGCAATAATCGAGATTGCCAATCGTGTTTCCTGATGTCGAGCATGTCATTTCGGCGGCGCTCTAATAGGCCCGTACCGGGTCGACAACGCCTTCGACTTGTTCGCCTCGGGTGAAACGCGACAGGTTCAGGGCAAGGAACGCCGAGAGGCGTTCTTCGCCATCCTCGCAGCTTCCCGATATATGCGGGGTCAGTCGGACCAGCGGGTGGCGGTAGAAGGGGTGGTCGGCCGGCAAGGGTTCGGGATTTGTGACGTCCAGCGTCGCCGCGGCCAGCCGGCCCGAATCCAAGGCCTCCGCCAGGGCGGTGTCGTCGATCAGCGCACCGCGCGCGACATTGATGAGATGCAGGCCCCGGCGCGCGGCCTGGAGGCTCTTCCGGTTGACGATCCCGCGCGTCTGCTCGGTCAAGGGCATGGCGAGGACCACGTGATCGCTGTCGGCCAGCAGATCATCGAAACTATTGGCTCGCTCGACGCCGTCGATCGGGAAGCTCCGCGACCGCGCCAGGCCGATCACCCGCATCCCGAGGGCGAGCGCGCGCTTGCCGACCTCCTCGCCGATCGCGCCCATCCCGGCGATCCCCAGCGTCTTGCCCGCGACGCTGCCGAGGGAGCGGGCTCGCCAGTGGACGGCGGCATCGACGCGGACGTCCCAGAAGCGCTTCTCATGCGCCATCACGGCGGCGATGACATATTCGGCGATAGCCGGCGCCTGCACGCCGCGTCCGCGGCTGACGAGCGGCACCTCGAAGAACCAGTGCGGGAAGGTATCGACGCCGGCCGAGGCGATTTGCGCCCAGGCCAGCGTGCCGGGCCAGCCGGCCGGCGGCTTCGCCGGAGCGTTGCGCCACTGGGTCTGATAGGTGAACAGGGCCTGAGCTTGGGCCGGGGCCTGCCATGGCTCGCTCACCTTGACGATGACCGGGGCGCTCGGATGCGCCGCCAGCCGCTCGTTCTGCTGGTCGGTGAGGCTGCTCGCGATGACGAGGGGCGGGGCGCTCACTGGGCAGGCCCCGGCGTGACCGCGATAAGGCCGTCTTCGTTGAGCTGGTAGCGTGTGCCGTAATAGCTGCTGAGCCTGGTCATGTCGTTGGCGATGGCCTGGGCTTCCTCGCGGCCTGCGATCGCCGGCACGCCGCGGTCGCTGACGCGCTTGCGGTTGAGGTCGAGATCGAGCGGGACGAGCTTCACCGTGACGCCGTCCTCGGCATAGTCGCAGATCGCGACGATGGAGCGGGAGAAGCGCGGCTCGGCATAGAAGCCCTGCTTGTTGCCGTTGGCGTCGTGGATGCGCGACATGTGCAGGTCGGACGGCAGATGGTCTTTGGTGAAGCCGTAGGCCTCGTACATCTCCGGCGTCATGCGCTGCTCGCCGGCCTCGAACTCCATGAACAGACTGTTGAGCGAGTAGAAGATCGGCCGGCCGCGATGGAACTCGATGCCGCGCAGCATATGGGCGCCGTGGCAGAGCACCGCGTCGGCGCCGGCCTCGATCGCCTGATGGGCGAACTCCTCGATGAAGGAGGCGACGCGCGGGGTATACCAGTTCTCGTGCGTGCCCTCATGGGTGTGGAGGCTGACGAGCGCGCATTCGGCCCGGTTCTTGGCGTCGCGGATGTTGTCGAGGATAGCCTTGCGGTCCCTGTCGTTGCTGTAATAGCGGACATGGGCGTGGCTGCCGCGCTCGATCTGGAGCGAGCCCTCGAAGAAGGAGCCGAAGCCGAAGCGGTCCGGCCCGGGATCCTTGACCACCTCGACGCGCAGCACCTCCTTGCGGCTGTCCGCAATGCCGAGCGAGGCCTCGATGCGCTGGAGCTCCTTGAAATCGGCATCGGGCAGGACATAGGCGCGGCCCCAGCGCAGCGGGTTGAGGCCGGGCCTGGGCTCGATGCCGCGGCCGGGCGAGCTCGCGGCGAACTCGGCCGAGCGGGTCGAGCTTGCCGACACCAGCCCGATGCGCCCGTTCGGCGTGTCGCGGAACTTCGCCATCCGCGCCTCTTCCAGGCTGCGGCCGATGCCGCTCCAGAGGATGCCGCGGGCCTCGGCCGCCTCGATGGTGTCGACCACGCCCTGCGGCCCGAAATCGCCGGTATGGTTGTTGGCGAAGGAGAACATGTTGACGCCGATCGCGGCGAGTTCGTCGATCGCGGCCGGCTTGACCGCGGTGACGAAGCGCCGCGGCGCCGGCGGCGTCGATGGCTTCGGGCAGACGAACTCGGCATTGGCGAAGGTGCCGTCGGCCTCCTTCAGCAGCCCGACCAGCCGCGGATCGAGCCGCCGCGCCAGATTGCTCGAGGAAAACAACGCGTCGCCGCAGGCTACTATCCGCATCGATAACTCCGTCAGTCGTTGCGGGGCCGGAAAGCCGATCCCGCTCGCAGGCTATTTCTTCAGGGCGAGTCCGGCTTCGACGAGCAGGACGCGGAATTCGGCATAGTCGTCATCGGCGCGCTTGCGCATGCCGGCCAGGTCCTCGAAGCCGGGGATCAGCCCGAACATGATCAGTCGCTGCTTCACCTCCGGCATGGCGAGGATGTCGTTCAGCATTTTCGCGAGCTTCAGCCGGATCTCCTCCGGCGCCTTGCTGTGGATGACGACGGTGTGCCAGCTCCGTGGCGCCCAGCCCGCCAGCCCGGATTCCGCCGTCGTCGGCAGGTCGGGCATCGCGCTCCAGCGCTCGGAACCCATGACGCCGAGCCCCGTCAGGGCCTTCCCGGAGATCTGCTCCGCCGCCTCGGGCCCGAAGAAGAGTTGCGTTTCGCCGGCGAGCGTCGACTGGAGGGCCTGGCTTGCGCCGCGATAGGGCACGTGCAGGATCTCGATCCCGGCCCGCTTCGCCAGCCAGATTCCGCAGAGATGCCCGACGGTGCCATGGCCGGAGGTGCCATAGGCGAACTTGCCGGGGTTCTTCTTGGCGAGCGCGACGAATTCCTCGAGACTCTTGGCCGGAACCGCCGGATTGCAGGCGATCGCCATCGGCGCATCGCCGACCAGGACGAGCGGCGTCAGGTCGGTCTTCGGATCGTACTCGACCTTGGTGACGTTCGGAATGACCCCGAAGAAGCTGTTCGTTGCCTGGAGGAGCGAATGGCCGTCCGGCTTCTGCGCCATGTAGTAGTTGGCCCCGATCGCGCCGCCCGCGCCCGCCCGGTAATCGTTCAGCAATTGGCGGCCCAGCATCCCGCCGAGCTTGTCGCTGAGCAGGCGGGAGATGTTGTCGCTCATGCCGCCGGGCGCATAGGGGATGACATAGGTGATGTCGCGCGCCGGCCAGGCCTGCTGCGCGAAACCGTTCCGCGCGGACAGCGCGACGGAGCCGAGTCCGGCGGCTCCGGCCAGGAACGCCCTGCGATGGATCACGCTCTTCATGACTGCTTCTCCCTGCGATGCTTCTGGCGGCTGTTTGCGGTTATTCCTGAAAGGCCTTCGATCTGAACCTGCGGACATTCGGCGCCAGAATGCTCGCCAGCATGGCCAGGGTGATGACGAGCAGGCCGAGGCCGAGCGGGCGCGAGACGAAAATGCCCGCATCGCCGCGCGCGATCAGCATCGCGCGGCGGAAATACTCCTCCATCATCGGCCCGAGCACGACGGCGAGCACCAGCGGCGCCGACTCGCATCTCCAGCGCTGGAGCAGGTAGCCGAGCAGGCCGAAGAGCGCCGTCAGGAAGACATCGAAGGTTGAGTAATCGACGCTGTAGATGCCGACGAGGCTGACGATGAGGATGATCGGATAGAGGATGGTGTACCTGATCTTCAGCATCTTCACCCAGAGGCCGACGAGCGGCAGGTTGATGACGAGCAGCATCAGGTTGCCGATCCACATCGAGACGATCAGGCCCCAGAACAGCTGCGGCTGGTTGGTCATGATCTTCGGACCCGGCACGATACCTTGCAGCAGCATGGCGCCCGTCATCAGCGCCATCACGGCGTTCGAGGGGATGCCGAGCGTCAGCAGCGGCAGGAACGAGGTCTGCGCGCCGGCATTGTTGGCGGCTTCGGGCGCCGCGACCCCGGCCGGGTCGCCATTGCCAAAATCGCCGTCCTTGCCGGAGACGCGTTTCTCGACCGAATAGGCGACGAAGGAGCTCATCAGCGCGCCGCCGCCCGGCAGCAGGCCGAGGATGAGGCCGATGAGCGTGCCGCGGGCAGCAGCGGGCGCGGCACGACGGGCTTCCTGCCGCGTCGGCCACAGGCTGCCGATCGCGGCCGGGCGCACCTCCTCCTCGGACTTCGTCGCCTTCTCGAGCGCGACCAGGATGTCGGCGATGCCGAACAGGCCGACGACGAGCGGCACGAAGGGAATGCCGTTGAGCAGTTCCAGCGCGCCGAAGGTGAAGCGGTACTGGCCGGAATTCGGGTCAGTGCCGACCAGCCCAAGCAGCAGCCCCAGCGCCACCATCGCCAGCGCCCGTATCACCGAACCTTGTGCCAGCACGACGGAGGCGACGAGCCCGAGCACCATCAGCATGAAATATTCGGGCGCGCCGAATTTCAGCACCAAGGCCGAAACCGCCGGCCCCAGCACCGCGATGAACAGCGTGCCGACCGTGCCCGCGAAGAACGAACCCCAGGCGGCGATGGCGAGTGCCGCGCCGCCTCGGCCCTTGCGGGTCATGCCGTGCCCGTCGAGCACGGTGACCACCGACGAGGCTTCCCCCGGCAGGCGCAGCAGGATCGAGGTGGTCGAGCCGCCATATTGTGCGCCGTAATAGATGCCCGCGAGCGTGATCAGGCCCGTGGCCGGCGAGAGGCTCGTCGTCATCGGCAGCAGGATGGCGATCGTCGCTGTGGGCCCCAGGCCGGGCAGGACGCCGACGAGCGTGCCGACGAGGCAACCGATGAAGGCGAACAGGATATTGACCGGGTCTAGCGCGACGCCGAAGCCGATGCCGAGACCCGAGAAGAGCGAAGCGAAATCCATCAGTCGATCCTCGGGAACATCGGGATCGACTGGCTCAGCAGCACGACGAAGATCAGGCAGGATGCGATGGCCAGCGCGGCGGCGAGGAGCAGCGTCGGCAACAGCCGCGTGCCGGGATGGCCGAGGCTCGCGACGATCACCGTGAGAAAGACCGTCAGCCCGAGGCCGAGCGGCTTCACTGCAAGCCCGAAGAGCATGATCGCCACCCCGATCGAGAGCATCGCCCGCAGGCGCCCGAGAGAGTCGGCCGGAGCGGAGGCCGGTTCCTCCCCCTCGGGTTGCGGGGAAAGGTCCTTGCCGCCGTCGAGCAGGATCAGGGCGCCGAGCAGCGCGAGAAGGGCCGCGACGGCCGTGGGGACGAAGCCCGGCCCCATCGCGGTGACGCTGCCATAGGGATAATCCGATGCGATCCAGATCGCGAGCAGGCCCAGCGCGATGCAGGCGGCGCCCAGCGGCCGGTACGTGGTGTCGTGCTGCAAGATCCTGTTCCCCGGTCGCTGTTTTCGTTTGCCGGTCTCGCGCCGGCATTAAGTTTCAAGCCGTTGCGAGCAGGGTCGCGGCGCAGCTCTTCGCATGCAGCCCGGGGTCGCTCTCGGGCCGGATGGCAGCGGTCGCGATCGCGCCCTCGTAGATGAGCATCAGTTGTTCCGACAGGCGCAGCGGCTCCGGCACGTGACCGTCGATCAGGGCGCAGAGCCCGTCCCGCAGGAAATGCTTGTAGACACGGGCCGCTTCACGCACGCGCGGCAGATCGCCATGCTCGGCGACGGCCATGACGAAGGCGCAGCCGCGAAAGCCGGGCATGCGAAGATTGCGCATGAGGCCGTCGAAGACGTTGAGGACCCTGTCCTGCCAGCGCGTGGCGGGGCCTTCGGCGCAGTCGATGAACGCGGCCTGCAGCCGTTCCCGCCTCGCGTCGAGATAGGAGACGATCAGGTCCTCCTTGCTCGGAAAGTGGCGGTAGAAGGTCGCCTTGGCGATACCCGTCTTGGCGATGATCTCGTCGACCCCGACGGCGCGGATGCCGCGGCCATAGAAGAGCTCGCCCGCGACAGCGAGAATCCGCTCGCGCATCGACGGCGCGTCGATCTTCGGCCCGCTTCCTTGCACCGTTTCCTCCCGATTTTTTCGGGCTTTTCTCCCCAGATCCATCAAGCGAGACAGACCTGTCTGACTTTGTACGGGGCAATCCGTTCGGCGGTCAACCGATGGGGGCATTCAATATGTCGCGCGGCTGCCTGCCGGTTCGGCCGCGACCCGCGCGGCGATCGAGGAGGCGTCGCCATATCAGGCCGATCGGAGCGCCTGATCGGGCGCTTTTCATTCATCTGGTGGATGTGGCGCTCTCTCGCATGCGTCTAGCCTGATGAAGGGGCACATGCGGGGACGTCTGATGGCTTATACGATGCAGACAGACCTGACGGGCATGCATCAGGTCTACAATGTCTCGTTCCCTGTCGGGCCGAGGATGCCGAACGCCCGTGACGATGTCCTGCTGGTGCAGACGCTCTTGAAGCTGGCAAATTTCGTGCGCTTCACGCCCGCTTTGGGGCCTGTCGAAAGGAGTGCCGAGATTGCTGTCGATGGCTATTTCGGGCCTCAGACCAAGCGCATGATCGTCGCTTTCGAGGATGATCAGAAGCTCCATCGACGCTTCTTCGTCGCTGATGGCATCGTGGAGCCATCGCCGAAGGACGGCTATACGCGCTCCGGCGTCCTGTACAAGATCATCCTCATGAACCGCTCGGCATTGAATGCCTCGGGCTGGAGGCATGAGTACCTGCCGTTCCACGAAACCACTCATCCCCTCTTGCGGCAGTCGTTGCAGAAGGGGGCGGTGAAGCCGCCGCCATCCCCGCACTTTTGAGGGTCGACAGGAGCGGCCGCCCGAAAGCCGAACGGCGTATCGTTGGGATCGGCGGGATCGCGTTCTGAAGCCGGTGCTCGCTTGCTCTATGGCTTTGCCGCCAGCGGCTCATGCGGCACGTGGATCTCGGATGTCGCCGCGCCGCTCCATTGCAGCCGCAACTGCTCCAGCACATGCCGGCCGAAGATCTCGTAGGGAATCCGGATCGAGGTCAGCCAGGGGGCGATCCAGTTGTTGATCGCGTTGCCGTCGACGCCGACCAGCATGCAGTCGCGCGGGATCGCCACGCCCGACTCGGCCGCCAGCCGATAGGCGCCATAGGCGATCAGGTCGCTGACGCAGAGCGCGCCTTGCGGCCAGCCGCCATCCCGAACGAGGGCCTGGGCCGCCGCATAACCGATCTCGATATGCGACAGGCCGGGCGCGCTTGCCCGGCGGATCGCGTCCGCCGGAACGCCGCGCGCGACGAGCCGCTCGATGAAGCCGGCGGCGCGCTCGGCGGTGCTCGAAATGTTCTGGGCCGCCATCAGCACGGCGGGGCGCTCGATCCCGCGCGCGAGCATGAAGTCGGCCGCATCGGCGCCGGCGCCGCGGTCGTCGATTCCGACGAAGGCGCCGCCGCCGAGGGGGTTGCGCCGCGCCACGAAGACGATCGGATCGCCGCGCCCGAGCGCCTGTTCCAGCCCCTGGCTGCGCACGGCGCTGACCATGATGTAGCCGGCGACGAGCTGGTCGCGCATCGCCAGCAGATAGTCGTCCTGCAGCTCCGGGCGGTCATGCGTATCGCAGAGGATCATGACGTAGCCGGCATCGCGCAGCGCGGCTTCGGTCGAGACGGCGATCGCGGCCATGGCGGGGTTGTCGAGATTGGGCGAGAGCATCGCCACGACGCGGCTGGCCCGGCGGCGCAGCGCCCGTCCGATGGGGTTGGGGCGATAGCCGAGCCGCTCGATCGCCTCCGCGACGCGCGCGACGGTCTCGCTCGAGGCACGCCCGCTCTTGCCGTTGACGATGCGCGAGACGGTCGCGACCGAGACGCCGGTCTCGCGCGCCACTGTCGCGAGCGAGGCCGTCTCATGCCGGATCTTCCCCGGTTTCGCCGTCGTCCTGGCCGTCATTTCCCTGCCAGCCCTTCCATGGGGGTTCCCGCTACGCACCGGTGGAAAGCCGGCCTACGCAGCAATGCTGACGCATCTCCCCGTTGACAAGCTAGGCAAACGTTTGCCTTAGTAGATGTCAAGACGCTCGTTGAGGCGTCGCGATTGCTCAGGGGATGGAGCCCATGCAGAGGAAACACTGGATTTCCGCCGTTGCCGCGACGGCCGGCTTCGCGATCGGCCTCATGGCCTCGACCGCATTCGCCCAGACCACGGTGCGCATCGCCTGGTATTCCGACGGCAACGAGGGCGAGGTCCTCGCCGATCTGCTGAAGCGCTTCGAGGCTGAGAACAAGGACATCAAGGTCGTGCTTGACCAGGTGCCCTACAAGGCGATCACCGAGAACCTGCCCGTCCAGCTCGCCTCGGGGCAGGGGCCGGACATCGCCCGCGTCGTCGATCTCGGCGGCGTCGCCCGCTACGCGCTCGACATGCGTCCCTATCTCAAGGACGCCTCCTACTGGGATAAGAATTTCGGGCCGTTCCTGCCCTGGATGCGCCCCGAGGGCGATTCCAGCGCGATCACCGGCTTCATGACGCAGCTCACCGTCACCGGCCCCTTCGTCAACAAGACCCTGTTTGAGCAGGCCGGCACGCCGCTGCCGGGTCCGAAGGCGACCTGGGAGGAGTGGGGCAAGGCGGTGAAGGAGGTGGCGGCCAAGGTCAAGGCGCCGTTCCCGCTCGCCATGGACCGTTCCGGCCACCGCTTCTTCTCGGTCGCGGTCTCGGAAGGCGCCAAGGTCTTCAACGACAAGGGCGAGCCGGCCGTGATCGACGAGGGCTTCAAGCGCGGCGCCAAGCTCGTCTATGACTGGCACCAGAACGGCACCATGGCCAAGGAGCTCTGGGGCTCGGTCTCCGGCACCGCCTATCGCGGCGCCAATGACGAGTTCAAGAACGCCCAGGTCGTGATGTACCAGTCCGGCTCCTGGCAGATCGCCCAGTTCGACAAGACGGTGGGCGACGCCTTCGACTGGGTCGCGGTGCCCTCGCCTTGCGGGGCGGGCGGCTGCTCGCCCATGCCGGGCGGCGCCGGCCTCGTCGCGATCAAGACGACCAAGAGCCCGGAAGCCGTCGCCAAGGTGATGGACTATCTGGCGAGCGAGCCGGTGCTGAGCGAGTTCTACGCCCGCTCGCTCTTCGTGCCCGGCCATCTCGGCATCGCCGCCAAGGGGCTCGACTATGCCGGCGCGACGCCGCAGGGCAAGGCCGCGCTCAAGGTCTTCTCGGATCAGGTCGCGCAGATCTCACCGGCGGCCTACAAGCTGCAGGGCTATGCCAACAACCGCGTGATCTTTAACGCGGTGATCAGCCGGCTCGGTCAGGCGATCTCGGGCGAGGGCAGCCTCGACGATGCCTATAAGCGCATCGAATCCGACGTCGCCCAGCAGATCGCCGAGCGCAAGAAGTAAGACTTATGGCCTCTGCCGAAACAAATCCGCGCCGGGATGGCGCGGGCGCCGCAGGCACTCTCGCCGCGCCGCTCGCGCTCGTCATGCGGCTCGTCGACTGGCCGATGCGGGCGCTCCAGCGCCTGATCGGCGAGCGGCGGATGGCCTATGTCTTCATCCTGCCCAACCTCGCCTTCTTCTCGCTCTTCGTCTTCCTGCCGCTCGTCATCAACTTCGTCTTCTCGGTGACGGGCGGGGCGGGGCTGTTCCCGAGCGAGCGCCCCTATGTCGGGGCGCAGCAATACGCCTATCTCTTCGATTGCGGCTCCTTCCTCGACCCCTCTTCCTGCCGTGAGGACCATTTCTGGCGCGGCGTCTACAACACCGCGCGTTTCACCGTCTTCCAGGTGACGGCGATGGTGCTGTTCTCGCTGCTGACGGCGGTCGTGCTGAACATGAAGATCCGCGGACGCGGCTTCTTCCGCGCCGTCTATTTCTTCCCCGTGCTGCTCTCGCCGGTGGTGGTCGCGCTGACCTGGAAATGGATCCTCCAGCGCGACGGCCTGCTCAACGCCGCGCTCACCTCCCTCGGCGGCGAGCGCATCCTCTTCTTGGTCGATCCGAGCTGGGCGATGTTCTGGATCGTCTTCGTCTCGGTCTGGGCCCATATGGGCTTCTACACGCTGATCCTGCTCGCCGGCCTGCAGGCCATCCCCGCCGATCTCTATGAAGCGGCCGAGATGGATGCGACGCCACGCTGGCGGATGTTCTGGCGCATCACCCTGCCGCTGCTCTGGCCGAACATGATCGTCGTGATCGTGCTCGCGCTAATCAAGGGCGTGCAGACCTTCGACGAGGTCTTCGTCCTGACCGGCGGCGGACCCGGCACCGCGACGCTGATGATCGTGCACTACATCTACGAGACGGCCTTCGCCAATCAGGTCCAGAATTTCGGGCTGGCCGCCGCCGCCTCGGTCGTGCTCGGCGTGGTGCTGTTCGCGCTGACGCTGGCCCAGCTCGCGGCGAGCCGCCGCAAGGGGGCAGCATGAGCCTCGTGACCAAGCTCGCCACCGCCCGCCGCAAGCCCGGCCGCTGGCATTGGACCGATATCGCGGCCTATGCCTATCTCGCGCTCGGCGTCGTGCTGATGTTCGGCCCCGTCCTCTGGCTCGGCATGTCTTCGTTCAAGACGCAGGCCGGCCTGCTCGAATTCCCGCCTTCGCTGCTGCCGATGTCGCAGAAGGAGGTGACGGTTCCCGGCCAGTCCCAGCCGCTGCCGCTCTTCGAGGTGACGATGCCGGACGGCACGAAGCGCGTGCTGGCGCAGGTCCGCCGCATCGGCATCCAGGCGCAGATGATCGACCCCGCCAATCCCGGCGAGACGATCCGCGTGCCGATCGAGGGCCGTGTGCCGGTGCGCGAGTTCAAGCTCGCGACCGAGAACTACACCGAGCCGCTGGAGCGCTTCGCCTTCACGCGCTTCCTCTGGAACTCGGTCTTCGTCACGCTGATCGCGACGATCATCACGCTGATCATCAACTCGATGGCGGCCTATGCGCTCTCGATCTACGAGTTCCGTGGCAAGACGGCGGTGATGCTGATGGTGGTCGGCACGCTGATGATCCCGATCACGATCATCCTGGTGCCGGTCTATCTCGTCATCACCAAGCTCGGGCTGGTCAATTCGCTCTGGGCGGTGATCCTGCCCGGCGCGGCCACCCCCACCGGCGTCTTCCTGCTGCGCCAGTACATGCTGACCCTGCCGCGCGACCTGATCGAGGCGGCGCGCATGGACAAGGCTTCGGAGTGGCAGATCTACTGGCGCATCGTCATGCCGCTCGCCATGCCGGCGCTGGCCGTGCTCGCGATCTTCTCGATCATGTGGCGCTGGAACGAGTTCCTCTGGCCGCTGGCGGTGCTGACCAAGACCGAATCCTACACGCTGCAGATCGGCCTCAACGCCTTCCAGGGCGAGTTGCAGACGCAGTGGCACTATTTGCTCGCGATGACCGTGGTGACGCTGCTGCCGGTCGCGCTCGTCTTCGTCTTCCTGCAGCGCTTCATCACCACCGGCATTGCCAATACGGGTATGAAATGAGCGAAAAGGGTTCCGCATGGCCGGGCTGAAGCTCTCCGCGGTCCGCAAGGCCTATGGCGCCACGACCGTGCTCCACGGCATCGATCTCGATGTCGCGGATGGCGAGTTCGTCGTCTTCGTCGGTCCGTCCGGCTGCGGAAAATCGACGCTGCTGCGCTCGATCGCCGGGTTGGAGGAGATCACCGGGGGCGCGATCGCCATCGACGGGGCCGATGTCACGCATCTGCCGGCGTCGGAGCGCGGGCTTGCGATGGTGTTCCAGTCCTATGCGCTCTATCCGCATATGAGCGTCTACGCGAACATGGCCTTCGCGCTGGAGAATATGGGGTTCAAGCGCGACGAGATCGACAAGCGCGTGAGGCGCGCGGCCGAGATGCTGCGGCTGACGGACTATCTCGAGCGCAAGCCCAGGGCGCTCTCGGGCGGCCAGCGCCAGCGCGTCGCCATCGGCCGCGCCATCGTGCGCGATCCGAAGATCTTCCTGTTCGACGAGCCGCTGTCGAATCTCGACGCGGAATTGCGCGTCGCCACCCGCAAGGAGCTCGCCGCGCTCCATGGCGAGATCGGCGGCACGATGATCTACGTCACCCATGATCAGGTCGAGGCGATGACGCTGGCCGATCGCATCGTGGTCCTGCGCGCTGGTCGCATCGAGCAGATCGGCACGCCGCTCGAACTCTATAACCGCCCCGACAATCTCTTCGTCGCCGGCTTCATCGGCTCGCCGCGCATGAACCTGCTGCCGGGCCGCGTGACGGCTGCGGGCAAGGTCGCGCTGGGCGAGGGCGGTCATGAGATTGCCTGCGCCACCGGCGATCTTGCCGCCGGCGCGCCCGTGACGGCGGGCATCCGGCCCGAGCATCTGGAGCTGGCGCCGGAAGGGCAGGGCCTGCCGCTGACCATCGAGCTCGTCGAGCGTCTCGGCGGTGAGAGCTATCTCTATGGCTCGGCCGCTGGCTTGCCCCAGATCACGCTCAAGCTCGATGGCCAGAGCGAGCATGAACGGGGCCATTCGGTCCCGCTCGCCTTCCCGCAGCAGAAGCTGCACCTGTTCGACGAAGCCGGCCAGGCGATCCGACCCTAAGACTGCCGAGAGAGATTCCATGAAAGCCCTCACGCAAGGCCGTTATCTCGGCCGCGATGGCGAAGCTGCCCTGTTCGATGTCGGGCTCGGCCACACCCTCATTGTGCGCATCCTCGAAGGCGATATCGGCCGGGTGACGCTGAAGCCGCAGGATGGCTACCGCCTCGACCGCGGCTGGTCGATCGCGCCCGGCGGATTGGAGCCGGCCTATGAGGGCCGTCTGCGCGACAGCCTCGAGGGCTTCTCCTGCCCGAAGGCGAGCGTCAGCGAAGAGAACGGCAAGGTCACGCTGTCGGCCGGCGGTCTCGCCGCCGAGGTCACGCTCTCGCCCTTCGGCATCGCCTGGCGCCGGGCCGGCGAGGACAAGCCCTTCCTGCAGGACCGCACGACGCAGGCCTATCTGGTCTCGCCGCGCACCGGCGCGGTCGCGCATTTCATGGCCCGCGACTACACCGAGCGGCATTATGGTCTCGGCGACAAGGCCGGTCCGCTCGATCGCACCGGCCGCCGCTTCGCCATCGATGCGGTCGACCCCTGCGGCTTCGACGCCGAACTGTCCGACCCGCTCTACAAGATGCTGCCCTTCTTCATCGTCGATGGGCCGGCGGGCGCGCATGGGCTCTATTACGACAACCTTGCCACCGGCAGCGTCGATTTCGGCTGCACGCTCGATAATTATCACGGCCTGTTCCGCTCCTGGAAAGGAGATGACGGCGATCTCGACTATTACGTCATGGCCGGCCCGACCGTTCCCGACGTCGTCCGCCGCTTCTCCTGGCTGACCGGCGGACAGGCCTTTGCGCCGCTCTGGTCCTTCGGCTTCGGCGTCACCTCCATGGCGATCGCCGACGCGCCGGATGCCGATGCCCGCATCAGCGACTTCATCGGCAAGCTGGAGACGCATCGCATCCCCTGCGATAGCTTCCATTTCGGCTCGGGCTATACGCAGATCGGCCATCGCCGCTACGCCTTCAATTGGAACCGCGACAAGTTCCCCGATCCGAAGGCGACGATGCAGCGGCTGAACGACGCCGGCATCTTCACGGTCGCCAATCTCAAGCCCTGCCTGCTCGACGACCATCCGCGCCTGAAGGAGACGCTCGACGGCGGCTTCCTGGTCAAGGACGGCAAGACGGGCGAGCCGGCGGTGGCCCAGTTCTGGGACGGGCTCGGCTTCCATCTCGACTACACGAACCCGAAGGGTCGGGCCTGGTGGCGCGACGGCATCGAGACCGCGCTGCTCGACTATGGCTTCACCACGGTCTGGAACGACAACAACGAATACGAAATCTGGGATGAGGATGCCGTCTGCGACGGCGACGGCCGCCCCTTCCGCCAGGCGCTGGCGCGTCCGGCCCAGCCGCTGCTGATGACCAAGCTCTCCTATGAGGCTCAGGTCGCGCGCCAGCCGGCCAAGCGCCAGTATTCGGTGACGCGTGGTGGCTGCGCCGGCATCTCGCGCTACGCCCAGACCTGGTCGGGCGACAACGAGACCGCCTGGAAGACGCTGCGCTACAACCTGACGCAAGGGCTCAATATGAGCCTGTCGGGCATGTTCTCGATCGGCCATGATGTCGGCGGCTTCCATGGCCCGACTCCCGGCCCCGAGCTCTTCGTGCGCTTCAACGAGTTCTGCTCGCTCTGGCCGCGCATGGTGATGAACTCCTGGAACGATGACGGCGTCGTCAACCTGCCCTGGATGTATCCGGAAATGGTGCCGCAGGTGCGCGAGGCGATCGCGCTGCGCTACCGGCTGATGCCCTATCTCTACACGCTGATGTGGCGCGCCAGCCGCGACGGCACCCCGGCGATCCGCCCGCTGCTCTGGGATTTCCCGAAGGACGCGATAGCGGCGAAGGCCGACGACGCCTTCATGCTGGGCCCGGACGTGCTGGTCGCGCCGGTGCTGGAGGAGGGCGCGCGCGAGCGCAGCATCTACCTGCCGGAGCACGAAGGCGGCTGGTATGATTGGCATGACGGCAAGCATTTTGCCGGCGGCGCGGTCGCGACCGTGGCGGCTCCGCTCGGTCGCCTGCCGGTCTTCGTGCGCGCCGGCGCGCTGATCCCGCTCGGCAATCCCGAGGGCATCGACGACCAGCGCGAGGTGCTCGTCTGCGGTCTCGTCGAGGGCGCGACCGGCGAACTCTACGAGGACGACGGCGAGACGGTCGATTGGCGCGGCGCTGGCGGAACGGTCATCCGCTTCCGCGTGCGCGGCGGCGAGATCGCGATCGAGCAGGAGGGGGCGGACGCTCCCTTCGTCGACCGGATCGCCATCCGGCAGATCGGCGAGGCGGTCGGCCCGCGCTGAGGTCGATCGGAAACACTCCGTCATTCCGGACGTAGCGAAGCGGAGATCCGGGATCCATCTTAGAGCGCACTGCCTTACGATGGATCCCGGATCGACGCGGCTTCGCGGCTTGTCCGGGATGACGCGGAGTTTCATCGTGTTGGACCGCTGCGCCACGTCCGTCGGCCGCGGCCATGCGGCTTCGCGAACCGGCTCATGCAGCTTTGCTGTGGCGCTATGCGGACGCACCGTCCAAGAATAGCCGCCTATTCGCAGCGATCAGGCGCGGGAGCAGGACATGGACAAGGTAGCGATCGTCACCGCAGGCGGCAGCGGCATGGGCGCGAGCGCGGCGCGGCGGCTGGCGAAGGACGGCTATCGCGTCGCGATCCTGTCCTCCTCGGGCAAGGGCGAGGCGCTGGCCGCTGAACTGGGCGGCATCGGCGTCACCGGCTCGAACCAGTCCAACGACGACGTCAAGCGGCTGGTCGACGCCACGCTCGACCGCTGGGGCCGGATCGACGCGCTGGTCAACAGCGCCGGCCATGGCCCGCGAGCGCCGATCCTCGATCTCACCGACGAGGATTGGCAGAAGGGCCTCGACGTCTATTTCCTCAGCGCGGTCAGGCCGATCCGGCTGGTCACGCCGGTGATGCAGCAGCAGAAATCCGGCGCGATCGTCAACATCTCGACCGCCTGGGCCTTCGAGCCGAGCGACATGTTCCCGACCTCGGCCATGGCCCGCGCGGGGCTTGCGACCTTCACCAAGATCTATGCGGACAAATACGCGGCCGACAACATCCGCATCAACAATGTCCAGCCGGGCTGGATCGACAGCCTGCCGGCAACCGATGCGCGGCGCGCCAGCGTGCCGATGCAGCGTTATGGCAGCGCCGACGAGATCGCCGGCACCGTCGCCTTCCTGCTCTCGCCCGATGCCGGCTACATCACCGGTCAGAACATCCGGATCGACGGTGGCGTGACCAAGGGGATTTGAGCGGGTTCTTTTGCTCCGCCGTCATTCCAGGCCCAGGCCTTCGGCCTCTCCCGGAATGACAGTGTTCTGCGGAGTTACGCCGCTTTCGCCAAAAAATCCTCGGCGAAGTGGCAGGCGACCTGCCGTCCGTCGATCTCGCGCTTCTCCGGGCGCTCGGCCCGGCAGCGATCGGTCACGAAGGGGCAGCGCGTCGAGAATACGCAGCCTTTCGGCGGGTTGAGCGGGGAGGGCAGTTCGCCGCGCAGCACGATGCGCTCGCGCTTGGCCCCGCCGACGCGTGGCGTCGAGGCGAGCAGCGCCTGCGTATAGGGATGCAGCGGCCGGGCGTAGATGCGCTCCTTCGGGCCATGCTCGATGGCATTGCCGAGATACATCACCATCACGTCATGGGCGATGTGCCGGACGACGCTGAGATCGTGCGAGATGAAGAGATAGGCGAGCTTCAACTCGTCCTGCAGGTCGGCGAGCAGGTTCAGCACCTGCGCCTGGATCGAGATATCGAGCGCCGAGACCGGCTCGTCCGCCACCACCAGCTTGGGCGAGAGGATCAGCGCGCGCGCGATCGCGATGCGCTGGCGCTGGCCGCCTGAGAACATATGCGGATAGCGGGCGTAGTGCTCGGGCCTGAGCCCGACCTTGGCCATGATCGCACGCGCCTTCTCGGTCCGCTCGGCCTTGGAGAGGTCCGTGTTGATCTTGAGCGGCTCTTCCAGGATCGTGCCGATCTTCTTGCGCGGGTTGAGCGAGCCATAGGGGTTCTGGAAGACGAACTGCACGGTGCGGCGCAGGCGCTTGCGCTCGCTCGCGGGTGGGTGCACCGCGTCGAGCCCGTCCAGCATCAGCGTGCCCGAGGTCGGGGCCTCGATCAGCGTCGCCATGCGGGCCAGCGTCGATTTTCCGCAGCCGGATTCGCCGACGACGGCCAGCGTGCGCCCGGCCTCGACGGAGAACGACACCTTGTTCACTGCCTGCAACTGCGCCGGCGGACGGAAGAACCCTTGCTTGACCGGGTAGGTCTGCGTGAGTTCGCGGGCTTCGATGACGGGGTTGCTCATCGCGTCGCCTCCGTCGTCGAGCGGTCGTCGCGGGCGCGCTCCGCATCCCGGTTCGGGTCGCCGAGCGGATAGTGGCAGCGCACGCGCCCGTCCGCCCAGTTCCGGAGCTCCGGCTGGACAGCGCGCGAGTGGTCGGTCGCATAGGCGCAGCGCGGGCTGAACAGGCAGCCTTTCGGCCGGTCGTTCAGGCCTGGCACCATGCCGGGAATGGTGGCGAGGCGGCTCGCATGCTCGCTGCGCTCCGGCAAGGCGGCGAGCAGGGCGGCGGAATAGGGATGCTGCGGATCGGCGAACAGCGCGTCGACCTTGCGCTCCTCCATGATCTGCCCGGCATACATCACCATGATGCGCTGCGCCGTCTCGGCGACGACGCCCATATTATGGGTGATCAGCACCAGTGCCATGCCGCGCTCGCGCTGCAGCGACATCAGCAATTCGAGGATCTGCGCCTGGATGGTGACGTCGAGCGCCGTCGTCGGCTCGTCGGCGATCAGCAGGCGCGGATTGCAGGCGATCGCCATGGCGATCATGACGCGCTGGTTCATGCCGCCCGAGAGCTGGTGCGGAAAGGCCTTGAGGCGGCTTTCCGGGGCGGGAATTCCGACCTGTTCCAGAAGCTCGATCGCCCGGTGCTTCGCCGCCTTGCCGTCCATGCCCTCATGCTTCCGGAGCGTCTCGGCGAGCTGGAAGCCGATGGTGAAGCAGGGGTTCAGGCTGGTGGTGGGCTCCTGGAAGATCATCGCCACGTCCTTGCCGGTGAGCTGGCGGCGCTGGCGGGCGGACATGGTGAGCAGGTCCTGGCCGTCGAAGCGCAGCTTGTCGGCGCGGACGCGGCCGGGATAGCCGACGAGGCCCATCAGCGCGAGCATGGTGACTGATTTGCCGGAGCCGGATTCGCCGACGACGCCGAGCACCTCGCCTTCGTCGAGGGTCAGGTCGATGCGGTCGACGGCGCGCAGCGTTCCCTGGGAGGTCGGGAATTCGACGCTGAGGTTTTCGATTTCGAGCAGGGGCATGGGATCAGCGCTTCAGCTTGGGGTCGAGCGCATCGCGCAGGCCGTCACCGAGAAGGTTGAAGGCGAGCACGGTGATGAGGATGGCAAGGCCCGGGAAGGTGACGACCCACCAGGCGCGCAGCACGAATTCGCGCGCGTCGGCGAGCATCGTGCCCCATTCCGGTGTCGGGGGCTGGGCGCCTAAGCCCAGGAAGCCGAGTGCGGCGGCATCGAGGATCGCGGTGGAGACGCCGAGCGTTGCCTGCACGATGAGTGGGGCGGCGCAGTTCGGCAGGATCTCGGAGAACATCAGCCGGACTGTCTGCGCGCCGCTGACCTTGGCGGCGACGACATAATCCTTGCTCGCCTCGGTGATGACGGCGGCGCGGGTGATGCGGACGTAATGCGGCAGCACGACGATGGCGACGGCGAGCATGGCGTTCATCAGGCCGGGGCCGAGGATTGCGACGATGACGATGGCGAGCAGCAGGCTCGGCATCGTCATCAGGATGTCCATGAAGCGCATGATGACGATGTCGGCGACGCCCTTGAAATAGCCGGCGATCAGGCCGAGCACCACGCCGACGACGATCGCGAGCGCCACCACGGCGATGCCGATGACCAGCGAGAGCCGAGCCCCGAAGATGAGGCGCGAAAGGATGTCGCGGCCGATTGCGTCGGTGCCGAGCGGGTAGGACAGCGAGCCGCCCTCTTGCCAGAACGGCGGCTTCAGGAAGACCGTATTATTGGTCAGGTCCGGGTTGTGCGGGGCGATCAGCGGGGCGAACAGCGCGCAGAGCAGCACCAGCACGATGACGACGAGCCCGGCGACCGCGCCGCGGTTGGCGCTGAAATAGCTCCAGAACTCGCGGACGGGATGCGGCGGTGCGCCGCTTGGCGCAGCGACGGCAGGGACTTCGAGGGTTTCGGCGCTCATGGGCGAAAATTCCTTGGGCGACGGCTCCGGCGGGCGCGGGACTCGAATGGAGTGCGGGTCATTTGGCGTGCCTGATGCGCGGGTTGATCAGGCCGTAGAGCAGGTCGACCAGCAGGTTGACGCTCATCACCACCATTCCAAGAAGCAAGGTTCCGCCTTGCAGGACCGGATAGTCGCGCCGGCTGATCGCCTCGATCAGCCATTTGCCGACGCCGGGCCAGGAGAAGATCGTCTCGGTCAGGATCGCGCCGGTGAAGAGCGTGCCGACCTGCAGGCCGATGACGGTGACGACCGGGATCAGCGCATTGCGCAGCGCATGCAGGGCGACCACGCGGATCGGTGCCATGCCCTTGGCGCGGGCCGTGCGGATATAATCCTCGCCGAGCACCTCCAGCATCGCCGAGCGGGTCATGCGGGCGATGACGGCGAGCGGCACGGTGCCCAGCACGATCGCCGGCAGGACGAGATGCGACAGCGCCGACCAGAAGGCGTCGGTGTCGCCGGCCAGCAGGCTGTCGATGGTGAGGAAACCGGTGACCGGCTCGATGAAGTACTGCACCGCGATCCGGCCGGAGACCGGGGTGATGCCGAGTTGCACCGAAAACAGCAGGATCAGCAGCAGACCCCACCAGAAGATCGGCATCGAATAGCCGGTGAGCGAGATACCCATCACGCCATGGTCGAAGATCGAGTTCCGCTTCACCGCCGCGATGATGCCGGCCGGCAGCCCGAGGAGCAGCGCGATCAGGATGGCGCAGAGCGCGAGCTCGATGGTGGCCGGGAAAAGCTGCCCGAATTCGGAGAGCACGTTCTCGCGTGTCACGATCGACTTGCCGAGATCGCCCTGGACGACGCGCTCGATATAGACGCCGTACTGGGTCAGCAGCGGCTTGTCCAAGCCGTATTCCTTGACGAGCTGGGCATGGCGGGCCGGGTCGATGCCGCGCTCGCCCGCCATGGTCTCGATCGGGTCGCCGGGGACGAGCCGGACAAGGAAGAAGGCGAGCAAAGTGATCCCGATGAAGGTCGGTATCACGAGGCTGACCCGGGTCAGGATGAAGCGGAGCATGGTTCTTCCAGCCTTATCGGCCGGCACGGTCGCGGTGCGCGGCGTTTTGTCTTGTCGTTTTATTCAAGTTCGAAATCCGGCGCAGCGCAAACACCAGATTGGACGAAAGATCAAGCCGGCCTTGTTGAAGAATCGCGGGCACTCTTAGTACCGCGCGGTACGTCGCGGCGGTCGGAATGCAAGACTTGCGAAGATATGGCCGTGCGTACGCAATAATATGATCGAGTCTTGTGCCGGCGCGGCAATGAATGCGGCGCCGGCACGATCTGTGAGGACAGGCGCCGCCAAGCGGCGCGGCGCCTCATTTCGCGATCGACACACCGTAGAAAGGTTGGCCGCCAAAGAAGTGGATCTTGTAATCCTTCACCTCCTTGCGCACCGGCGTGAAGGCCTGCGCATTGGCGAAGAGCAGCCCGGCCACGTCCTGGTGGAACAACTCCTGGAAGCGCTTGTAGAGCTTGGCGCGCTCGCCCTGGTCGGTGATCGTGCTCGCCTTGGCGAGGGCGTCGGAAGCCTCCTGGTTGCACCAGCCGGCGCGGTTGGCGCCGGTCTTCACGCCCTCGCAGGTCCAGCCGGTGAGCAGGATCTGGCTCGGGTCGGGATAGTCCCAGGTGTAGCCGAACATGCCGACCTCGTGCTCGCCGGCCCGGCCGCGCTTGAGGTACTCGCCCCATTCGAAGGTCTGGATCGTCGCCTTGACGCCGATCTTGGCCCAGTCGGCCTGGATCAGCTCGGCGGCGCGGCGCCCGTTCGGCATATAGGCGCGCACGACGGGGATGGCCCAGAGCGTCGTCTCGAAGCCGTTCGGCAGGCCCGCCTCCTTGAGCAGCGCCTTGGCCTTTTCGGGATCGTAGGCGCGCGGCTTCAGATCGTCGTCATGCGACCACAATGCCGGCGGCACGGCCGCCGCGGTCGCCTTGCCGGTGCCCTGATAGACCGCGTCGATGATCGCCGGGATGTTGGTGGCATAGGCCAGCGCCTCGCGCACACGCCGGTCGTCGAAGGGCTTCTTGCGCTCGTTGAAGGCGAGGAAGCTCTGGTCGGCGATGCTGCCCTGCGCGATGGTGAGGTTGGGGTCCGCCTTCATCGCCGGCAGATCGCCGGGATTGGGATAACGCGCGATCTGGCATTCGCCGGACCTGACCTTGGCGAAGCGCACGGCGGCGTCCGGCGTGATGACGAAGATCAGGTCGCTGACCAGCGCCATGCGGTCGCGGTTGCCGGCGGCCTTGGTCCAATGGTCCGGCACCGCCTTGAAGCGGATCGTCGCGTCCTTCTGATAGGAGAGCAGCGAGAAGGGGCCCGTGCCGATCGGAGCGAAATCGACCTGCTCGGGCGTGCCGGCCTTGCTCATCGCGGCGGCATATTCGGCCGAAAGGATCGACATGGGCTCGACGGAGAGCGCGCTGAGCAGCGGCGAGTTCGGCTTCTTCAGCGTGAGCTTGACGGTGTAGTCGTCGACCTTCTCGACTGAGGCGAGGCTTGGCTTCACGATCTCGTCGAAGAACTGGTAGTTGCCGTTGCTGACCTTGTTGTAGGGATTGGCGGGGTCGAGCATCCGGCCGAAGGAGAACACCACGTCGTCGGCGTTGAAGTCGCGGCTCGGCGTGAAGGCCTTGTTCGCATGCCACTTCACGCCCTTGCGCAGCTTGAAGGTGTAGGTCAGCGCGTCATCCGAGATCGTCCAGGATTCGGCGAGGCTGGGGATGATCTGCGAGCCGCCGCGCTCCGTCGCCGTCAGCCGCTCATAGACTTGCGCCGCCACGTCGTAGGCGGTGTTCTGGCTGCTGAACTGCGGATTGAGGAAGTCGGGGCTGGCCTCGGTGCAGACGACCAGCGCCTGCGCGCGGGCGGCGGCGGGAAGCAGGAGGGCGCTGAGCCCGAGGGTAAGGGCGGCTGTACAAGCGCGAACGGCCATGGCGGTTTCTCTCGATGGAAAAGGGCGGGATCTGGCGCAGGGCGCTCGCCCCGTCGTCTCCCGCCCGAAAAAGGATGCGGCCCGCCGGGCCGCATCCGTCATTGATGCATGACTTGCGCCAGCTCAGTTCGCGATATCGACGCCGTAGAAGGTGTGGCGGCCGAAGGGCGAGAGCTTGAAGTCCTTCACTTCCTTGCGGACCGGCTTGAGCTGGATCGCATGGGCGATGGTGAACCAGGGGGACTGCTCCTTGAAGATCACCTGCGCCTGCCGGTAGAGCTTCTCGCGCTCGGCCTGGTCGGTGACCGTCTTCGCCTTCGTCACCAGCTCCTCGAAGGGCTGGTAGCAGAATTTGGCGACGTTCGAGCCGTTGGTCTTGGCCGAGTCGCAGCCGAGCAGCGTGTGCAGGAAGTTGTCCGGGTCGCCATTGTCGCCGGTCCAGCCCAGCATGCCGGTCTGGTGCTCGCCCGCTTGCATGCGCTTGCGGTACTCGCCCCATTCATAGGTCTTGATCTCGGCCTTGACGCCGACCTTGGCGAGGTCCGCCTGCATCAATTCGGCGATGCGCTTGGCGTTGGGGTTGTAGGGGCGCTGCACCGGCATGGCCCAGAGGTCGATCTCCAGCCCGTTCGGGTAGCCGGCCTCGGCGAGCTCCTTCTTGGCCGCCTCCGGATCGTAGGGGTCGTCCTTGATGGTCTCGTTATAGGACCACATCGAGGGCGGGATCGGGTTGATCGCCGGGATGCCGCTGGAGAGATAGACCGCGTCGATGATCGCCTTCTTGTTGATCGCCTTGTTGACGGCGTGGCGCACCTTGACGTTGTCGAACGGCTTCTTGGTGGTGTTGTAGGCGAGATAGCCGATGTTCAGGCCGGGCTGCTCGAGGATCTGGACATTGGCGTCCTTCTTCATCGCCTCGAGATCGGCCGGGTTCGGATAGGGCATGACATGGCATTCGCCCTTCTGGAGCTTGGCCCAGCGCACCGACGCATCCGGCGTGATCGCGAAGATCAGGTCGTCGATCTTGGCCTTGCCGCCCCAGTATTCCGGGAACGCCTTGTAGCGGATGATCGCGTCCTTCTGGTACTGGACCAGATAGAACGGCCCGGTGCCGAGCGGGTCCTGGTCGAGCTTCTCGGGCGTGCCGGCCTTGAGCATGGCATCGGCATATTCCTTCGACTGCACGCCGGCATATTGCATGGCGAGGTCGGCGAGGAAGGGCGCCTCAGGCTGGTTCAGCGTCACCTTGACGGTGTAGTCGTCGACCTTCTCGACCGATTTGAGCAGCTTCGGCATGCCCATGTCGTTGAAGTAGGAGTGGTTCGAGCTGGTGACCTTGAAGAACGGGTTGTCCTCTTTCCACTGCCGCTCGATCATGAACATCACGTCGTCGGCATTGAAATCGCGGGTCGGCTTGAAGCCCTTGTTGGACTGCCACTTCACGCCCTTGCGCAGGTGGAAGGTGTAGGTCAGGCCATCGGCCGAGATGTCCCATGTCTCGGCAAGCGCCGGCTGCACCTTGGTGCCGCCGCGCTCGAACTGGACGATCGTGTCGTAGATCTGCGTGCCGGCGTCGAAGGAGGTGCCGGTCGTGTTGACGCTCGGCGCGAAATTCTCGGGACTTCCTTCCGAGCAATAGACCAGCGTCTTGGCCATGAGCGGCTGCGCCGCCATGAGGGCGGACGCCGACAGCGTCGCCAACAGCAATTTCTTCATGTGAAACTCTCCTCAACCCTTCCCCGCCTCTGTCAGGCGAGGTTATGGCCCCGTTGCATCGGAAGCTCCGTGGGCGGAATTCCCCGGGCCGCCTTGTTCACAGCTTATTGAAAGAAAAGGGTCGGGAACAGTCGTTCTAAAGGTGGGAGGAAATTCTCCGGGAATGACAGTAAACGACAGCGTTGTGCTATCTGAAGCCGTTGCGTCCGTCCGTCATTCGCTCTCATAGGCGGCGCGGGTGATGCCGTAGCGCGCGAGCTTGTCGTAGAAGGTCTTGCGCGGAATCCCCAGCGCTTCCAGCGTCGCCCTGACATCGCCGCGATGGGCCTCGAGCGCCTCGCGGATCAGGTTCGCCTCGATGGCGTTGAGGCGTTCGGGCAGGCTGAGCGCGCCCGCATCCTCGCGCGCCGCCGTGATCGGCAGGTCGCCGGCAAGGCCGAGCGCGACGCGCTCGGCGAAATGCACGAGTTCGCGGACATTGCCCGGCCAGTCGTTCTCGACGAGGTGGCGCTCGACCGAGCGGTCGAGCCGGGGAACCTCCCGCCCGTATTTGCGCGCGGCGCGGCCGAGGAAATGCGCGAAGAGCAGCGGGATGTCGCGGCGCCGCTCGCGCAGCGGCGGAAGACGCAGCGTGACGATGTTCAGCCGGTAATAGAGATCCTCGCGGAAATCGCCGCGCTGGGCGGGGTCGCCGAGATCGACCTTGGTGGCGGCCACCACCCTGAGATCGACCTTGCGCGTGTCGTTGGAGCCGAGCGGCGTGATCTCGCGCATCTCCAGCACGCGCAGGAGCTTGACCTGTGCGCTCGTCGGCATGCTCTCCAATTCGTCGAGGAAGAGCGTGCCGCCGCTGGCATGCTCGATCCGGCCGATGCGCTTCTTCTGCGCGCCGGTGAAGGCGCCGGGCTCGTAGCCGAAGAGTTCGCCTTCGATGACGCTGTCGGGCAGGGCGCCGCAGTTCAGCGCGACGAACGGCTTGTCGCGGCGCCGGCCGAGCCGGTGCAGCAGATTGGCGACGACCTCCTTGCCGGTGCCGGTTTCGCCCAGCACGAGCACGTCGACCTCGACATCGGCGAGGTCGTGGATGGTCTGGCGCAGCCGCGAGATCGCCGGCGTCTCGCCGATCAGCCCCTCGTCCTTCTCGGCCGATGCCGTCAGCGCGCGCAGCCTGCGATTTTCGAGGACCAGTGCCCGTTTCTCGACGGCACGCCGCAAGGTCTCGCTCAGCCGCTCGCCGGCATAGGGCTTGGCGATGAAATCATAGGCGCCCTCGTTCATCGCGGCGACGGCCATGGCGATGTCGGCATGGCCGGAAATCAGCACGACCGGGATATCGGCGTCGAGGGCCTTGAGGCGGCGGAACAGCTCGATGCCGTCCATGCCGGGCATGCGGACGTCGCTGACGACCGCGCCGGCGAAGCCGGGCCCGATCTCGGCCAGCAGCGCGCTGGCCGAGGCGAAGGCGGCGGCCTTGAAGCCGGCGATCTGCAGGGCTTGCACATTGGCCTCGCGCAGATCCTCGTCGTCGTCGACGAAGGCGATGTCGAGGCCGGCGAGATCGGGCGCGCGTGTCATCGAAGCTGGGGTCATGGGTTGGAGCCGGACGAGGCTTTCCGGAGGGTGATGGTGAAGACGCAGCCGTCCCCCGGCCGCGACGACGCCGTCAGCGTGCCGCCGAAGGCGGTGACGATGTCGTGCGAGATGACGAGGCCGAGGCCGAGGCCGCGCGGCTTCGAGCTGCGGAACGGGGTGAACAGCGCCGCAAGCGCCGCTTCGTCGAGGCCGGGGCCGCGATCGGCGACGGTGATCGCAACCTCCTCGCCCGCGTCGCGGATGCCGAGCGAGAGCAACGGCGGTGCTGGTCGAGGGTCGGCGCTCTCGACGGCCTCGACGGCATTGCGCAGCAGGTTGACCAGCACCTGCTCCAGCTCGACATGCCGGGCGAGCACCCGCAACCCTGGCGGGCTCACATCGACCTGCGGCGCGATGCCGGCCTGCCGCAGGGGCGCATCGAGGATCATCAGCGCGCCTGCGACCGCCTCGCTCAGCAGGACCGGTTCGAGCCTGCCGTTGCCACGCCGGGCGAAGCCGCGCAGGGTCTCCGTGATGGCGCCGATCCGTTCGGTCAGTCCGATGACCTTGCCGAGCGCGCCTGTCGCGGCGCTCTCGTCGCGCCCGGCGACAAAGGCGCGGGCGTTCTCGGCATAGGTGCGCAAGGCTGCGAGCGGCTGGTTGATCTCATGGGCGACGCCGGCCGTGACCTGGCCGAGCGTCGCCAACCGGTTCGCCTTGGCCAGCTCCTCGCGTGTATCCGCGAGCCGCTCCTGGGCGCGGGCGCGCTCGGCCATCTCCTCCACGAGCTTGCGGTTGCTGCCCGCGAGTTCCGCCGTGCGTTCCGCGACACGCCGTTCGAGCTCCGCTTTCGCCTGTGCCGCCGCCAGCATCCGCATCGCCGCCTGCTGGCGGCGGCGCAGCAGGAACGCGGCCAGCATCAGCCCGAGCAGCAGCACGAGTGCGACCAGCGTCTGCAAGCGCGATTGTTCGGCGCGAATGGCCTGGTCGATCGGCAGCAGCATGTCGATGTGCCAACTGGTGGTCGGCACGTCGCGACGGGTCATCACGTTGAGGCCGCGCGTCGGGGCGGTGCTCTGGACGAGGTCGTCATCCGGCGCCAGCGGCAGCGGCTTGAGCGGTGCCTCGCCGAATTGCAGCGAGCGGCGGATGTCCTTCTGCGTGTCCTCGTCGAGCGGGGCCTCGACATGAAAGCGCCATTCGGGGACCGTCGAGAGCAGCACCACGCCGCGCTCGTCGGCGACGTAGATCTGGCCGCCGAGCGCCCGCCAATCGGCCTCGACCCGGTCGAACTCGACCTTGGCGACGATGACGCCGAGCAGCCTGTCGCCGTCATTGATCCGGCTGGTGATGTAGAGGCCCGGCCGCTGGCTGACCGTGCCGAGCGCGAACTGCTCGGCCGAGCCCTTCAGAATCGCGCCGAGATAATAGTCGCGGAAGGCATAGTCGTTGCCGATGAAGCTCGTCGGCTCGTCCCAGTTGCTCGCCGCGATGGTCAGCCCGGTCACATCGAGCAGGTAGATCACGGCCGTGCGCGTCTCCCGCGCGATGCTCGCGAATTTGAGGTCGAGCGCATGACGGCTGTTGCCCGAAAGCGCGCTGCGGACATCGGGATCGCGGGCGAGGATCATCGGCAGGGCGCGTTGCTTCTCCAGTTCGCCGCGCAGCACCGCGATGGCCAGCGTGGTGCCGTCCTCCGCGCGCGCATTCACGGTCTCGATGGCGCGGCTGCGGCCGAGATCGCCGGCGGCGATCAGCCCGATGGCGAGCAGGATCGCCGCCGCGAGCCCGAAGGCCAGCCAGCTCCAGCCGCCCGGTGAAGCGGCCGTTCCTGCTTGCGGTGGCGTGCGCTGCATGAAGCCCATGCCCGATCATGAGCGGATTTCCGCATTGCGCAACAAAAGATTGTGCGGATTTTCGCATAGATGGCGCGGTGGCAAAGGCAAAGAAGAATATACGTATCTGATATCGTTATATTTTTTGAGTTCGGTCCGGCTGGCACGCGGCTTGCGAAAAACCGCTCGCTTAGATCAAGCCAAACAAAAGCCCACCGGAGGAAGCGATGGCTGCCCATTTTGAACCCGCGACGGCTGCGCCGGCGCGCCCGAAGAAGCTTTACCAGCAGCTCTATGTCCAGGTGCTCGTCGCGATCGCGCTCGGCATCGCGCTCGGCCATTTTTGGCCGGAAACCGGCGCCTCGATGAAGCCGCTCGGCGATGCCTTCATCAAGCTGGTGAAGATGATCATCGCGCCGGTGATCTTCCTGACGGTCTCGACCGGGATCGCCGGGATGACCGATATGCAGAAGGTCGGGCGCGTCGCCGGCAAGGCGATGATCTATTTTCTCGTCTTCTCGACGCTGGCGCTGATCGTCGGCCTGATCGTCGGCAATCTCATCCAGCCGGGAACCGGGCTTCACATCAGCCCGGCCAGCCTCGATGCCAAGGCCGTTCAGAGCTATGCGGCCAAGGCGCATGATTCCAGCGTCGTCGGCTTCCTGCAGAACATCATCCCGGATACGATCGTCGGCGCCTTCGCCTCGGGTGACATCCTGCAGGTGCTGTTCTTCTCGGTCCTCTTCGGTCTTGCGCTCTCGATGGTGGGCGAGCGCGGCAAGCCGGTGCTCGATTTCCTGCAGGCGCTGACCTCGCCGATCTTCAAGCTGGTCGCGATCCTGATGAAGGCGGCCCCGATCGGCGCCTTCGGTGCCATGGCCTTCACCATCGGCCGCTACGGCATCGGTTCCGTCGCCAATCTCGCGATGCTGATCCTGACCTTCTACCTCACGGCGGCGATCTTCATCCTCGTCGTGCTCGGCGCGGTCGCCCGCTACAACGGCTTCTCGATCTTCGCCCTGATCCGCTACATCAAGGAGGAGATCCTCCTCGTCGTCGGCACCAGCTCCTCGGAGGCGGCACTGCCGAGCCTGATGGAGAAGATGGAGGCGGCCGGCTGCAAGCGCTCCGTCGTCGGCCTCGTCATCCCGACCGGCTATTCCTTCAATCTCGACGGCACCAACATCTACATGACGCTGGCGGCCTTGTTCATCGCGCAGGCCATGGACATCCACCTGCCGCTGGGCGACCAGGTGCTGCTGCTGCTCGTCGCCATGCTCAGCTCGAAGGGCGCGGCCGGCATCACCGGTGCGGGCTTCATCACGCTGGCCGCGACGCTTTCGGTCGTCCCCGCCGTCCCGGTGGCCGGCATGGCGCTGATCCTCGGCATCGACCGCTTCATGTCGGAATGCCGCGCGGTGACCAACTTCATCGGCAACGCGGTGGCGACCATCGTCGTGGCGCGCTGGGAAGGCGAACTCGACCAGAACCGCCTGCACGCGGCGCTGAGCGGCGCGGTCGTCACCAGCGAGGATGGCGCGCCGCTGCCGCTGCCGGCCGAATAAGGCACGGCGGTTCTTCGGGTATCACGATGCGCCGGTCGGACCAGAAGGTCCGGCCGGCGTTTCTGTTCGGAGCCTCAGGCGGCGCGGGAAGGGGCAAGCGCCGCCTCGATCGCTTGTCCGATCGCCAGGATGCGGCGATCCTGCCCGCCGGCGCCGGCCACCATCAAGCCGACCGGCGCCTCGCCTTGGCGATGGCAGGGCAGGCTCGCCGCGCAGCCGTCGAGGAAATTGATCAGCGTCGGGTTGCGCAGGATCAGGAGATTGGTCGCGCCATAGGCGGCCTCCTCCGCGAGATCGGCGATGCGCGGCGCGATCACCGGCACGGTCGGCAGGACCAGGGCGTCGAAGCCGGCGATGCGCGCCTCGACCGCGGCGATCCAGGCTTTGCGCGCCGCGACCAGATCGAGATAATCCGCCAGCGCCATCTCGGCGCCGCGCTGGATGCGGACCAGCACGCGTGGGTCGTAGCGGTCGCCGGCCCTGGCGATCAGCGCACGGTGCCAGTGCCAGGCCTCGGCACCGGCAAAGCTGCCCTTGGCCTGAAGGCTGCCGAGCGTGGCGAATTCCGGCACGGCGATCTCGCTGATATGCGCCCCGGCGCGCGACAGCGTGTCGAGTGCGCGGCGGAAGGCCGCTGCCACGGTGTCGTCCAGACCGTCGAGCGCGAGCGTCGTCGGCACGGCGAGCCGCAGTCCGGCGATTCCGGCCGGGCCCGGGACGCTCTCGCCTGAGCCGGACAGCACGGCATCGAGCAAGGCGCAGCAGGCGAGGCTCGGCGCCAGCGGGCCGATCGAATCGAGGCTGGCCGAGAGCGGCACGCACCCCTCGCGCGGCACGCGGCGCGCCGTCGGCTTGAAGCCGGCGATGCCGCAGAGCGCGGCGGGGATGCGCACCGAGCCGCCCGTGTCGGTGCCGATGGCGGCGGCCGCCATGCCGTCCGTCACGGACACCGCCGCACCCGAGGACGAGCCGCCGGGAATGCGCGCGCCGGCGCGGTCGAAGGGATTGAGCGGCGTGCCGTAATGCGGGTTGATGCCGAGCCCCGAGAAGGCGAATTCGGTCATATTGGTCCGGCCGACCAGCACGGCGCCCGCTGCCAGAAGCCGGTCCGCGATCGGCGCATTCGCCGTTGCAGCCGGTGCATCGTCCAATGCGACGCTGCCGGCCTTGGTCGTCTCGCCGGCGACGTCGAACAAATCCTTGATCGAGATCGGCAGCCCTTCGAGCGGCGAGCGGACGAAGCCGGCCTTGCGCATCAGATCGGAAGCGCGCGCCGCAGCCAGCGCCCGCTCGCCATAGAGACGGGTGAAGACGCGCGGACCTTCGCCCGTGCCGCCGCGGGCGAGAGCCGCTTCCGTTCGGGCCTCGGAGGTCGTGCGGCCAGTGGAAAGCGCGTGCTGCAGGGCGGAAAGGGTCTCGGTCATCGTCAGCTCGCCGTGGTGCCAGGTCGGTCGGTTCGAGGCTCGACGCCTAGCAGAGTCCCGCTGGACGGGCGATTGATTTCCGCTACGGACATGGTTTGCTGCGCCGCCCGGCGCGGGGGCAGGACATCGCGGGGCTTTGGGGAGTCATACGGATTTGGGCGCAACGACAATGGGCCGGCCGATCGCCGGCATGAAGCCCAGCCTGATCGGCTTCGGCGGCGCGCCGCTCGGCGATCTCTACCAGCATCTCGACGAAGGGGTGGCGCAGGCGACGGTGGTCGCCGCGCTCAAGGCCGGCATCAATCTGGTCGATACCTCGCCGCTCTACGGCCATGGCCTTTCCGAGCACCGCATCGGCGCGGCCTTGCGAAGCGTTCCGCGCGAGAGCGTGATCCTCTCGACCAAGGTGGGTCGCTGGATGAAGCCGGGCGAGGCGAAGACGGACCGTTCCGGCTATCGCGGCGGCCTGCCGCATCCGGCGGTGATCGACTATTCCTATGACGGCGCAATGCGTTCGTTGGACCAGTCCCTGCTCAGGCTCGGCACCGATCATGTCGATATCCTGCTGATCCATGATGTCGACGTCTGGACTCATGGCGAGCGAATGGAGCAGCGCTTTGCCGAGGCCATGGACGGCGCCTACCGCGCCTTGGATCGCTTACGGGCCTCCGGCGCGGTGAAGGCGATCGGCGTCGGGGTGAACGAAGCCGAGATGTGCGAGCGCTTCGCCCGCGCCGGCGATTTCGACGTGATAATGCTGGCTGGGCGTTATTCGCTGCTGGAGCAGGGCGCGCTCGACGGCTTCCTGCCATTGGCGCTGGAAAAGAACATCGCGGTGATGCTGGCCGGCGTCTTCAATTCCGGCATCCTCGCGACCGGCGCCCGCGAAGGCGCCTATTACAACTACAAGCCCGCCCCGCCCGAGATCCTCGCCAGGGTCGCGCGGATCGAGGCGGTCTGCGCCGCCCATGGCGTGGCATTGCCGCAAGCGGCACTCGCCTTTGCCGCCGCCCATCCCGCGGTCGCGACCGTCGTGCTCGGCGCCGTGACGCCGGACGAGGTCGCGCGCAATCTCGACCTCGTGGCTCGCCCCGTGCCGAACGCTCTCTGGGTGGATCTCAAGGCCGAAAAGCTCATCCCCGATCACGCCCCGGTGCCGGCATGCTGAAGACCATCGACCCGATCCTCGGTCCCGACCTGCTCTGGCTGCTCGCAGCGATGGGCCATGGCGACGATCTCGCGGTGGTCGACGCCAACCATCCGGCCGAGACGATCGCGCGGGCGACCACCTCGGGACGCATCGTCCGCCTGCCGGGCCTCGCCATGGCGGAGGTCGTGCGCGCCGTCCTCACTGTGCTGCCGATCGACGATTTCGAGCCCGATCCGATCCGCCGCATGCTCGTCGTCGGCGATGCTGCGGCCGTGCCGGCGGTGCAGAAGGAGGTCGAAGCCGTGGTGGCGCAGGCGGCAGCGGCACCGACGCCGTTGCCCGGCATCGAGCGCTTCGCCTTCTACGAGGCGGCCCGCAAGGCTTTCGGCGTCGTGCAGGTCGGCGATGCCCGCCCCTATGGCTGCTTCCTGCTCAGGAAGGGCGTCATCGCGGGGTGATAGGCGCTGAACGCTTCGCGCGTTTGCGCCTGTGTCGTCATTGCGAGCGTAGCGAAGCAATCCAGGGGGCTAAGGCGAACGGTTCAGCCCTGCTGCTCCTGGTTTGCTTCGTCGCCGTGCTCCTCGCAATGACGGGCGTTACTCTTCCTCGTCGTCGCGCGGGCGGGGGCCTTCCCCGAGAATCTCGCGTTTCCCGGCGTGATTGGCGGGCCCGACGATGCCCTCGTTTTCCATGCGCTCCATGATGGATGCGGCGCGGTTGTAGCCGATCTGGAGGCGGCGCTGGATGTAGGAGGTCGAGGCCTTCTTGTCGCGCAGCACGACCGCGACCGCCTGCTCGTAGGGGTCGTCGGAGTCGAGCGAGCCCATGCCGGTCTTGTCGAAGACGGCGCCGTCCTCGTCCTCGGCCGCTTCCTCCTCCTCGGAGGTGACGGCGTCGAGATATTGCGGCCGGCCTTGCGTCTTGAGATGGGCGACGACCTTCTCGACCTCGTTGTCCGAGACGAAGGGGCCGTGGACGCGGGTGATGCGCCCGCCGCCGGCCATGTAGAGCATGTCGCCCTGGCCCAGAAGCTGCTCGGCGCCCATCTCGCCGAGAATCGTGCGCGAGTCGATCTTGCTGGTGACCTGGAAGGAGATCCGGGTCGGGAAGTTCGCCTTGATCGTGCCGGTGATGACGTCGACCGAGGGGCGCTGTGTCGCGAGCACGACATGGATGCCGGCGGCGCGGGCCATCTGGGCGAGGCGCTGGATCGTGCCCTCGATCTCCTTGCCGGCGACCATCATCAGGTCGGCCATCTCGTCGACGATGACGACGATATAGGGCAGAGGCTCGAGGTCCATGACCTCCTCCTCGTAGATCGCCTCGCCGGAATGCTTGTCGAAGCCGGTCTGGACGGCGCGGGTGATGACCTCGCCGGCCGCCTTGGCCTCGCCGACCCTGGCATTGAAGCCGTCGATGTTGCGCACCGAGAGCTTCGACATCTTCTTGTAGCGCTCCTCCATCTCGCGCACCGCCCATTTCAGCGCGACGACCGCCTTCTTGGGGTCGGTGACGACGGGGGTGAGCAGATGCGGGATGCCGTCATAGACGGAGAGCTCCAGCATCTTGGGATCGACCATGATCAGACGGCATTCCTCCGGCTTCAGCCGGTAGAGGATCGACAGGATCATGGTGTTGATGGCGACCGACTTGCCCGAGCCGGTGGTGCCGGCGACGAGCAGGTGCGGCATGCGGGCGAGATCGGCGATGACCGGCTCGCCGCCGATGGTCTTGCCGAGGCAGAGCGCCAGCTTGTGCTTGGTCGCTTCGAAATCCTGGCTGGCGAGGAGCTCGCGCAGGAAGACGGTCTCGCGCTTGGCGTTGGGCAGTTCGATGCCGATGGCGTTCTTGCCCTGCACCACCGCGACGCGCGCCGAGACCGCGCTCATCGAACGCGCGATGTCGTCGGCCAGCGAAATCACCCGCGACGACTTCGTGCCAGGCGCCGGCTCAAGCTCGTAAAGCGTCACCACAGGGCCGGGGCAGGCCTGGACGATCTCGCCCCTGACGTTGAAGTCTTCGAGCACGCCTTCGAGGAGGCCGGCATTCTGCTGCAGCACCTCGACCGGCATGGTCTCCTCTGGCGTCTGCGGAGGCTCGGCCAGGAATTCGATCGGCGGAAGCTGGAAGCCGATCGGCTGCTCCGCTTGGCGGGCGGGC
Source organism: Allobosea sp. OAE752 (assembly GCF_050433265.1). Taxonomy (NCBI): domain Bacteria; kingdom Pseudomonadati; phylum Pseudomonadota; class Alphaproteobacteria; order Hyphomicrobiales; family Alloboseaceae; genus Allobosea; species Allobosea sp. OAE752. The sequence goes on from NZ_JBNPXO010000007.1 coordinate 159,149, forward strand.
GCCTTCCGCACCCGAGCGGCTGGGGCGACGGGCCGAACGGGGGCTTCGACGGCTTCGGTCGTCATGAGGTCGGTCGCGGCTTTCGCAAGCGCCTCGGACGCTTCCGCGACGACCGGTGGGGCGAACGGCAGCGCGGCCGGCTGAGGCGCCATCGAGATGCGCAGATTCACCGAATAGCCCGACCACAGCGAGCGGACGCCCGGATTGGCCATCGCTTGAACGGGTGCAGCGGCTTCGACCACCGGCAAGATCGGTTCCTCCGCCTCCCACGGTTCATCGGCGATGGAATCGTCTTCCCACGCCATCGTCTCCATGGTCCTGGGAACGGGAGCGGTCACCTCGCTCTCGTCGCGGCCAATCTCGGGCACGAGATCCCAGAAGGCGTGGTCCGAGAGGAAGGCGAAGGGCGTCGAGCGCGGCTCCGCCGGGATCTCCGTCGACTGGCGCGCGTTCGCGAAGGCGGCCTCGTCGCGTTCCGGGGCATCATCCTCGGGCCAGAGTTCGGGCGCGATATCCTCGATCGATGCGAGATCGGGCTCGGGCATTGTCTCGACCGGCGCTGCGGCTTGCAGATAGGTCTCGCTGTCGGGCGTGCCCCAGATCTCCCGCATCAGATGCTTGGGCGTGCGCCAGAAGCGGACACGCGTCGAATCGGCCAGGGTCACGGCGTGGGGGTGGCCGCCGCTGAACATCAGCGGAGGGCTCTGCCTCTCGGTTGCCTGCTCCGTCGGCGCCTGCCGCGCCTTGCGCGTCGAGCGGACATAGACCGGTGCGGACGGCTCAGCGGCGGGGCCGCGATTCGTCGCGACGCCGGGCGTGTGAGGCGCGCCTGAACTTCGCAGGGATTCGTCTGCAGGATCAGCCTGATAATCGCCGGGTGCGAAGCTGTTGGTTCGCTGATGACGGTCGCGTTTATACATCGGAGACAGCGAACACTACTACTGGCCAACTCGGTCTTCTGGCCTAACCGGGCAGGGTTAACGGCGCATAAACGGGTGCAGGGCGAGGCCGGATAAATCGGCCGGGAACCTGCCTGGACATTCGCGCTGGCCTCCTCAGGATGAGGGCTCGGCTTTCCAAACGAATTTCACGCCGGCCGCGTCGCTGCGCCGAGCGCCAGGAACGCCTCGATGGCGGGAGAGGCTCGGTCGGGGCGATGCGCGAGCCAGGTGGCGAGCGAGGGCGCCGGCTCCGTCAGCCGCCGCGTCACCACATTGTCGAAGCGGATATTGGCGAAGGAGGAGGCCATCACCGTCAGCCCGACGCCGGCGGCGACGAGGCCGATGATGGTGGCCGGCTCCCGCGCCTCCTGCGCGATACGTGGCCGGAAGCCGGCCTGGCGGCACAGCTCGATGAACTGGTCGTAGGTGCTGGTCGCCGCTTCCCGCGAGAAATGCACGAAGGCATCGCGCTCGAGTTCGGCAAGCGCGACGCGCTGCCGGGCAGGGGAACCGCCGAGGCGGTGGCTGCGTGGCAGGAAGAGCAGGAGTTCCTCGCGCTGCATCTCCAGCGTCGCAAGCCGCGGATCGGCGAGCGCCGGATCGTCCGGCATGCGCAGGAAGGCGAGGTCGAGCCCGCCGTCCAGAAGCTCCTGCATCTGCACATGGCTGTTCATTTCCCGCAGCGTCAGATGCACGTCCGGCCGCTGCTCGCGGAAGCTGTGGATCAGCGTCGGCATGATCGTCGCGAGCGGCGCGGACGCAGTGAAGCCGATGCGCAATTCGCCGATCTCGCCGCGCCCGGCCCGGCGGCCGATGGTCAGTGCCAGTTCCGCCCGCGCCAGCACGGCGCGCGCCTCGGGCAGGAAGATCCGGCCGGCCGCAGTGAGCTCGACCCGGCGGCTGGTGCGGGCGAAGAGCTCGGCGTCGAGCTCCCGTTCGAGCGCGTGGATCTGCTGGCTCAGCGGTGGCTGCGAGATGCCGAGACGCTGCGCGGCACGGCCGAAATGCAGCTCTTCCGCGAGCACGGCGAAATAGCGGAGATGGCGGAGATCCATTCGCAAAACCTATCGATCGGAACCAAATCGATATTGGACAATATCGGGCCCAACTTCCATCTCAACCAACGCGCGCAGCGTGACCTGCGCTGCGGAACTGACAATCATGACCGAAATGACCTCCCCTCAGTCGCTGCGCATCGAGACGCCTGTCGCGCTCGACATCGCGGAGCCCGAGGCCGACAGCCGGATTCGCCGGGGCACGCGCGGCTTCCGCCTGACCAACCTTGCCTTGTTCTCCGCCGGTTTCTCCACCTTCGCGCTGGTCTATTGCGTGCAGCCGCTGATGCCGGTGTTCTCGCAGGAATTCGGCATCACCCCGGCCCAGAGCAGCCTGGCGCTGTCGGCGACCACCGGCACGCTCGCTTTCGCCATGCTGGTCGCGAGCTCGCTCTCGGAGATCGTCGGGCGCAAGCCCGTGATGGTGGCCTCGCTCCTGGCCTCGGCCGTGCTGATGATGCTGAGCGCCTTCGCGCGCAACTGGCACGACCTCGTGCTGCTGCGCGCGCTGGCGGGCATCACCTTCAGCGGTTTGCCGGCGGTGGCCATGGCCTATGTCAGCGAGGAGATGCATGCCGAGTCGGCCGGCCTCGCCATGGGGCTCTATATCGGCGGCAGCGGCCTCGGCGGGCTTGGCGGCCGCGCCATCACCGGCGTCATCGCGGATTTTTCGTCCTGGCGCATCGGTCTTTTCGCCGTCGGCCTCGTCGGCGTCGTCTGCGGGCTGGTGCTCTGGCGCACCTTGCCGGCCTCGCGGCATTTCCGGCGCGTCGCGCCCTCCGTCAGGGCACTCGCCGGCTCCTTCGCGGTGCATCTGCGCGACGGGCGCCTGCGCCTTCTGTTCCTGGAAGGCTTCCTCCTGCTCGGCAGCTTCGTCTGCGTCTACAACTACACCGGCTACCGGCTGATGCAGCCGCCCTTCTCGCTGAGCCAGGTGGCCGTCAGCTTCATCTTCGCGGTCTATCTCGTCGGCATCCTGTCCTCGGCCTGGATCGGCGATCTGGCGGGGCGGCTCGGCCGGGGACCGATGTTGTGCCTGTCGCTCGGCCTGATGCTCCTTGGCGTGCTGGCCACGTTGTCTTCCTCCCTCCCGGTGATCGTGCTCGGCATGGCCGTGCTGACCGGCGGCTTCTTCGGGGCGCACGCCACCGCATCGGGCTGGGTCGGCGCGAAGGCTCAGCACGCCAGGGCCCAGGCCTCCTCGCTCTATCTCTTCGCCTACTATCTCGGTTCGAGTGCGGTCGGCACGCTCGGCGGTGTCTTCTGGGCGCAGGCGGGCTGGGGCGGCGTGGTCGGGTTGATCAGCGCGCTCCTTCTCGTGGGCTTTGTCTGCGCCGCCTGGCTGACGATGCGGTCCGGGCCGGCGGGACCGGGCGCTCGCGCCTGAGTTTGCGAGGCTGCGTCGACCAAGTCTTGCCCTTTGGAGAGCGGCTCGAAGCGAGTCCTTCGCGGAACTCCTGGCCGGATCAGCGGGTTCATCCGCTGTGACGGATGAAGGAGGACGAGATGCCAGCCAAATCCGCTGCCCAGCAGAAGGCCGCCGGAGCCGCGCTTGCGGCCAAGCGCGGCGACATGAAGAAGAGCAAGCTCCAGGGCGCCTCGAAGTCGATGGAGAAATCGATGAGCGAGAGCGAGCTGGAGAAGATGGCTTCCACCAAGCGCAAGGGCAAGCCCGAGCACGTCTCCAAGCACTGACGGTGGCCGAGGCGTCGGCCGCGTACCGGCACTGCGTCGGCCGGCGCCGGGCGCCTACAGATAGGGCGGCGTGCAGGCGCTGACCACGACGCAGCGTTCCGTGCCGATATTGCGGAACCGATGCGGGACGCGGCTGTCGAAGAGGTAGGCTTCGCCCGGACTCAGCACCTTGATCTGGTCGCCGACGGTGATCTCGAGTTCGCCCGAGAGGATGACGCCGCCCTCATGCGAGTTGTGCTTGAGCATGGCGACGCCGGTATCGGCGCCGGGCTCGTAATATTCGTGCAGGATCTGGAGATTGTGGGCCTTGGCGTCTCCGACCTGGCGGAACGACATCCTGCCCCGGCTCTCCCCGCCATTGACCTGATGCAGGCGCGAGGTCAGGTCGATGAGGTCGTCGGCTTCGAAGAAGACCTTGTCGCGCGGCGTGCGCGCTTCGTCGAAAAAATTGACCATGCTCATCGGGATGCCGTCGAGGATCTTCCGCAGCGATGCGACCGACGGGCTGTTCCGATTCTGCTCGATCAGCGAGATCAGGCTATGCGTCACGCCGGAGCGGCCGGCCAGTTCCCGCTGGGAAAGCCCGGCAGCCAGTCGGATTTCGCGCAGTCTGCCCCCGACATCGAAGCTCATTTCTGCCTTTCCTCCCCATGCCGCCCATATTCGTTAAACCCGCGCGCCATGCAGTGGGCGTCTGCCCGGCGCCTCTTGCGTTGCTCAATATTCTGAGCAATGCTGACGGAAAGCCAACAAGAAAATCATGTCGCGGGGAACAGGCGTAGCGGAATAGTTTTTTCGATCGAAGCGACCGTTTAGATCAGGATGCCCAATTTTGTCCAATAGGGCCGCGCGGAGGCGAATACTCTCTTCGCGTATCGGTTGTTGTTTTTCGAATGCTATCGTCTCGTTCTGTGCCCTGCGGGAAACCGGGTTGAAAGCAGGGTGAGCGCGCATCATGACTAAGGCCGATACCGTATTATTGAACGGCCGCATCTTTTGCGGCCTGGCGGACGGCTTCGCCGAGGCGCTGGCAATCGCGGATGGAAAGGTTCTGGCGGCGGGGTCTGCCACCGAGATTGCCGGGCTGCAAGGCCCAGGCACGAAGGTCGTCGACCTTGCCGGGCGGGTCGCCATCCCCGGCCTCAACGACGCGCATATGCATCTGCTGCCGCTCGGCCTCGGCATGAGCGAGGTCAATCTGCGGCCCGAGGAAGGGGTCAACAGCATCGACGAGGCGCTGCGCCGCATCGCGGTGGCCGCCAGGGGCAAGAAGCCGGGCGAATGGGTGCTGGGCCGCGGCTATGATCACAACGAGTTCGCCGAGCTGCGCCATCCGACCGCCGAGGAACTCGATCGCGTCGCGCCCGACAACCCCGTCTACATCAAGCGCACCTGCGGCCATGTCGGCGTCGTCAACAGCCGGGCGATGGCCGCGGCCGGCATCGGCCACAACACGCCGAGCCCGGCCGGCGGCCTGATCGAGCGACGCGACAACAAGCTCACCGGCTTGCTGGCCGAAAGCGCGATGCGCCTGATCGTCGAGGCGATGCCACAGCCGAGCGTTGCCGAACTCAAGGCCGCGATCGAGAAGGCCGGGCATTATATGCTGTCGCAGGGCTTCACCAGCGTGATGGATGCCGGTGTCGGCATGACCGCCGGTATGGCCGAGATCGCGGCCTATGAGGAGGTCGCCCGGACTGGGACGCTGCCGGTCCGTACATGGGTCTGCATCTACGGCAATGCCGACGGCATCGGCGACGAGGCCCATCGTGCCGGCTACCGTTTCGGCCGCGAGGTCGGGCTGCTGCGCTACGGCGCGATGAAGGTCTTCGGCGACGGCAGCGCCGGCGGGCTGACCGCCGCGATGAGCGAGCCCTACCTTGTCGGCGATCCCGATAATCGCGGCATCTTCATCTATTCCGATGCCGACATGCACCGCTATCTCCGGCATTACCACGAGCTCGGCTACCAGCTCGCGATTCACGCGATCGGCGATGCTGCGATCGAGCAGGTGCTGTCGGGCATGGAGAAGGCCGACAGTCCCGAGCATCCGATCAAGGGCCGCCGCCACCGCATCGAGCATTGCGGCTTCCTGACCGACGGCCAGCTCGCCCGCATGGCCGCTGCCGGCATCGACCCCTTGCCGCAGCCGATCTTCATCTACGAGTTCGGCGATCTCTACGTCACCAATCTCGGCCAGGAGCGGGCAAATGCCTCCTATCCGATGCGCAAATGGCTGGATGCCGGCATGCACGCCGCCGCGAGCTCCGATGCGCCGGTCTGCGCCACCGATCCGTTCAAGAACCTCTTCAGCATGGTGACGCGCCGGACCAAGCGTGGCACCGTGATCGGCGGGGCCGAGCGCTTGTCGATGGAGGAGGCCGTGCACGCCTATACCGCGCTCGGTGCTTACACTCAGTTTGCCGAGGATCGGATGGGCCGGCTCGTTGCGGGCCAGTTCGCCGATATCGCCGTGCTCTCCCAGGACATCTTCTCGATCCCGGTGGAAGCGCTCGAGAACGAGGTGCGCTGCGATCTGACCCTGCTGGGCGGTGAGGTCGTCTTCGATCGTCACGGTCAGCTTGCCGCCGCCGCGCAGTAGGGCGGGATAGGTCTTCATGCTGCGCCATACGCTGCAACGGCTTCTGCTGGTTCTGCCCGTCCTGCTCGGTGTGCTGCTCGTCGGCTTCCTGCTGATGCAGGTCGTGCCGACCGATCCGGCCCAGGTGCGCGCGGGGCCGACCGCGACGCAGGACGTGGTCGAGGCCATCCGTCAGGAGCTCGGCCTCAATCAGCCGCTCTGGAAGCAGTTTGCGATCTATATCGGCCGTCTCGCGCAGGGCGATCTCGGCGTCTCGATCATCAACAATGTCCCGGTTTCACAGGAACTCGCCAACACCATCGGCCCGACGCTGGAGCTGATGTTCGCATCGCTCGTCTGGGCGATCCCGCTCGGGATGCTGCTCGGCACGGTCGGCGCCTATTTCCGCGGTTCCCTGCTCGACCGCGCCATCATGGCGGTCTCGGTCGCCGGCGTCTCGCTGCCGGTCTTCTTCCTTGGACTGGGGCTGATCTGGCTCTTCGGCTTCAAATATCCGATCCTGCCCTTCACCGGCCGCACCGGCCCGCTCTGGACCTGGGAAGGGTTGCAGGGGATCATCCTGCCGGCCATCACGCTCGGCGGCGTCTTCGTCGGCCCGGTCGCGCGGATGACGCGGACTTCGGTGCTCGACGAGCTCGGCGCCGACCATGTCCGCACCGCCCGTGCCAAGGGGCTCGGCGAGCGCACGGTCCTGTTGCGCCACACGCTGCGCAACGCGCTGGTGCCGGTGGTCACGCTGATCGGCCTGCAGATCGGCTTCCTCCTCGGCGGCGCGGTCGTCACCGAGACGGTGTTTTCCTGGCCCGGCATCGGCCGGCTCGCGGTCGGCGCCATCCTGTCGAGCGATTTGCCGATGGCGCAGGGCACGATCATCGTGCTCTCGCTCGGCTTCATCCTGGTCAATCTTGCCGTGGACGTCCTCTATGCCGTGCTCGACCCGCGTGTGAGGGGCGCCTGATGAGTTCCTCGACCAGTCCGCTCCAGCCGGGCGCCAAGGCGGTGGAAGCCGCCATCGGCGTAGCCGCCGCCGCGCCCGTCCGCCGGAAGACGGTGCTCAGGATGCTGCTGTCGGATGTCGGAGCCTGCATCGCGCTGGCTCTGGTCGTGCTGTCGATCCTCGGTGCCGTCTTCGCGCCCTGGCTCGCCCCCACCGATCCCTATGGCAACGATCTCGCCAACACGCTGAAGGCCCCGGGCGAGCTCGGCCTCCTCGGGACCGACGGGCAGGGGCGCGACATGATCACGCGTTTGCTCTTCGGCCTCAGGACGACGCTGGTGATGGGGCTCGCCTCCGTCATCATCGGCGGCTCCATTGGCGGCGTCATCGGCTTCGCAGCCGCCTATTACCCGAAGATTTCCGGCGTGCTGATGCGGCTGATGGATGTGCTCCTGTCCTTCCCGGCCATCCTGTTCGGCCTCGCCATCGCCGCGATCTTCGGGCCGGGCCTGCCTTCGGTCATCATCGCGCTCGCCATCGCCACGGTGCCGCTGATGGCGCGCGTCGTGCGCGGCTCGGCGCTGGTCGTGCTGCAGCAGGGCTATATCGAGGCCGCGCGCTCGCTCGGCTTGCGGGATCTGCACATCATCCTGCGCTACGTGCTGCCCAACTGCCTCTCGGCGATCTTCGTCTTCGTCACGCTGCGCTTCGGGCAGGTGATCCTGCTCGGCGCGGCGCTCTCCTTCCTCGGGCTCGGCGCCCAGCCGCCGACGGCGGAGCTCGGCGCGATGGCCGCCGACGGGCGCAACTTCCTGTTCTTCGCGCCGCATGTCTCGGTGCTGCCGAGCCTGGCGATCTTCGTGGTCGTGCTCGCCTTCAACGTGCTCGGCGATGCGCTGCGCGACGCCCTCGACCCGAAGCTGCGCAAATAGAATCCGACACCATCAAAAAAAGGGGACCTGCTCGATGATCAAGTTTTCCGCTCTGCTTCTCGCCGGCGCCGCCGGTGCGGTTCTGGCCGCTGCGCCCGCCATCGCACAGCAGAAGGCGCCGCTCTCGATCCTGCGCGTGATCGACGCCGATAATTACGACCCGATCCGCACCACGGCGACGGCGGCGGCCGAGGTCATCTACATGATGGCCGACACGCTGGTGACGGTCGATTTCGACATGAAGACGATCAAGCCCGGCCTCGCCGAGAGCTGGACGGTGTCGCCGGACGGCAAGACCTACACCTTTAAGATCCGCAAGGACGTCAAGTTCTGCGACGGCCGGCCGATGACCATCGACGACGTGGTCTATTCACTGAAGCGCTGGGTCGATCCGGCCAACAAGTCGCCGGTCTCCTTCCGCGGCGGCCCGGTTCAGGACATCCGTGCCGAGGGCGATTCCACGCTGATCTATGAGCTCAAGGAGCCCTATAGCGACCTGCTCTTCCAAATGGCGCTGTCCTTCGCCTCGGTCGTCGACAAGAACGCGGTCGAGAAGCTCGGGGCGAATTTCGGCGTGCAGGGCTTCAACGCCACCGGCCCCTATTGCTGGGTGAAGTGGACGCCGCGCCAGGAAATCGTGCTGAAGAAGAACCACTATTACAATTGGGGTCCGTCGATCTACAAGGACCCGAAGCCGCAGATCGAGGACATCGTCTGGAAGGTCATTCCCGAGCCGAATACGCTGATGGCCGCGATCCAGGCCAAGCAGGCCGACGTGACCTACTACATGCCCTATATCGCGCTCGATACGATGCAGCGCATCCCCGGCATGACCGTGCAGCGCCAGGAAAACTACATCTACGACGTCTTCATGGGCTTCAAGGTCGACAAGCCCGTCTCGAAGGACAAGGCGATCCGCGAGGCCGTCAACATGGCCACCGACAAGCAGGCCATCGCCAAGGCGATCTTCTTCGGCAAGGGCACCGCGCTGCCATCGCTGCTGAATCCGGCCGTGCTCGACTACGACAAGGACACGGCCGCGAAGATGCCGAAGCACGATCCGGCGGCGGCGGCGAAGCTTCTCGACGAAGCCGGCTGGAAGCCGGGCGCCGACGGTATCCGCGAGAAGGACGGCCAGAAGGCCACCTTCATCGTCTACGGCATCCGCAACGACGTGAACCCGCGCATCTCCGAGGCGATGCAGGCCGATCTGCGCAAGATCGGCATCGACCTCAAGATCCAGCTCTGGGACGCCACCGTCGCCTGGGGCAAGCTGGCGACGCAGGAGTTCGACGCCTTCTACATGTCCTACCCATATGTCACGGCGACGGAGGCGCTGAACCTCTACTTCGCCAGCCGGCAGGTGCCGACGCCGAACCGCATGAACTGGAAGGACCCGAAGACGGACGAGCTGCTCAAGGCAGCCGCGACCGCCGTCGATCCGGCCAAGCGCAAGGAGGCGATCGGCGCCGTCCAGATGCAGCTCACCGACGCCAATGTCTGGGTGCCGCTGGCCTCGCAGCCGCTCTGGGTCGTGGCGGGTGACCGGGTCGAGGGCGTCCGCGCCCACGGCATCTACGGTGCCGGGCTCTACAAGGGCCTCGACATCAAGCTGAAGCGCTGAGTTTTTTTCGAGCGCAGGCTGATTCTCCGCGGAAACGAGCCGTCATTCCGGGCTTGACCCGGAATCCATCGAAGGGCGCTGCGCTTGACGATGGATTCCGGATCGGCGCCGCTGTCGCGGCTTGTCCGGAATGACGGCGCCGTTCCGTAAAACCAGCCTGCGCCATGCCTTTGGGAGCGGAGGAGAACACCATGACGATCACGGTCATCAAGAACGCCGACATCGTTGTCGCCTGGGATGCGGAAGCGTCCCGCCACGTCTATCTGCACGATGCCGATGTCGCCTTCGCGGATGGCGCGATCAGCTTCGTCGGCAAGCGCTATGAGGGGCAGGCCGACGAAACCGTCGATGGGCGCGGGCGTATGGTCATGCCGGGCCTCGTCAACATCCATTCGCACCCGTCGAGCGAGCCGCTCAACAAGGGCTTCCTCGACGAGCTCGGCTCGCCCGCCCTCTACAACTCCTCGCTCTACGAGTTCATGCCGATCCTGCGGCCGGATGCCGAGGCGGTGCCGGCCTGCGTCGAGGTTGCCTATTCGGAATTGCTGCTGTCGGGCGTCACCACGGTCGCGGACCTGTCGGTCGCCCATCCCGGCTGGCTCGACCTCGCGGCCAATAGCGGCCTGCGCGTCTGCCTGTCGCCGATGTTCCGCTCGGCCCGCTGGTTCACCAGGAACGGCCATGTCGTCGAATACGAATGGGACGAGAAGGCCGGGCAGGCAGCCATGGCCCAGGCCCTCGACGTGATCGAGCAGGCGCAGAACCATCCCTCCGGCCGGCTCTTCGGCATGGTCTGCCCCGCCCAGATCGACACTTGCAGCGAGGGGCTGATCAAGGAAAGCCATGCCGAAGCCGGGCGCCGCGGGCTGCGCTGGCAGATCCATGCCGCGCAATCGACGGTGGAGTTCCACGAGATCACCCGCCGCCACGGCGTCTCGCCGATCCAGTGGCTCGAGAAGCTCGGCGTGCTCGGCGATACCAGCATCGTCGGCCACGCCATCTTCCTTGACGACTATCCGCGCGTCGCCTGGCACAGCCGGCGCGACCTCGCACTGCTCGCCGAGACCGGCACGACCGTCGCCCATTGCCCCACGGTCTTCATGCGCCGTGGCATCGCGCTCGACGATTTCGGGCGCTACCGCCGGGCCGGCGTCCGCATCGGGCTCGGCACCGACACCTATCCGCACAACATGCTCGAGGAGATGCGCCATGCCGGCTATGTCGCCCGGCTGATGGCGGAGAGCCCGCGCACGCTCACCACAACCGATATCTTCGAAGCTGCGACCACGGCCGGCGCCGCCGCGCTCGGCCGCGACGACATCGGGCGGCTGGAAGCCGGCTGCAAGGCGGACCTCGTCATGGTCGATCTCGCCCATCCGATGATGCAGCCGCGCCGCGACCCCGTGCGCAGCATGGTCTATGCGGCCGCTGAGCGTGCCGTCGACCGCGTCTATGTCGATGGTCGGCTGGTCGTGGCCGACGGCACGGTGCTGACGATGGACTACCCCGATGCCGCCCGCCGCCTGCACGAGGCGCAGAAGCGCACCGAGGCCGCCGCGCCGGAATATGATTGGGCCAAGCGCCCCGTCACCGACTATTCGCCGCTGACCTTCCCGAAGGGCTGAGGCGGTTCTCAGCGAGTAAGGGCGTCGCGAGCTTACACGCCCGTCATTGCGAGCGGAGCGAAGCAATCCAGCAGGACCGAGTGAGAGGTTTCACCTGGCTGCCCTGGATTGCTTCGTCGCTTTGCTCCTCGCCATGACGGTTCGCGTACCGGGCTAGTCGGTGCGCAGCCGGCGCGCTTCCTCAAAAAACCTCGGGCACATACATTTCCGGCGGCACCGGATGGCGCAGATAATCCGGATTGCGCACGCGCGCGGGCAGCACGATCTCGGGCTTCGGCACGTTCTCATAGGGAATCTGGCCGAGCAGATGCGAGATCATGTTGAGGCGGGCGCGCTTCTTGTCGACCGCCTGCACGACCGACCACGGCGCATGCTCCGTATGGGTCCGCTCCAGCATCTCTTCCTTGGCGCGGGTGTAGTCCTCCCAGTGGACGCGGCTCTCCAGATCCATCGGCGAGAGCTTCCACTGCTTCAACGGATCCTCGATGCGCATGCGGAAGCGGAATTCCTGCTCCTCGTCGGTGATCGAGAACCAGTACTTGATCAGGATGATGCCGGAGCGCACGAGCATGTGCTCGAAATCCGGAACCGAGCGGAAGAACTCCTCCAGCTCCTCGGGGGTGCAGAAGCCCATCACCCGCTCGACGCCGGCGCGGTTGTACCAGGAGCGGTCGAACAGCACCATTTCGCCGGCGCTCGGCAGATGCGGAACATAGCGCTGGAAATACCACTGGTTGCGCTCGCGCTCGGTCGGGGCGGGCAGGGCGACGACGCGGCAGATGCGCGGGTTGAGACGCTGCGTCACGCGCTTGATCGCGCCGCCCTTGCCGGCGGAGTCGCGCCCTTCGAACAGCACGACGACCTTGAGCTTCTTGTACTGGATCCAATCCTGCAGGCGCACGAGCTCGTGCTGCAGGCGGAAGAGCTCACGGAAATAGACCTTGCGGTCGAGCGTATTGCCGCCCGAGCCTTCCAGCCCTTCCGCAACGAGCTCGTCGAGGCGGTCATCTTCGAGCTGCAATTCCAGCTCCTCGTCGAAGCTGTCGAGAATCTCGTCCTTGATGCGGTCCAGATTGTCGGGAGACATGCTGTCAACTCTATGCGTGACGGGTTGAAAGAAGACGGCGCGCGGTTCGACCGACAGCCGCCGGGACACAGTCCGAGCCATCGTCCAGCCAACATCGGCTTTATCTGTGGCCGACGTGACAATTCGATGAAAAACAACGTCGGAGCGCCGGGGCGTTGTTCCGTCTTCGCTGTCCGATTTCGGTCGATGCCGATTGCGGCTGTGGATCGGAAACGCCGCGCCCGGCGGCAATTGACAAATCGAAAAGAGATATTTCAAACTTAAAATATCAGACCCAGGACAATGGGCACATCAGGGAACGGTGCATGCGGGTTATCATCGTTGGCGGCGGCATCGGCGGGTTAACCTTGGCGCTGATGCTGCATGCACGGGGCATCGGCGCGACTGTCTACGAACAGGCGGGGGAAATCCGCGAGGTCGGTGTCGGGATCAACACGCTGCCGCACGCGATCCGCGAGCTCACCGAGCTCGGCCTGCTGCCGGCGCTCGACGAGGCCGGGATTCGCACGCGCGAACTCATCTATATGAACCGCTTCGGACAGGCGGTCTGGCGCGAGCCGCGCGGCCTGCATGCCGGCGCGCCGGTGCCGCAATTCTCGATCCATCGCGGGAGGCTTCAGCGCCTCATCCGCGACGCGGTCGCCGAGCGGCTTGGCGAGGATGCGATCCGCACCGGCCGGCGCCTGCTTGGCTTCCTGCAGGATGAGGGCGGTGTCACCGCGCATTTCAGCGATGCCCGCTTCGGTGAGGCTGGCGAGACGGCGCGCGGCGACATCCTGGTGGGCGCCGACGGCATCCATTCGGCGGTCAGGGCTTTCTACTTCCCGAACCAGGGGCCGCCGTGCTGGCAGGGCGTGCAGATGTGGCGCGGCGCCTGCGACTGGCCGATCTTCCTCGACGGCGAGAGCATGATCATCGCCGGCGGCATGGCCGGCAAGCTTGTGCTCTACCCGATCGGCAAGGGGGCGACGCCACAGACGCGATTGACCAACTGGGTCGTCAACATCCGCAATGGCGATCCCGAGCGGCCGCCGCCGAAGGAGGCCTGGTCGAAGTCGGGCCGCCTCGAGGACGTGCTGCCCTTCGCGCGCCGTTTCAGCGTGCCGGGCTTCGACATCCTCGGCCTGATCCGGGCGACTGCGACCTTCTGGGAGTACCCGATGTGCGACCGCGACCCGCTGCCGCGCTGGACCCATGGCCGCGTCACGCTGCTCGGCGATGCCGCCCATCCGATGTATCCGGTCGGCTCGAACGGCGCTTCGCAGGCGATCCTCGATGCGCGCTGCCTCGCCGACCGGCTGGCCAGGGCCGAGCATCCGCGCCAGGCACTCGCGGCCTATGAGGCTGAGCGCTTGCCGGCGACGGCGGAGGTGGTGGCGATGAACCGGGTCGGCGGGCCGGAGCGGGTGATCGACGCGGTCGAGGCGCTGGCTCCGAACGGTTTCGACGATGTCGAGCGTGTGCTGAGCTACGCGAGGCGCGAGCAGATCGTGAAGTCCTATGCCGGCAAGGCCGGCTTCTCGGCCGAGCAACTGGCAACCCGCAAGGGTTGATCAACCGGCCTCGGTCAGCTGGCGGATGCGGGTCTTCAGACTGGCATTCGCCGTTTCGCAAGCCTTGAGCCGGCGCATCAGGTCGAGCGGCACGGCCTCGGCCGGATCGGTGAAGACGATGCCGATCCGCTCGCCGCTGCGCCAGACCGTGCGTGCCGAATACTGACGCTGCCGCGAAGGGATTTCGAGCTCGAAGGACGGCGGCAGCGCAACGGCATCCGGCACGGCCATCAGCGCGCCGCTGCCGGACAGGTTCCGGATCGTGCAATCGAGTGTCGAGCGCCGGCCGTTGAAGGCCACGATCCCGCCGAGCAGCGTGCGCTGGCGCGGCGCGCGACGACGTTCGGTATCCATCGCTGTTGCGTTCCCCGAAAGACAACGACCCAAGGTTGCAGGGGCAGTTAAGCAGATCAGATCCGCGCGCTCACGCTTAACGATTGATTATCCTTAACGGGCCATCGCCGGCCAGGGGGCGATCGGCCGGCGAGGCGATGCTTTTCACGGGAATGTGCCGGCTCAGGCGCCTTCGGGCGGCGGCGGCAGGAAATCGACCTCGTGCTTGGCCGAGAGCGCGACGACATCCGCCGGCTTCTGCTCCGCCATGGAATGGATGCCCCAGAACAGATCGTAGAGCCGGCCGGTCGGCGAAACCCAGAACAGGCACTTCACCGTCGCGTCGCTCTTGTTGAACAGGCCATGCGGCACATTGCGGGGCAGGCGGATCAGGTCTCCGGCGGTGGCGAAGCTCTCCTGCCCGTCGAGCACGAGATCGAGCCTTCCCTCCAGCATGTAGACGAACTCGTCCTGCGTCGTGTGGATATGCGGCGGCACGAAGGTGCCCGGCGGGAAGGTCGCGTGCCAGGAGAAGCTGTCCTGCGACAGCGTCTTCGGTACATAGGTCTGGCCGAGGATGTTCCAGGAAATCGCGTCCAGGCCTTCATTGGCGCGTGTCACGCCGGCAGTCAGCGGCTTCATGATCTTGCTCTCCTCATCAAGCCGGCCAGCGGACCGGGCGGCGGTTGGCGGTCGCTGCTGCTAAAAATGCAGGAAGCGGTCCTTCACGGCGCTGTCGCTGCGCAGTTCGGCGCTGGTGCCGCGCCAGACGACGCGCCCCTTCTCCAGCACGACATGGCGGTCGGCGATCCGGACCAGCGCATCGACGTTCTTGTCGATGACGAGAATGGATTCGCCTTCCGCCTTCAAAGCCGTCAGGCAGTTCCAGATCTCCTCGCGGATCAGGGGCGCGAGCCCCTCTGTCGCCTCGTCGAGGATGATCAGCTTGGGATTGGTCATCAGCGCCCGGCCGATCGCCAGCATCTGCTGCTCGCCGCCGGAGAGCTGGTTGCCGCGATTCTCTCGCCTTTCCCTGAGACGCGGGAAGAAGGCATAGATCCGCTCCAAGTCCCAGCGCTTCTTGCCGGAACGATCTGCTGCGGTCGCAATCAGATTCTCCTCGACCGAAAGCGTTGGAAAGATCTGCCGGCCTTCCGGCACCAGGCCGATGCCGGCCTGAGCGACGCGGAAGGGCGGGGCGCCGGTCAGGTCGCGGCCGCCGAAGGCGATGCGTCCGGCCTTGGCCGGCAAGAGGCCCATGATGGCGCGCACCGTCGTGGTCTTGCCCATGCCGTTGCGGCCGAGCAGAGTCACCACCTCGCCCTCGCCGACGGAGAGATCGACCCCGAACAGGATCTGCGCCTCGCCATAGCCGGCATCGAGCCCTTCGACGTGGAGCATCGCTAGACCTCCTCGCCGAGATAGGCCTGCCGCACGGCCGGATCGGCCCGCACTGTCGCCGGCTCGCCCGAGGCGATGACGCCACCATAGACCAGCACCGTGACGCGGTCGGCGAGCGCGAAGACGGCGCTCATATCGTGCTCGACCAGCAGCATGGCGAAGCGGCCCTTAAGGCTCTTCAAAAGCGCGATCAATCGTTCGCCCTCCTCATGCCCGACGCCGGCCAGGGGCTCGTCGAGCAGGATGAGCTTTGGCTTGAGGGTCAGCGCCATCGCGATCTCCAGCGCGCGCTTCTCGCCATGCGAGAGGCTGCCGGCGGGAGCATGGGCGCGCTCGGTCAGGCCGACCGCCTCCAGCGCCTCCCAGGCGGGCGCATTGAGCGCCTCGTCGCGCGCCGCGTCGCGGAAGAGGGAGAGCGGGTGAGCGCTATGCGCCTGCACGCCGAGCGCGACATTCTCCAGCGCCGAAAGCGAGGCGATGGTCGAGGTGATCTGGAAGGTGCGGGCGAGTCCCGCTCGCGCCCGCTTCTGCGGCGGCAGATGGGTGATGTCCGTGCCTCCGAACAGGATCGCGCCGGAATCCGGCCGCAGCGTTCCGGAGATCTGGTGCACCAGCGTCGTCTTGCCCGCGCCATTGGGGCCGATCAGAGCGTGAAGCTCGCCCGGCGCGATCGACAGGTCGACCCCGTCGGTGACCTTGAGCGCGCCGAAGGATTTGGCGAGCCCCTTCAGTGCGAGCGCCGGCTCAGCCATCGCGGCGCCCTCTGAGCTTGGTCATGAGGCCGGCGATGCCGCCCCGGGTGAACAGCACGAAGAGCACGATCAGCGGCCCGAAGATCGCCTTCCAGTTCTGGGTCCACGCCGAAAGCACATCCTCGGCGATCAGGAAGGCCAGCGCCCCGACGATGGCTCCGTGGAGAGAGCCGACGCCGCCGAGCACGACCATGAAGATCAATTCGCCCGAGCGCTGCCAGGACATGAAGGCAGGGCTGACGAAATCGGTCTGGTTGGCGAGCAGGAAGCCGGACAGCCCCGCCATCATGCCGCTGATCACATAGGCGCCGAGCCGGACATGGTCGACATCGTAGCCGGTGACGGTGACGCGCACGGCGTTCTCGCGCGCGGCCCGCAGCACGCGGCCGAAGCGCGAGGCCACCAGCCGCCGCGCCAGCCAGTAGCAGAAGGCCAGCGTGCCGAGCGCGATGTAGTAGAAGCCGGTACGGTTGGCGAAGATTTCCCGGCCCAGCAGCGTGCTCTTCTCGTAGAGCGTCAGCCCGTCATCGCCGCCATAGGCGGAGAGCGCCTGCGCGAAATAGAAGGCCATCTGCCCGAAGGCGAGCGTGATCATGATGAAGGCGACGCCGCGCGTGCGCAGCGAGACGTAGCCGGTCACCGCCGCGAAGGCGGCACAGACGAGCAGGATGGCCGGCAGCGCGATCAGGAGCTCGGTCTGGCCCTCGGTGATCAGGATGCCGGCGCCATAGGCCCCGATCCCGATGAAGGCGGCATGGCCGAAGGAGACGAGGCCGCCGACGCCGAGGATGAGGTCGAGCGAGAGCGCCGCGATGGCGAAGATCATCGCCCGCGTCACCAATGTCAGCCAATGCGCGGGCAGGCCGAGCGCAGTCGCCAGCGGCAGCAGCGCGAGCAGGCCGAGGATGACGAGCGGCGCGAGCCGGCGGGCAGCGGGCAGCGCCGGGCGCCCGATGGCCGCGGATGTCGTGACCGCGCTCACGAGCGCCCCTTGGCCGGCAGCAGCCCCTCGGGCCGCACGAACAGCACCGCCGCCATGACGAGATAGATCAGCATGGAGGAGAGGGCGGCTCCCGTTGCGCGGGCCGAGGCGGGCGCCATGAACAGCCGCAGCAGGTCGTTCATGAAGGAGCGGCCGAGCGTGTCGACGAGCCCGACGATCAGCGCGCCGACAAAGGCGCCGCGGATCGAGCCGATGCCGCCGACGACGATGACGACGAAGGCCAGGATCAGCACCGTGTCGCCCATGCCGGGCTCGACCGAGAGGATCGGCGCCGCCATCGCCCCGGCGAAGCCCGCGAGCATGGTGCCGAAGGCGAAGACGATCATGAACAGCTTGCGGATATCGATGCCGAGCGCCGAGACCATCGGCGCGTTGGAGGCGCCGGCCCGGAGCAGCATGCCGGTGCGCGTCTTCTCGACGACGAACCAGAGCAGCGCGCCGACGCCCAGGCCTGCTCCGATCAGCGCGAAGCGGTAGACGGGATAGAGGATGCCGTCCATCAGCCGGACATTGCCCGACAGGAATTCGGGCACCGGCACGGAAAGCGGCGCCGCGCCCCAGATCATCTTCACCGCCTGGTTGAACAGCAGGATCAGGCCGAAGGTCGCCAGCACCTGGTCGAGATGGTCGCGTTCGTAGAGATGGCGGAAGACGAGGAATTCCAGCACCAGACCCAGCAGCAGCGCGGCGGCGAGCGCAAGCGCGAGTCCGAGCATGAAGGAGCCGGTCAGGCCGACGAAGGTCACGGCGAGATAGGCGCCGAGCATGTACTGGACGCCATGGGCGAGGTTGATGAAGTCCATCACGCCGAAGACCAGCGTCAGCCCGGCCGCGACCAGGAACAGCAGGATGCCGAACTGGAGCCCGTTGAGGAGCTGGACGATCAGGAGGCTTGTGGTCATGGGATCGGTGGCTCGCTCTGCCGTCGCGATCAACCTCGACCGTCATTCCGGGCGTAGCGAAGCGAAGGCCCGGAATCCATCGTAGAGCGCATTCCTTGCAGGACTCTGCCCTTCGATGGATCCTGGATCGGCGTCGCTTCGCGGCTTGTCCGGGATGACGGTGGCGGATGTGGCGCCGAGGCGCCTTATTTCAACCCGCAATCCTTGGCGTGCGGATCGGCGTAGTCGGTGAACACCTTCTCGGCGATCTCGGTCTGGAACTTGCCGTCCGCGCGCTTGGCGACCTTGACGAGATAGAAGTCCTGGATCGGGAAGCCGTTGGTGTTGAACTTGAACTTGCCGCGCAGCGAGGTGAAGTCGGCTTTCTTGATGGCGTCGCGCAGCTTGTCGGCATTGCCGGTGCCGCCGGCCGCCTTCACGGCGGAATCGATCAGCATCGCCGCATCATAGGCCTGCTGGGCGTAGGAGCCCGGCACGATCTTGTAGGCGGCTTCATAGGCCTTCACGAAGTCCTTCGTCTGCGGATTGTCCATGTTGGGCGCCCAGGTCATCCCGCCATAGAGCCCGACCGCCGCATCCTGCTGCGCCGGCAGGGTCGATTCATCGACCGTGAAGGCGGAGAGGAAGGGGATCTTGCCTTGCAGGCCGGCCTGCGACCACTGCTTGACGAAGTTGACACCGAGCCCACCGGGCAGGAAGGCGAAGACGACGTCGGGCTTGGTGGAGGCGATCTTGGCGAGGTCGGCCGAGAAGTCGAGCGCGTTCAGCGGGGCGTAGACCTCATCGACGATCTCGCCCTTGAAGTAGCGCTTGAAGCCGGCGAGCGAGTCCTTACCCGCCTGATAGTTCGGCGCGATGATATAGGCCCGCTTGTAGTTCTGGTCCTGCGCGTATTTGCCGAGGACCTCGTGCACCTGGTCGTTCTGGTAGGAGGTGACGAAGAAGTTCTTGTTGCAGGCCTTGCCCGCCATGGTGGACGGGCCGGCATTCGGGCTGATCAGGAAGGCGCCGGAATCGAGCACGGGCTTGGCGATCGCGCCGAGGATGTTCGAGAAGACCGGGCCGACGACGAAGGTCGGCTTCTCGCTCTCGACGAAGCTGCGCACCCGGTCGACTGCGACGTCGGGCTTCAATTCGTCGTCGATCACGGTGATCTTGACCGGCACGCCGCCGAGCTTGCCGCCATTCTTGTCGACCGCGAGCTGGAAACCGTCGCGGACCTGCTGGCCGAGAGCGGCGCCGGGGCCGGTCAGGACGCTGACCACGCCGATCTTCATCGGTTCCTGCGCCTGGGCCGAGGCCATGGAGAGGGCCAGCGCGCCACAACCGAGCGCGAGTGCGAATTTGAGAGTCGTCATCGATGCCCTCCCGGGACGAACGAGCGAAAAAGGAGGCGCGGCCGGGTTCCCTCGGACTTCTTTGGCTCGCGCCGGAGCATAATGTTTCAAGCTTAAAATATCTGCAAGGGCTGCATGCTGAAATTTCGCGCAGACGGTGCCCGCCGTCCATCCCCGGCCGCGCAAAATCTTTGCCGGCGGGCTGCATCCCCGGGGCGCGTTTGGAAGGCCGGGGCGTTTTCAGGAAAACGCCGTCGTACCGGGGCAAGCCCGGGACGACGGCGCGATCCTGCGAGAGGCCGGTCCGTTCAGCGAATGACGGACCGGTTCGCGTGAGCGCCCGCCCGCAGGATGGCGGCCGGGCGTCGTTGCATCAGGCGATGTCGAAACGGTCGAGATTCATCACCTTCGTCCAGGCCGCCACGAAGTCCTTCACGAACTTCTCCCTGGCGTCCGTGCTGGCATAGACCTCCGCCAGCGCACGCAGGATCGAGTTCGAGCCGAAGACGAGGTCGGCGCGGGTGCCGGTCCATTTCGCGGCGCCGGTCTTGCGATCGGTGCCCTCGAACACGTCCTTGGCCTCGGAGGCGGCCTTCCACTGCGTGCCCATGTCGAGCAGGTTGACGAAGAAGTCGTTCGTCAGCGCGCCCGGCCGGTTGGTCAGCACACCATGCGTCCCGCCATCGGCGTTGATGTTGATCGCGCGCAGGCCACCGATCAGCACCGTCAGCTCCGGCGCGGTCAGCGTCAGCAGCTGTGCCCGGTCGATCAGCGCCACCTCGGCCGGCACCTTCGCCCCGGCCTTCTGGTAGTTGCGGAAGCCGTCCAGGACAGGCTCCATCACCGCGAAGGAATGGATGTCCGTCTGCTCCTGCTTGGCGTCGGTGCGGCCCGGCGTGAACGGCACGCTGACGTCATGGCCGGCGGCCTTCGCCGCCTGCTCGACGCCGACATTCCCGGCCAGCACGATGAGGTCGGCCAGCGAGATTTTCTGGTCGCCGTCGGCCTCCTTGTTGAACTGGCGCCGGATGCCGTCGAGCACCTCGATCACCTTGGCGAGCTGGGCAGGCCGGTTGACCTCCCAGTCCTTCTGGGGGCTGAGCCGGACACGCGCACCGTTGGCGCCGCCGCGCTTGTCGCCGCCGCGGAAGGTCGCGGCCGAGGCCCAGGCCGTGCCGACCAGCTCGGAGACGGTGAGGCCGGAGGCCCGGATCTTCTCCTTGAGGGCGGCGATATCGGCCTCGCCAACCAGCGGATGATCGACGGCCGGCACCACATCCTGCCAGATCAGCTCTTCCTTCGGCACTTCCGGGCCGAGATAGCGCGAGCGCGGGCCGAGATCGCGATGGGTCAGCTTGAACCAGGCGCGGGCGAAGGCTTCCGCGAAGGCCTGCGGGTTCTCCAGGAACCGGCGCGAGATCTTCTCGTAGACCGGGTCGAAGCGCAGCGACAGGTCGGTCGTCAGCATCGTCGGCTTGTGCTTCTTCGACGGGTCATGGGCGTCGGGGATGACCGCCTCGGCATCCTTCGCCTCCCACTGGATGGCGCCGCCGGGGCTGCGGGTCTGAACCCATTCGTATTTGAACAGGTTCTCGAAGAAGTGGTTGCTCCACTGCGCCGGGGTCTGCGTCCAGGTGACCTCGAGGCCGCTGCCGACCGCATCGGCACCATGGCCGGTGCCGTAATTGCTGGCCCAGCCGAGACCCTGCGCCTCCAGCTCGGCGGCTTCGGGATCAGGACCCTTGTGGGATTCCGGCGCAGCGCCATGCGTCTTGCCGAAGGTGTGGCCGCCGCCGATCAGCGCGACGGTCTCCTCGTCGTTCATCGCCATGCGGGCGAAGGTCTCGCGGATGAAATGCGCGGCCGAGACCGGATCGCCATTGGCGCCGGGGCCCTCCGGATTGACGTAGATCAGGCCCATCTCGGTGGCGCTGAGCGGCGCGTCGAATGTGTCGAGCGGGCGATGGGTCAGCCAGGCGGTCTCGGCGCCCCAGTTCACGTCATTGTCGGGCTCCCATGTGTCCTCGCGGCCGCCGGCGAAGCCGAAGGTGCGGAAGCCCATGGTCTCCAGCGCGACATTGCCGGTCAGGATCATCAGGTCGGCCCAGGAGATGGCCTGGCCGTATTTCTGCTTGATCGGCCAGAGCAGGCGGCGCGACTTGTCGATGTTCACATTGTCCGGCCAGCTGTTGAGCGGGGCGAAGCGCTGCTGGCCACGGCCGCCGCCGCCGCGACCGTCCGCGAGGCGGTAGGTGCCGGCGGAGTGCCAGGACATGCGGATGAATTGCGGGCCGTAATGGCCGAAATCGGCCGGCCACCAATCCTGCGATTCGGTCATCAGCTTGCGCAGGTCGTTCTTCAGCGCCTCATAGTCGAGCTTCTCGAACGCCTTGCGGTAGCTGAAGGCCTGATCCAGCGGATCGGACTTGGCCGAGTGCTGGTTCAGCAGGTCGACGGGCAGCTGGCTCGGCCACCAGTCGCGATTCTGCCGGGCGCCGCCGCCATGGGCGACGGGGCATTTGCCCGTGCTGTCTTCAGTCTTCGCGTTCATGTGTCTCTCCGGGCTTGGCTGGGCTGAAGGCATGGTTCCATGACGATCGGAGCCTTGCCCTCGGGGAGCGGCTCCTCCTGTCAGGATCAGTGGGGCGAAAGGGCGTCGGGCGATCGGGGCATCCGAACCGGACGGGCTTGCCGAGCGAAGGCGGGGCACGGCACGCGAGCGGGCCGGCGGAAGCCGGGGGCCGAAACAGCGCTGGCCTTCGCGGTGCGTGGCGGTCGTGACATCTGCTGCACCCCTCTTCGCTGCTAGCCTCTTAGCAAAGCGGTTTCATTATTTTAATTCCGATTTTCTGATTGCATCGATAAGTTGAAATTATGACGAACCTGACACTCAAGCAGCTTCGCTATTTCGAGGCGCTGGCGCGGCACGGTCATTTCGGACGCGCGGCCGAGGCGTGCTCGATCTCGCAGCCGGCCCTGTCGATGCAGATCAAGGTTCTCGAGGGCGAGCTCGGCTCCGATCTCTTCGAGAGAGGCGGGCGCCAGGTTCGCCTGACGCGTTTCGGCGAGGGAATCGCGGAGCGGGCGAGGGAGATCCTGCGCTCGTTCGACGAGCTGGAAGGCTATGCCCGCGCCTCCCGCGGCGGGCAGGTCGCGCGGTTGCGCATCGGCGTGATCCCGACGGTCGCGCCCTATCTGCTGCCGAACCTCATCGGCGATCTCACCCGTCTGCATGGCGGCCTCGACCTCCATGTGCGCGAGACGCTGACGCCGAAGCTGGTCGAGGAATTGAACGAGGGGCGCCTCGACATGGCGATCGTCGCCTTGCCGGTGTCGGAGCCGTCCCTGACCGAGGTCGCGCTCTTCACCGAGAGCTTCGTCCTCCTCCGCCCGCGCGCGGATGACGGGAAGCCCGCCCCGAGCCGCGAGGCGCTGCGCGAGATGAGGCTGCTGCTGCTCGAGGAGGGGCATTGCTTCCGTGATCAGGCCCTCTCCTTCTGCAATACCAGACCGCGTGCCGCGCAGCCGCGTGACCTTTTGGATGCGAGTTCGCTGTCGACGCTGGTCCAGATGGTCGATGCCGGTCTCGGCGTCACCCTGATCCCGGAAATGGCCGTGGCGGTCGAGACGCGCTCGGCTTCCGTCTCCATCGTCCGCTTCGAGGCGCCCCAGCCCTCCCGCACGATCGGCATGGTCTGGCGCAGGACGAGCCCGCTGGCCCCCCAGCTCCGCGAGATATCGGAGGTGGTTCGCCAGTCGGCGAAGCCGTTGCCCTCACCGTGAGCGGGAGCGCGGGTCCGAGGCGTCGCGCAGGGCATCGCCGAGCAGGTTGAGCGCGAGCACCGTTGCCAGGATCGCGAGGCTCGGAAAGACCGCGAGCCACCAGGCGTCCAGGATGTTCTCGAAGCCTTCCCGGATCATGCCACCCCAGGTCGCTGCCGGTGGCGGCACACCGAGCCCGATGAAGCTCAGCGAGGCTTCCGTGCGGATCGCCGATGCCAGCCAGAGCGAGCTCATCACCACCACATCCGACAGCATGTTGGGCAGGATGTGCCGCGTCATGATCCGGAACGGCCCGCAGCCATAGGAGCGGCTCGCCTCGACGAAGTCGCGCTGGCGCAGCGTGATCGTCGGGGCGCGGGCCACGCGGGCGAAGGGCGCGATCTCGGTGACCGCGATGGCGATGATCAGGTTCTCCAGGCTCGCCCCCAGCATCGCCGCGATCATCAGGCCGAGCAGCAGGGTCGGGAACGCCAGCAGCACGTCGAGCACACCCATGACGAGCTGGTCGAAGAGGCCGCCGATATAGCCGGCGATGACGCCGATCGCCGTGCCGATCAGCATGGCGATGAGGATCGCGACGAAGCCGACGAAGAGCGAGATGCGCGCCCCGTAGATCAGGCGCGAGAGCACGTCGCGGCCATAGGAATCGGTGCCGAGCCAGAACTCGGCCGAAGGCGGCTCCAGCCGCGCGACGATGTTCTGCTCGAGCGGATCGTGCGGCGCGAGCCAGGGCGCGAAAACCGCGACGAAGACGATCAGGCCGAGCAGGACGAGGCCGATCCAGGCGAGCTTGTTCTGGCTGAAGGCGAGCCAGAGGCCGCCCGGCCGAATCTCGATGGTCGTGGAGGCGACGGCGCTCATGTGTATTTCACCCTCGGATCGACGAGGCCATAGGCCATGTCCGTCACGGTGTTCACGATGATCACGCAGATGGCGAAGATGATCATCAGCCCCTGCAGCAGCGTGTAGTCGCGGGCGTTGAGCGCGCCGATGATCAGCTTGCCCAGGCCCGGCCGGTTGAAGATGATCTCGGTCAGCACCGAATTGCCGATCAGCGTGCCGAAATAGAGCCCGACCACCGTGATGATCGGGATCAGGCTGTTGCGCAGCGCATGGGTGACGACGAGCCGGGTCGGGCTCACCCCCTTGGCGCGGGCGGTGCGGATATAGTCCTCGGTGAGGACGCCGAGCATCGCCGCACGCGTCACC
Source organism: Allobosea sp. OAE752 (assembly GCF_050433265.1). Taxonomy (NCBI): domain Bacteria; kingdom Pseudomonadati; phylum Pseudomonadota; class Alphaproteobacteria; order Hyphomicrobiales; family Alloboseaceae; genus Allobosea; species Allobosea sp. OAE752. Next base: position 183,920 of record NZ_JBNPXO010000007.1, read on the forward strand.
CGCATCACATAGGCCGTCATGATGATGCCGAGATTGAGCGCCGGCAGCGCCAGCGCGCGCAGGCGCTCCGTCAGGTCGCCCGAGCCGCTGGTATTGCCCAGCACCGGGAACCAGCCGAGCTGGATGGCGAAGACGATCAGCATCAGGATGCCGGAGACGAAGGCCGGGAAGGAGAGCCCGACCAGCGAGACGACGCGCGCGACATAGTCGATCCAGCCATTGCGGCTGAGCGCGGCGGCGACGCCGAGCGGCAGGCCGAAGACGAGGCCGATGGCGACGGCGGCGACCGTCAGTTCGATGGTCGAGGGCAGGACGAGCAGCACCTCCTGGATGACGCTGCGGCCGCTGCTCAGGGACTGGCCGAGATCGCCGGTGAGCACCTTGCCGATGAAGGCGAGGTACTGGACATGGACCGGCTGGTCGAGGCCGAGCTTCTCGCGCAGCGCCGCGAGCGAGGCGGCGCTCGCCTGATCGCCGAGGATGACGGAAGCGGCATCGCCCGGCACGAGCCTGACCAGCACGAAGATCGCCGTCAGCATCACGAACAGCGTGGGAATGGCGAGCAGGAGGCGCCTGACAACGAAGCTCGTCATGCCGCGGCCCTTTCCTGCATCAGGCGTTGCGGCGCGAAGGCCGCGATCTCGCGCCGGGTGTGGCCTTCGACGACGAGCTCGGCCAGGATCGAGCCGACGACCGGGACGAGCTGGAAGCCGTGCCCGGAGAAGCCGAAGGCATGGAAGAGGCCGGGCGCATTCGGCGAGGCGCCGATCACCGGCAGGCGGTCGCGCGTCTGCGCCTCGATTCCGGTCCAGCAACGGGCGATGCGGACCCCGTGCACGGCCGGGAAGAGATCGCTCGACGCGCGCGCGCCCTTGGCCAGCTCGCTGAAATTCACCGTGCTGCTTTCCCGGTCGAGATCGGCCGCGCCTTGCAGGCCGCCGCCGATCACCAGCGTGCCCTGGTCCGACTGCTTGAAGGAGAGCGCCCGGCCGACCACGCTGACCACGGGGGCGAGCAGCGGCGCGAGGCGCTCGGTCACGATCATCATCGAGGCGCGCACGCCGAGCGCGATGTCGTCGCCGAACAAGGCCGCCAGCCGAGCCGCCCAGGCGCCGCTCGCATTGACCACGACCGGCGCGCGGAAGCGGCGATCGCCGCAGGCGAGCAGCCAGTCCGGGCCCTGCCGGTCGACCGCCTCGACGCCGCAGCCCTCGGCGATGACGACGCCCTCGGCCTCGCAGGCACGGCGGAAGGCGAGGATGGTCCGGTGCGGATCGGCCGCGCCGTCGCGTCGCGCGACCAGCGCGCCGACGCAATGCGGGCTCAGCGCCGGCACGAGGCGGCGCAGCTCCTTCGCATCGACCAGCTCCTCATGACTATGCCCGAGCGCGCGCATCTTCGCCTCGCGCTGGAGCAGGGCCGGCATATGCTCGTCGCGTTCCGCGACATTGACCTGGCCACGGGCGTGAAAGCCGCAATCGTCGCCGACGATCTCGGCGATGCGATGCCACATCGCCATGGCCTCGAGCGAGATCGGCACCTCCGCGATGTCGCGGTTGAGGGTGCGCACCCCGGCAGCCGTGGCGCCCGAGGCGTGCCGGCCCGTCCAGCGCCGCTCGATCACCGTGACGCGGCGGCCGGCGCGGGCCAGATGCAGCGCGGCGGACAGGCCGTGCAGCCCGCCCCCCACCACCGCGACATCGAAGGCCTCGATGCTCATGCCGCCGGCTCCTGCTCGTCGAGGCTGGCGAGTTCGCCGAGCGTCACGGGCTTCAAGGGCGGCCGGATCCGGTAGAAGCCGACCTCCTCGACAGGTCGGTTCTGAACCGCCGCGACGATATGGGCCATGGTGTAGCCGCATTGCCGCCCCTGGCAGGGGCCCATGCCGGCGCGGGTGAAGGCCTTGAGCTGGTTCGGCCCGGGCCGCCCCTGCGCAGCGCGGATGCGCAATTCGCCGGCCGTGACCTCCTCGCAGCGGCACACCAGCGTCTCGTCGGCGGGCGCGAAGACCTGCGGCCGCGGCGCGTAGAGAGCATCGAGGAAAGGCCGCAGCGCGAGCGCGCGTGACAGCGCGGCTTGCTCCGTGCGCGCGGCGGCCTCGGCCGCATCGTCCCGCAGCTTTCCGAGCTTGGTGGCGACACGCAGCGCCGCGAGCTGCCCACGCGGCTCGGCCGCCTCGGCCCCGCCGATGCCGGCGCCGTCGCCGGCGACGAAGACGTTTGCCTGAGAGGTTTCGCCCCAGGTGTCGAGCACGGGGATCTGGCAATGCTGGCCGGCATCCCATCTGACCGCGCAGCCCAGCGCGAGCGGGGCATGGATATTGGGCACAACGCCCTCATGGACGAGCAGCACCTCGGCGGCGACATCGCCTTCCCGGCCGTCCTGCGTGCGGTAATGCAGGCTTTCGAGACGCCCGTCGCCTTCGGCACGCAGCTCCGCGACATGGCGGATGATCGGGAAGCCGGCCCGTTTCAGCGCCAGCGACCAGGACAGGCCCTTGACGAGGTCGCCGAAGCGTCCGAGCCCCTGCGGCAGATGGCGCAGCGCAGCGCCGACCCGTCCGCGCGGCGTGGTGTCGAGGAAGCCGGCGATCTTGCCGCCCGCCGCCAGAAGCTGCGTCATGTAGAGCAGTGGCAGCGGCCCGCAGCCGGCGATCCAGACCGGCTTGTCCGGGACGGAATCGGCGGTCTTCAGCAGGATCTGCGCCGCGCCGACCGTCAGCACGCCCGGCAGCGTCCAGCCCGGGAAGGGCACCGGGCGCTCCTGCGCGCCGGTGGCGAGGATGATCGCCTCGGCCGTCACGCTGCGCGCCCGGCCGTCGCGGGTCAGGAAGGCGCGAAACCCCGGCTCGATCTGCCAGAGCTGGCTCTGCGGCTCGTAGAGGGCGCCGCAGGCGCGGAAGGCGGCGGCGCGGTCGACGCCGGCGCGATAGGCTTCTCCCAGCCGCGCCAGGCGCGGCGTCGCAGCGACAGTCTCGATGGCGCGCCAGATCTGGCCGCCGGGCGCCGACTGATCGTCGACCACCCGCACGGACAAGCCATGGCGGCGGGCTGTCACGGCAGCGGCCATGCCGGCCGGCCCCGCGCCGACGATCAGGAGATCGGTGTGTTGATCGCTCATGCCGAGAGGCTCCGGCGTCCCTGCTGGCGGGTCACGGACATCCCGTCCCGCACCGGGGTCAGGCAGCTCTGCACGGAGCCCTGGCCATCGACCTCGACGAGGCATTCGAAACAGACGCCCATCATGCAATAAGGCGCGCGGCGGCTTTCCGAGACCGGCGTGGTCCGGTTCCAGCCTTCGGGCTGGCGCAGCAGCACGGCGGCGACGCTCTCTCCGGCTTCGGCCCGGACCGGGCGCCCGTCGATATGGACCGTGACGGCGGACGGCCCTGGATCATGCAGCTTGCGGAACATCGAAGCGTCTCTGGTGGAAGGGAGAAAAGGTTTCGGGGAGCGAACCGGCCGTGATCGCCTCGGCGAGGGGATCGGCGTGGAAGGCCGCGAGCGTCACGCCGGAATGACAGAGCGCGACGAAGGCGCCGGGATGGCTCTCCGATTGCGCGTAGATCGGGTAGCCGTCGGGCGTCATGATCCGCAGGCCCGCCCATTGCCGGACGAGCCCGACATGCGCGAGCGCGGGAATGGTCCGGACCGTCTTGCGGCTCAGCGAGGAGGCGGCTTCGGTGGTGGTCGAGGCATCGAAGCCGACCTCGTCCTTGGTCGCACCGATCATTACCGTGCCTTCCGCGGTCTGGCGCAGGCCGCTGGCGGGCAGGGGCAGGAAGGGGGCGAGCCGCTCGGTGACGAGCACCTGGCCCCGTTCCGGATGCACCGGCACGTCGAGCCCGACCTGCCGGCCGAGAGCCACCGAGCCGAGCCCGGCGGCGATGACGATGCGCGGCGCCGTCAATGTCTCGCCGTCGAGCACGAGACGGAAATCCGCACCGGCCCGCTCGATCCGCTCGACGCGGGCGCGATGGCGGATGCTGCCGCCGAGGCGGACCAGCCCGCCATGCAGCGCCGCCAGAAGCCGCAGCGGATTGGCGTGGCCGTCATGCCGGCCGAAGCTCGCGCCCGTCACGTCGGGACCGAGCCCGGCCTTGGGCAGCAGGCGCTCCAGCGCCGGACGGTCGAGCATCTCCCAGTCCGGCTCGCCGTCGCCGCGCTGGTTGTGCAGGCGCATCAGGTCGAGGCGGCGCTTCTCGAAGGCCTCCTCCCCGAGGCAGAAGGCGAGGCCGCCATTCTGCTCGTAAGCGAGATCGCCGCCCGTCTCGGCTTCGAGCGCATCGGAAAAGCCGCGCCATAGCGCGATGCTCCGGCGTGTCAGGGCCTGATAGGCCGGCATGCCGAGCCCCTTGCCCTGCAGCCAGACCAGGCCGAAATTGGCGCGGGCCGCGCGGAAGTCGCCATCGTCGCCGTCGAGCAGCAGCACGTTCTGGCGCCGCTTCGCCAGGCCGTAGGCGATGGCTGCCCCGACCGTTCCCCCTCCGATGACGACGATGTCAGGCCGCATGTGAATTTCCCTTGCCGGCTGAGACGTTAGGGAGCCATCTTGTATTTCGTCAAAGTCGTTTTTTGCTGGTTCCTATTCTTCAGGGTTATGCGATGGTTCGGCGGCTCAACCTGCGTCAGGTCGAAGCCTTCAAGGCGGTCATCGAATACGGCACGGTGAGCCGCGCTGCCGAGATGATGAACATCTCGCAGCCCGCGATGAGCAAGCTGATCGCCCATCTCGAGGCCGATACGGGCTTGCAGCTCTTCGATCGGGTGAAGGGGCGGCTGGCGCCGTCGCGGCGCGGCATGCGGCTCTATGAGGAGATCGACCGCATCTTCGCGGGCGTGCGCCAGGTCGAGAATGCGGTGGAGGCCATCCGCCGCGACGAGCAGAGCCGGCTCCTGATCGGCGTCATGCCGGCGCTGTCGGGCTCCTTCATCCAGGAAGCGACCTCGCGCTTCCTGGAGGCGCAGCCCGGGGTGTTCTGTTCGGTGCAGTCGCGCAGCTCGCAATGGATCGCGGACGGGCTCGTCACCCGCAAGCTCGATGTCGGGCTGATCGTCGCGCCGATCGACAATCCCTATATCGTGGCGGAGCCGCTCATGGCGCATCCGGTCGTCTGCATCCTGCCGCTCGACCATCCGCTCGCGGCGCGGGAGGTGATCACGCCTCGCGACCTCGAAGGCGTTCCCTTCGTCTCCTTCGATCCCGAAAGCCATACCAGCCGGAGCATCGGCCGGGTCCTGGATGCCCATGGCGTCGTGCCGAACATCGTCATGGTGGCGAACGTCTCGCCCACGCTCTGCGAATTCGTCGCCGCGGGAACGGGCGTCTCGCTGGTGCATCCGCTGATCGTCGGCGGATTGCGTGACAAGCTTGCCATCCGGCGCTTCGAGCCGGGCGTTCAGCTCCATTTCCAGCTCTGCCGCATCCGCGACAGCCGCAACGCCCGGCTGGTCGATGCCTTTCTGCGGGGTGCGCGCGAGGTGGCGGCCGAGATTTCGCAGACGATCCTTACGCCGGGCTGAGCCTCAGGGTCGCGAAGGCCTGCAGCAGCGGAGCGTGATCGCCGTCGCGCAGGCGGCGAAGCGCGACAAGCAACGTCTGCCGTTGCGCCGATGTGGCGACGAGCCGGCAGGCCCGTTCCAGCTTGGCCTCGAGATCGGCCCAGGACGGCGGATCCGAGGCTTCGCCGCGCGGCGCGGTGACGGGCGAGGCGAAGGAGCGTCCCTCAGTGTGGATGGTGACGCGGGACAGGGTCTGAGCCGGAAAGCGGGCGTCGAGCGCGGGGTCGAGACTCAGCGAGACCTTTTCCGCGAGGGCGACGATCTCGGGCCGGTCGACGGCCGCTTCCGTCAGCGGCAGCAGCGCCTCCGGCCCGTCGATTGCGAGCAGGGCGAGGCAATAGGGGATCGAGAACTGGATATCGGTGAAGCTCTGGGGCCGTGGCCGGTTCGCCAGGCGCAGGGCGCCGGAATAGGTCGCGACCTCGATGGCGTCGATGCGGTGCGGGTCGATGCGGTTTTCGGCGAGGAGGTCCAGCAGTGCCTCGGCCGGCGCATGGACATGCCGGCAGCAGGCATGGAACTTCATGTAGTTGCGCGCGATGCAATGCTGTCGGCCAAGACCCTCCGCCAGCCCTTCGAGCAAAAAATGCTCGTCATTGTCGAGGAGCGCCAGAGGGCCGGTATGTCCCGCCTCGGCCAGCAGCAGCGCGTTCGCGGCCGTCACGCTCGACCAGGGAATGCCTTCCTTGACGTCGCTGCCTTCCTGCGCGCGGAAGGCGGGCCCCGCCCCGGCATGGAGCTGGTTGGGCGCGCTGATGCCGGCGATGGCAAAACCATGCGCCAGTTGCTCCGCCGGCGTGTGCCTCAGAAAGCCGAGGGCCGCGACGACGCCGTAGCCCGACCACATCCCGGTATTGGCATAGAAGCGTCGGGCCGCGCCGACCGCGACGCCGACCTCGTAGCCGACGACGATCGCCTGCAGCAGCTCGTCCGTCGTGGCCCCTGCCTCCTGTGCCGCTGCGAAGGCGGCCGGGATGATCGCGGCTCCGGGATGGCCGCGCGCGATCCGGTGCCCGTCGTCGAGATCGAGTGCGGCGGAAGCCGAGGCATTGCACCAGATCGCGCCGGCAAGGCCCGAGCTCTGCCCCGTGAACCAGACGGGCAGGGCACCGCCGGCCATGGTCACCCGCGCGACCTGCCGAACCGCGCGCGGGCCTGGCGCCGCGATGCCGGCGGCCGCGGCCGCCACGAGATCGAGCACGCTGCGGCAGGCCGCCTCCCGCAGTTCCGCCGTCAGGGGCTCGCGGCGGGCGGCACCGATAGAGGCCGCGAGGTGTCGCACGATCTCCACGGCGGAGCTCCCGGCTCGGACGCCTCAGCGCGGCTTCAGCGTGGTGGCTTCGGTGATCGGCGGGGCGAGGTTCATCGCGCCCTTGAGTTCGTAGCCGAGATCGAGCCGGTCGCTGCGCGCCCAGACCTGCCGCAGCTCGAAGAGCGGGATGGCGCAGACATCCTCCATGATCTTGCGCTGCGCCTCCTTCCACAGGGCCTTCTGCGTGTCGGCATCCGGCGCGGTGCGTGCTTCCTCGATCTCCTTGTCGGCGACCTTGCAGTGCGAGAAATTGGTCGCGGCGGTCGGCGTGCCCACCGTCGCCCGCGAATGGAAGAACTCGCTGAGATAGGTGTCGGCGATGGGGAAGCGCGCCGCCCCGTAAAAGACCAGGCCGCTCAGATCCTTGCGCGTCTGGCTCTGATAGGTGGCGTGGTCGACGACCTGCATCTCGAGCTTGATCCCGGCCTTGGCGAGCTGCGCCTGGATGATCTCCATGATCGGCTGCTGCGCCGAGATGTTCGAGACGATGGCCTTGATCGTCACGCCATCCTTGTGGCCGGCCTCGGCGAGCAGTTCCTTGGCCTTGGCGAGGTTGAAGTCGTAGCGGACCGAGCAGTCCTCGCCGAGATAGCCGGGCGGCACGATCGAGCAGCCCTTGGGGCCGACATCCTTGCCGACATAGCGCACGAGATCGTCGACATTGACCGCGGCGGCGATGGCGCGGCGCACGCGGATGTCGTCCAGCGGCGGCTGGCTCTGGTTGAGGTGCAGCAGCCGGTATTCGCCGGGCCGGAAGATCTCGACATTGAAGCCCGCACGCTTGCGGGCGGAATCGACCCAGCGCTGCTCGCGCTTGGCATAGATCAGGTCGACCTCGCCGGAGGTGAAGGCGAGCTCGCGGGCGCTGTCGGAGGGGATGGCGCGGATCACGATGCTGTCGATCTTCGGCTTGCCGCGGAAATAGTTCGGGTTGGCGGCGAGCTTGACGTATTGCTGGGTCACCTGCTCGACATAGGTGAAGGGGCCGGTGCCGACGGGATTCGTGCCGAATTTGTCGCCCAGCTCCTCGGCCGCCTTGCGGCTGACGATGTTGCCGCCATGGTAGTTCGTGACGCGGCCGAGGAAATTGACGTCCGTATATTTCAGCGTGACCCGAACCGTGAGGTCGTCGAGCTTCTCGACCTTTTCGATCGCCGCGAAATCCGAGGAGAAGGTCGAGCGCTTGGGGTCGGCCGAGCGCTGCAATGAATAGACGACATCGTCTGCCGAGAGCGTGCCCCAGTCGCCATGGAACTTGACCCCCTGGCGGAGATGGAAGGTCCAGACCTTGCCGTCCGGCGACTGCTCCCAGCGCTCGGCCAGATCCGGCTCGATATCCTTCGGATCGGCGCTCCCCGGCTTGAACCGGACGAGGCCGTTATACATCCAGCCGATCACGGTCTTGTCGCTGGTGGAGCTGGCGCGGTGCGCATCGAGCGTCGAGACGTTGCCGTCCCCGGCGACGCGCAGCACGGTCTCCTGGGCCATGCCCGCGACCGGCAGGCAGGCGGCGAGCACCAGGCCGGCGAGCCCGACGACAGAGTTCCTGATCATGCAATCCCCTCGACTTTGTTTCTTGGCTCCAGTCTGGGCGCTGCGATCCCAGGCTGTCCAAGTCGAAATCGGGTGGGGCGTATTCTGATTGGTTATAGAAGAGGGGCTCGCGGCAGCCGCCATCGACGGCATCACGCGGGTGACGCGATACCGCGACGTTTGAAAAGGCTGCGATGCCGATGGCCGGACGGGCCTGCGGGTCGTGTCAGGACTTGAACAGCTTGAAGTGGCTGTTGAATTCCCGGTAGCTGGTTTCCAGGATCCTGGTGCCGCCTTGTGTCTTCAGCGCCTCGCCGGTCGCCACGCCGAGATCGGCCGCTGTCTCCGCCGGCCCTTCCTCGGTGGCGATGATGCGCTCCTGCCCGTCGAGCGAGGTGACCTGAGCCTGCAGCGTCAGCCGGCCGTCCTTCCAGCTGGCGCAGGCCCCAACCGGCAGGCTGCAGCCTGCTCCCAGCGTATGCATCATAGCGCGCTCGGCATCGACTTCGGCGCGCGTCTGCGGGCACTGGATGGCCTGCAGCACCTTGAGGATGTCGCTGTCCTGCGCGCGCGCCTCGATGCCGAGGGCGCCCTGGCCGACGGCATAAGGGAAGGCATGGGGATCGAGCGTCTCGGTCGTCGCATCGGCGAGGCCGAGGCGCCTCAGGCCGGCCTCGGCGAGAATCACGGCATCGAGGGCGTCGTCCCCCTCGATCTTGGCCAGCCGGGGGCCGACATTCCCGCGGATCGGCACGACCGTCACGTCCGGCCGCAGGCTCAGGATCTGCGCGCGCCGGCGCAAGGAGCCTGTGCCGACCCGTGCGCCGGGACGCAGGCTTTCCAGCGTCGCGCCGCAGAGAGCGTCGCGCGGATCTTCGCGCTTGGGCACGGCGGCGAGCACGAGCCCGTCGCGCAGGGTCGTCGGCAGGTCCTTCAGGGAATGGACGACGAAGTCCACCTCGTTGCGAAGAAGCTGTTCCTCATGCTCGGTCGTGAAGACGCCGACCATGCGAAACTGGTGGAATTCCGACACCCTGTCGCGATCGGCGACGGTCGAAGCCGATCGGATCTCGAATTCGATCTCCGGGAATGCCGCCTTGATCAGACCGATGACGAAGTTGGTCTGAGCCATCGCCAGCGGGCTTCGGCGGGTGCCGACTCGAAGCAACATTTGTTCTTTCCGAATTCAGGTAGCGGACTGCCCAATGTGACCGGGGCTGTAACATCGCTCACCCGGCGCGCCTAGTGCCGCCATGCGGGAACGAGCCGCGACTGAATGCGGGCAGGCCGCCAATGTCCGGCGGATCTGCTCAATGATGCGCGAGGATTTCCCCGAGAAAGGCACGCGAGCGCTCGTGCCGCGGGTTCGAGAAGAACGCGTCCGGCGCGTTCTCCTCGACGATCTCGCCATCGGCCATGAAGATCACGCGGTCGGCCACCTGGCGCGCGAAGCCCATTTCATGGGTGACGCAGATCATGGTCATGCCGTCGCGCGCCAGGGACACCATCGTGTCCAGCACTTCCTTGACCATTTCCGGATCGAGCGCCGAGGTCGGCTCGTCGAACAGCATGGCCTTGGGCTCCATGCACAAGGCGCGCGCGATCGCGACGCGCTGCTGCTGGCCGCCCGAGAGCTGGGCCGGGTATTTCGCAGCCTGGTCGTCGATGCGCACCCGCTCCAGGTACTTCCGGGCGGTCTCTTCCGCCTCGGCGCGCGAGAGCTTGCGCACCCGCATCGGCGCGAGGATGCAGTTTTCCAGCACCGTCTTGTGCGGAAACAGGTTGAACTGCTGGAACACCATGCCGACCTCGCGGCGCACGGCATCGACGGCGTCCTGGCTGTCGCTCAGCCGGTGGCCAGCCACCGTGATCTCTCCGCTCGCGATCGGTTCGAGATGGTTGATGCAGCGGATCAGTGTCGACTTGCCCGAGCCGGAGGGGCCGCAAAGCACGATTTTCTCGCCCTTGGTGACCGAGAAGTCGATGCCCTTGAGGACATGGAACGGGCCGTAGAACTTCTCGACCTGCCGCATCTCGATCATCGGAGCGGCGGTTTCTTGGGCGGCGCGGCTGGTGCTGTCATGGGTCCGGGTCATGTCGATCTCCCTCATTTTGCCGCCCCGGCCGCCATTCGCTGCTCGAGCCTGCGGCCCCAGAGCGAGAGCGGCCAGCACATGGCGCAGTACAGCGCGCCCACCACGCCGAAGACGAGCAAGGGCTTGTAGATCTGGTTGGAAACGATGGTGCCGGCCCTGGTCAATTCGATGAAGCCGACGATCGCGGCAAGCGACGTCCCCTTCAGCAATTGCACGAGGAAGCCGACGGTCGCCGGCAGCGAGAGCTTGAAGGCCTGCGGCATGACGACGTCGACCATCCGGCTCCAGCCGGGCAGGCCGAGCGCATTGGCGGCCTCGCTCTGGCCTGATGGCACGGCCTGGATCGCGCCGCGCCAGATCTCGCCGAGGAAGGCCGAGGCATGCGCCGTCAGCGCGACCGAGACGGCGGCCCAGGCCGGGAAGTTGAAGCCGAGCAGCGGCAGGCCGAAATAGGCGACGAAGAGCTGCATCAGCAGCGGCGTGCCCTGGAACACCCCGATCCAGCAGATCATCGGAATCCGCAGCCAGGGCGAAGGCGAAACCCTGAGCACCGCGACGACGATGCCGAACAGGATGCCGCCGACGAAGCCGATGACGGTGAGGAACAAGGTCCAGAGCAGGCCTTGCAGCAGATAGGTCAGTTCCTGGATGCCCATGTCCTGCCTCCTCAGCGCTGCGGATAGCTGAAGGCCCAGCGACCCAGCGCCGCGAGCAGCCACATCGTCACGAGCGAGATCACCAGATAGATCGAGGTCAGCGTGAAATAGACCTCGAAGCTGCGGAAGGTTTCCGCCTCGATGCGCTGGCCGACCGAGGTCAGTTCATAGGCGGAGATCGAGGTGCAGATCGCCGTGGTCAGCGTCAGCAGGATGAACTGGCTGGCGAGCGACGGGTAGATCGCGCGCAGCGCCGGGATGAGCACGATCAGCCGGAAGACCTCATGCTTGTGCAGGCCGAGCGCCAGGCCGGCTTCCGTCTGCCCCTTCGGGATGCTCTCGACGCCGCCGCGGATGATCTCGATCGCATAGGCGCCGCCATTGAGGCCGAGCGCCAGGATGGCCGTGACCGTCGGATTCAGGCGGACGCCCGCGAGCGGCAGCGCGAAGAACAGAAAGAAGATCTGCACCAGAAACGGCGTGTTGCGGATGATCTCGACGAAGAGCGTCACCAGCAGCGAGGGGATCCGCATCTGCATCCGCAGGATGACCACGCCCATGACACCGACGACCATGGCGATGACCATGCCGGAAAAGGCCAGGAACAAGGTTCCCAGCGCTCCGAACAGCAGCGATTTCCAGGCGTCGGCCACGACGCTGAAGTCGAGAGTCATCGTTCTTCCCTTGCGGTGCGCTTTGTCTCAGTCATCCCAGGCGGGCGCCCACTCGAAGCTGGAATAGCGCTGGCCGCGCGCAAGCCCGTGGATCGCAGCCATGTCTTCCGGCGACAGCTCGAAATCGAAGATCTCGAGATTGGCCCGCATGTTCTCGGGCTTGGACGAGCGCGGGATCGCGCCGACGCCATCCTGCTGGACCAGCCAGCGCAGCGTCACCTGTCCCGCCGACTTCCCGTATTTGCGGCCGAGCGCATTGAGCAGATCGTTGTCGAAGACCTTGCCGCGCGCGATCGGCTGGTAGGCGTTCAGCAGCATGCCGGCGCGCCGCATCCGGGCCAGCAGCTTCTCCTGCGACAGGAAGGGGTGATACTCGACCTGATTGCAGAACAATTCGGCCTTGTGGATCTCCAGCGCCTCGTCGAGCAGCGCGACCGGGAAGTTGCTGACGCCGATCAATCGCGTGCGTCCCTTCCGCTTCTCCTCGGCGAAGGCTGCCAGCGTCTCAGCCAGCGGGACATCCTTCGTCGGCCAGTGGACGAGCAGCAGGTCGACCTGGTCGAGCCCGAGCCGGTCGAGGCTTTCGTCGACGCGGCGATGGACGGTCTCCGGCGCGAGGTCGTTGAACCAGATCTTGGTCGTGACGAAGAGCTCGCCGCGCGGTACGCCGGAGGCGCGGATCGCCCGCCCGACCTCGGCCTCGTTGCCATAGCGGATCGCCGTATCGATCTGCCGGTAGCCGAGATCGATCGCGGTACGGATCGCCGCCTCGCCGGCCGGGCCGGTGATCTCGAAGGTTCCGAACCCCAGCGCCGGAATGACCTCGCCCTGGATCGTCTTGGTCGTCGCTGCGATCGTGCCGGTCATGGGGCTGCTCCTCCTTGTGCGAGCATCTCCGCCAGCGTGACTGTGCGGTCTTCGCGGGCGGCAAGATCGACCGCGAGCGTCGCGGCCAGCGTGGCCATGCCGTCCCGGGCGGTGATCAACGGCTGCTGCTCCCGCCTGACGACGGCGGCGAAATGGGTAAGCTGGGCGACATAGGTCGGCAGGCCGGCAGCGCCGCGGTAATGCCGCGCCAGCGGGTGCTGCCAGTGTTCGTCGTCGCGCTCGTGACGCCACAGATACATGTCCGAGACCGACAGGGCAGCCTTGCGCCCGGCCAGGAACAGGCAAGGCCCCGGCTGCGTGGGATGGTAGAGCGCCTGGCCGGAGCTGTATTCCCAGGCCCAGGGGCTGACGGCGTTGTCGGAGATGATGAAGCTGCCCAGCGCGCCATTGGCGAAGCGAATCGAGAGACTCGCTCCATCCTCGACCGCAAAGCCGCGCGCATGGGAGGTGAAGGCGCGGATGCTGTCGATCTCGCCGACCAGATGGCGCAGGATGTCGATGTCGTGGATCAGGTTGATGAGCAGCACGCCCCCGCCGGCGCTTTTCCTCCAGGCGACGTCGAAATAGTTGGCCGGCTTGTCGAACAGCGTCATGCCGTTGACGGCGACGATGTCGCCGAGCTCGCCGGCTGTGATCGCCTGTTTGGCCGCGCGGATGTCGGGGCTGTGGCGGCGTTGATGGCCGACCAGCACCGGCACGCCGGTGCGTTCGGACGCCTCGACGATCCGGGCGGCGGAAGCGATGCTTTCCGCAACGGGCTTCTCGATCAGGCAGGCGATGCCGCGTTCGATGCAGGCCAGCGCGGCCGGGGCGTGGAGCTGGTTCGGCAGCGCGATGATCGCGCCGTCGGGGCGCAACTCGTCGAGCATGGCGACATAGTCGGACCGGTACGGCACCGACAGCCGCTCGGCCAGCTTCGCGGCCTCAGGGGAGGGGTCGCAGATGGCGGCGATGGCGATGTCGGGATGCGACGCCATCAGGTCCGCGTGCTCGCGGCCGATGAGGCCCGCTCCAAGCAGGGCGATGCGGATCATCGGGTCAGCTCTGCCATGGCGCGCAATGCGAGCCGATAACCATAGGCGCCGAGCCCGGCGATTACGGCGGTGGCCGTCTTCGAGACCAGCGAGTTGTGGTAGATCGCCTCGCGCTGATGGATGTTCGAGATGTGCAGTTCGATCTTCGGGCGATCGAACATCTTGAGCGCGTCGAGTATGGCGATCGAGGTGAAGGTATAGCCCGCCGGATTGATGATGATGCCGGCGGCATCCTTCCGTGCGGCATGGACCGCCTCGATGATCTCGCCCTCGAAATTCGACTGGCGGAAGTCGATGGCAAGACCGAGCTCGGCTGCATCGGCCTCGCACCAGCCCCGGATCTCGTCGAGGGTGGTGCGGCCGTAGATCTCGGGCTCGCGCTGGCCGAGCAGATTGAGGTTCGGCCCGTTCAGGATGAAGATCGTTCGCATGGCGGTTCCTGGCGAGATCGGCAGCCGGCCGCGGCCGCATGGATGCGGTCGCGTCTCGTTTTAAGGGGGGGCGGGTGGCGCTCGGTGCGGCCCGTCACTTCACGGTGAAGGGCACGCCCTCGACGGCAGCCGGGAAGCTCGGCAGGGGCTGGGCCAGCCATTTCTCGCTGATCTTCGCGAGCCGGCCATCGGCCGCGACCTTGTCGATGAACTGGTTGAGCCAGGCATTGATCTCGGCATCGCCGAGCTTGGTGCAGATGCCCTGCCACTGCTCGTTGAAGACCAGCTTCTGCTCGTAGTCGTTGCCGGGCGAGGCCCTGTCGAGATTGATCTTGTAGGTCGTGTTGCCGCCGATCGCATCGACCTGGCCGGAGACCAGGGCCTGCATCGTCGAGCTGTCGTCGTCGAAGCGGCGGATATTGGGGACGTCGCCGAGCAGCGTCGTGATCGACTTGTCCTGCGCGGCGCCGCGCGGCACGCCGATGCGCAGGTTGCGGGCATCCTCGATGGTCTCGATCTTGTTCTTCTTGCTGGAGAGCAGGATGATCTTCAGGCCCGAATAGGGCTTCGAGAACTGCACGGCCTTGGCGCGGTCGGGATACATGCCCATCACGGCCATCTGCAGATCGACCTTGTTGGTCAGCAGGTTGGGGATGCGGGCGGCCACCGCGTTCGGCACGAACTCGACCTTGACGCCGAGCTCCTCGCCGATCAGCCGGCCCACATCGACGTCGTAGCCGATGTTCTGGCCGCTCGCGTCGATCGAGCCCCAGGGAGCCTGCTCGCCCATCACGCCGATGCGGATGACGCCCGCCTTCTTGATCTTTTCGAGCGACTGGGCGTCGGCCTGCGCGGTGGCGCCGACGAAGCCGAGCCCTGCCACCAAGGCAAATGCGGCGGCGCGAAGTGAAGAAATGCCCAACATGAATCCTCCTCTGATGTGCTGATATGTCGCCGGCTTCTTGGGCCGGCTGCCTGACCTCGAAGCGTTGCCGCTTCGATCTCTTGCCCCTCGTCGAAAGCCTGGAAGCTGAATCCGGCTTTCGGGGTCGTTCATCCCGCGCGAGGCTGTGCGCGGTTATTGCGCCTGCATATCCTCGCTGGTGAGGCTGAAGGCGGTTTCGTAGACATCGGCGCGGGGTGCCGCGAGAGCCCCGGTGGCTATCGCTAGCCGTTGTGCCTCGGGCAGGGCCGCCTCGATTCCGGCCTGGGACGCGCCTTCCAGCAGCAGCACGGCGTCGAAGCCTCTCTCCGCCATCGCGCTGCGCAGCTCCGTCTCGCGGGTGCGGACGCCGGAAACCTCGCTGCGGGCGATCCCGAGATGGACGCAGGCGACGCCGGGCAGGGCGAGCACGGCATCGACGAGGCCCTGCGCCGCCTGTCGCAGGACTGCGCCGCTGCCGGCCTCCGCGAAATCGAAGCGCAGCGTCGCCATGCTGCCGCCGTCGCCGGTCCCGGCCGACGCGACCCTGTCGCAGGCGACGCGCAGGAAATTCTGGAAGCTCGGCGCGATCTCCGCCGTCCAGCGCGTGGGATTGTTCAGCCGTTCGAGATAGGCCGGGGAGCGGAAGACCTCGACATCATCGGCCGCATAGATCGTCCCGAAGACATGGCGGTCTGCCTGCGGCGCATGCAGGCGCTTGCCCGTGCGAAAGCCGGGAATCGACAGCCGTTCCGGCATGTGCTCGCGCGTGTGCCACTCGATATAGGCTTCATGTCCGCCCTCGGCGATATCGTGCCAGATCGCGAGGAAAGCTGATCCCTTCAGTCCCATCGTACCCGTCTCTCAGACGCTCCTGCCTGCGGGCTCTGCAATCGGCCGCTTGACAAGGAGCTCGTTTCCTCTCCAACTAACCTACTAGAATGTTAGTATGTCGAATGAGTCAAGTGCCCGTTGTCAGAAGGGCCCGGCTCCCGGGAGGATGAAATGCAGGGAAGCGAGACACCGCGCGTCGCGATCGTGACGGGAGGGGCAGGCGGGCTGGGCTTTCCGATCGCTGCGCGCCTGGCCGCGAAAGGCCACAAGGTCGCGATCTGGGATATCGACGGCGACCGCGCCGTCGCTGCGGCCGCGAAGCTGCCGGGCGCCAGGGGTTATGCGGTCGACGTGACCGACGAGAAGGCGGTCGCGGGTGCGACGACCCGCGTCGTCGGAGAACTCGGCCCGCTCGGCATCCTCGTCACCTGCGCCGGCCATAACGGGCCGCTGGCCCCGTTCGCGGAGTATCCCAGCGAGGGCTGGCGTTTCGTCATGTCGCTCAATCTCGACGCCGTCTTCCATTGCTGCCAGGCGGCGGTGCGCGAGATGCTCAAGACGGGCTATGGCCGCATCGTCAACATGGCGTCGATCGCCGGCAAGGAGGGCAATCCCAACGCGGTCGCCTATTCCGCCTCCAAGGCCGGCGTGATCGGCCTGACCAAGTCGATCGGCAAGGAGCTCGCGACCACGCAGATCCGGGTGAACTGCGTGACGCCGGCCGCGATCGAGACCGAGATGCTCCAGCAGCTCACGCCCGAATTCAGGGCCTATGTCGTGTCCAAGATTCCGGTCGGCCGGCTCGGACAGGCGGAGGAGGTGGCGGCGCTGGCGGGCTGGCTGGCGTCGGAGGAGTGCTCGTTCTCGACCGGCGCCGTCTTCGACGTCTCGGGCGGCCGCGCGACCTATTGAGGACGGCATGTACAAGCAGCACAGCCTGTCGCTGGCTTATCTCACCGTCCAGGGTTGCCCGCCGGTCGAGCATGTCCGCTGCGCCGCGGTGGCCGGCTACGACGCAGCCGGCCTCAGGCTGATCGCGCCGCTCGGGCTCGAGCTTGCGCATCCCATCGTCGGCGACAAGGCGCTGATCCGCGAGATCCGGACGACGGCCGCCGATCTCGGGATCGGCTTTCTCGATGGCGAGGTCTTCACCCTCCGAGCGGACACAGCGATTGAGTCCTGGCTGCCCGTCATCGAGACGGCGGCGGAATTCGGCATGCCACTGATGCAGATCACCTCGGAGGATCCCGATCTGTCGCGGGCCTCCGACAATCTCGGGCGGATCGCGGATGTCGCCGGCGGGCACGGCATCGCGATCGCGATCGAGTTCATGCGCTGGCGCGCCGCGGCGACCATCGAGGATGCGGCGCAGCTCGCCGCCGCGTCAGGACGCGGGAATGTCGGCATCCTGCTCGACGCCTTGCATCTGTCGCGCTCCGGCGGCGGGCCGGCGGCGGTCGCGGCGCTGCGGGACAAGGTGCTCTATCTCCAGCTCTGCGACGCTCCCGCGAGCCAGCCTTCCGATGATGCCGGCTGCATCGCCGAGGCGCGCGGCGCGCGCATGATTCCGGGTGAGGGCGGCCTGTGGCTGGGGGAGCTGATGGCGGAGCTGCCGCCGGACATCGCGATCAGCGTCGAGACGCCGCATCGCGGCGACGCGTCGTTGAGCTTTGTGGAAAAGGCGCGCCGGGGCATCGCCGGAACGCGCAATTTCCTCGATGCGCTTTAAGTTCGGAGCAGGATGCGAAAAAGTGGGAACCGGTTTTTCGCGAAAATCCTGCTCCAACTCTTAGGTGAGAGACGGATTCAGATTTCAAATGGGATCACCTCGTGATCCCATTTGAAATCATCCGGCTCTAGCGGCGGATACCGCGCGCCGAGGCGTGCCGCCGGGGGGAGAAGCCGGGCATCGTCCGGCCCCGGTGGCCAGGAAGGAGATGTGGCGAGGTGGGTGCAAGACAGCGGGGAGGTCTGACCTTGCGCGTGACCGAACGCCTGCGTCAGGCGATCGTCGACGGCGAGGTGGAGCTCGGCGACGCGCTCTCGGAGGACAAGCTCGCGACCAGGCTCGGCGTCAGCCGCAGCCCGGTGCACGAAGCCTTGACGGCGCTGGAGCAGCAGGGGCTGATCGACATCAAGCCGCAGCGCGGCAGCTTCGTCTTCCTGCCGACGAAGGAGGACATCGAGAATCTCTGCGAGTTCCGGCTGATGATCGAGGCGGAGGCGCTTCGCCTGGCCATGCGGCGCCGGCGTGACGAGACGCTCGCCGCGCTGAAGGCGGCCGCGCAGGGCATGCAGGAGGCCGTCCTCGCCGGCGATCATCTGCGCAGCTCGCACGGGGATACGGCGTTCCATGGCGTGTCGATCGAGAACAGCGGCAACAGCTACCTGATCAATGCCTATCGGCTCGTCTCGGGAAAGGTCGCGGCGCTGCGCTCGCACCGCTCCACGGATTCGATCCGTGGCGAAGCGAGCGCCGAGCATTTCGAGATCATCGCCAGGCTGGAAGAGGATGATCTGCCGGCGGCGCTCGAGGCGCTCTCGAACCACATCCTGAAGATGGCGAAACGCTATAGCGTCGAGCCGTCGCAGGAGCGCGTGGCGACGAGCCGGGCCTCGCGAAGCCCGTCGCTGGAGCATTTCGCTCCGCTTTTGGACTGATCGAAGCCTGCGCCGACACAGGTCAAAGTGACGCTTTGCGCTCTGCTCCGGATTCGCGCAGCATGGCGCGATCGTGAAAGGGCATCATTTGCTGCAACCGAGACATGGGCGCTTCGATGTCAGCCGCGCCGAGCTGTGGGCCGATGGCGTGGTCCATGGGCTCGGGATCGTGCTCGGCCTTGTTGCGGTGGCCGCGCTCATCCTGCGCGTGCTCACGGCGGCGCCCTTGACTGATCTCGTCCCCGTCGCGATCTACGGCACCGCGCTGCTGGCCGTGCTGATCGTTTCGGCAATCTACAATCTATGGCCGGTCTCGCCGATGAAGTGGCTGATCCGGCGCTTCGACCATTCGGCGATCTATGTGCTGATCGCGGGAACCTATACGCCCTTCCTGATGAAGCTCGGCTCGAGCCTCATGGCGCAGATCCTGCTCGCCGTGGTCTGGGCCGCGTCGGTCCTGGGCGTCGTGCTGAAGCTCGCCTTTCCCGGCCGGCTCGATCGGCTTTCGATCGTGCTCTATCTCGTCATCGGCTGGAGCGGCATCCTGCTGTGGCAGAGCATCGCCGAATTGCCCGCGACCAGCCTCTGGCTCATGCTCGCGGGTGGTCTGCTCTACTCGATCGGCGTCATCTTCCACGTCTGGGAAAGCCTGCCGTTCCAGAACGCGATCTGGCACGGCTTCGTGCTCGTGGCCTCCGGCTGCTTCTATGGGGCCGTCTTTCGGGCCTATGCGGTCGTCTCAGTGGCCTGAGCGCGCCTCGCGGGCAAGGTCTCGCACCGGGCGGTCCGGCTGGTCGCTCACCGCCGAAAGCTGGCATTCTTCGTGCTAAGTCTCTTCATGTAGGATGGATGCTGGCCAGAACGCAGCTTGGCCGCCCGCGTCCGGATGTCTCTGAAGCGAGGTGAGGCCATGGCCTACCGCATGGCGGTCGGAAATCAGAACTGGGCCTTCGCCGATCTCAAGGAGGTGATGGCGAAAGCCACGCCCCTGCGCTCCGGCGACATGCTCGCCGGGATCGCCGCCGGCTCGGCGGAGGAATGCGTGGCGGCGAAGCTCTGCCTCGCCGAGGTGCCGCTCAAGGCCTTCCTCACCGAGACCTTCGTTCCCTATGAGAGCGACGAGGTCACGCGATTGATCCTGGACTGCCACGATGCCCAGGCCTTCGCGCCGGTCGCGCATATGACCGTCGGCGATTTCCGCGACTTCCTGCTCTCCGAGAGCGCCGATACCCGGATGCTGGCGGCGCTGGCGAAAGGCATCACGCCGGAGATGGCCGCCGCCGTCTCCAAGCTGATGCGCAATCAGGATCTCATCCTGGCGGCGAGCAAGTGCCGGGTGGTCACGCGGTTCCGCAACACGATCGGCTTGCCCCGCAGGCTTTCCGTCCGCCTGCAGCCCAACCACCCGACCGATGACCGGCGCGGCATCGCGGCTTCCGTCGTCGACGGGCTGATGTATGGCTGCGGCGACGCGGTCATCGGCGTCAACCCGGCCTCGGATTCGGTGGAGGTCATGGCCGATCTGGCGCGGCTCTTCGAGGAGATCATCGGGAAGCTGGAGATACCGACCCAATCCTGCATCCTGACCCATGTGACGACGACGATCGGCCTGATCGAGAAGGGCCTGCCGATCGACCTCGTCTTCCAGTCGATCGCGGGAACCGAAGCGGCCAACCGCTCCTTCGGCGTCGATCTGGCGGTCTTGGCCGAAGGGCGCGAGGCTGCCCTCGCGCTGAAGCGCGGCACGCTCGGCGACAACGTCATGTATTTCGAGACGGGGCAGGGCTCGGCGCTCTCGGCCGGGGCGCATCACGGCGTCGACCAGCAGACGCTGGAAGCGCGGGCCTATGCGGTGGCGCGCGCCTTCTCCCCGCTCCTGGTCAATACCGTCGTCGGCTTCATCGGCCCGGAATATCTCTATGACGGCAAGCAGATCATCAGGGCCGGGCTCGAGGACCATTTCTGCGGCAAGCTGCTCGGCCTGCCGATGGGCTGCGACATCTGCTACACCAACCATGCCGAAGCCGATCAGGACGACATGGACACGCTCCTGACCCTGCTGGCGACATCGGGGATCAACTTCGTCATGGGCGTGCCGGGTGCCGACGACGTGATGCTGAACTACCAGTCGACCTCCTTCCACGACCAGCTCTACGTCCGGGAGCTGCTGGGGCTCGGCCGCGCCCCGGAGTTCGAGGCCTGGCTGCAGCAGGTCGGGATCACCGACGCGACCGGCCGGCTGCGTGCCGAGCCAGGGGCGCTGCCGCTGCTCTCCCGCTCGATCGGTCTGGCGGCATGAGCGAGCGCGACCGTGGCGAGATGGAGCGTGGAAAGAAGGCCGATGCCCTGTGGTCGCGGCTCGCCGAGCTGACCCCGGCGCGGGTCGCGCTCGGCCGCGTCGGCGCGAGCCTGCCGACACGCGAGGTTCTGCGCTTCCAGATGGCCCATGCGGCGGCGCGCGACGCGGTCCATATCGCCCTCGATATCGACGCCCTCGAAGCCGAGGTGAAGGCGCTCGGAAGCTCCTGCCTGCGGGTCAGGTCGGATGCGACGCAGCGCGATCTCTATCTGCGGCGTCCCGATCTCGGACGCCGGCTGGATCAGGACAGCGCGACACGGCTCGACGGCGCGGCAGAGCATGGCTGCGATCTGGTCATCGTCATCGGGGACGGCCTGTCTTCGCGCGCCGTGGCCGGCAACGCGCCGCCTCTTCTCGCGCATCTTTTCGCCTATTGCGCGCATCTGGGGCTGAGCGTCGCGCCGGTCGTGCTGGCGGAAGGCGCCCGTGTCGCACTTGGAGACGAGGTCGGCGAGCGGCTGGCGGCACGCATGAGCCTCGTCCTGATCGGGGAGCGTCCCGGCCTTTCCGCGCCGGACAGCCTGGGCGCCTATCTCACCTTGTCGCCGCGGCGGGGCTTGAGCGACGCCAGCCGGAACTGCGTGTCCAATATCCGTCCGGGCGGCCTCGACAGCGAAGCGGCGGCCTACAAGATCGCCTGGCTGATGAAGCGCGCCTTCGCGCTGAACGTCACCGGCACGCGCCTCAAGGATGAAAGCGACCGGGAACCGGAGCCGGAGATCGTTCGGCTGTCGGTACGACCGACGAGCGCATGATCCAGCGTCTCGCAGGCGTGCGGGAAGGCCGGAGCGCCTCGAGCGACGATGCGATGGCGAGGGGTGCGGCGGGTACCTGCGTCACATCGATTGTTGCTAAGTCGCACTGCAGCATTTAAGCGGCCTGAATGGCCCCAAAGACGTTGGTCATCTTTGATTTCGATGGAACCCTCGCGAGCAGCGTGGAGTGGTTCTATGGCGTCCTCAACGAGGTCGCTCAGCGCTATCGCTTTCGGCAAACGACGGAAGAGGAGCGCGAGCAGCTCCGGCGGCAGACGCCGTTGCAGATTCTGGAGACGCTCGGCGTTCCAAAATGGAAACTGCCGATCATCGCAAGGCATATGCGCAGCCTGGCCTCCGAGAATCTGGATCAGATCGAGCTCTATGCCTGGGTCGGTGGCCTCCTGGCCTTGTTGAAGGGGCAGGGGCTGCATCTGGCGATCGTCACCTCCAATAGCGAAGAGAATGTCCGCGCCCTGCTCGGCCGATCGGCCGCATTGATCGATGTCTATGAGAGCGGGGCGTCGCTTTTCGGCAAGTCGGCGAAATTCAAGCGCGTGCTGAAGCAGCTGAAGCTGATGCCGGTGCAGGCGATATCCGTCGGCGACGAGGTTCGCGATGTCGAGGCGGCCCGGCGCGCCGGCATCGACTGCATCGCGGTCGGGTGGGGCCTTTCCCATCCCGACGCGCTCCTGGCCGCGAAGGCGGGCGCTCTCGCGACAACGCCCGAGGAGCTGACGGCACTTCTGCTCGCCCGCTAGAGCATTTTCGAGCGAAGTGGGCACCGGTTCGCGTGAAGAAAATGCGATAGAGCATCTCTGCGATTCGGAGAAACGCGGAAATGCTCTAGATCGCCGCGTCTCCTGTCGGGCGCGATAACCTGCCGGGCGGCTCGAGCCGGGACGTCGCCCGCCGCATCAGGTCGAGAAGGTGAAGTGCTGCTGGCGTGAGCGGCAGGTCGGCCCGGCGCACGGCCACGAGCGCCGGAGCCGTCAGCGTCTCGGCGATCTTGATCGTGGTCAGGGCCTGTCCGGTCATCTCGAAATCCTGCCATTGGCCCGGCACCATCGCGAGCAGGTCGGTGTTGGCGAGACAGGTCAGCAAGGTCAGGGCGGACTGGCTGCGCACGGCCAGATGCGGCGCCGGCAGGTCGTGGCGCGCGAAGAACGCGTTGATCTCGGCGCTGTCGTCTGCCGTGATCGATGTCGTCACCCAATCCTGCCCGACGAGATCGCGCAGCGACGTCGCGCCCGCCAGCGGATGCCCGGTCCGGCAGAGCACGACGCGCCGGTTCTGGAACAGCACTTCGAGGCTGAGCTCGGGGACAGACTGCGCCCCACCCTCCGGGCCGATGTAGAAATCGACGGAGCCGTCCCGCAGCCTTGTTTCGAGCGTGGGATAGAAGCCTTCGATGATATGCAGCTTGATGTTCGGATAGCGCTGGCGGAAGGGCCGCAGGCTCGACGGCAGCAGCGCCAGATGCGCGGCGATCGAAAGCCCGACCGTCACGGTGCCGGTGCCCGCCCCGCGCAACTGCTCCATCTCCTCGCGCGTGCGCCGGATCTCCGACAGGATCGAACGCGCACGCGTGATGAAGGCCTGGCCGAAAGGGGTGGCGACGACACCACGGGCGCGGCGTTCGAACAAGGGCGCGCCCAACTCGCGTTCGAGCAGCGCGAGGCTGCGCGTTAGTGCCGGCTGCGCCACGCGCAGATGGCGCGATGCCGCCCGGACGCTGCCGCGCTCGGCGATCGCGACGACCTCCTCGAAATGATGAAGCTTCATCCTCGCGTCTCCCTCGCGAAGAGCCTCAAGCGATATCAGATGAGTATCGCTCCGGCATTCTTGTCATCTGTTCAGGTATATCTCCCTCCGCTAGCTCTGTTCCACCGAAAACGCAGGCGCCGCGCCCTCCGGGGAAGAATGGCACCGCAGGAGGAACGCATGGACATCATCAAGCCCGCCTTCCATCACGTCACCTTCAAGACCAGCCGGCTCGCCGAAATGGTCGCTTGGTATGGCCGAGTCGTCGGCGCCACGCCGAATTTCCAGGATGCGAACAATGCCTGGACCACCAATGACGCGGCCAATCACCGCGTCGCCTTCCTGTCGGCGCCCGGGCTCGGCGACGACCCCGACAAGCGCAGCCATAACGGCATGCATCACAGCGCCTTCGAATATGAGAGTTTCGACGATTTGATGTCGTCCTATGCCCGGCTGCGCGACGAGGGCATCCTGCCGGCCTTCAGCCTCGATCACGGCATGACGATCTCGATCTACTATCGCGATCCCGAGGGCAATTTCGTCGAGCTGCAATGCGATACCTACGGCGACTGGAAGCGGTCCAGCGAGTGGATGCGGACCTCGACGGACTTCAAGGCCAATCCGATCGGCACCTTCTTCGACCCCGAGCGCGTCTACCAGGCCCATAGGGCGGGTTCGGGCTTCGATGCGCTACATGCCGGCATGCGCAAGGGCGACTACGAGCCGGCGGGCGCGCCGCCCGATCTCGGGCTGCCGGTCTGACGGCGGGCGGAGGTTCGTCCGCGATGACGCTGTCGTTGAACCCAGAGGATCGTGCGGCGATCGAGGATCTGATCCAGCGCCATGCCTGGCTGATCGACCATGGCGAGGCGGATCGCATCGGCGCGCTCTTCACGGAGGATGCCGGGCTCTATGGCGTCGGCCCGGACAAGCTCGGGCGTGCCGCCATCGCGACATGGGGTGCGGAACGTGCCGCAATGCGCGAGCGCCGCTCCCGCCATGTCCAGAGCAACATCCTGATCGAGCCGGTCTCGTCCGATGCGGCGCACGGCTGCGTCGTGCTGACGCTCTATCGCCATGACGGGCCGGGGCCGGGTGCGGCCGCGCCGTTCCTGATCTGCGAATACGCCGACCGCTATCGCAAGGAGCCGGACGGGGCCTGGCGCTTCGCCGAGCGACGCCTCGCCGTGCTTTTCGGCGAAGCCTGACACCGATCGCTTCCGCTCCGGCCGCAGTGGCGACCGATGCCTTTTACCCCATTGGAAGGAGAGCCTTCATGCGTCTCGCCACCATTCTTCGCGACGGCAAGGCCCGGCTCGCGGCTTATCGCGGCCAGGATCTCATCGATCTCTCGGAAGCCGGTTCCGGCCTGCCGGAGACCATGCTCGCTTTCGTCGAGGGCGGGGAGGTGGCGCGGGCGGCCATCGCCGCCGCGCTCGACAAGGCGCCTTCATCGGCGCTGCTCGACCCGGAGCGGACGACCTTCCTGCCGGTGCTGCCCCGCCCCGGCAAGATCATCTGCGTCGGCCTGAACTATGCCGACCATTCGGCCGAGAGCGGCTTCAAGCAGCCGGATTATCCGACGCTGTTCGGCCGCTTCTCGACGACGCTGATCGGCCACCGCGCACCGATGATCCGCCCGAACCTCTCCGATCAGCTCGATTACGAGGGCGAGATCGCGGCGGTGATCGGCCGGCGCGCCAAGCATGTTCCCAAGGCCCGTGCGCTCGACCATGTCGCCGGCTACGCCGTTTTCAACGAAGGCTCGGTGCGCGAATACCAGTTCAAGGCGCCGCAATGGACCGTCGGCAAGAACTTCGACGGAACCGGCGCCTTCGGACCGGCCCTGGTCACGGCCGATGAATTGCCGCCGGGCGCCAGGGGATTGAAGCTCGAGACCCGGCTCAACGGCCAGACCGTCCAGAGCGCCTCGACCGACAGCATGGTCTTCGACGTGGCGAGCCTGATTGCGATCATCAGCGAGGCGATCACGCTGGAGCCGGGCGACGTCATCGTCACCGGGACGCCGGCCGGCGTCGGCGTGGCGCGCAAGCCGCCGCTCTTCATGAAGCCGGGCGATGTCTGCGAGGTCGAGGTCGAGGGCATCGGCCTGCTGGTCAACCCCATTGCCCAGGAAGAAGCCGTGCGGAGCGCCGCCTGAACGGGCGGGCGG
The DNA here is from genome assembly GCF_050433265.1 of Allobosea sp. OAE752. Lineage (NCBI taxonomy): Bacteria > Pseudomonadati > Pseudomonadota > Alphaproteobacteria > Hyphomicrobiales > Alloboseaceae > Allobosea > Allobosea sp. OAE752. The sequence continues at coordinate 209,573 of NZ_JBNPXO010000007.1, forward strand.
TGCGGCGCAGGACAGAAGGAGCGCGCGGTGAAAGACAGCGGTTGGGATGTCGACGTGCTGATTGCTGGCGCCGGCCCGGTGGGGCTGGCCGCCGCCATCGAGCTCGGCCGCCGCGGCATCCGTTGCCTCGTGGTCGAGCGCAACGACCGCGTCGGCTATGCGCCGCGCGCCAAGACGACGAATGTCCGCACGCGCGAGCATCTGCGTCGCTGGGGCATCGCGGACAGGCTGCGCGAGGTCTCGCCGATCCCGCGCGACTATCCCTCGAACGTCGTCTTCGCCACGCGGATGACCGGCCCCGGGCTCGCGCGCTTCGAGAATGCGTTGAACGGCAGCCCGGCGCGCAACGACCTCTATTCGGAATCGGCGCAATGGGTGCCGCAATATGTGCTGGAAGAAGTCCTGCGTGAGCATGCCGCCTCGCTGCCCGGCGTGACGATCAGCTTCAGCACCGAACTGACCGCCTTCGAGCAGGACGGCAGCGGCGTCACGGGTGAGCTGAAGGATCTCGTGACCGGGGCGGTCCGCCGCGTCAGGAGTTCCTACCTGATCGGTGCCGATGGCGCGCGCAGCCTGGTCCGCGACGCGATCGGCGCGGTGATGACCGGCGACCGGGCCTATTCGCGCAACTACAACATCATCTTCCGCGCGCCCGACCTCGCCCGCCGCCACGCGCATGGCGAGGCGATCATGTACTGGATGGTCAATGAGGAATTGCCCTCGCTGCTCGGCCCGATGGACGGCGAGGGCTTGTGGTTCTTCATGGTCACCAAGCTCGCCAACGATGTCGATCCGGCGAGCGTCGACCCGGTCGCGCTGATCAGGCAAGGCACGGGCCTCCATGACCTCGCAATCGAGATCGTCGGCAAGGATCCCTGGGTGGCGCACAAGCTCGTCGCCGATCGCTACGACAAGGGCCGCGTCTTCCTGGCGGGCGATGCCTGCCATCTGCATCCGCCCTTCGGCGGCTTCGGGATGAATATGGGCATCGGCGATGCCGTTGATCTCGGCTGGAAGCTCGCGGCCACGCTCCAGGGCTGGGGCGGGCCGGAACTGCTGGCGAGCTACGAGGCCGAGCGGCGCAAGGTGCATGAGCGCACCATCGCGGAAGCGGTGATCAATTACGGCGTGCTCAGCAACCAGCTCGTCCGGCCGGGGCTGGAGGATCCGGGGCCACTCGGCGAGGCGACGCGCCGCGAGGTCGGCGAGATCATCGAGGCGACCAAGCTGCGCGAATTCCGGACGCTCGGCATCGTGCTGGGCTCGCGCTACGAGGATTCGCCGATCATCGTTTCCGATGGCAGCGAGCCGCCACCGGAGCATTTCATGCTCTATGTGCCCTCGGCCCATCCCGGCTGCCTTGCCCCGCATCTCTGGCTGGCCGACGACTCGTCGCTCTATGACCATTTCGGAGATGGGTTCACGCTGCTGGTCACGGCGGGCGAGGCCGGGCAGGCGGCGGATTTCTCTGCCAGGGCCGCGGCTCTGGACATCCCGCTGACGGTTCTCGCTCCGGCCGACCGGCGTCTGCCGGCGCGTTATGGCGCGCGTTTCGCCCTGATCCGGCCCGACCAGCACGTCGCCTGGCGCGGCGACGCCCTGCCGGCCGATGCGGCGGGGCTGCTCGCCCATGTCACCGGCACCATCGAAAAGGGAGCCGTCACGCCGGTATCCGCGACGGCAGCCTGAAGACCCAACGATAAAACAACCGGGGAGGAAACGATGATACGAGGAGTGGTGGGCGCCCTGCTGGGTGCGCTGTTCAGCCTGTCCTTGTCGGTGGCGGCATTCGCGCAAACCATCGAGCTCAAGGTCTCGCATTACCTGCCGCCGAACCATCAGCTTCACAAGAAACTGGAGGAATGGGGCGAGGAACTCGCCAAGCGCTCGAACGGTCGGCTCAAGCTGACCATCTTCCCGGCGGCGCAGATGGGGCCGATGCCGCGGCAATACGACCTCGCCCGCACCGGCGTCGCCGATATCGCCTTCTTCCTGCATGGCGCGCTGCCTGGCCGCTTCCCGCTGACCGAGATCACCCAGCTCCCTTATGTCTTCAATCGGGGTGAGGGCGCTGCCTCGAAGGCGATCAGCACGGCAGAGGCATCCGCGATCGTGACGGGGATGGCCGACGATCTCGCCGCCGAGCACGAGGGCACCAAGCTGCTCTATTTCATCGCGACGCCGACAGTGAGCCTGTTCTTCAACAAGGGCGCGGTGCGCGATCCCGCAGGCGTGCGCGGCCTGCGCATCCGGCACAACGGGCCGATCGCCTCGGCGATCATCGAGGCCTGGGGCGGTAGCCCCGCCGCCGTCGCGCCGGCCGAACTCTCGGACGCGCTCGCCAAGGGCACGATCGCGGGGATGCTGTTCAACTACGAGGCCGCCAAATCCTTCCAGATGGCCGAGAGCATCAAGTCGGTGACGCCGGTCAAGGCTTCCGCCGGCACTTTCGCGCTGGTCATGAACGCCGAACGCTACAAATCGCTGCCGGAGGACCTGCGCAAGCTCATCGACGAGACCACCGGCCCGGAAGCCGCCCGCAAGATCGGCGCGCTCTATGACGCGGCGGAGGATGAGGGCGAGGCTTATTTGCGTGCGGCCAAGGTCGATATCCTCGACCTGACGCCGGCCGAGCGCGCCGCCTTCGAGGAGAAGACCAAGCCGCTGGCCGCGACCTTCCTGGCCAAGGCCGAAGCGAAGAACCCGAAGGCGCGCGGCTTCTACGAGCGGCTGCGCGCCGCCGTGGGGAGGGCGCAGTGAACGGTCGCGCGGGTTCGCGGCTCGATCCCGCCCGCCTTCTCACCCTTTGCGGCGCGATAGCCCTCGCCGTGATGCTGTTCTGGACGATGTTCGACATCGGCGGGCGCCTCGCCTTCAACCGGCCGATCCACGGCACGCTCGATCTCGTCGAGGTCACGCTGGTGCTCGTCGCCTTTCTCGCGCTGCCGGAGTGCTTCCGGCGCGACGAACTGATCAAGGTCGATCTCTTCGACACGATGGTGAGCCCGCGCACGCTCGGGCGCATGACCCTGATCGGGGAGATCGCGACCTTGGCCTTCCTCGGCCTGCTGGCTGCCACGCTGTGGCAGCCGCTCGCGGATGCCTATCGTTTCGGCGATCAGAAGCCCGATCTGCCGGTTCCGATCTGGACCTTGCTGCTGACGATCGAGTTGGCCCTCGTCGTGTCCATGCTCGTCGTCCTGCGCCGGATCGGGGCGCAGATCAGGGCCGCCCTGCAGCCGCCGGGCGCCGAGACGCAGGCCCCAACCCTCCACCGCCACGAGGAGGCTACCCCATGAGCGCGACCTCGATCGGCCTGATCGGCATGGCGACGCTCGTCGGCATGATCCTCGCCCGCATCCCCGTCGCGGTCGCGCTCGGCCTCGTCGGCTTCGTCGGCTATGCCGCGATCGACGGTTTCGCCAAGGCGCGGCTCGTCTTCGGCGCGGTGCCGCTCGAACTCTCCTCGGCCTATGCGCTCTCGGTGCTGCCGCTGTTCACGCTGATGGGCGCGCTCGCGACCATGGCCGGGCTTTCGGGCGATCTCTTCCGCGCCAGCAATGCCGTCTTCGCCGGCATGCGCGGTTCGCTCGCCATGGCGGCGGTCGGTGCCTCGGCGGCGTTCGGCGCGGTCTGCGGCTCTTCGCTGGCGACGGCGGCGACGATGAGCCGGATCTCGATCCCGCAGATGCTGAAAGCGGGCTATTCGCCTGCGCTCGCCGCGGGCGTGGTCGCCGCCGGCGGGACGCTCGGCATCCTGATCCCGCCATCGCTGATCCTGATGATCTACGGCATCATCGCGCAGCTCTCGATCATCAAGCTGTTCGCCGCAGCGCTCATTCCCGGCCTCGTTCTGACCGCGCTGTACCTCGCCACCGTCGCGATCTGGGTCAGGCTCAGGCCCGAGGCGGCACCGCGCCTGCCGACGGACGGGCGGGCCCAGTCCTTACGCCTGGTTCTCTCGATCTGGGACGTCGTGCTGCTGTTCGCGGTCACCTTCGGCGGCATCTATCTGGGCTGGTTCAGCCCGACCGAGGCCGCCGCCGTCGGCGCTTTCGGTGCGCTCCTGCTCGGGCTGCTGCGGCGTGGCTTCAAGCCCGGCGATGTCGGCACGGCCTTCACAGAGACGACGCGGATCACCGCCAATCTCGTCCTGATCGTGCTGGGCTCGACGATCTTTTCCTACTTCGTCGTCCAGACCGGCATGGCCCAATCCGTGGTCCGGGGCATCAATGCCCTCGGCCTGCCGCCGCTGGCGGTCATGCTGCTGCTCGTCGCCTTCTACGTCTTCCTCGGCTGCTTCCTCGAAGGGATCGGCATGGTGCTGGTGACGGTGCCGGTGCTGCTGCCGCTCGTGCTGTCGACGGGCTACGATCCGATCTGGTTCGGCGTCCTGCTGGTCATCGTCGTCGAAATCGGGCTCATCCACCCGCCGGTCGGGATGAACCTCTTCGTCATCCGCACGCAGGCGCCGGAGATCGGCCTGGGCGCGATGTATCGCGGGGTCCTGCCGTTCCTGGTCGCGCCTTTCGTGCTGATCGCGCTGCTGCTCGCCTGGCCCGAGCTTGCGCTCTGGCTGCCGCGCCATCTCGGGGGGCTGTGACGTTCGCGCCTCAGCGCAGACGGCTTGTCAGCATCGCGCGGGGCGTCGAGGTCAACCGCCTCCCGCCCTCGGCCTCGACGACGACGGTCTCGCTGAAGCCCAGGCCGGCGGCGGAGACATACATGTGGAAGACCATGCCCTCCTCCAGCCGCCAGCGGGCATTGGGCAGGAAGACGCGCGAAAAGTCGCTGGTCCGGGGCGTGCGGCCGTAGAGGCCCAGCGTGTAACCGGTGACGTTGTCATAGGCCGGGCGCAGGCCCTCGGCGAGCACGGCCTCGCGCAGGACCGCATCGACCTCGCAGGCGAGGGTGCCGGGCCGCATCGCCGCGAACTGCCTGTCCTGCAAGGCGACGAGGCGCTCGGCGAGGGGCGAGAGCCCGCGCCGGTCGGCACCGATCAGCACCGGCCGCATCAGCCTCGCGCCGTAATTGCGGCGCTTCGGGATCAATTCGACATGCAGGATATCGCCATCCGCCAGCGGATCGGCGGTCATGACGCCGTGCAGGAATTCATGATCGCCGACGCCCGGCAGGATCGGCCCCGTCTCGCCGGTATCGGCGCCGTTCTCCAGAAAGGAGGCCGCTGCGATCGCCGCCGCCGCGCGTGGCGAAAGCCCGGGTCGGGCCTGCGCGGCGATGGCGGCCATCGCCTTGTCGGCAATGCCGGCGGCTTCCGCGATCAGGGCGATCTCGGCCGGCGACTTCACCGCTCGGAGCAGGTCGCTCGCCCGCGGCAGATCGATGAAGCGCACATCCGGCAACAGCGCCGCGAAGCGGTCCCGCGCCGCGGCCGTGAAACCATAGGAGGCGTGGTCGGCGCCGATGCGGGCCTTCGCGAAGCCGCGACGGCGGAGCTCCTCGACCATCACGGCCTGCGGCTCGGCCGTGTCCGGAAAGCCGACGACATCGGAAAACCAGCAGGCGTCGCGGCAAGGGCCGGCATCGAGCTCGCGCAGCACGAACCAGGGCTCGCCCTGGCGGGGCAGGAAGGCGGCGCGATACATCGTCTCCGAGACGGTGTAGCCGGTCAGCCATGCCAGGAACTCGGCATGGTCGACCAGCAGAAGCTCCGCGCCGGCCTCCGCCATCGCCGCGCGGGCCTTGGCCACCCGCGCGACGAATTCCTCGCGCGGGAAGAGCGGGCTCACGCGACTTCGCAGATGTCGAGGATGGTCAGCATGTAGATGCGGACCATGTCGAGGAAATCACGGATCTCGACGCGTTCGTCGGGCATGGTGTTGTAGCGCCCGCCCGGCCCGCAGACGATGCCCTCCATGCCGGCCTCGGCATAGAGATGGCCGGCATCGGTGCCGAAGAAGCCCGGCGGCTTGATCGCGCCCGTCGGCTGCTTCTCGCCGCGCACCGCCTCATAGGCTGCGTTGACGGTCCTGACGATGCGGGCGTCCTTGGCGACCTCGAAGGCCGGCATCGACTGGTGCCCTTCCTTCTTCTCGATGCGGATCGACGTCTTCAGCCCCGGAAAGCGCTGTTCCAGCGCGATAAGCTCGCGCTGCATGTCGCCGAGCGCACCTTCTTGCGTCTGGCCAGGCGCATAGCGGCCGGAGCCCTTGAGCTTGCAATAATCCGCCACCTGCGGCGCGCGCCACTCATGCAGCTCCTTGCCGAGCGCGCCATGGACGACGCCGACATGGACGCGATTGATCGATTCATGCTCGGGCGAGGGCGCGCCGGAGAAGGTCATGGCGTTGAGGCGCGGGATCAGGTCGCAGGCGGCCATGATCGCGTCGACCGCCTGTTCGCGCTTGGAGAGGTGGCGGGTATTGCCGGTGAGCTCGATCACGAAGGAGAAGGCGCAGGCATGCATGGTCACGGCCTGCACGTCGGTCGGCTCGCTGTTGACGAAATAGTCCGCGCGGATGCCGTTGCGGATCGCCGCGACGGTGCCGACGCCGCCCTGCAATTCGCCGACGACATAGGTCAGGATCACGTCGCCCTTCAGCTTCACCCCGGCATCGAGCAGCGTCTTGACCGCGCAATAGGAGGCGGCATCGCCGGCCTTCATGTTGGAGACGCCGATGCCGTAGATGAACTCATCGTCGACGAGGCCGCCCCAGGGATCGACGGTCCAGCCCTCGGTTGCCGGGTTGGTGTCGAGATGGCCGTTGAACAGCAGGCTCTTGCCCCCGCCCGTGCCCTTCCAGCGGCCAATGGCATTGGCGCGGCGCCCCTCGTCGAAGGGCTGCTCTTCCGCCTCGATGCCCATCGCCTGCATCTGGCCGACGACGTGGCGGACCAGCGCCTTCTCGCCCTCGGTCTCCGAATAGCTCTTGTGCTTGGCCCAGTCCGAGAGCAGCGCGAGGCAGGCCTTCTCGTCGAGCGAATGGATCAGGTCGCGCGGGTTCATGGATGTGGCCTCTGATGTCAGGCAGCAGCCGTGGCCGGGGCAGGCACGGCTTCGAGCAGGGATTGGGTGTAGGGATGGAGGGGCCCGGTCGAGAGCGTCGCGATATCGATGAGATCGACGAGGTCGCCGCGATACATCACCGCGATCCGATGGGCGATCTGGCGCACCAGATTGAGATCATGAGTGATGAAGAGATAGGCCGTGCCGAAGCGCTTCTGCAGGTCGACCAGCAATTCGACCACGGAAGCCTGCACGGAGACGTCGAGCGCCGAGGTGATCTCGTCGCAGATCACGAGCTTCGGCTTCGAGGCGAAGGCCCGCGCGATCGCGACGCGCTGCTTCTCGCCGCCGGAGAGCTGGTGCGGGTAGCGCTCGGCGTAAGCTGCCGGCAGCCGGACCTGCTCCAGCAATTCGCCGATCCTCGCGGCATCCCGCCTCGCCCCCGGCTCGCCATAGAGCGCGAGCGGCCGCGACAGGATCTCGCGGATGCGCTGGCGCGGATTGAGCGAGGAATCCGGGTGCTGGAAGATGATCTGGACGTCGCGGCGATAGCTCCGGTCCATGTCGGAGAGGCCGGTGATACGGCGGCCGGCGAAGCGGATCTCTCCCTCGAAACGGTTCAAGCCCGTCATCGCCTTGGCGAGCGTCGACTTGCCCGAGCCGGACTCCCCGACGATGCCGAGGATCTCGCCAGGCATCACCGAGAGGCTGACCTCGCGATTGCCGGTAAACTGCGTATTCGTCCGGCCGAGCAGGCTGCCGAGGAAGGGCTTGCGGCCATAGAGCACGCTGACCTTCTCGACTTCGACCAGCGGCTTGCCGGCTTCAGGAGCCTGCGTCTCGACCAGCCGATGGTCCGGCCGCGGCACGGCGGCGAGCAGCTTCTTCGTATAGGCGTCCTGCGGCCGGGCGAAGACCTCACTGAGCGCGCCCTGCTCGACGATCCTGCCGCGATGGATCACCGCGACCTTGGTGGCGATCTGCGAGACCAGCGCGAGGTCGTGCGAGATGTAGAGCGAGGCGACGCCGGTCTCGGCCTGCAATTCCTTGAACAGGTCGAGGATCTGCCGGGCGGTGATGACGTCGAGCGCGGTCGTCGGCTCGTCGAAAATGATGCATTCCGGCTGGCAGGCGAAGGCGGTGGCGATGACGACGCGCTGCTTCTCGCCGCCGGAAGCCTCATGCGGATAGCGCCGCATCATCTGCCTGGGCACCTTCAGCCCGACATGGGCGAGGCGCTCCTCGCCCTCGGCCCAGGCCTGCTTCCGCGTCAGGCCGCGATGGCGCACCAGCACTTCAGCCAGTTGCTCGCCGAGCGGCAGTGTCGGGTTGAGCGAGGTGCTCGGGTCCTGGAAGACCATGCCGATGCGCTTGCCGCGGATCGCATCGATCTCGGTCTCGGAAGCCTTGAGCAGGTCTTGGCCCGTCAGGGCGATGCTGCCCGCCTCGCGCGCGCTCTGCGGCAGATAGCGCATGATCGCCCAGGCGAGCGAGGTCTTGCCGGAGCCGGATTCGCCGACGAGGCCGAGCACCTCGCCCTTGGCGACCGACAGGGAGACATCGTCGAGGGCGCGGGTGAAGCCGGCCGGCGTCGCGTAGTCGAGGCCGTAGCCGGCGATGTCGAGGATCGCACCCATCGCTCAGCTCCTCGGGTTCAGCGCGTCGCGCAGCCCGTCGCCGAGCAGGTTGAAGCCGATCGCGACCAGCGCGACGGCAAGGCTCGGCCACAGGATCATCCAGGCGCTCAGATGCATGAAGCGGCGCGCCTCCGAGACCATCAGCCCCCATTCAGAAGCCGGCGGCTGCGCCCCCAGCCCGAGGAAGGAGAGCGTCGCGAACAGCATCACCGCGAAGGCGACGCGGATGGTCATCTCGACGATGATCGGCGCCACCACATTCGGCAGCATCTCGCGCCCGACGATGAAGGCCGCGCTCTCGCCGCGCGCGATGGCGGCATTGACATAGTCCTGCTTGCGCACGGAAAGCGCGACCGAACGCGTCACCCGCGCCATGCCCGGCGCGAAGGCGAGCGCGATGGCGAGCAGCGCATTGAGGCTGCTCTTGCCGAGCAGGTTCACGATCAGCAGCGCCAGCAGCAGGCTCGGGATCGACATGATCGCATCGACGGTGCGCATGATCGCCTCGTCGCTGCGCCCGCCGAGAAAGGCCGAGACGGTGCCGATGACGGCACCGACGAGCGTACCGAGCGCCGTCGCCAGAATGGCCAGGACGACGGTGGCGCGGGCGCCGTGCAGAAGCCGGCTCAGGATGTCGCGGCCGTACTGGTCGGTGCCGAGCCAGAACTGCGCGCTCGGCGGCTTGTAGCGCATCAGCGGCGCCATCTTCTCGGGGTCGTAAGGGGCGAACCACGGCCCGACGATCACGACGAGCAGGATCAGCCCGACGATGACGAGGCCGAGCGCGCCTTGCGGCGAGCGCAGCATGCGCTTGAGGATCTCAATCATACTGGATCCTCCGGTCGAGCCAGGCGTAAGCGATGTCGGCGAGGAAATTGGCGACGGCATAGGTCGTCGCCATGATCAGCGCGCCGGCCTGGATCGAGGGCAGGTCGCGCGCCTGGATCGCGACGATGAGCTGGCGCCCGATCCCCGGCAGGGCGAAGATCTCCTCGACCACGATGACGCCGCCGAGCAGGTAGCCGACATCGAGCGCGACGATGGTGATCGTCGGCAGCAGCGCGTTGCGCAAAGCATGCTTGAAAAGCACCTGCCGCTTCGAGAGGCCCTTCAGCCGGGCGGCGCGGATATAGTCGGAGTGCAGCACGTCGACGAGCTCGGAGCGCACCATGCGCGAGACATGGGCGATCAGAATCATCGACACCGTCAGCACCGGCAGGACGAGATGCTTAAGCCCGCGCAGCGGGTCTTCGGTCAGCGGCACATAGCCGGTCGCTGGCAGCCATTGCAGCCAATCGGCCAGCACCAGAACGACCAGCGTCGCCGTGACGAACTCCGGCAAGGAGACGCCGATATAGGAGAGGAAGCTGACGCCGAGATCGGCCGCGCGGCCGCGGCGCACCGCCGCGACGATGCCGAGCGGGATCGCGACCGCCAGCATCAGCACGATCGAGAACAGGGCGAGCAGCAGCGAGCGGCCGAGCGCCTCGATCATCGCCGGTGCGACCGGCTGGCCGGTGCGCATCGAGACGCCGAAATCGCCGCGCACGACCCCGCCGAGCCAGTGCAGATACTGCATCCAGATGGGGTCGTTCAGCCCCATCTTGAGACGCAGCGCCGCCAGCGCGTCCGGCGTCGCATTCTCGCCCAGCATCATGACGGCGGCATCGGCCGGCAGGATCTGGGTGATCGCGAAGACGATCAGCGACACGACGAGAAGCGTGTAGCCGATCAGCAGGATCCGCTTGAGGATATAGGCCGGCGACACGTCCGCTGCCCGTTTCCGCTCAGCCGCGCTTCGGCGCGTTGGCGCCGAGCGAGACGAAGTCGAGCCGGTAGACCGAGCCGCGCGGGTGGAGCTCATAGCCCTCCACCCAATCGCGCTGCCCCGCCAGCAGATCGAAGAAGGCCGGGATGATCGAGGGCACCTCCTCATACATCAGCTTCTGCGCCTCGGCGTAGAGCGCGCGGCGCTTGGCGTCGTCGATCGTGGTGCGGGCCTCGGAGACCAGCTTGTCGAAAGCGGCGTTGTTCCAGCGCGTCTCGTTCCAGGCGGCGTTGGAGGTGTAGAGCAGCGAGAAGATGGCGTCGGCCGTCGCCTGCATGTTGTAGAAGCCGACATAGAAGGAGCCCTTCTTCCAGACCTGGTCGAGATAGGTCGCGTGCGGCATGGTCTCGACCTTGATGTCGAAGCCGGCGGGCTTGGCCATCTCGCGCAGCGCGACGGCGAGCTGCGTGCGCTGGCCCGGCCGGTCGGAGGCGATCAGCGTCGCTTCGAGCCCCTTGGGGTAGCCGGCTTCGGCGAGCAGTGCCTTGGCCTTGGCGATATCAGCCTTCTTGGCCGGCAAATCGGCATAGAAGCGGTAGGCGGGGTTGAGCGGCGTGTCGTTGCCGGGCGAGCCGAAGCCTTCCGTCACGAAGTCGACCATCGCGGCGCGGTCGACGGTGAGCGCCAGGGCCTGGCGCACGCGGACATCGTTGAAGGGCTTCTGGTCGCAGCCGAAATTGACGTTGCAGAACTGGCCGGAGGCCAGGCGCAGCGCTTTGACGCCGGAGGCCTTCTGCAGCCGGCCGAACTCGGTCGGCGGCGTGGTGCCGAGCAGGTCGGTGTCGCCGGAGATCAGAGCGGAAGCCTCGGCGCTGACATCCGGGAAGACCAGGACCTCGATCTTGTCGAGATAGGGGCGGGCCTTGTCGTAATAGGCGTCGTTGCGGGTGACGACGACTTGCCGCTCCGGCTCGAAGGAGACGAGCTTGAACGGGCCGGTGCCGATCGCCTGGCGGTCGAGCTTTTCAAGGCCGCCCTTGATGACGGCGGCGGGAACGATCTTGGCGTTGAGATAGGCCAGCGTCACCGGCAGGTCGGCGAAGGGCGCCGAGAGCGTGAAGACGACCGTCGTCTCGTCCTTGGCGGCGACCTTCGCGACAGGCCCGATATTCTGGCGGGCGGGCGAAGCCGTCTTCGGGTCGAGGATCGCCTCGAAGGTTGCGACCACATCGGCGGCCGTGCAAGGCGAGCCGTCATGGAAGGACAGGCCCTTGCGGAGCACGAAGGTCCATTCGGTGAGATCGGCCGAATTCGTCCAGGACTCCGCGAGGTCGGGCTCCGCGCTCATATCGACCTTCAGCCGCGTCAGGCTCGAATAGAGCAATTCGGCGACGAGATATTCCGGGTTCACGCGGGTCACGAGCGGGTTCAGCTTGGAGACCGCCTGGTCGACGCTGACGCGCAGCGTGCCGCCGCGGCGCGGCGTCTGCGCGAAGGCCGGGACGCCGGACAGGGCGAGGCCGCTCAGAGCGGCGGAAGCGGCGAGGAAATCGCGACGATGGATGCTCGGCATGGAACGCTCCTTCAGCTCAGGGACGGGCTCAGATCGGGATTGATGTCGGGCCGGAAATCGGCGGCGAGGTAATTCAACACGGCCTGCGCCAGCGAGACGATGTCGCCGCTGGTGGTGTGCTCGCCCGGCGCATGGATATTGCGGGAGGGCCGGCCGAGGCCGCCGAGCAGGACTTCCCTGTGCCCGGTGGCGCGCTGGACCCAACCGAAATCGGAGGCGCTGGCAGCGCCCCAGCGGCGGAACTCCTCCGGCGCATAGCCGAAGCCGGAGCCAACCGCCGCCTGCCAGCGCGGCCAGTGCGGCCCGCCCGGATCGTCCGTCGGGGCGAGATGGCCGACGAGGGCCGTCTCGACGGTCAGGCCCGGGACGGAGGCGATGGCGCGCCTGATGGTCTCCTCGATTTCGGCCAGGGCGGCCTCGAAGGATTCTTCCGGCGCGTAGCGGCGGTTCAGCGTCATCTCGACAAGGGCGGGAACCTGGCCGCCTGAGGTGCCGCCCTTGATCGTGGCGACGTTGAGCTGTCCCGTGAGCGGCGGCTTGCCGGGCGGCGGCGGCAGAGCCGATGCGCGCGAGGCGATCCGTGCCTTCAGAGCGGCGAGTGCATTGAGCAGGGGCAGCGCTCCGTCCATCGCGTTGTGCCCGAGCCCGCGGCGGTTACCCTCGCCCGCATGAACGGCCTCGCCATGGATTCGCACCAGCAGGTTGAACAGCCCGAAGCAGCCGGCCCAGATCCGCGCCTCGGCGCTGCCGTTGAAGTTGACGATGTGGCCTTCGAGCCGGCCCTGCTCGGCGAGGTAGCGGATGCCGGGGTACAGCCCGCCTTCCTCGTCGGTGCAAAGCAGCAGCATCGGGTCGTAGGCGAGCGGGACGCTGCAGGCTTCGGCCGCCCGCAGGGCCAGCAGCACCGCGGCGACGCAGCCCTTCATGTCGGCGGCGCCGAGGCCGATCAGGCACTCGCCCTCGCGCTCCATCCGCAACGGATCGGTCTTCCAGCCGGCCGCGGCCGGCACGGTGTCGACGTGGAAATAAAGGCCGCAGACCGGCCGCCCGCTGGCGCGGCGGGCGATCAGATTGGTGCGCGGGCCGGCGGCCGGGCCGTGCGGAACCTGCCACAGCGCTTCCGGCACGGTGACGCGCTCGGTCGCGAAGCCGAGCGGCGCGACGAGCTCTTCCATCAGCCCGGCGAAGTCGTCATAGCCCAGGCCGGGCGGGAAGGAGGTGTCGACCGCGATCATCCGGCCGAGGTCCGCGATGGCACCTTCGGCATGGGCCGAAATCCAGTCGCCGGCCTGGGCCAGCGCCGACGCATCCTGCCGCGGGGAGGTGGTCCCTGACATGCCTCAGCTCCGCCACGCCGCGCTTGTCCAGCGCTGGCACGATCTGCGATGGAACCACTGAAACGCCGCAGTTGGCTGCGCCATTTGCGGATCCTCTTCTTTCATATAAACTATATAGAAATAGGACCGAACGGCATGCCTTCTGTCAATGCCAAAAAACCGACGCGTGCTGCCGCCGGAACAGGCAACGGCGCCGATGGGCCGCCGATCCTGCCCAATTTCGGTGCCGGCGAGGCCGCTCCGCTCTATGAGCGCGTCAAGAGGCACATGTCGGAGGCCATCCTCGTCGGCGAGTGGCCGCCCGGTATGGTGCTGCCCAACGAGACCGCATTGGCCCAGGGTTTCGGCATCGCTGTCGGCACGGTCCGCCGGGCGATGAGCGATCTCGTGGCGGAGGGCCTGCTCACGCGCCGCCGCAAGACCGGAACGGTCGTGACCGGGCGCACGCCGCATCACAGCCTGCGCTTCTTCTTCCAGTATTTCCGCCTGCACCGCGCCGATGGCAGCCTCGTGCGCTCGACGAGCCAGTTCCTGAGCATCGAGGCGCAGCCGGCGACGGAGGCGCAGGCCGAGGCACTGCGGATCAGGACCGGCGGCGTGCTCAAGATCCATCGCATCCGTCAGGTCGATGGCCGCCCCGTGATGCATGACAAGCTGGTGATGGCGGAGGAAAGGCTGCCCGGCTTGCCGCGCGATCCTGCCGAGCTGCCGCCGCTGCTCTATCTCCATCTGGTGGAGCGCTACGGCATCCGGATTTCCGCCGTGCGCGAGCAGATCACGGCCGATCTCGCCAGCGACGAGGATATCGCGCTGCTCCAGCTCGGCGGCAGAGAGGCGATCCTGACCATCGACGAGGTCGCCTACGACCAGGCGGGCGTGCCCACCATCCTCGGCTGGCATCGCGCCACGACGGCTGCCCATATCTATGTCAATGAGGTGCGATAGGCGCGCGGTTCTGGCCCATCTGGAACGGGCGTGCAGCGCGGACTTTGACACCAACCCAATTTGTCCGGTTTGCTGATCGGCCGGCGAGCACCGGCATCGCTTTCGGATCAAGACGATTTCGCGTGACCTCGTGCCGCCGCAGCCTGTGAACACCAGCCCATGAAGATCCGGCAGATCGAGATATTCCGCTCCGTGATGGCGGGCGGGTCGACCATCGCCGCCGCCGCGACGCTCGGCCTGTCGCAATCGGCGGTCAGCCGCCAGCTCGCGCAGCTCGAGGAGGAGCTGGGCTTCGAGCTTTTCGAGCGCAGCAAGGGGCGCCTGCTTCCCCGGCCGGAGGCCTTCGCCCTGATGGACGAGGTCGGCGAATTGACCTCTCTCGTCGCGCGATTAAAGCGCTATACCGAGGATCTGCGGGCGGGCACCGTCGGCCAGCGCTTCCTCAAGGTGGCGGTGCCGCATTCCTTCATCGCGACGCTGATGCCGGAGGTGATCGAGACCTATCTGTCGCAGCGTCGCGACGCCTCGATCGAGCTGATCGGCGGCCATTACGACGCCATCGAGCAGATGATCCTGGCGCGCGTCGCCGATATCGGCTTCGTCGGCCTGCCGCCGCGCGACAAGGGCTTCGATGCCCGCGAGATCGTGCGCTCCGAATCCGTCTGCATCATGCCGGCAGGCCATCCGCTGGCCGCCAGGGCGAGCCTGACGCCGCGCGACCTGTCCGGGCACGGCATCATCATGCTCGGCCGCCAGCGGCCGGCGCGTCTCGCCTTCGAGCGGCAATTGCGGCGCGCGGGCGTCTTTCCGATCGTGCGTATCGAGGTCCATTCGGTCGAGGCCACCTGCGGGCTGGTCGCGCGCGGGCTCGGAGTCGCCGTGGTGCCCGAGCTCATCGCCGGGCTCTATCGGCATCTGCCGATCGAGCAGCGTCCCTTCAGCCCGTGCATCCACGGCGCCTACGGCATCGTCACCCTCAAGGGCGCGCCGATGTCGCGCTCTGCCGAGGCCTTCATCGAGATCCTGAAGAGCCGGCTGGAGGCGGAGGCGACGGCATAGCCCGATGCGCTTTGCGCATACGGTTGCGCGCGTTTCCGGCGCCGCCCATGGTCGCCGGGACACGTGAACGGCGATCACGCCGCCGTGCCGGACGCCGGGAGCCTTCGATGACCGTCTTCGTCATCCGACGATTGATGCAGAGCATTCTGGTGCTGGCCGCGACGGCCGTCATCGTCTTCATCGGCGTCTACGCCATCGGCGACCCGGCGGAGATGCTGATCGCGCCCGACGCGACCGCGGCCGAGCGGGCGCAGGTCGAGGCCTCGCTCGGCCTCGACAAGCCGCTCCCCGTCCAGTTCCTCGCCTTCCTGGGCAATGCGCTGCACGGCGACCTAGGCCGCTCCTTCGTGTTCAACCAGCCCTCGATCTCGCTGATCCTGGAACGCCTACCGGCGACGCTGGAGCTCGCTCTGGTCGCGATCCTGATCGCGCTGGTGCTCGGCATTCCGCTCGGCCTGATCGCTGGCCTGAAGCCGCGCTCCGTCACCGACGAGACGATCATGACCGGGTCGATCCTCGGCTTCAGCCTGCCGAATTTCTGGCAGGGCATGATGCTGGTGATGATCTTCTCGGTCTGGCTGGGCTGGCTGCCCTCGAGCGGGCGCGGCCCGACCGGGCACATCTTCGGCATCGAGACCAGTTTCGCCTCCTGGGAAGGCATCCGCCACCTCATCCTGCCGGCGATCAATCTCGCTCTGTTCAAGCTGGCGCTCGTCATCCGTCTGACGCGGACCGGCGTGCGCGAGACCATGCCGCTCGATTTCGTGAAATTCGCCCGGGCCAAGGGCCTCACCGAGCGCCGGGTCGTGCTGGTGCATGTGCTGAAGACGATCATGATCCCGCTCGTCACGGTGATCGGCATGGAGATCGGTTCGCTGATTGCCTTCGGCGTCGTCACCGAGACGATCTTCGCCTGGCCCGGCATCGGCAAGCTGCTGATCGACTCGATCATGCGGCTCGACCGCCCGGTGGTGGTCGCCTATCTGCTCGTCGTCGTCAGCCTCTTCATCCTGCTGAACTTTGCGGTCGACGTGCTCTATTCCATCCTCGATCCGCGCATCCGGCTGGGGCGGAACTGATGGCTCTCGCGAAACCTGCCCTGTTCGCGGCGCTGCGCCCCGACGCCGACAGCCTGCTTGCCCGCTCGCTGGCGGGCATCCTGAAGAGCCCGAAGGCGACGATCGCCGCCTGCGTCTGCATCGCGCTCATCCTGGCCGCCCTCTTCGGCCCGGCCCTTGCGCCACAGGACCCCTACGATTTGTCGACGCTCGACATCCTGGATTCCAAGCTGCCTCCCGGCTCGGAGAGCATGACCGGTTCCGCCTACTGGTTCGGCACCGACGTGCAGGGGCGCGACATGCTCTCGGCGATGATCTACGGCCTGCGGACCTCGCTTCTCGTCGGTGTCCTCGCCGGTCTCGTGGCGCTGCTTGTCGGCACCGTGCTCGGCCTCTCGGCCGCCTATTTCGGCGGGCGGATCGACAGCCTGATCATGCGGTTGGTCGATTTGATGCTGGGCTTTCCGACGCTGCTCGTCGCGCTGATGCTGCTCGCCATTCTCGGGCAGGGGGTCGGCAAGGTGATCTTCGCCCTCGTGCTGGTGCAATGGGCGATGTTCGCGCGCGCCGTTCGCGCTGCGGCGCTGGTCGAGAAGGGCAAGGACTATATCGAGGCGGCGCGCATGCTGGGCCTGTCGCGGCCGCGCATGCTCTTCGGCCACCTCCTGCCGAACTGCCTCTCGCCGCTGATCGTCATCGGCACGCTCCAGGTCGCGAATGCGATCTCGGCCGAGGCGACTTTGTCCTTCCTCGGCATCGGCCTGCCGATCACGCAGCCCTCTCTCGGGCTGCTGATCGCCAATGGCTATCAGGTGCTGCTCTCCGGCCAGTACTGGATCAGCGTCTATCCCGGGCTTTTGCTGCTCATCCTCGTCTTCAGCATCAACATCGTCGGCGACCGCCTGCGCGAAGTGCTGAACCCCCGTCTGGCGGAGCGCTGAGCCATGACCCCGGTGCTCGTCGTCGACAATCTCGAAACCCGGTTCGGCAGTGGCGCCGGCCTGGTCCGCGCCGTGGACGGCGTCTCCTTCAGCATCGACCGTGGCGAGATCCTCGGCCTCGTCGGGGAATCCGGCTCGGGCAAGTCGATCACCGGCTTCTCGATCCTCGGCCTGATCGAGCCGCCCGGCCGGGTCGCGGGCGGGCGCATCCTGTTCCAGGGCGAGGATCTGGTCGGGTTGCCGAGCGAGCGCCTGCGGCGCCTGCGCGGCAAGAAGATCGCGATGATCTTCCAGGACCCGATGATGACGCTCAATCCCGTGCTCTCCATCGAGACGCAGATGGTCGAGGCGGTGCTCGCCCATGACGCGGTCCCCTGGAAGGAAGCGCGCGAGCGGGCCCGCGACACGCTCGGCCTCGTCGGCATTCCCTCTCCGGAGGAGCGGCTGAAGGCCTATCCGCACCAGTTCTCCGGCGGCATGCGCCAGCGCGTCGCCATCGCCATCGCGCTGCTCCACCGGCCCGACCTCATTATCGCCGACGAGCCGACGACGGCGCTCGACGTCACCATCCAGAGCCAGATCCTGTTCGAGGTGCGCCGGCTGGCGACGGAATTCGGCATGGCGCTGATCTGGATCAGCCATGATCTTGGCGTTGTCGCCAGTCTCGCCGACCGTATCGCGGTGATGTATGCCGGCCGCATCGTCGAAACCGGCTATACCGACGACGTGCTCGACCGGCCGGCTCATCCCTATACGCGCGGCCTGATGGATGCTTTGCCTGCCAACGCGGCGCGGGGCGAGAAGCTGCGCCCGATCCCCGGCCTGTCTCCCTCTCCGCTGGCACGGCCGGGCGGATGCGCCTTCCGCACCCGCTGCTTCGCCGCGACGGAGATCTGCCAGCAGGAACCCGTGTTGCAAGGCGGCGATCACAGCTTCCGCTGCCACCATCCGCTGCCGGCCGGAGTTGCGGCATGAGCGAGGTGCTGATCGAAGGGCGCGGTCTGGTTCGGCGCTTCTCCCGTGGCCTGGATGCGGCGGAGAAGCTCGCCAGGGCTCTCGGTGCCAACGTCTCCGAGGAGGTCGTCCATGCCGTGGAGGGCGTCGACATCGCCATCCGGCAAGGCGAGGTGCTCGGTCTCGTCGGCGAGTCCGGCTGCGGCAAGTCCACGCTCGGCCGGTTGCTGGCAGGGCTCCTGCCACTCACCGAGGGCAGCCTGCTCTGGCAGGGCAGGGACGTCGCCTCGCTGTCGCGCAGCGAGGCTCTGGAGATGCGCCTGGCCGTCCAGGTCATCTTCCAGGACCCGATGTCATCGCTCAATCCGCGCAAGCGTGTCATCGATCTCGTCGGCGAGGCGCCGCGCGTCCACGGCCTGATCCGGCACGGCGAGGTCGACGACTATGTCGCCGAACTGCTTGAGAAGGTCGGCCTCGACCCTTCCTACCGCAAGCGCTACCCGCATCAGTTCTCCGGCGGCCAGCGCCAGCGCATCGGCATCGCCCGGGCGCTCGCGGTGAAGCCGCGGATGATCGTCTGCGACGAATCGGTCTCCGCCCTTGACGTCTCGATCCAGGCGCAGGTCATCAACCTGTTCATGGATCTGCGCGCCGAGCTCGGCCTGACCTACCTCTTCATCAGCCATGATCTCAGCGTGGTGAAGCACGTCAGCGATCGGGTTGCGATCATGTATCTCGGCCGCGTGGTCGAGACCGCGCCGGCCGAGGCGTTCTTCGCCGCGCCGAACCACCCCTATGCGACGGCGCTGCTGCGCGAACTGCCCTCGGTCAAGGAGCGGCGCCGCAGCTTCACCCCGATCCGGGGCGAGATTCCCTCGCCGCTGTATCCGCCGCCCGGCTGCACCTTCCACCCCCGCTGCCCGCGCGTCTTCGCGCCTTGCGCGCAGGCCCGGCCGCTCCTGAAGCCGGTCGCCGAACGGCATCTCAGCGCCTGCCATCTCAACGACGCCCCGGCCGTGCCGCTGCCGGCCGGTGGCGCCTGAAGAGGAGAGTTCGATGACCCGCAAGCACCGCCTCGCCGCGCTCCTCCCGCTGCTGGCAAGCCTCGCCTCGCCGGGATCGGCGTGGGCCACCGACCTCGTCATCGGCACGGCGAGCGAACCCTCGGCGATGGACCCGCTGTTTTCCCGCACCGGGCCCAACCAGAACATCGCGATGCAGATCTTCGACCGGCTCGTCGAGACGGATGCGCATCTGGGCATGCATCCCAGCCTCGCCGAGAGCTGGGCGGCGCTTGATCCGACGACCTGGCGGGTCAGCCTGCGCAAGGACGCCCGCTTCCAGGACGGCAAGCCGGTCACGGCCGACGATGTCGTGTTCTCGCTGGAGCGCGCCCGGAATGTCCCCAACAGCCCGGCGCCCTTCTCCAACAACGTCTCCGGCGTGGCTTCGGTCAAGGCGCTCGATGCGACGACGCTGGAGGTGAAGACCGATGTCCCGACGCCCGACCTGATGGAGAGGATCGGCTTCGTCTACATCCTCGAAAGGGCCGCCGCCGAGGGCAAGAGCCTGCAGGACTACAACAAGGGTGAGGGGCTGGTCGGCTCCGGCCCCTACAGGTTCAAGGAATGGGTGCCGGGGGACCGCGTGGTCCTCACGCGCAATGACGGCTATTGGGGACAAAAACCCGCCTTCGAGACGGTCACGATCCGGTTCATCGCCAATGACGCCGCCCGCGTCGCGGCCTTGCGCTCAGGCGCGGTCGACCTGATCGACGGCGTCCCGCCCGCCGATCTGCCCGTGCTGGAGAAGACGGCGGGGCTCAAGGTCCATGCGATCCCCTCGGCCCGGCTGATCTATCTGGCCCTCGACACGGCGCGCGAGGAAAGCCCCTTCGTCACCGACAAGGAGGGCAAGCCGCTGAAGCCGAACCCGCTTCGCGATCTGCGGGTGCGGCAGGCTCTTGCCAAGCTGATCAACGTGCCGGCGATCGTCGAGCGGCTGCTCAACGGGGCGGGAGTCCCGGCCGGCCAGCTTGTGCCGGGCGGCGTGGCAGGCTTCGATCCCGCGCTCCAGCCCGTCGCCTACGACCTCGCCGGGGCTAAGGCGCTGCTGCAGCAGGCCGGGCTGAAGGACGGTTTCGGCATCACCATCCATTCCTCGAACGACCGCTTCGCCGGGGACAAGGACATCGCCCAGGCGATCGGCCAGATGTTCGCGCGCGGCGGCATCAAGGTGAACGGCGTCGTGGCGCAGCCCTACAATGTCTATGCCGGCGCCGCGAGCCGCCAAAGCTTCTCCGCCTTCATCTTCTCCTTCGGCACGACGACGCCGACCGCCGGCCCCGGCCTGCGCAACCTGTTCATGACCGCCGACCCCAAGGCTGGAACCGGTGGCTTCAACCGCGCGCGCTATTCCAATCCGGGCTTCGACAAGGCGCTGGCGGAAGCGCTGACGCAGTTCGACGAGGGCAAGCGGATCGCCGCGATCCAGGCGGCGACGAAGATGGTCTTCGCCGAGCTGCCGGTGGTCCCGCTCTACTGGCAGAAGATCGCCTGGGCCTCGAAGGCCAACATCACCTATGAGCCGAACATGGCCGAGGACACCTCGGCGGCGCGCGCGGGACTGGCGAAATGAGCACCCTGTCGATGAAGGGCGGTGCTTCGGCCGCTTCCGAACGCTCGCCTGCGGCGGAGGCTGCCGGCGATGTCGTGACGCTGAAGGACGTGATGGTGACGATGCGGGACGGCATCCGGCTCGCCACCGACATCCATCTTCCGGCGCGGGACGGCCGCGCTCTCCCGGGTCCTTTTCCCGTCGTGATGGAGCGCACGCCCTATGGCAAGGCCGAGCGCTCGCGCGCCGAGATCGGCCGCGGCGAGGCCAGCCCGATGGCGCGCTCCGACGTGGCCGCCCATTTCGTCCGGGCCGGCTATGCGGTGGTCTATCAGGATTGTCGCGGCCGCTACGGCTCGGAGGGCGAGTTCGTCAAATACGTCTCCGATGCCGAGGATGGCTACGACACCTGCGCCTGGCTCGTCGCGCAACCCTGGTGCAACGGCAAGATCGGCACGATGGGCCTGTCCTATGCCGCCCATACCCAGGCGGCGCTGGCCTCGCTGACGCCGCCCGGCCTTACCTGCATGATCCTCGATTCCGGCGGCTTCTCGAACGCCTTCCTCTGCGGCATCCGGCAGGGCGGTGCCTTCGAGCTCAAGCAGGCGACCTGGGCCTATAACCGGGCGCAGGAAAGCCCGGACGCGCTCGCCGACCCCGTCGTCGCCGCCGGCCTCGCGGCCGAGGACCTGCATGCCTGGTTCCGCGTGATGCCATGGAGCGAGGGTCGCTCGCCGGTGCGCTGGGTGCCCGAATACGAGACCTATCTGCTCGACCAGTGGCGCGCCGGGACCTTCGGCCCCGAATGGAAGCGGCCGGGCCTGTGGCTTGAAGGCTTCTACGACGCGGTTCCCGACATCCCGATCATGCTGATGTCGAGCTGGTACGACGTCTATGTGAAGACCACCTTCGACAATTTCGCCGGCTTGAGCGCAGCGGGCCGCCGCCACGTCAACGTCATCATGGGCCCCGGCCTGCACGGGAACCGCCAATCCACCTTTGCCGGCGACGTATCCTTCGGCGAGGCCGCGCCCTTCGACGGCAATGTCGGCGCGAGCTGGCTCGATTTCCGCCGGCGCTGGTTCGATCGCTGGCTCAGGGACGAACCCAACGGCCTCGAGGCCGATCCCACCTTGCGCCTGTTCCTGATGGGCGGCGGCTCCGGCGAGAAGGACGCCGAGGGGCGGCTCGTGCAGGGCGGCCGCTGGATCGAGGCTTCGGCCTGGCCGCTGCCGGGCACGCAGCCGCAGGATTGGTATCTCCACGGCAATGGCGTGCTGTCGCAAGAGCAGCCGGCTCACGACGCCCCGTCCCTGAGCTATGATTTCGACCCGGCCGATCCGGTGCCGACCATCGGCGGCGCGCTGACCAGCGGCCAGCCGATCTTCGAGGGCGGCGGTTTCGACCAGCGCGAGGGGCCGCGCTTCTTCGGCTCGCGCGCTGCCGGCATGCCGCTGATCGCGCGCCGCGACGTGCTTGCTTTCGAGAGCTTGCCTCTGGAGCAGGACATGGCCGTGATCGGGCCGATCACGGTCGAGCTCTGGGTCGCCTCCGACGCGCCCGATACCGACTTCACCGCCAAGCTGGTCGACATGCATCCGCCCTCCGCGGACTACCCCACCGGCTTCGCGCTCAACCTGACGGACGGCATCTTCCGCTGCCGCTATCGCAACTCCTGGGAGAAGCCGGAGCCGATCGAAACGGAGGTTCCGTTCCGCATCACCATCGAGCCTTTCGCCACGGCGGCGCTGTTCAAGGCCGGGCATCGGATCAGGCTCGACATCTCCTCCTCGAACTTCCCGAAATTCGACGTCAATCCCAACACCTTCGATCCGGAAGGGCGGGGGCGCCGGCGGCGGATCGCCTGCAACACGGTCTTCTGCGACGGGCAGCGTGCCTCGCGGATCATCCTTCCGATCGTGCCGGTATCCTCGCTGCGCGACCTGTCGAGCATCGCGCGGTGATGGGGAGCATGTTCGAGCGGCGCAGCCTCGGGCTTGCCTGACGAAATTCAGTCGGCCCGCCAATTGAGTTCGACGGCGCTGCGCCCGACGGTGCGGTTGTAGCGGATGGCGGCCTGGATCGTCTCCTCGATGCCGGGACGGTCGGAGCTGCGCGGGCAACCCGTCGTCTCATGCGGCAGGCCTTGCTGCGTCAGCCAGCCTTCCCAGGCGCGCTCCAGGGCGTCAAGGCTCCGCGCCGTCTGGAAGGGCTGCGACAGGTAAAAGCGCTGCTCCCGATCCGAGCCGGCATAGCAGTAGCGCCAATCGGCTGCCCAGGCCGCCTGCGACGGCAGCAGGATGGCCAGCAGAACAAAAACGGCTCTCGCCGCGCCCCTGCGGCCATGCCCGGCTCTTTCGAACATCTTCGCCATCAGATCGTCCATGCTCATTGCCGTCAGCCCGCAGAGCCGCGTGCAGGGCAGGTCTCGTGCCATGTCCCGCAGCCTATCGCGGCAACCGGACGGGCGTAGGCCTATCCGCGGGTTTGGCTGGTCGGGATGCCGATAACGACGGGCCGGGCAGGAGCGTGGGTGACCTCTCGGGGAACGGAAGCGTGGGATCGTGTCGGGCGTGATTCGAAATTCCGTGAAGCGAGCGTCCCAATTTGAGGCCCGGCGTGGCCAGGTGCGGCGCGATCGAAGACGAGATCGATCCGGTCGATGTCGGCTTCGCCCGATAGCGGACAGTCGGTCCGGCGTTTGCAGTAGCCCTCTGAGATGGCCATATTAGCGTGGCTTACTCGGCAAGATTAACGCGATCTCGACCGTTGCCCTTTGCCCTATAGAGGGCATGATCGGCTCGCTCGATTAAAGACGGGAGGCCTTCATCCTCCCGCGCAATCGCGACGCCAAAACTGGCCGTCGGGTGAGCCTCACCCGCTACGGTATCAAATGCGATTTGTTTAAACGCTGTTCTTATCTCTTCCGCCAATTGGTAGGCAGAGGCGCTCGCGTTCGAAGGTAACAGGATTGCGAATTCTTCACCGCCAAGACGCGCCATGATCGCATCGCCGGGCGCCTTCTGCTTGAGAACCTCGGAAAACCTCCGAATGATCAGGTCGCCGCCGCTATGGCCGAATAGATCGTTGATCGATTTGAAGTGGTCGAGATCAGTAAGGATCATGGCAGGCGGGTTGCCGGCCGTCCGCTCGGCTAATGCTCTTAGTGCGCGCGGTTCGAAGCCGCGGCGATTGAACAATCCGGACAGGGTGTCGATCAGTGCATCAGTCTTGATTTCATCCATCACGTCGCTTGCAATAACCGCAAGCACACCAACAGCAGTCATCGCGCAGATAAGAGCATCAGAAATCGAAACGACAAGCCAGTAGGAATCTTCGAACCGCTCGCCGGAGGCCCCTGACGCGATCAGGAAGAGCGGGCGAAGAAGATAGCCTGCGCAAGATACGAGTAACAACCCGAGGAGCACCTGCTCGACCGGCGAGCGGCGCGGCGCCCTCGCGACATCCCACAACATCACGAGGCTGAGCAGGGCCAGCCCAGAATTGAGGATGATGACGCGGGCGAGCAGGTTCGGTTCGATGAACTGATAATAGTAGAGCGGTCCGAGCGTGATCGCAGCGATAGCAAGGAGAGCGCCGTAGCGAGGCTGCCTTAAGCGCCGATTGGACAAGCCGATAGAGAGCAGCATGATCGCGAACAGGAGGAAGATGTTCGCCGAATATCGCAAAGCCGGATTATCAAGGGAGAAGGCAAAGTAGAAAATGCCGAAGCACAGCGACCGAATCCCATACGATAGGCTAAGCACCCCTATATATTTCAGGGCGCGATTGTTTCGCCATATCGCTAGCAGCGCGATACAGAATATCGCGGCCATACTCGTGTTCAGCAAACCTATGACATTGTAATAGTTCATAGATCCAATCAGTAGCGAAAATCCGGAACCCGGCTCGCGTGATCGGAGAGGTTGCCATGATCGCGGTAAAGGCGAAGTGAACGTCATCCCAAAGTGAACGACCGCTATCGAGTGCAGCACCGAGGGCGTTGCGGGCCTTCACGTCGGGAGGATTGGCCGTCCCGAGGGAAAACCGGATGTCCTGTGCCTTCGGGGAAATCGTCTTTTCAACGACCCTCTCACCGAGCGGAATCGCCGTTGGAGCCCGCTGACTGACAACGGGAAGCGCCTATCCGGAGATTGGAGATGCCCCGGCTTTCAGCTCTGCCAGCGCGGCGGCATGCCCGAGAAAGGCGACGAAGCCGTCCACGGTGTTGCTGTAGCTCTCAAAGGTGCTCGGCTTCCGGCCAGTCGCCTGCGCTTCCTTCCACCAATCCGCAAGGATGCCTGTCAGGCTGGTCTTGCCGGCTGGCTTGGTAGTTCTAGGCTCCTCCGTTGGTTTCCATTCGGGGAACCGGGAAGCCCTCGGGGCGGGGCTATAGTCGCCCTCGGCATTCCGCTTGAGTTGCGCGGCGGCTTGCTCGGATGCTTCGCTGATGGCGACAAGGAGCCGCCCTCGGGGGCGCTTCGATGTTGAGGCCATGTCGGGCCAGCAACTTATCCACCTCCGGACCAAGCCACTGCTCCCGCTTGCCAGCGTCGCGAGCCTGCCGCTCGATCCCAAGACAGTGCTCCCGAACGGAAGGACTGCCGGGCTCGTCGGATAGTTCGGTTGTCAGCTCCAGATAGAAGACGCCGGCAAGGGCGATGACTTGCCTCTGTGCAGGGTTTCAGCCGGCGAGCGGAGCGCTCCCCAGTGCTTCTCAACCTCGGCCACGATATTCGCGTGAAGAGCGCGGGCCTCGGTAGGGTCCTTTGTCCGGAGCGAACGAAGAACCTCGCGTTTCCCAACGGTCGCCCGTAGGTCCTTTGGGACGACCCTGCGAAACCAATAGACGCCTGTTTTGGGATGCTTGAACGGCCGGGCCATTGCCAGGACCATGTGGATCACCCGATTGTATCACTCGGGCGTCCACTAAGCCGTCGATATCAGCTAAGGTGCTGACAAACCACCACTCTGGTAGATGAGTGGTGCCCAGGAGAGGACTCGAACCTCCACGCCCTTGCGAGCGCCAGCACCTGAAGCTGGTGCGTCTACCAATTCCGCCACCTGGGCAACGGCGGCTCGTTTACGGGGGGCTGATCGCGCTGTCAACGGCATCCGGAAAGAATTGTGTCGGCTTCGTCATGCGGCTGTTGAAAATCGCCGGTCCGCTGCGGCCCGGCACCCGCCGGAAAGCCGGCTTTCCCGGCTCTAGGCCCGCGGTGGACCATGCATCCGCATGCCGGCATGGCCGTTCTGCGCTGCATCGCCGCAAAAGGGATTTCCACTTTCGCGGAACATGATCTAGGAGGGCAGAAGCATTCTAAACGGAGCTTTCCCGATGGCCCTTCAAGCCCCGGCTCAGCAACTCGTCACGGTCTTCGGCGGCTCCGGCTTCGTCGGGCGCCATGTGGTGCGTGCCCTGGTCAAGCGCGGCTACCGGGTGCGCGTCGCCGTGCGCCGGCCCGATCTCGCAGGCTTCCTGCAGCCGCTCGGCACGGTCGGCCAGATCCATGCCGTGCAGGCCAATCTGCGCTACCCGGCTTCGGTCGCCGCGGCGGTCAAGGGCGCGGATGCGGTCGTCAATCTCGTCGGCATCATGAACGAGCGCGGCCGGCAGAGCTTCGCCGCCGTCCAGGCCAATGGCGCGCGCACCGTAGCGCAGGCCTGCGCTGCGGCGGGAATCGACCGGCTGGTGCAGATCTCGGCGCTCGGCGCCGCTGCCGAATCGCGCTCGGCCTATGCTCGCACCAAGGCGGAAGGCGAGAGCGCTGTGCGCCATATCGTGCCGCGCGCGGTGATCCTGCGGCCCTCCGTGATGTTCGGCCCCGAGGACGATTTCTTCAATCGTTTCGCCTCCATGGCGCGGATGATGCCGGTCCTGCCGCTGGTCGGGGACGGCAGCGCCAAGCTCCAGCCGGCCTTCGTCGGCGATGTCGCCGAGGTCGTGGCGCGTGGGGTCGACGGTGCGCTGGAGCCCGGCCGGACTTATGAGCTCGGCGGGCCGGAGGTGATGAGCCTGCGCGAGCTCGTCGAGGATGTCTGCAAGGTCATCGGCCGCAAGCGCCTGATCCTGCCCTTGCCGCTGCCGCTGGCCGGAATCATGGCGCGGGTGCTGGAAGTGGTGGATACGCTGACGCTCGGGCTGCTGCCGAACGAGCTCAAGCTGACCCGCGACCAGGTGACGCTGCTCGGCAGCGACAATGTCGTCTCCGCGGCTGCGAAGGCGGAGGGGCGCGATTTCGCCGGCCTCGGCATCGCGCCGGTTTCGGTCGAGGTTGAGGTGCCGTCCTATCTCTGGCGCTTCCGCAAGACCGGCCAGTTCGACACGGCGCGGGCGAGCTGATCGCGGCTCCCTGATTCGGCGAGGAAGGCGATGCCGTTCGATCTCGTCATCTATGATTGCGACGGCACGCTGATCGACAGCGAGACGGTCTATAGCGAGGTCAGTCTCGCCTTGTGTCACGAGATCGGGCTGACGAGCTGGACGCTCGATGACTACGACACGCAGATGGTCGGCATTCCGCTCGCTGACGGCTTCAAGGTGATCGAGGCGGCGCTCGGCCGGCCGCTTCCCGCCGATTTCGAAGGCCGCGTCGAGGATGGCGTCGCCGCCCGTCTCGAACAGGAGTTGCGGGCGCTGCCCGGCGTGCACAGCGCTTTGGAGCGTCTCGTCGGGCGCCGCTGTGTTGCCTCCTCGACCAGCCTCGAGCCCTTGCGGCGCAACCTGGCGCTGGCCGGGCTGATCGAGCTGTTCGACCCGCATGTCTTCTCGGCCTCGCAGGTCGCGCGCGGCAAGCCGGCGCCGGACGTCTTCCTCTTCGCCGCCGCGGAGATGGGCGCCGAGCCGGCCCATTGCCTGGTGCTGGAGGATTCGGTCCCCGGCGTGCAGGCGGCGCGTGCGGCGGGAATGCGGGTCGCCGGCTTCACCGGCACGGCACGCGACAAGGCGGCGATGCGCGAGCGCCTGCTGGCGGCCGGTGCCGCCATCGTCGTGGACAGCTATGCGGATTGGCCAGGAGCGGTGGCTTCGCTCGCGGCCTGAACGGCCTTTTCAGCTCTCATCCTGAGGAGCCGCGCAGCGGCGTCTCGAAGGATGTTCGAGACGGCCTTTCGGCACTCTCCTCAGAGCATGCTCGGCAGCACGCGGTCCGGCGGCTTGTGGCCGTCCATGAAGGTCTTGATGTTGACGATGACCTTCTCGCCCATATCGGCGCGGCCTTCATGGGTGGCCGAGCCCATATGCGGGAGGACCACGACCTTGTGCTGGCGTGCGAGCTTGAGCAGGCGCGGATTGATCGCGGGCTCCTGCTCGAACACGTCGAGCCCGGCGCCGGCAAGCTCGCCGGCTTCCAGCATCCGGGCAAGCGCCGTCTCGTCGACGATCTCGCCGCGCGCGGTGTTCACCAGAATGGCGTCGGGCTTCATCAGCTTGAGCCGTCGGGCCGAGAGCAGGTGATAGGTCGCCGGCGTATGCGGGCAGTTGACCGAGACGACGTCCATCCGCGCCAGCATCTGGTCGAGCGAATCCCAATAGGTCGCGCCGAGCTTCTCCTCGATGCGGGCATCGACCCGGCGGCGGTTATGGTAGTGGATCGACAGGCCGAAGGCGGCGGCGCGCTTCGCCACGGCCTGGCCGATCCGGCCCATGCCGACGATGCCGAGCCGCTTGCCGGTGATCCGCCGGCCGAGCATCCAGGTCGGCGACCAGCCGGCCCAATCGTCTTCGGGGATGACGCGGGCGCCTTCCGCGATGCGCCGCGCCACAGCGAGGATCAGCGCGATCGTCATGTCGGCGGTGTCGTCGGTGAGGACGCCCGGCGTATTGGTGACGGTGATGCCGCGCTGCACGGCGCTGGCGACGTCGATATTGTCCACGCCGTTGCCGAAATTGGCGATGAGCCTGAGCTGGTCGCCGGCCTGCGCGATCACCGCGGCGTCGATCTTGTCGGTCACGGTCGGCACCAGCACATCGGCGGTTTTCACCGCCTCGACCAGGGCGGCCTGCGACATCGGCTTGTCGTCGATGTTGAGTTGGGCGTCGAACAATTCGCGCATCCGGGTTTCCACCACGGCCGGCAGCTTGCGGGTCACCACGACCAGCGGCTTCTTCTTCGACATGGTGACTCCCCTTCCTGGCACACCGGATTGACCGCTTCTCCTCAACCCACCGTTAACCGTGGTGGCTCAGGAATGGAGCGATCGTGCAGCCCGGCTCCTGTTTGTCTAGGCGGCGCGATGGCGGATGACAACTTGACCCTTCGCCTGAGAGCGGAGCGGGTCGCGTGGGAGAGCAGCCGATGCTGAGCTTGCGGATGAGATGCCTTGCCGTGGCGGGCTTTTTCATCGCCGCGATGGCAACGGGCGCGCAGGCTCAGGACATGCAGGCCGGTTCGGTGACGGGCCTGCCCGTGCCGCGCTATGTCAGCCTGAAATCGGACCGGGTGAATCTGCGCGAAGGGCCGTCGAAGGAGCATCGCACGCGCTGGGTCTATCAGCGGGCCGGCTTGCCCGTGGAGGTCACGGCGGAATTCGAAACCTGGCGGCGCGTCCGAGATTCCGACGGAACCGAAGGCTGGGTGCTGCACAGCCTGCTTTCGGGGCGCCGGACGGCGCTGGTCGCGCCCTGGTCGCGGAACAAGGCGGAGCTGTTTCCGATGCGCAGCGCACCCGATGCCGACGCCACGGTCGTCGCCGAATTGCAGCCCGGGGTGGTGATCGGCGTCACCTCATGCGTCCGCGCCTGGTGCCGCGTCAGCATCCGTAACGTCACGGGCTATCTGCCGCAGGAACGGCTCTGGGGCGTTTATCCCAACGAAAACGTCGACTGAGGCCATCAGCCGCACCGTTTCGGGCGGGCATCGGCCGGAAAGCGCATCAGGGAGCCGGAAAGGGCGGCGCCTCAGTCGCCGATCTTGCGCAGCCGCACGACCACGTCGACATGGGAAATCTCGTAGCCCTCCGGCGGGGTGGGCAAGGTGGCGACGTCGATCTCCCGCGCGGGGATGTCGATGACGCGGTTCTCGCCTTCGACCACGAAATGATGGTGGTCATGGATCGCCGTGTCGAAATAGGTCTTGTTGCCGTCGATGACGAGCTCGCGCAGCAGCCCGGCTTCGGTGAACTGGCGCAGCGTGTTGTAGATCGTCGCCAGCGAGACCGGGATGCGTTCCTTCGCCGCCTCCTCATGCAGCATCTCGGCGCTGATATGCCGGTCGCCCTTGGCGAAAAGCACCCAGCCGAGCGAGACGCGCTGCCGTGTCGGCCGCAGGCCCACGCGGCGCAGCTTGTGGCGGACGTCATGGAACGGGCAACCCTGCCGCACGGTCGATCCATAGGCCTCGTCGCGGGAAACCTGATCGCTCATGCCTCTGCTCTGCCCTTCTTGCTGCAACGGGCGTCCTGCGCTCCGCATCATCTGCATTCGATTGGAAATGTAGGACTTCGAACGAGGGCTCGCAAGCGCGGGCTCATGCCAGCATGCTGACAATCGCGCGGGTTGAGCTGCCCCGAGCGCGTCAGCGTGCCATGTGGGTGAATGTGCCTGCGCCCTTTCGTTCCCGGCGTCGGGCATGTTAGGCACGCAGGCGATATCCACCGGTCGAATGCGGCCGAGACAAGGCAACGGAGCGGGAATGCAGCGTCAATCGTCTTTCAGCTACGAGGAGATCCTCGCTTGTGGCCGCGGGGAACTGTTCGGGCCGGGCAATGCGCAACTCCCGCTGCCGCCGATGCTGATGTTCGACCGTATCACAGAGATCACCGAAGAGGGCGGCGCCCACGGCAAGGGCGGTGTCCGCGCCGAATTCGACATCAAGCCGGACCTCTGGTTCTTCGACTGCCACTTCAAGGGCGATCCGGTGATGCCGGGTTGCCTCGGCCTCGATGCGCTCTGGCAGCTCACCGGCTTCTTCCTCGGCTGGCTCGGCCTGCCAGGGCGGGGCAGGGCGCTCGGCGTCGGCGAGGTCAAGTTCGCCGATCAGGTGCTGCCGAGCGTCAAGCGCGTGGTCTACGGCGTCGACTTCAAGCGCGTCTTCAAGTCGAAGCTCGTCCTCGGCATCGCCGATGGCTGGCTGGAAGCCGATGGCAAGCGCATCTACACTGTCAGCGACATGCGCGTCGGGCTGTTCAAGCCCGAAGCGGCCTGAGGAAAAACGCAGCCCGACCTTGCGTCCGGCGGCCTTACGGTCCATTTGCGCGATTGAGAATCCTGAGCGGCGAGGCCTGCCTCGCCGTGGGTGGAGAGCTGGAGTGAAGCGAGCATGAGACGCGTCGTCGTCACCGGGATGGGCATCGTCTCGTCCATCGGCAACAACACGCAGGAGGTCCTGGCCTCGCTGCACGAGGCGAAATCGGGCATCGCCTTCGCCCAGGACTTTGCCGAGCATGGCTTCCGCAGTCAGGTCGCCGGGGCCCCGTCTCTCGATCCCGCGACGGTGCTCGATCGGCGCGCCATGCGCTTCCACGGCGGTGGCTCGGCCTGGAACCAGGTGGCGATGGAGCAGGCGATCGTTGATGCCGGCCTGGAGCCCGCCGAGATCAGCAACGAGCGCACCGGCATCATCATGGGCTCGGGCGGCCCTTCCACGCGCGCGCTGATCGACGCTTATGACAAGGCGCGCGAGAGCGGCTCGTCGAAGAAGGTCGGTCCCTTCGCGGTGCCCAAGGGCATGTCCTCGACCGCCTCGGCCACGCTCGCGACCTGGTTCAAGATCAAGGGCGTCAACTATTCGATCTCCTCGGCCTGCGCGACCTCCAATCACTGCATCGGCAACGCCTATGAGCTGATCCAGTGGGGCAAGCAGGATGTGATCTTCGCCGGTGGCTGCGAGGAGCTGGACTGGACGCTCTCCGTCCTGTTCGACGCCATGGGCGCGATGTCCTCCGACTTCAATGCGACTCCAGCTCGCGCCTCGCGGGCCTATGATGTGGCGCGCGACGGCTTCGTCATCGCCGGCGGCGCCGGCGTCGTCGTGCTGGAGGAGCTGGAGCACGCCAAGGCCCGCGGCGCCAAGATCTATGGCGAGATCGTCGGCTATGGCGCGACCTCGGACGGCTACGACATGGTCGCGCCGTCGGGCGAGGGCGCGGAGCGCTGCATGCGCATGGCGCTCCAGGGCGTCAACGCGAAGGTCGACTACATCAACCCGCACGGCACCTCGACCCCGGTCGGCGACGCCAAGGAGATCGAGGCGATCCGCGCGGTCTTCGGCGCCGGCGACAAGAGCCCGCCGATCTCGGCGACGAAGTCGCTCACCGGCCATTCGCTCGGCGCCACCGGCGTGCAGGAGGCGATCTACTCGCTGCTGATGCTCAACAACGACTTCATCTGCGAGAGCGCCCATATCGACGAGCTCGACCCCGCCTTCGCCGACATGCCGATCGTGCGCAAGCGCATCGACAATGCCGGCCTCGGCTGCGTGCTCTCCAACTCCTTCGGCTTCGGCGGCACCAACGCCACCATCGTCATGAAGCGCCTGGAGGCGTGAGGGCGCCATGCTCCCCCTGATGCAGAACAAGCGCGGCCTCGTCATGGGGGTCGCCAATCAGAACTCGATTGCCTGGGGCATCGCCAAGACCCTCCACGCCCATGGCGCCGAACTCGCTTTCACCTATCAGGGCGAGGCGCTGGGCAAGCGTGTGAAGCCGCTGGCGCAGAGCATCGGCTCGGACCTCGTCATCCCCTGCGATGTCGAGGACATCGCCTCGGTCGATGCGACCTTCGCCAGGCTCGACGAGGTCTGGGGCGGCGATCCCGAGCGCAATACGCTCGATTTCCTCGTCCACGCCATCGGCTTCTCGGACAAGAACGAGCTCAAGGGCCTCTATGCCGACACCAGCCGCGAGAACTTCTCGCGCACCATGGTGATCTCCTGCTTCTCCTTCACCGAGGCGACGAAGCGGGCGGCCGAGCGCATGCCGCATGGCGGCAGCATCATCACGCTGACCTATGGCGGCTCGATGCGCCTCATGCCGAACTACAACGTCATGGGCGTCGCCAAGGCGGCGCTGGAAGCGAGCGTGCGCTACCTCGCCGGCGACTACGGCCCGCGCGGCATCCGCGTCAACGCGCTCTCGCCCGGGCCCGTCCGTACGCTGGCCGGCGCCGGCATCTCCGATGCGCGCGCCATGCTGTCCTGGCAGAGGGCGAATTCGCCGCTGCGCAAATCGGTGACGCTCGACGAGATCGGCGGCTCGGCGCTGTACTACCTCTCCGATCTTTCCGGCGGCGTGACCGGCGACGTCCATCATGTCGATGCGGGCTATCACATCACCTCGATGCCGGCGCTCGAGAGCTTGCGCGCGGCCGATCAGGGCGAGGCCTGAGGCGAGGCGCAAAGGCGAGGCTGTCGATGCGGCGGGAGGCCATTGTCGAGATCGGCGAGGCGGATCTCGTCGCGGCACAGAGGCTGATCCTGCGCGACAGTTTGCGCAACCCGTCGGGGCGGTGGAAGCAACTGCTGCTGTGGATCGTCGCCGTTGTCCTTTTCACGCTGTCGCTGAATGGGGAATTGCCCGGCGGGCTGGCTGGGGCCGCGCTGCTCTGCGCTTTCGGCACGTTTCTGTTGGTGTTCGGCCTGCCGGTCCTGATCGTCCTGCTGCTCGGCCCCCGCGCCGCCCGGCGCAATTTTCGCGTCGTGCCGGCCTTCCAGGCTCCCTTGCACTACCGCTGGGACGAGGAGGGCCTCACCTCGGAAACCACCTCCGGCCATGCGATGAATCGCTGGCCGATCTATCGGCGCTGGCTCGAGAACGAGAGATTGCTGTTGCTCTGGCCGCATCCCGCGACCTATCAAATCCTGCCGAAGAGAGCCCTCGAGCCTGAACAGGTCGAGGATCTACGCCGTTTCCTTTCGCAGCAGGCCGGAACCTGAGCTCGCGGGCGAGGTTTCCGGTTTTTGAACGGAGGTTGCCATGCCGATCGTCAGGTATGAAGTCGTCGAGCATGATGGTGGCTGGGCCTATAAGGTTGGCGACGTTCTGTCGGAAACCTTTCGCTCGCATGAGGCCGCGCTGAAGGCGGCCACCTCGGCCGCGGCTCGCCAGACGCTCGCCGGCAACACGGACGGAATCGTCTATCAGGACGGGGACGGCCGGTGGCACGAGGAACTGGCGGATGGCCGCGACCGGCCTTCGACGCAGGTCATCGACGAAAGCTGAGCCCGTTGCCGCGCCTCAGCGCGAGGTGAAGAAGGTCAGCAGCACCTTGTTCTTCTCGCCGAGCAGGCAAAGGAAGCGGCGCGGCTTGTCGGAGCGGTCGGTCCGCAGATAGGCCTCGGCCATGAC
This sequence comes from Allobosea sp. OAE752, assembly GCF_050433265.1. Taxonomy (NCBI): domain Bacteria; kingdom Pseudomonadati; phylum Pseudomonadota; class Alphaproteobacteria; order Hyphomicrobiales; family Alloboseaceae; genus Allobosea; species Allobosea sp. OAE752. The sequence continues at coordinate 243,712 of NZ_JBNPXO010000007.1, forward strand.
GATGCGCGTCACCGGGATCGCCTCGATCTTCGATTCCGACACGGCGACGGTGGCGCCGTCCTCGTCGATATAGATGTCCTTGATATCCGGTTCCTTCGCGGACACCGCTTGCAAGGCTGCGGTCTTGCAGGTCGCGATCTCCGGCGTCGCCGGCTTGCTGCCGGGCGGAACCTCCTGCGCTGAGGCAGATGCGGCGGCCAGCAGCGTGGCGAGAACGGCAAGCGGAGCGAAACGGTTCATGCAGAGGCACTCACGATGAAAGGTGAGTGCTGAACGCGCGAACAGGGCCGCGGTTCATAAAGCGTGCCCGGCACGCGCTGTCGCGTGTGCCGGGCGATGGTGGAGTTCGGCCGTCTTACAGCCCCAGCTTCTTCTTGCGCTGGCCGAGCGTGCGCAGGCGCAGCGCGTTGAGCTTGATGAAGCCGGCCGCATCGCGATGGTCGTAGGCGACCGCGCCCTCCTCGAAGGTGACGAGATCCTGGTCATAAAGCGAGTACGGGCTGGAGCGGCCGATGACATGGACGCCGCCCTTGTAGAGCTTGAGGCGGACTTCGCCGGCGACGAACTCCTGGCTCTTGTCGATCAGCGCCTGCAGCATCTCGCGCTCGGGCGAGTACCAGAAGCCATTATAGATCAGCTCGGCATATTTCGGCATGATCTCGTCCTTGAGATGCGCCGCGCCGCGGTCGAGCGTGATCGACTCGATCGCGCGATGGGCGACATGCAGGATCGTGCCGCCGGGCGTCTCGTACATGCCGCGCGACTTCATGCCGACGAAGCGGTTCTCGACCAGGTCGAGCCGGCCGATGCCGTTATCGCGGCCGAGGTCGTTGAGCTTGGCGAGCAGCGTCGCCGGGGAGAGCTTCTGGCCGTCGATGGAGACCGCGTCGCCCTTCTCGAAGCCGATGGTGATGACGGTCGGCTTGTCCGGCGCTTCCTCCGGCGAGATCGTGCGCGAGAACACATAATCCGGCACTTCCTCGTTCGGGTCCTCGAGGACGCGGCCTTCCGAGGAGGCGTGCAGCAGGTTGGCGTCGACGGAGAAGGGCGCCTCGCCACGCTTGTTCTTCGCGATCGGGATCTGGTGCTGCTCGGCGAAGGCGATGAGCTGCTCGCGCGAGCGCAAATCCCATTCGCGCCAGGGCGCGATCACGGCGATGTCGGGCTTCAGCGCATAGGCGGTCAGCTCGAAGCGGACCTGGTCGTTGCCCTTGCCGGTGGCGCCATGGGAGACGGCGTCGGCGCCGACCTTCTCGGCGATCTCGATCAGGCGCTTGGCGATCAGCGGCCGTGCAATCGAGGTTCCCAGCAGATAGACACCCTCATAGAGCGCATTCGCCCGGAACATCGGGAAGACGAAGTCGCGCACGAATTCCTCGCGCAGATCCTCGATGAAGATGTTCTCGGGCTTGATGCCGAGCAGCAGCGCCTTGTCGCGCGCCGGGCCGAGCTCTTCGCCCTGGCCGAGATCGGCGGTGAAGGTCACGACCTCGCATCGATAGGTGGTCTGCAGCCATTTGAGGATGATCGAGGTGTCGAGACCGCCGGAATAGGCGAGAACGACCTTCTTCACGCTGCTGTCAGCCATCTGTGTCACATTCCTGCTAGAGCATTTTCGAGCGGAGTGGGTATCGATCCGCGTGAAGAAAATGCGACAAAACAACGACCTAGAGCATTTCCGCGTTTCGAAGAAGCGCGGAAATGTTCCGGCGGCCGCTCGGGCCGCGTTTCGGACGCAATGGCGCACTATCGCAGCCATCGGAGCGACGCAATCGGAACCTTCTGATCGATCTCGCGTCGTTCCGTGATGGATCGGTGCCGCCAGGCGCCGATGGGTATCGCCGCGCGCCCTTTCGCGGCGCTTGCAGTCGTATCCCGAAGGGCGCAGGCTCGCTCGGGCGCGACACGACATGACCACCTAATTCGGAGGCTGAATGCCGAATCGTCCCGTTCTGGACTTCTGGTATGAGTTCGCGTCGCCCTATTCCTGCCTGAGCGCCCTGAGAATCGAGCAATTGGCCGAAAATGCCGGCGTCGAGCTGCGCTGGCGCCCCTTCCTGCTGGGCCCGATCTTCGCGGCCCAGGGCTGGACCACCTCGCCCTTCGCGCTCTATCCGAGCAAGGGTCGCTATATGTGGCGCGACACGGCCAGGCGCGCCGGCCGGCAGGGCATCACGATGGTCAAGCCTGAGAATTTTCCGCAGAATTCGCTGACCGCGGCCCGGCTGGCTCTCGCCGGGCGGGATGGTGGCTGGACGCCGGCCTTCTCCAAGGCCCTCTTCCGGGCCCAGTTCTGCGAAGGCCGCAACATCGCCGAGGAGGCCGTGCTCAGCGCCGCCTTGAAGGAGGCGGGCGGCGATCCTGGCAGCGCGATATCCCTCTCGCGCAGCGAAGAGGTGAAGGGCCGCCTGCGCGCGGAGATCGAGTACGCCAAGTCGATCGGCATCTTCGGCGCGCCCTTCTTCGTCACGGGGGACAACGAGCTGTTCTGGGGCGACGACCGCCTCGAGGAAGCGCTCGACTGGGCTCGCGATGGCCGCTGAGGCTGCTGGCCTCACGCGCCGCGGCGCATTCGTCGCGGCAGCAGGTCTCCTCTTCGCCCCCGCGGCCTTGGCGCGGCCGCGCCTGCCGGGGGACGAGCCGCACTATGATGCGCGTGAGCTCGGAGCGGTGCCGAACGAGCAGGCGATCGGGCGCCGCTACTGGGCTCCGGGGCTGAATGACGGTTTCGTGCCGCAGGGGCTCACGGTTTTCCGCGACGAGATTCTCGTCGCCGCCTACCGGAGCGAGACGCTGGAGCAGGATAATGGTCCGGCCCGCGTCTTCCGCCTCGCGCGCAGGGACGGACGCCTGCTCGGCAGCTTCGCCTTGCCGGCCACCTATGGCCATCCCGGCGGCCTCGCGGTGCTCGGGGAGACCGTCTTCGTCGCCAATTCCGGGCGGCTGCTGTCGCTCGATTTCGCGCGTTCCTGCGATACCGGCGAATGCGTCCCGCTCGGCGAGAGGCTGATCGACAAGACGATGGGGCCGTCCTTTCTGGCCGCGTCGGGCGGGATGCTCTGGTTCGGAGCCTTTCGCCGCACGGGCGCCCCCAGCCTCTACGCCGTGCCGGCGGAGCGCCTCCTGCCCGGCGACGAAAAGCCCGTGGAGCCGGGGGATGCGACGCTGACCCTGCCGCTGCCGCAGATCGTGCAGGGCGCCACCTTCGATCGGAAGGGCGACCTCTGGCTCTCGCAGAGCGCCGGAAACAGGCCGGCTTTTCTCTCGCGTCTCGATCCGAAGACCGGCGCGGTGCTGGCGCGCTATCCGGCCCCCGGCGGCATCGAGGATCTGGGCTGCGCTCCCGATGGCAAGCTCTGGGCGGTGAGCGAAGCGGGCTCGAAGCGCTGGAGTCGCTGGGACACCTTCTACCCGCTCGTCTTCGAGATCGATCCGGGCAAGCTTACCGCCTGATCAGCCCGCTGCGGGCCCCTGCGGCGGGCGCGACCACGGCCCGCGCGCGACGCTCTCCTCGACCATGGTCGGCAGGTCCTGTCGCTCGGCGAGCCTCGGCGGGTGCGGCGGCATCGCCGGCATGCGCCCGCCGGCGGTCTCGATCAGCGCCTGCACGCGCTTGGTGACGGAAGGGTGGGTCGAGAACAGGTCGGCGAAATCGTCCGGATCGTTCTCGAAGCACATGTCCATGACGCCGGAGGGCACGCCGTCGATATCGGCCCGGCCCGAGATCTTGAGCAGGGCCGAGATCATCGCGTCGGGGTTCTTGGTCAATTCCACCGCCCCGGCATCGGCGAGATATTCCCGCGAGCGCGACAGCGAGAGCCGGATCAGGATGGCCAGGAACCAGGAGATCGCGATCACCGCGACGCCGACGAGGATGGCGAGCCCGTTGCCCTTCTTGGAATCGTCCGACGACATCCTGATCCGGCTGCGGCCGAAGCCGCGGAAGATCATCTCGCCGACGAAGGAGATCACGCCGGCGATCACCACGGCGACGACCATCAGCCGGACGTCGCCATTGCGGATATGCGTCAGCTCATGCGCCAGCACGGCCTCGACCTCCCGGTCGTCGAGCTGCTCCAGCAGGCCGCTGGTGACGGTCACGGTGAACTGCTTGTCGTTGACGCCGCTGGCGAAGGCGTTGAGGGCATCGCTCTGCATGATCGCGAGCCTGGGCATCGGCAGGCCACGCGAGATGCAGAGATTCTCGAGCATCCGGTAGAGCTTGGGGTTCTCCGCCTGGGTGATGCCCTGCGAGCCGGTCACCGCCCCGATCAGCGCGACGTTCATGCGAAAGCCAATGAAGACCCACAGGATCGTCGCCAGCGTGACGAACGGAAACCACGACAGGAAGATCCGGTTGGCTTCCGAGAAGGCGCTGCGGCCATAGGGCACGCCGCCATAGCCATAGGCGACGAGCAGCAGCCCCCAGGTCGTGAGATAGACCAGTAGGAAGAGCCCGGCGATCAGGAAATTGGACCTGATCCGGTTGTTGCGCTGATGGGTGTAGAGCCCGAAGGCCTGCGCCATCGCTGCCGCTCCCTAAAGCATGTCGCGCAAAACTGCGCAGCGGTTTTGTGAAAACGACATGCGAAACACCAAAGACCTGAGACGCAGGGGCGAATCCGCATGGCGCGTGACGCGCTTCGGGCCGTAAGCGCCTGCCTTCCGTCAGAACTTCACGCTGGGCGCGACCTCGATCTGGGCCCGGGCCTCCGGGCCGACATCGAAGAACTCACGCTGGGTGAAGCCCATCTGCGGCGCGAAGAGCACGGCGGGGAAGGCCTGGATCGCGGCATTGAACTCGCCGACCGCATTGTTGAAGAAGCGCCGCGCCGCCGCGAGCTTGTCCTCGACATTGCCGAGATCGACCTGGAGCTGCTGGAAATTGGCTGATGCCTTGAGGTCGGGATAGGCCTCGCCCAGCGCCAGCAGCCGCCCGACCGCGCCGGAGAGCTGCTGCTCGGCGGCCGCCTTGTCATGGACGCTGCTCGCGCCCTGCGCCGCGTTGCGGGCGGCGATCACGGCATCCAGCGTCGATTTCTCGTGGGTTGCGTAGCCCTTCACCGTCTCGACGAGGTTCGGGATCAGGTCGTGCCGCTGCTTGAGCTGGACGTCGATGTCGGCGAAGGCCTGGTTGACGCGCTGCCGCATCGCGACGAGCCCGTTATAGGTCATCACCGCATAGATCGCGAGGACGACGATCAGCCCCAGAATGATCCAGCCCATGAAGCGTTCTCCCCAAGCCCGTGCCCTGTCGGCGCCAGACTGGCACGAAACCCGCTGCGCGCGAAACCCGCACCCTTCATCTTGATCTTGACGCTGCGTGACCCGTGTGGCGGGGCCGCTCGGCGAGGGAAAGGAAGGCGTTGCGCGGCCGCTCCCGCACGGTAGGCCTTGCTCTCGCGCGGAGCTTGCACTAAATCCGGCGTGTCCGAAGGGTCGTGATCGATCATGAGCCGGGGGCGGTCAGCGAGACCGGCTCCCGTTTTGTGTTGGGAGCGCCCTCAGGATACGGATCGAACCGGCGGCCCGGTGCCCACCGGCTCTCAGGAGCCGGAAGCCTTCGAAGAGGAGGCGCCGCAGGCGACGATCTGGTGTGCAGCACCAGCCAGGGGCCCATGCCGGACATCCGCGGGATACGCGGCCGGCTTCCAGGAGATTACATGTCAGCAGTTGAAAGCTACAGCGCGGGTCGCGAGGATTTCGCCGCCCTGCTCGAAGAGTCCTTCTCGCGCAACGAAGCGATGGAAGGCTCCGTCATCAAGGGCAAGGTCGTCGCCATCGAGAAGGATATGGCGATCATCGATGTCGGCCTGAAGACGGAAGGGCGCGTCGCGCTCAAGGAATTCAACGGCCCCGGCCGTGATCAGGACATCAAGGTCGGCGACGAGGTCGAGGTCTATCTGGACCGGATCGAGAACGCGCTCGGCGAAGCCGTCATCTCGCGCGACAAGGCTCGCCGCGAAGAGAGCTGGGTCAAGCTCGAGAAGGCCTTCGAGGCTCGCGAGAAGGTCTCCGGCATGATCTTCAACACCGTCAAGGGCGGCTACACCGTCGACCTCGACGGCGCCGTGGCCTTCCTGCCGCGTTCGCAGGTCGACATCCGTCCGATCCGCGACGTCGGCCCGCTGATGGGCCAGCCGCAGCCCTTCGAGATCCTCAAGATGGATCGCCGCCGCGGCAACATCGTCGTGTCGCGCCGCACCGTCCTCGAAGAGACCCGCGCCGAGGCTCGTTCCGAGCTCGTCGCCTCGCTCGAAGAGGGCCAGGTCATCGACGGCGTCGTCAAGAACATCACCGAATACGGTGCGTTCGTTGACCTCGGCGGCATCGACGGCCTGCTGCACGTCACCGACATGGCGTGGCGCCGCGTGAACCATCCGTCGGAGGTCGTGACCATCGGCCAGACGGTCAAGGTCAAGATCATCAAGATCAACCAGGACACGCACCGCATCTCGCTCGGCATCAAGCAGCTCTTGGCCGATCCGTGGGACGGCATCGCCGAGCGTTATCCGGTCGGTACGCGCCTCAAGGGTCGCGTCACCAACATCACGGACTACGGCGCGTTCGTCGAAGTGGAGCCGGGCATCGAAGGCCTCATCCACGTCTCCGAGATGTCCTGGACCAAGAAGAACGTCCACCCCGGCAAGATCGTCTCGACCTCGCAGGAAGTCGACGTCGCGATCCTCGAGGTCGATCCGGTCAAGCGCCGCATCTCGCTCGGCCTCAAGCAGACGCTCCGCAATCCGTGGGAAGTCTTCGCCGAGCAGCACCCGGCCGGTTCGACGGTCGAGGGCGAGGTCAAGAACAAGACCGAGTTCGGTCTGTTCCTGGGCCTGGAAGGCGACATCGACGGCATGATCCACCTCTCGGATCTCGACTGGAACCGTCCGGGCGAGCAGGTCATCGAGGAATACAAGAAGGGCGACGTCCTGCAGGCCGTCGTTCTCGATGTGGACGTCGAGAAAGAGCGCATCTCGCTCGGCCTCAAGCAGCTCGGCGGCGATCCCTTCGTGGATGCCGGCGAGTTCAAGAAGGGCCAGATCGTCACCTGCGAGGTGGTCGAGGTGAAGGAGTCCGGTCTCGACGTGAAGATCGCCGACACCGACATGATGACCTTCATCAAGCGGGCCGAGCTGGCGCGTGACCGTTCCGAGCAGCGCCCCGAGCGCTTCGCGGCCGGCGAGCGCATCGACGCCCGCGTCGTGCTCTTCGACAAGAAGGCCCGCAAGATCCAGGTCTCGATCAAGGCTCTGGAGATGGCCGAGGAGAAGGAGGCGATGGCGCAGTACGGCTCCGCCGACTCCGGCGCCTCGCTCGGCGACATCCTCGGCGCGGCCCTCAAGAAGGCCACGACCACCGACAAGAAGTGAGGTTTCGGCCGCTTCGGCGGCCGGACATCCAAGACAGCCCGCGCGGAGCAATCCGCGCGGGCTTTTGTTTCGGCTGATTATCCTCAGCCCTCATCCTGAGGAGCCGCGAAGCGGCGTCTCGAAGGATGCTCCAGTGTGCTCTGGAACATCCTTCGAGACGCCGGCTCGTGTCCGCACCTCAGGATGAGGGCTGGTCTGTCCATCCGCAAAGGAGCCCGCTATGACCCCCGCCGCCATCGGCATCGATTTCGGCACCACCAATAGCGTCGTCGCGCTGGCTGGCGCCGACGGATCGGTCGTGACGCGTTCCTTCGCCACGAAGCAGGGCGCGGTCGATGCCTATCGCTCGGCGCTGATGTTCTGGCGCGAGGGGCGGCCGCCGCAGTCCCGCATCACCCATGTCAGCGGCCCCGACGCCCTCGACATGGCGCTGGGCATGACCAGCGAGCACCGCTTCCTGCAATCGCTCAAGACGCATCTTTCCAGCCGCGCCTTCCAGGAGACGCGGCTCTTCGGCAAGCTCTACCAGCTTGAAGATCTGATCGGCGTCTTCCTCGGCGATCTGACGGAGGGGCTGGAGGATGCTTCGGCGCTGCCCCTGGTCTCGGGCCGCCCCGTCGTCTTCGCCGGCGAGCGGCCGGACGAGGAGCTGGCGCTCGGGCGCCTGAAAGGCTCCTACGGCAAGGCCGGCATGGATCAGGTCGATTTCGCCTATGAGCCGCTGGGTGCCGCCTATTGGTATGCGCGCGATCTGAAGACGCCGCAGACCATGCTGGTCGCCGATTTCGGCGGCGGCACCAGCGACTTCTCGGTGATGCGCTTCGAGCCCGGCGAGCGCGCGGGGCTGGAAGCCATCCCGCTCTCCCATGCCGGTGTCGGCGTCGCCGGCGACACCTTCGATTACCGGATCATCGAGCACGCCGTCTCGCCGGCGCTCGGCAAGGGCACGCAGTACCGCTCCTTCGACAAGCTGCTGCCGGTCCCGGCGCATTACCACGCCGCCTTCGCGCAATGGCACAAGCTCTCGCTGATGAAGAGCCGCGAGACCATGGCCGAGCTCAACGCGCTGATCCGCGAGGCGGTCGAGCCCGGCAAGCTCGAGGACCTGCTGACAGTGATCGAATACGACCTCGGCTACGAGCTCTACCGCGCCGTCTCGGCCGCGAAGATCGCGCTCTCGGAGCAGGAGGAGACGGTGCTGCGCTTCAATCAGGTGGGCGTGACCATCGAAAGCCGGATCCGCCGGAGCGATTTCGAGCGCTGGATCGCGGAGGATGTCGGCGCGATCGAGGCGGCGCTCGACCGGGCTCTGGCCGAGGCCGGCATCGCGGCGGGGCGGATCGAGGCGGTCTTCATGACCGGCGGCACCTCGCATGTGCCGGCGGTGCGGCAGCTCTTCGACCGGCGCTTCGGCGCCGAGAAGGTCCATATCGGCGATGCCTTCCGCTCGGTCGCGAGCGGGCTCGCGCTGCTCGCTCTCGACCGGGCGCGCGCCTCGGTCGCGGCGTAACGCCTTGCCCGTCCAGCGTGACGGGGCTACATCACGGGCCCGCAGCCGACAGGAGTTTCCCGATGGCGTCCGATGCCGATCTGCTTGCCGACCGCCGCAGCCTCAGGCGTAAGCTGACGCTCTGGCGCGTGCTGGCGGTGCTCGGGGTGATCGCGGCTGCGGTGATCGGCGGCCTCGCCTGGCGCGGCGACGGCGCGACCTCGCTGTCGAGCGCCCATATCGCCCGCATCTCCATCTCCGGCTTCATCTCGGGGGATCGCCGCACGCTCGACCTGATCAAGTCGGTCGGCGATAGCAATGCTGTCTCGGGCGTCGTGCTCGACATCAACAGCCCGGGCGGCACCACCTCCGGCGCCGAGGCGCTGCACATCGCGCTGCGCGAGCTCGCGGCCAAGAAGCCGATGGTGACGGTCGTGGGCGGCCTTGCCGCCTCCGGTGGCTATATCGCCGCCATGAGCACCGACCACATCGTCGCGCGCGAGACCTCGCTCGTCGGCTCGATCGGCGTGCTCTTCCAGTATCCCAATGTCAGCCAGCTTCTGGGCACGGTCGGCGTCAAGGTCGAGGAGATCAAGTCGAGCCCGCTGAAGGCCGCGCCGAACGGCTTCGAGCCGACCTCGCCTGAGGCTCGCGCCGCCCTGCAGAGCGTGGTCGACGACAATTATCGCTGGTTCAAGCAGATGGTGCATGACCGGCGCAGCCTCAACGATACGCAGCTCGGCACGGCCTCCGATGGACGCGTCTTTTCCGGCCGGCAGGCGCTGGGCCTGAAGCTGATCGACGAGCTCGGCGGCGAGCGCGAGGGCATCGCCTGGCTTGAGCGCGAGAAGAAGGTCGCCAAGGATCTGAAGGTGCGCGACTGGCGCCCGCGCAGCAGCTCGTCGAGCTTCGGGTTGTGGAGCCTCGCAGAGGTGGCGGCGCGTCTCGCCGGCTTCGACGGGCTGGCGGCGACGATTGCGCGGGCGGCGGATCAGCCCGTTGGCTTGCGGCTTGACGAGCCTCTGGCGCTCTGGCAGCCTGCGGCTGAAAAGTGATGTTGATACAGATGGTTATATTCCAGCGATGATTAAATCGGAACTCGTCCAGCGGATTGCCGACCGCAACACACATCTCTATCAGCGCGACATCGAGAACATCGTCTCGGCCATCCTGGACGAGGTCGTGAAGGCGCTGGAGCGTGGGGACCGGGTGGAGCTGCGCGGCTTTGGCGCCTTTTCCCGCAAGGCGCGCTCGGCCCGCATCGGCCGCAACCCGCGCACCGGGGATGCCGTCGAGGTCGAGGAGAAATTCGTGCCCGTCTTCAAGACGGGCAAGGAGCTGCGCCTGCGCCTGAACGGCAAGGCGTGAGCCCCGAGCGTATTTGAGCGGAGCGGACGCCGGCTCGCTTGAAGACAATGCGATAAAGCAAGGCGCTAGAGGTGTTCGGTGTTTCCGGGAAATGCCGGATGGCACTGGCGCCGCCGGCCGCTCCGGCGGCACCGTCACGGAGACGCTGATGAAAGCCTTCTTCAAGGCGTTGGTTCTGGTGCCGGTCGCGTTGCTGATCGTGCTGTTTTCGGTTGCCAACCGTGGGGCGGTGCGCGTTTCGTTCGACCCGCTCAGCCGCGATCTGCCGGCGCTCTCCTATGATGTGCCGCTCTTCGCCGTGGTGCTGGCGGCGATCTTCCTCGGCGTTCTCGTCGGGGGGCTCGCCTCCTGGCTCGCCCAGGGCAAGCACCGCAAGGCCGCGCGCCGTGGCCGCCGCGAGGTCGAGGCGCTGCGCTCCGAGACGCAGGCGCTGCGCTCGGCCGTGCCGGATTCGGCGCTGCCTGCCCTGACCGACGGGCGGAACTAAAGCATCGGCCCGAAAATCCGAGGCGGCAGGCCATTTCGCAAGCGAAGCGGATACCGGTTCGCGTCCAGACAAAGCGGTAAAGCAAAGAGTTCTCGATGCGCCTTTTCGATGTGGCCGAAATCGACGCGGCCCTGAGCTATCCCGCCCTGATCGACATTCTGGACGACGCCTTCCGCAGCGAGGTCATCGCGCCCAAGCGCGGGCAATATGCGATCGAACGGCCCGGCGAGGACGACGCGATCCTGCTGACCATGCCGGCCTGGAGCGGTCCGGCGGCTGAAAAGCCCTATATCGGCACCAAGATCCTCTCGGTCTTCTTCGGCAACGGCAAGCGCAACCTGCCGGGCGTCCTCGGGGCCTATCTGCTGATGGACGGCACGACGGGGCGCCCGCTCGCGGTGATGGACGGAAACCGGCTGACGCTCTGGCGCACTGCGGGAGCCTCCGCTTTGGCCTCGCGCTACATGTCGAATCCGGAGGCCAGCCATATGGTGATGGTCGGTGCCGGCGCGCTCGCCCCCTTCATCATCAAGGCGCATCGTTCGGTGCGGCCGCTCACCGACATCGCGATCTGGGCGCGGCGGCCGGAGGCGGCCGAGGCCGTAGTCGCCGAACTCGCGAAGGACGGAATCGAGGCCCGCGCCACGACCGATCTCGAAGGCGAGGTCCGCACCGCCGATATCATCTCCTGCGCCACCAACGCGACCGAGCCGCTGATCCATGGCCACTGGCTCAAGCGCGAGGCTCATCTCGACCTGATCGGCGGCTTCACCATGCAGATGCGCGAGGCCGATGCCGATGCGCTGCAGCGCGCCCGCGTCGTCGTCGATTCCGCCAAGGCGATCGAGGAGGGCGGCGACGTCGCCGTCGCGATCGCCGAAGGCAGCTACAGCGCCGACAAGGTCGCCGGCACCTTGGCCGATCTCTGCCATGGGCGCGTTCAGGGCAGCGTCGAGGGCGGCGGCATCACGCTGTTCAAATCGGTCGGCGTCGCGCTCGAGGATCTGGCGGCGGCGGTGGCCGTCTGGGAGCATGGCGCCGATCGGAGTTGATCGGCGCCGTTCAAAGGCCTCAGACGTGGACGGGAGCGCCGCCGATGGCGCCGAGCAGCCACAGGATCAGCACGACGACCAGAACGAGGCCGACGACACCGCCGAGCCCGGCCGGGCCATAGCTGCGATGGCCGTAATAGCCGCCCCCGCCAAGCAGCAGGATCAGCACCAGAACGATCAGAAGCGTGGACATGAGGTTTTCCTTGTCGTTTGCGCCCGACAGGCGCGTTCGACGGGGAAAACCCGGGTCATGACGCAACTGTTCCGTTCTATTCGGCCTTGATCCCGGCCTCCTGGATCAGGTCGCCCCATTTCTTGAGCTCGGCTTGCAGGAAGGCGGCGAGCTCGGCCGGCGTCCAGCCGCCCGGCTCGGCGGCGAGTGCGTCCATCTTGGCGCGCAGCGCGGGGTCGGCGAGGCCGGCCTTGGTATCGGCCTGGATCTTGTCGATGATCGCCTGGGGCGTCTTCGCTGGCGCGAACAGCGCGAACCAGGACGAGACGTCGAAGCCCGGCACCGTCTCGCCGATCGGCGGATATTCCGGCGCCGTCGGGGCGCGCTTGGCGGTGGTGACGCCGAGCCCGCGAATGGCGCCGCCCTTGGCCTGCGGCAGGGCCGAGGTGATGTTGTCGAAGATCAGGTCGACGCGGCCGCCCATCAGGTCCTGGATCGCCTGGGAGGAGCCGCGATAGGGCACATGCACCATCTTCGTGCCGGTGAGCTTCTGGAACAGCTCGCCCGAGAGATGCAACGAGGTGCCGACGCCGGAGGAGGCATAGGTCAGCTTGCCGGGATTGGCCTTGGCATAGGCGACGAGCTCGGCGACGTTCTTGACCGGCAGGTCGTTGCGCACCACGAGCAGGTTCGGCACCAGCGCCACCATGGTGATCGGCGCGAGATCCCTGACCGGGTCGTAGTTGACCTTGGCATAGAGATAGCGGTTCGTGGCGAGCCCGACCGAGGCGATCAGCAGCGTGTCGCCGTTCGGCTCGGCCTTGGCGACGGCCTCGATCCCGATATTGCTGCCGGCGCCGGGACGGTTCTCGACGACGACCACATTGCCCCAGCTCTGGCTGAGCTTGTCGGCCGCGAGCCGCCCGAGCACGTCGGTCGCCCCGCCGGGCGTGAAGGGCACGACAAGCTTGACCTGCCGCCCTTGCGGCCAGGGTTGCTGGGCAAGCCCGGCGCCGGATGCAAGCAGTGCGGCGCCGGTGCCGGCCAGCAGGGCGCGGCGGTCTATGAGCTCTGGCATGGGGGTCCTCCGGTTGCGGCTGGCGGTTGCCCCGCCTTTTGCCACTAGGCTGCCTGCCGCATCCGCTCTTGTCCATCCGGCGGCTTGACCGCCAGGGGCAGTGCCGCTGATTCTGTGCCGATGCGTCACGCCAAACGAATCGCCGCCCTCCTCACCGTCATGGCGGGCCTCGTGCCCTTCGCGGCCAGGGCCCAGTCCACCGCCGATCAGGAGGCGAAGACGCGCGCGGCCAACATCGCCGCCTGGCCGGATGCCGCCCGCTCGCTCTTCGGCCAGAAGGCGACCCCGGCGCATCTGCCGCCGCGCGCCATCGGCTCCTATGCACGTGGCTGCCTCTCCGGCGGCGCCGCGCTGCCTCTCGACGGGCCGAGCTGGCAGGTGATGCGGCTCAACCGCAACCGCAACTGGGGGCATCCCGCCCTGATCGACTATCTCGAGAAGCTGGCCCGCGACGTGCCGCGCATCACCGGCTGGTCCGGGCTTCTGGTCGGCGACATGTCGCAGCCGCGCGGCGGGCCGATGCTGACCGGCCATGCCTCGCATCAGATCGGCCTCGATGCCGATATCTGGCTGACGCCGATGCCGAAGAGCAGGCTCGACGGGGAGCAGCGCGAGAACATGCCGGCGGTCAACATGGCCCGGGCCGATTGGCGCGATGTCGATCCGCGTGCCTGGACGCCCGCCCATACTCGCCTGATCAAGGCGGTGGCCTCGGAGCCGCGGGTGGAGCGCGTTTTCGTCAATCCGGCCCTGAAGGTGGCTCTTTGCCGCGAGGCGGGTGCCGACAAAAGCTGGCTCGACAAGGTTCGGCCGATCTGGGGCCACAACTACCATTTCCACATCCGGCTGGCCTGCCCGGCCGGCATGGCGAGCTGCGTGCCGCAGGAGCCGCCGAATTTCGGCGATGGCTGCGGCGCCGAGCTCACCGGCTGGGTCGAACGCCAGCGCGAGGCGATCTTCAATCCGCCGAAGCCAAAGCCTGGCCCGAAGCCGAAACCCAAGCCGCCGATGTCGCTCGATGCCCTGCCGCCGGAATGCCGCCAGGTTCTGGCGGCGCCCTGAATTCGCGTTCCTCGAGGAACGACGGAGCATCCCGGACGCAGCGAAGCGAAGATCCGGGAGCCATGCCAGAACTTTTCCGGTAGGCGCTCCGGCATGGATCCCGGGTCAAGCCCGGGATGACCGCGCATTTCCGCGGAAACTCGACATTCTTTCCTAGGTCAGCGCCGCGTCGTGCGCCCTGAGCTGTAGGCGAAGGGGTCGTGCTCCGGCGTGATCGGCTGCGCCTCCTCCGAACCCTGCTGGTCGACGACGCCGGAACCTCCGCCATCGCCGAGCACGACCTCCTCCGACGGCTCGACCGCGCCGGGCAGGGTGAGCGGCCCGCGCGCCTCGCTGGGCAAAGGCTGCGGCTGGAAGCGCGCGCCGCCCTGCTGCCGGCGTGCGTCGTAGTCCTGGAGGAACCGCATCTGGGCGTCGAGGCTGTGGTCCTGGCCCTGGCCGTTATTGGCGACCGGATAGCCGCCCTGCACGGCGCCGGGCGGGCGCAGTCCGTCGTTCGGGCGGCGCAGCGCCGGCCCGCCGGCATAGGCGGTGGCGGCGGGAGCGCCGTCCCGCTGGGTCGCCGGTGCGCTTTGCGCCGAGGAATAGGTCCGGGCCGGATCCGGCGGCGGCAGGTTGTAGTTCGGCGTGTATTTGATGATCGGCTTGCAGATGTGCCGGCCCTTGGAATGGCGGGCGAGGTCGATATGGATGTGGTCGTAATGCATCGGATCGGCGCCCGGCCCGAGGACCGTGCCGAAATAGGTGCAGGCGCCGACGAAGACCTCGCGCAGGAAGTTCTGTTCCTCCGGCGAGCCGCGCCAGCCTTCCTTGACCGTGACGACGCGGTTGTCGTTCAGCCGGAAGGAGAACACGTCGACGGCGTTGCCATAGGCATGCTCCGAAGTGGCCGTCGTATAGGTGCCGTTGTTCATGGAGCGGCAGGAATAGGAACCGGCGCGGATCTCGATCACCTGCGCGCCGAAGATGTTCATCGCGGCCGGCTGCACGACCTCGGCGAACCACTGGTCGGTCGTTGCCACGACCGGGCAGGCGAGCAGGGCCGGGCTCTTCAGGGCGACGCTGCCGTTCTGCAGCGCGGTGACCTTGAGCGGCTGCTGCATGCCGCAGACGCCCGGCCCGTCGATCGCCTTGCCGCGTAGGCTGACATAGCTGGAGAGCTGCACCTGGCCGGAGCTCATGCAGGTGGCTTCCGCCTGATCGCGCCAGGGAGCGCGCTGCGGTTTCTGGAACTTGCCGCAGCCGGCCAGCCCGGCGGCGCCGGCCAGACCAACTGCGATGAGGGCGAGTTTTACGCGTCGCATGACCATTCAAATGCGAAGCGTTTGGTGAACGGTTTCTCAACCGACTGCGCCCCGGCCGCCACAGCCGGATTAACTTTGGCGGAGTGGTGAATGCCGACTTAATCCGGCGTTTCCCGCGTTAACGGATGCCGATTGCGCTGCAGCCGACCCGGTGCGTCGTTCAGTCCGAGGTCAATGCGGAAGAGTCCGGAGAAGAGCGCTGCAACGACTTGGGAAGCCTTTCCGGGCGCCGGTTGCGCGACTGCCGGCATCAGAAATATCCCCAAATCTATTCAAGGATTTAACGCAAGTTTAAGCATGATCTAGCCTTCGCCACCATGCCGCCACGGTGCCGCCCCCTTGCGGCCGCTGCCAGTTCTGGTAGCTTCTGCGACAGGTCAATGACACAGGAGGGTGTGATGACTGTCACGCTGCGTCTCGACCGGTTGATCATGGGTGCGGCCTTCGTTTTCATGATGGCAATCGTTCTGGGAGCGTTCTGACACAAGGGTCAGTCTCGAAGTCGCTAGGACCACAAGAGCCATAAACGATGACGCCGCCGGGAGATGTCCCGGCGGCGTTTCTGTTTCGCAAGATCGCTCGCTTGAAAGATCGCTCCTGCGCGGGATCGCTGGCGTGAAAGGCTCAGCTTTCGGGGCAGGGTGTTTCCGTCACTTGCCAGGACATCAGATTGGTCACGCGGCTGCAGGCCGCGATGCGCGGGCCCTGCGAGGTGCGGATGCAGGAGGACGAACCCTCCGCGATCTTGCGGCCGTTGTTCCAGCAGAAGCAGAGCGGCTCGGGTGCCTGGGCGAGGCGCGGGCCGTCGAGTGGAATGGCCGGTTCTCCCGCGGCGGCGGCTTCGGTGATCAGCAGCAGGACGGCCAGCGCCAGGAGCCAGCTCAACAGGCGATGTCGGTGAGGCCTCGGTTCATGTCCGAACATGGCGCTCTTTCCTTCGTCCGCGGAGAGGACGATGCGACACCTTACCACAGGCCAGTGATCACGACGAATGATTATGCACCGATTTGAAATAGTGAGATCTTTCAGCCGGTTAACAAGCATCCATCTTGCGGCGCGCGCGTTCCTCTCCCATATTGAGCGCCGTCGAGCCCATGGAGGCTCCGGGAGGAACAATGTCTTTGATCTCGCTCGCCCGTCGCGGACGTGCCGTCGCCCTGGTTGTTGGAGCCCTGATGCTGGTACCGTTGGTCGCCGAGGCGCGCCCCGGTGGCGGCCGCAGCTCGGGTAGCCGCGGGATGTTCTCGAACAGCGCCCCGGCCCCGACCAATACGATTCCCGGCGGCGCGCAGTCCTTCCAGCGCAGCGCGGCCCCTTCGCCGTCCGTCGCCAACCCCGGCATGGGCGCCGGCGCTGCTGCTGCGCAGGCGGCCCGTCCGTCCTTCGCCCGCAACATGATGATGGGCATCGGCGCCGGCCTGCTCGGCGCCGGCCTGTTCGGAATGCTCAGCGGCTCGGGCTTCTTCGGCGGTCTGGCCTCGCTTGCGGGCATCCTCGGTTTCTTGCTGCAGATCGGCCTGATCGCCGGCATCATCATGCTGGCCATCCGCTTCTTCCGCCGCCGGTCCGAGCCGCAGCTCGCTGGCGCTGGCGCGCCCTATGGCCGCGAGGCCTATGGCGCGCAGCCCGACGCGGCCCAGCCCGCGGCCGCCCGCATGGGCGGTTTCGGCGGTGGCGCGGCCCAGCCGGCGACCACGCCGATCCAGCTTGAGGGTGCCGATTTCAGCGCCTTCGAGCGCCTGCTCGGTGAGGTCAACGCCGCCTATTCGAACGAGGACGAGGCCGGCCTGCGCCAGCGCGTCACCCCGGAGATGTTCGGCTATTTCGACGAGGATCTGACCGAGAACGTCCGCCGCGGCGTGGTCGACCGGGTCTCCGACGTCAAGCTGCTGCAGGGTGACCTGTCCGAGGCCTGGCGCGAGGGCAGCACCGACTACGCCACGGTCTCGATGCGCTTCAGCCTGGTCAACGCGCTTTATGACCGCAAGAGCGGCCGCGTCGTCGACGGCAATGCGACCGCGCCGCAGGAGGTCAAGGAGTTCTGGACCTTCCTGCGCGAGCGTGGCGGTGAGTGGAAGCTCTCCGCGATCCAGCAGGCGGCCTGAACCTCCGCGATCTTGCAACAAAATCGCATCACGGCCGGGGCAACCCGGCCGTTTTCGCATGCGCCTGGCCATGCGCGGTTTCGGGTGTCGCGCCGCGACGAACCGGCTTATAGCGATAATCGTCCCGCCTTGGTCGTCTTGCGTTAGTCGTCCTGCCTTGCCGCTTCCGTCCGGAAGCCCTTTCGGAGCCTGCCCCATGAGTGACATGCGTCTCGTCGTCGTCGGCGCCGCCGGGCGCATGGGGCGCATGCTGATCAAGGCCATCGATCAGGCTGAGGGATGCCGCCTGGTCGCTGCCGTCGAACGTCCGGGCTCGCCGGCCCTGGGCGCCGATGCCGGTCCGCTTGCTGGACTGCCGCCGCTGGGCGTGACCGTGACGGGCGATCCCGCTGCCGCTTTCGCGCAGGGCGATGCCGTGTTCGATTTCACCTCGCCGGAGGCGACCGTCGCCTTCGCGCGCCTCGCGGCCGATGCCGGCATCCTGCACGTCGTTGGCACGACCGGGCTGGAGCCGGCGCATCTCGCGGCGTTGGCGGAGACGGCGCGGCGCATCCCGATCATTCGGTCCGGCAATATGAGCCTGGGCGTCAATCTGCTGGCGGCGCTGGTGCGCAAGGTCGCCGCGACGCTTGGCACCGACTGGGACATCGAGATCGTCGAGATGCACCATCGCATGAAGGTCGATGCGCCCTCCGGCACGGCCGTGCTGCTGGGCGAGGCGGCCGCTGCCGGCCGCGCCGTCGATCTCGCCGAGCGGCGCGTCGCGGCCCGTGACGGCATCACCGGTGCACGTGATCCGGGCACGATCGGCTTTGCCGCGTTGCGCGGCGGCACCGTTGTCGGCGATCACAAGGTCATCTTCGCCGGAGCGGGCGAACGGCTGGAACTCGCCCATGTCGCGGAGGATCGCAGCCTCTTTGCCCAGGGCGCGATCAGGGCGGCGCTCTGGGGCCGGGGCAGGGCGCCCGGCCTCTATTCCATGGCCGATGTCCTCGGCCTCGACACGCTGTAGCTCGTGACCCGGAGCTGGCCATGACGCGGATCGCCGTCGCCCCGGGCGTCGTCCACTGGCCGGGCCGGCTCTCGGCCGCGGAGCAGGGCGCTCTCCTGGCCGAATTGCGTGCCGTGGTCAGGCAGGCGCCCCTCTTCCAGCCGCGCATGCCGAAGACCGGCAAGCCGTTTTCGGTCAGGATGACGAATTGCGGCCCGCTCGGCTGGGTTTCCGACGAGAGCGGCTATCGCTACCAGCCGCTCCATCCCGAGACGAAGGAGCCTTGGCCGCTGCTGCCGGCACCGCTGCTGGCGTTGTGGGAGGAGCTTTCCGGCTATCCCCATCCGCCCGAGGCCTGTCTCGTCAACTATTATGCGGCCGGCGCGAAGATGGGGCTGCATCAGGATCGCGACGAGCAGGATTTCGACGCGCCGGTGCTCTCGATCTCGCTCGGCGATGCCGCGCTCTTCCGCATCGGCGGGACGACGCGTGGCGGCAAGACGGCTTCCCTCAAGCTCGCTTCCGGCGATGTGCTGGTTTTCGGCGGCGCGGCGCGGCTCGCCTATCACGGCATCGACCGCGTCCTGTCGGGCTCCTCGACCTTGCTGGCCGAGGGAGGGCGCCTCAACCTGACGCTGCGGCGCGTGACGAAGCCGGATTGAAGATGATCGGACCCCGTCCTTCGAGACGCCGCTTCGCGGCTTCTCGGGGGGAGGACTGCCCATCGCAAACGGGATTTATTCGCCCGTGCCGCCCGGCAGCTTCGGGAAGGACCAGCCGAGCAGCAGCGAGCCGGCCCTGAGCCCGAAGCCCATCGCCAGCCCGCCGAGAGCCACGGCATAGACGGGCAGGCCAAGGCCATGGAGCAAGGCGGTCACCGCCGCGCCGGCCGTGGCGGCGGTGACGTAGAATTCCCGGCTCCACAGCACCATCGGCCGGTCGCCGGCGAGGATGTCGCGCAGGATGCCGCCGAAGGTGGCGGTCATGGCACCGAGCGCGATGGCGGACAGGACCGGCGCGCCGGCTTCCAGCCCGATCAGGGTCCCGCTGACGGCGAACATCGAGAGGCCGGCGGCGTCGCTCCAGAGCAGCAGCTTGCGCCCGCTCCAGCCCTCGATAATGCCTGGGCGCAGATAGGCCAGCGCCCAGGCGCCGATCGCCACCACGGTGCAGATGATCACGCTGGTTGGATCGTGCACCCAGCGCGCGCTATGGCCGAGCAGCAGCTCCCGCAGCGTGCCGCCGCCGACGCCGGTGACGGTCGCGAGCAGGATGAAGCCTAAGGGGTCCATGCCCTTGCGGGCGGCGACGAGGGCTCCGGTCAGCGCGAAGATGGCGACGCCGGCGCCCTCGAACATCGATCAGTGACTCGTGGGCTTGTCGCCGCCCTGCTCGGCCTTGGGGCCGCCGGCCGAGATGCCGACGAGGGCAGGGCGCAGCACGCGCTCGCCGATCTTGTAGCCGACCTGGACCACCTTGGAGACCATGCCCTTGGGCGTGGCCGGATCGGGCGCCTCGAACATCGCCTGATGCAGGTGCGGGTCGAACTTCTCGCCCAGCGGGTCGATCTTGCGCACGCCGTGACGCTCCAGCGTCTTCAGCAGCTCGCGCTCGGTCAGCTCGACGCCGTCATAGAGTGCCTTGAGCGTGGCGTCGGCGGCGTCGCGCGCAGTGTCCGGCACGCTCTCGAGCGCCCGGCGCAGATTGTCCGAGGAGCCGAGCATGTCGCGGGCGAAGCTCGTCGCCGCATAGGCCTTCGCATCGGCGATCTCGCGCTCGGTGCGACGGCGCAGGTTCTCCATCTCGGCGAGCGTGCGCAGCAGCTTGTCCTTGAGGTCGTCGCGCTCGTTCTGGAGCGCCGCGATCTGGGCCTCGTTGCCCCCTTCGGTGGCCTGAGCCTGCTCGGGAGCGTCGGTCGCGGCTTCGAGGTTCGGGTCTTCCGTCGCAGGGTTGCGCGTCATTGCCTGTTCCAATTCCCATCCATCAATCTGGCTGGCCGTGCCGCCCGTCGCCGGGCCTGGCGGGTTTCCCCGGAAACGCGGCCGCGTTCGTGGCCGATATCGGGCTTATGGCGGCCCAAATCAAGCGCGCGCCGGGACTTTCGTCCTGGCCGACGCCGCCTTGCCCCCCTCGAACTCGAACACCTCCAGCAAGCTCTTGCGGATCGCGAGCTGGCGCGCGGTCGAGACGATCTTCGCATTGGTCAGGTCGGTGACGTAGAAAACGTCGACCGCCTTCTCGCCGAAGGTCGCGATATGGGCGGAGGCGATGTTGAGGTTGAGCTTCCCGATCGCGGTGGTGAGGTCGTAGAGCAGGCCCGGCCGGTCGAGCCCGGAGACCTCCAGCACCGTGTGGCGGCTGGACAGCACGTTGTCGATGACGATCTCCGGCGCGAGCTGGAAGGTCTGGCCGCGCGGCGGCGGCGCGCGGCGCTGCGCGACGAGATCGGCGATCTTGATCTCGCCCTTCAAGGCCCGTTCGATCGCCGCCGCGATCCGCCCGGCCCGGCGCAACTCGTCGTCGTCGCGGTCGAAGGCGCGCGAGACGGAGATGGTGTCGAGCGCGAGCCCGTCCGTGGTGGTGAAGATCTGCGCGTCGACGATGTTGCCGCCGGCCGCAGCGCAGGCGCCGGTGACGATGGCCAGAAGGCGCGGATGGTCGGGCGCGAGTACGGTGAGCTCGGTCACGCCGCGGAACTGGTCGGTCTCGACCACGGTCGCGGTGGTGCGGCCGGCCTTCTCCGCCTCGCTGAGGAAGCGTGCGTGCTTCTCCTGGTCGGCGAGATCGACCTTGATCCAGTAGGGCGGGTAGTGGCGCGCGATATAGGCCTCGCGCTCGGCCTCGCTCCAGTCGGAGAGCCGCTGCCGCAACTCGTCCTGCTTGCGGCCGACACGGGCCTTGCGCTCGACCGCCGAATGGCCGCCGGTCAAGACGAGCTCGGTCTCGTAATAGAGCGTGCGCAGGAGCTGGCCCTTCCAGCCGTTCCAGACGCCGGGACCGACCGCCTTGATGTCGGCGACGGTGAGGATCAGCAGGAGCTTCAATCGTTCCAGCGTCTGCACCGTGGCCGCGAAGCTCTCGATCGTCTTCGGATCGCCGAGGTCGCGGCTCTGCGCCACCGTCGACATGTCGAGATGGTGCTCGACCAGCCAGGCGACGGTCTCGGTCTGGCCCGGCGTCAGCCCGAGGCGCGGGCCGAGCTTGCGGGCGATGCGTGCGCCGGCGAGCGAATGGTCCTCCGGCCGGCCCTTGGCGATGTCGTGCAGGAACAGGGCGACATAGAGCGCCCGCCGGTTGGCGACCGTCGGCATGATCTCGTTCGCGAGCGGGTGCTCGGCCTCGAGCGTGCCGGAATCGATCTCGGCCAGCACGCCGATGGCGCGGATCAGGTGCTCGTCCACCGTGTAGTGGTGGTACATGTTGAACTGCATCATCGCCACCACCCGGCCGAAATCCGGGACGAAGCGGCCGAGCAGCCCGGACTCGTTCATGCGCCGCAGCACCACCTCCGGCGAGCGCCGCGCGGTGAGGATTTCCAGGAAGATGCGGTTGGCCTCGGGGTCGTGGCGCAGCCCGGAGGTGATCAGCCTGAGCGACTGCGTCACCAGCCGGCTCGTATCGGGATGGATGGCGAGGTCCTCGCGGCTGGCGATCTGGTAGAGCCGGAGCAGGTTGACCGGGTCGCGCTCGAAGGCGCTGTCGTCGATGACGGCGAGGCGCTGGCCCTTCAGGGTGAAATCGGTGTGGCCGAGGGCGCGCACGCGCTTGCGCTTGGTGAAGGAGCCGAGCAGGCGCGAGAGCGTCGCGCGCGGCTTCTGCTGGCGCGCCTCCAGCGCCGCGCAGACGATGGCGGTGAGGTCGCCGACATCCTTGGCGACGAGGAAATAGGCCTTCATGAAGCGCTCGACCGGTGCCTGGCCGCTGCGGCCGGCATAGCCGATGGCCGCCGCCACCTGCCGCTGCAGGTCGAAGGAGAGCCGCTCCTCCGCCCGTCCGGTGATGAAGTGCAGCCAGCAGCGCACGCGCCAGAGGAACTCCTCCGAGCGCTCGAACATCTGCAATTCCTGCGTGTCGAACAGGCCCGCCGCGACGAGCTCGCGCACATCCTTCACGCGGTAGGCGTATTTCGCGATCCAGAACAGCGTGTTGAGGTCGCGCAAGCCGCCCTTGCCATCCTTGACGTTGGGCTCGACCAGATAGCGCGAGGTGCCGGCGCGCTGCACCCGCGTCTCGCGCTCGGCGAGCTTCGCCTCGGTGAAGGCCGCGGCCGTGCCCTCGACCACCTCGGCGTCGAAGCGCCGGACCATCTCGTCGAACAGCGCCCTGTCGCCGCTGAGGAAGCGCGCTTCCAGCAGCGCCGTGCGGATCGTCATGTCGGCACGCGCTTCGCGGATGCAGTCGTCGACCGAGCGGACCGAATGGCCGGTCTTCAGCTTCAGGTCCCAGAGCGGGTAGAGCATGGACTCGACCACGCTCTCGCCCCAGGCGGTCTGCTTGTGCGGGAACAGGAAGAGCAGGTCGACATCCGAGCCCGGCGCCAGCGTGCCGCGGCCATAGCCGCCGACGGCGGCGACCGCGATGCGCTCGGATTGCGAGGGGTTGTCGGCCGGATAGAAATAGCCCGTCGCAGCCTTGTGCAGCGCGATGACGACCGCATCCATCACCGCGGACAGCCGGTGCGCGCAGGCGAGCCCGCTGCGCGGCCCTTCGAGAATGGCGCGGGCCGAGGCGTGGCCGTCGTCGAGGAGCTGGCGCAGCGCGCCGACGAGGAGCTGGCGCTTTTCGGCCTTGTCGCGCCGACGTGCCGAAGCCAGCAGGCGGGTGACGCCGGCCTCGGGATCTTGCAGCATCTCGGGAAGCGGAAGGGCGGGCTTGTCGTGGGCGGCTGACACGGCAGCAGGGTCTCGCTGTGAAGTCTGTTCCTATCATGACGGCGCGCTGCGCAGGAACGCTTAAAATATACGTGGATTTCCGTGAATTTTGCGGAAGACCATGCAGGTTTGTGTTGTTTGACATACAGAACGATTGGACCTAAGAAAAGGATACGCGCCGATTTGAGCCATCAGCTTGCGGGCGCGAAACAAGTGCAGCTAAAGCGTTGGGAGGGGCGATGAGCGCCCGATCCCTCGCATCGTCGACAAAAGAGGGATCATCCGATGACCAGCATCACCCGCCGTCTTGCGCTCGCCGCCCTGGCGGTCGCCGCGCTCGCCACTCCCGCCTTGGCGCAGCCCAAGGAGATCCGCCTGGATTACGCGACCTATAACCCCGTGAGCCTCGTGCTCAAGGAGCGCGGGACGCTGGAAAAGGCGCTGGAGGCCGACGGCATCAAGGTCCGCTGGGTCTTCTCGGCCGGCTCCAACAAGGCGCTCGAATTCCTCAATGCCGGCTCGATCGATTTCGGCTCGACCGCCGGCGCCGCCGCGCTGATCGGCAAGATCAACGGAAACCCGATCAAGTCGATCTATGTCTATTCGCGGCCCGAATGGACCGCCCTCGTCACCGGCGCCAAGAGCGAGATCACCAAGGTCGCCGACCTCAAGGGCAAGCGCGTCGCGGTCACGCGCGGCACCGATCCTCACATCTTCCTTGTCCGGGCGCTGGCCGATGCCAAGCTGACCGAGAAGGACGTCAAGCTCGTCCTGCTCCAGCACGCCGATGGCCGCCTCGCGCTGGAGCGCGGCGATGTCGATGCCTGGGCCGGGCTCGACCCGCTGATGGCGGCGGCCGAGGTCGAGAGCGGCGCCAAGCTGTTCTACCGCAAGCCCGAGGACAACACCTGGGGCATCCTCAATACCCGCGAGGCTTTCGCTGCGGAGAACCCGGCGCTCGTGCGCAAGGTCATCGCCGCCTATGAGGAGGCACGCCGCTACGCGCTCGCCAACCCCGCCGAGCTCAAGAAGATCCTGGTCGATTACACCAAGCTCTCCGAGCCGGTGATCGAGCGCCAGCTCACCCGCACGGATCTCACCCATTCCGCCATCGGGCAGGCGCAGATCGACAGCATCACCGCCGCCGGCATCGCGCTGAAGGACGCCGGCGTCCTGCCGGCCGCGACCGATGTGAAGGCGGCGGTCGACTCGTTGATCGATCGCGGCTTCCTCGCGACCAACTGAGGCGCGGCCCGGCCCGATGAGCGCGGTGGAGGCCGAAGCGGCTGGGACGGTCCGGCAGGAGCGGCAGGGCGGCCGCAAGCCGCGCCGTTCCAGCCTCGTTCTTCTCGGCTTCGTGCTGCCAGTGCTGCTGGCCCTGCTCTGGGAAGGGTTGGTGGCGGCAGGCATCGCCAATGGTCGGCTGATGCCTCCACCCAGCGTCATCGGCCGCACGCTCCGGGATCTGGCCGCCTCCGGCGAGCTCCTGACCCATGCGACGGCAACACTCTCGCGCGTCGCGGCGGGTTTCGGGCTCGGGGCGCTGGCGGGCACGGTCCTGGGCGCGCTGACCGGCGCCCTGCCGGTTGCGCGCCGCCTGCTCGATCCAACCTTGCAGGCGCTGCGGGCCATCCCTTCCATCGCCTGGGTGCCGCTCTTCATCCTCTGGCTCGGCATCTTCGAGGCCTCGAAGGTCGCGCTGATCGCGGTCGGCGTCTTCTTCCCGGTCTATCTCGGCGTCGCCGCCGCGATCCAGGGCATCGACCGCAAGATCGTCGAGGTCGGCCGGGTCTTCCGCCTTTCGCGGCTCGCCATGGTCAGGCGCGTCCTGCTGCCGGCGATCCTGCCGGACTGGATCACTGCGCTGCGCTCGGGCCTCGGCCTCGGCTTCATGTTCGTGGTCGCGGCCGAGATCATGGGGGCGAGCGAGGGGCTGGGTTACCTGCTCGTGGACGGCCAGCAGCTCGGTCGCCCCGACACCATCATCGCGGCCATCATCAGCTTCGCCGTGCTCGGCAAGCTGGCTGACGGCCTCCTCGTCGCCATCACGCGGCCCTTCCTCGCCTGGCAGGATACGGCGCGCGACAAGCTCTGAAGGCTTAACCCCGTGCTGAGTTTCGACCGGCTGTCCAAAACCTATGCCGACGGCACCCATGCCCTCTCGGCGATCGACCTCGAAGTCGGGCGCGGCGAGATCGTCGCTTTGCTCGGCGGCTCGGGCTGCGGCAAGACGACCTTGCTCAGGCTCGTCGCAGGGCTCGACACGCCGAGCGCCGGAGCGATCCGGCTCAATGGCGAGACCGTCGCCGAGCCCCGCGCCGATGTCGGCGTCATCTTCCAGGAGCCGCGGCTCTTCCCCTGGCTCAGCGTCGCGGAGAATGTCGGCTTCGGCCTGTCGCATCTCTCCGCCTTCGAGCGGGAAGGGCTGGTGACCAATGCGCTGGTCCGCGTCGGCCTCGCCGGCCATGAGAAGCGTTGGCCGCGCGAGCTCTCCGGCGGCCAGCAGCAGCGCGTCGCCATCGCCCGCGCCCTCGTCACCCGGCCGAAGCTGCTGCTGATGGACGAGCCCTTCTCGGCCCTCGACGCGACGACGCGGGCAAGCCTGCACGGCCATCTGCTGGCGCTCTGGCAGGAGAGCCGGCCGACCGTCCTGATGGTCACGCATGATGTCGAGGAGGCGGTGACGCTCGCCGACCGCATCGTGGTGATGCAGCCGCATCCCGGCCGGCTCTTCGACGAGCTCGACAACCCGCTCGCCCGGCCGCGTGACCGGCTCTCTCCGGCCTTCGAGGCGACGAAGCGCGAGGCGTTGCGCGCGCTCGACCGCTCGCTGCGCCACGAGGCGCCGCATCAGGAGAAGGCGGCCGAGACCGCCGGCATGTGGTGGTAGCCCGGCTGCGGCGCGCTGCCATCTCTGGCATTGGCCGCGGCTTCGTCCTATCAGCCGCATGACGCGATTTCACAGTCTGAACGAGAGGGTCGGTTCCATGGACGTCACCGCGCTGCGCGCCTTGCAGGCTCCCCTCAAGGACGAATACCGGAGCAACCCCGAGGCGGCGATCGTCACGCTCAAGGCCCATGGCGAGCTCGACGACCAGCACATCGCCTGCAAGGTCGAGACCGGCCGCGCCATCGCGCTGGCCGGCCTGCATCCCGCGACCGGCGGCTCCGGGGCCGAGCTCTGCTCCGGCGACATGCTGCTCGAGGCGCTGGTCGCCTGCGCCGGCGTGACGTTGAAGGCCGTCGCGACGGCGCTCGAGATCGAGCTGAAGAAGGGCGTGGTGCGGGCCGAGGGCGATCTCGACTTCCGCGGCACGCTCGGCGTCGTCAAGGATGCGCCCGTCGGTTTCAAGGCGATTCGCCTCTCCTTCGACGTCGAGACCGACGCGCCGCAGGAGAAGCTCGACACGCTGCTGAAGCTCACCGAGCGCTACTGCGTCGTCTTCCAGACGCTCAACGTGAAGCCGGAATTGTCGGCGGTGCTGGACCGAAAAGCCGTCTGAGCACCGCCTGGAGCGCTTTCGGGCGCGCCAGGTCTCGGTCGGGCAGGCCATTGACGCATAAAGAAAAAGAAAACGGCGCCTTTCGGCGCCGTTTGTGTTTGTGACGGAGCGCCTTGAAGGCCGGGCTCCCTCAGAACTCTTCCCATCCGGTGTCGATGGCGCGGCCATTGGCGACCTTGCGGGGGGCTGGGGCGGTCCGGGACTGGACGAAGGCGGCCTCGGCGAGCTGGCGCAGCCGCG